>NZ_WTVQ01000001.1 GCF_012910955.1 Aromatoleum diolicum
GCATGGAAGTGAGGTGCAGCACTCGCCTGTGCCTCGTACGGCACGGTGAAACCGCCTGGAATGCAGAGAGGCGTCTGCAGGGACACCTGGACGTACCGCTGAACGAAGTCGGTCACGTCCAGGCGCAGGCGACCGCTGCCAGTCTGGCCGGGCAACACTTCGCCGCGTTCTATAGCAGTGACCTCCGTCGCGCGCAGCAGACCGCTGCCGCGGCGGGGCGCGCACTCGGGCTCGACGCAACGCTCGCACCCGAGTTGCGCGAACGTCACTACGGGGTGTTCCAGGGTCTCACCTACGACGAAGCACGCGAGCGCTTCCCCGTCGAATATGCGCGCTTCGACGCCCGCGACCTCGACTTCGCCTTTCCCGGAAACGGCGAAAGTCTCGGCGAATTCGCCACTCGTATTCATCTCGCCCTGACCGGCATCGCGAATCGCCACGCGGGTCAGCAGACCTTGATCGTCACTCACGGCGGCGTGCTCGACATCGTCCACCGCCTCGCCACCGGCAAATCGCTCGAGGCGCCGCGCGATTTCAAGATTCCCAACGCCGCCCTCAACTGGATCGAGTTCGACGGCCAGTCCTGGCGACTCATCGCCTGGGCCGATCTGCGGCATCTCGAAAACGCCCGCGACGAACTACCGAACGCCTGAGGCGGCGGGCTGCGCCGCCTCTCGCCCCGTAGCTTCGTGCCCGATCGCGGTGCATGCTAATATTCGCCTTTAATCCACCCCCTCGAGACCGTTTCATGTTCTCTGCGCAAGACACCCTCGCCAAGGTCGATCCCGAACTGTGGTCCGCAATCCAGTCGGAAAACCGCCGCCAGGAAGACCACATCGAACTCATCGCCTCGGAAAACTACGTTTCCCACGCCGTGATGGAAGCGCAGGGCTCCCAGCTCACCAACAAGTACGCCGAAGGCTATCCCGGCAAGCGCTATTACGGCGGTTGCGAGTACGTCGACATCGCCGAGCAGATCGCCATCGACCGCCTCAAGAAGCTGTTTGGCGCCGAAGCCGCCAACGTCCAGCCGAACTCCGGCTCGCAAGCCAACCAGGCAGTGCTGATGGCCTTCGCCAAGCCCGGCGACACCATCATGGGCATGAGCCTCGCCGAAGGTGGACACCTCACCCACGGCATGCCGCTGAACATGTCGGGCAAGTGGTTCAACGTCGTCGCCTATGGCCTGAACGAGAAGGAAGAAATCGACTACGACGCGATGGAGCGCCTCGCACGCGAGCACAAGCCGCGCATCATCATCGCCGGCGCGTCCGCGTACTCGCTGCGCATCGATTTCGAACGTTTCGCGAAAATCGCCAAGGAAGTCGGCGCGACCTTCTGGGTCGATATGGCCCACTACGCCGGCCTCATCGCTGCGGGCTACTACCCGAATCCGGTCCCGCACGCCGACGTCGTCACGTCGACCACCCACAAGACGCTGCGCGGCCCGCGCGGCGGCATCATCCTGATGAAGGCCGAGCACGAAAAGGCCATCAACTCGGCGATCTTCCCCGGCCTGCAAGGCGGCCCGCTGATGCACGTCATCGCCGCCAAGGCGGTGGCATTCAAGGAAGCGCTCACCCCGCAGTTCCGTAACTATCAGGAACAAGTCATCGCCAACGCCCGCGTCATGGCGCGCGTACTCGGCGAAGAGCGCGGCCTGCGCATCATCTCCGGCCGCACCGAGAGCCACGTATTCCTCGTCGATCTGCGCTCCAAGAACATCACCGGCAAGGCGGCCGAGGCCGTACTGGGCACCGCGCACATCACGATCAACAAGAACTCCATCCCGAAGGATCCGGAAAAGCCCTTCGTCACCTCGGGCATCCGTATCGGTTCGCCGGCGATGACCACCCGCGGCTTTACCGAAATCGAAGCGGAACAGGTCGCGCACCTGATTGCCGACGTGCTCGATGCCCCGCAGGACGAAGCCGTCCTGACACGCGTCCGTAGCAAGGTTGCCGAGTTGTGTGCACGTCACCCGGTGTATGGGAAATAAGTGAGCAGAGGGCTGACGCGCTTCAGCAGCCGGGGCATGCCGACAGCGTGCGGCACGCCCCGGTTTTTTGCTTGCGCGCCTGAACCTGTCAGGCCCTTGTAGCGATGAAATGCCCCTTCTGCGGCGACCCGAACACACAGGTCACCGACACACGTGAAAACGAAGACGGCGAGGTCGTTCGCCGCCGTCGCCGCTGCGCCAGCTGCGACAAGCGCTTTACGACCTATGAGCGCATCGATCTGAAGATGCCACACATCATCAAGCGCAACGGCATCCGCAGCGAATTCGATCACGACAAGCTCACCAGTAGCATGAAGCTCGCGCTGCGCAAACGGCCGGTCACGCTTGAAGCGCTCGAAGCCTCCGTCGACCGCATCGAAGCGAAACTGCTGTCGATGGGCGAACCGGAAGTGTCGAGCGAAAAAATCGGCGAACTGGTGATGCGTGAGCTGAAAAAGCTCGACAAGGTCGCGTACATCCGTTTTGCTTCCGTCTATCGGAACTTCGCCGACGTCGACGAATTTTCGGAAGTCATCCGCGAAGTGCAAGCCCGCCCCAAACGCAGCCGCAATGCCGAACCCGGCGACACCAGCACTGAAAATGACCTGTTCGGCAACTGACCACCGCGCGATGGCGCGCGCGCTGCAGCTAGCCGCACGGGGACTCGCAAGCACTACCCCGAATCCACGGGTTGGCTGCGTGCTCGTCAAGGACAGCCAGATCGTCGGCGAAGGCTGGCACCGCCGTGCCGGCGAAGCCCACGCCGAAGTCGAAGCCCTGCGCGCAGCCGGCGAGGCCGCGCGCGGCGCGACGGCCTATGTCACGCTCGAACCTTGTGTCCATCACGGGCGCACCCCGCCTTGCGCCGATGCATTGATCCAGGCCGGGGTCACGCGCGTTGTGGCCGCCATGGAAGACCCCAATCCGCTGGTCGCCGGCCAAGGGCTGGCCCGACTGCGGGACGCGGGCATTGCGGTGAGTACCGGCCTGATGGAAGACGAAGCCCGCGAACTCAACGTCGGCTTCGTGTCGCGCATGACCCGCGGTCGCCCGTGGCTGCGCCTCAAGGCAGCCAGCACCCTCGACGGCAAGACGGCCCTGAGCAACGGCGTCAGCCAGTGGATCACTGGCGAGGCTGCGCGCCGTGACGGGCATCGCTGGCGCGCCCGCGCGTGTGCGGTGCTCACCGGGATCGGTACGGTGCGCGAAGACGACCCGCAGCTCACGGTGCGCGCCGTGCCCTGCGAACGACAACCGATGCGGGTACTCATCGACGCCCGGCTCGATGTATCGCTGTCAGCAAGGCTGCTGCAGGATGGCAAGTGCCTGGTCGCCGCCGCGGTCGCAGATACTGAAAAAATCGCAGCCCTCGCTGATCGTGGCGTCGATGTCGTGCTGCTACCGAACGCTCACGGCAAGGTCGACCTGCCGGCACTGATGCTGGAACTGGGCCGCCGGGGCCTCAACGAAGTGCATGCCGAAGCCGGCTTCAAGCTCAACGGCTCACTGCTGCGCGAAGGCTGCGTGGATGAGTTCCTGCTCTACATGGCACCCATGCTGGTGGGAGATGCCGCGCAGGGGCTCTTCAACCTGCCGGAACTGAGCCAACTCGACAGGGCTGTGAGGCTCGATCTGCGCGACGTTCGCCGCATCGGCAGCGATCTGCGGCTGATCGCACGTCCCGTCCCGGCCTGAACCACCAAGCTGCCCGGGTCTGCCCACAACGGGCCCCGACCCGACGCTCAGTCGTCGCGCTGAGCGCAGACGACGCATGCGGGGTCACGCCCGAGCATCACACTGCGCCACTCCATCGCCAGTCCATCCAGCAGCAGCAGGCGCCCGTCGAGCGAAACGCCACATCCGACCAGCAACTTAAGCGCTTCGGCAGCCTGCGTCGCGCCGATAATGCCGGTCAATGGCGCAAACACTCCCATAACCGCGCAACGAATCTCCTCGACCTCCTGCCCCTCGGGAAACAGGCAGTGGTAGCACGGGCTCTCGGCCTGACGCAGGTCGAACACCGACACCTGCCCGTCGAAACGGATTGCCGCGCCAGACACCAGGGGTTTGCGATAACGCACGCAGGCACGATTGATCGCGTGCCGCGTTGCGAAGTTATCCGAACAATCGAGCACGACATCGGCGGCGGCCACCTGCTCATCGAGCGCCGCACCCTCAAGCCGCTCGGGAAGTGTTTCCACGCGCGCCTGTGGATTGAGGCGCAGCAGGGTATCACGTCCCGAGTCGACCTTCAGGCGCCCGACACCCTCGGCACTATGCAGAATCTGGCGCTGCAGGTTTGTCAGATCGACCGTATCACCATCGCACAGAACGAGCGTACCGACACCGGCTGCCGCCAGGTACATTGCCGCCGGTGAGCCCAGGCCACCAGCCCCGACCACCAGCACGCGTGACGCAAGAATTGCTTCCTGCCCCTCGACACCGATTTCGGGGAGCAGGATGTGTCGGCTATACCGGAGAAGCTGGTCGTCATTCATCGAAAAAATTCCACACCGCGCCGGGGGTAGTGCCAGCGCATCACCGCCCGACCCGTGCCGGGCTCACTTGTATTCGCGGAATTCGATCGGGGTATCGTCGTGATCACCGTGCAGGTGGTGCTCATACACCTGCACATAGACCTCGTTGGATTTCTTGATGAGCCGCTCGGGCGATTCAAGGTTGTGCCGCTGCGTTTCCTCGCAGAAATACACGACAGCACGGTAGATCTTCACGTAGAGAGAATTGTCGAGGTGAAACCCCGCCTCATGCAGGGCCCCCTCAATGATCTCGAGTGAGAAATCGAGTACCGAATACGACACGACCAGGACATCCAGGCGCTCGACATGCGGGGCGACATGCAACCCCTTGAGCATCCGCAGCGACTGGAGTGCTTGCCGGGCCTGGCGCGGAGGATACGCAGCAAAGCGGATCTCCCGCTCCTTGTGCAGGCCGGCACCGACCACGGGGTGATCGTGATGCCTGCCGGCCAGCTTGTAGGCGGTTTCCCTGCGCATCACGACTTCTCCCTTAGTCGATCATGGTTTTTTATTCTGGACGATTTGAAGGCCTTTGAGAAGGTTGACCGCCTGCCCAAGCTGATAATCATCCTTACCGGCGAATTCGAAGCGATGCGGCGAAGCGCCCTCGTCTTCGCCGACAGGCGCCGCCTTGCCGCCATCGGCGCCCGGCTGCGAGGTCGGCGGCGCAGGCTTGCGCTCGGCATCGGGATCCTTGTCGTTGCCGAGGTGACCATTGAGGTCCGCTTCACGCAGGCGCCGCGAAGAGCCGTTTGCGCTCTCCTCCACGATGATGTCCGGCTCGATCCCCTTGGCCTGGATCGAACGACCGCTCGGCGTGTAGTAGCGCGCAGTAGTCAGCTTGATCGCCGTGCTGCTGTTGAGCGGCAGGATGGTCTGCACCGAGCCCTTGCCAAAGGTCTGGGTGCCCATCACGACGGCGCGCTTGTGATCCTGCAGCGCCCCCGCAACGATCTCCGAAGCCGAGGCCGAGCCCGCATTCACCAGCACAACCATCGGCAGCGTGCGTGCGGCAGCAGGCAGGTTCTTGAGGAAGTCCTCGCGTGACCCGCGCAGATAATCCTCCGTGGCGGCACGATATTCGCGTTTGGCATCGTCGGTGCGTCCGTCGGTCGATACCACGACCGTATTGGTCGGCAGGAAGGCCGCGGCAACGCCTACCGCCCCGTGCAGCAGACCGCCCGGGTCATTACGCAAATCGAGCACCAACCCCTTCAGGTCGCCGCTCTTGGACAACTTGCCGAGGTGTTCGACGACAGACTGCGCTGTATTTTCCTGGAATTGCGCAACGCGGAGATAACCATAGCCCGGCTCGATCACCTTCGACTTGACGCTCTGCACCTTGATCACTTCGCGCGTGAGCTTCAACACGATGGGCTTTTGCTCTCCCTTGCGTGCGATCGTCAGCGTGATGTCGGTCTTGGGTTTACCGCGCATGCGCTTGACAGCGTCGTTGAGGTTCATACCCTTGACCGGCGTCTCATCGAGCTTGACGATCAGATCCCCGGCCTTGACCCCGGCACGATCGGCCGGCGTGTCTTCGATCGGCGAAATCACCTTGACGAAGCCGTCTTCCATGCCGACTTCGATCCCTAGCCCGCCGAACTCGCCGTGCGTACCGACCTGAAGTTCCTTGTAGGCCTCGGCATCAAGATAGGCCGAGTGCGGGTCAAGACCACTCAGCATGCCGCTGATGGCATGGTTGATCAGCTTCTTGTCCTCGACGGGCTCGACATAGCCCTGCTTGATCGCATTGAAAACATCGGCAAACGCGCGCAACTCCTCCACCGGTAGCGGGGCCTGCACGGCCTTGTCGGCGCTAGCGGAAAAATTGAGGCTGATAAGCACACCGGCAAACACGCCGGTCATGATCAGACCTGCTTTCTGAAGCTTGTTGCGCATGACCACTCCATCGAGGAAATATCGCCCGGCCCACGCCGGAAATGCTAATTGAACTGCACCCACTTCAAGGGATCGAGCGGCTGACCCCGGTGACGGATTTCAAAGTATAAACCCGATTCGCTCGCACCTCCGCTGGCACCCACGCTGGCAATCGGATCCCCCCCCGAGATGCTGTCGCCCAGTTCCTTGAGCAACGCATCGTTATTGCCGTAGATCGTCAGGTAGTCGCCACCGTGATCGACGATGATGAGATTGCCGTAACCACGCAGCCAGTCGGAAAACACCACCTCGCCGCCAGCTACCGCGCGAACCTGGGTTCCACCCGCAGCGCGGATGAACACGCCGCGCCACGTTGTACCTCCTTCCGCCCTTGGAGCACCAAAACGGCCGACGAGTTCGCCACGCACGGGAAATCTCATCTTTCCGCGCAGTTGCGTAAAACTCACACCGGTCGGGGTGGGGCCGGCGGCTTGCCGAATCTCCCCGACAACGGGCTCGGACCGCGGGGCGGCGGGCGCTCGTGATACCCCTTTCACGACTTCGGCACGCCTGGACGCCGACTCGGCCCGCGCAGCCTCGTCGCGTGCCGCTTTGGCCGCTGCTGCGGCAGCGGCCGCCCGCGCGGCCTCGCGCTCCGCCGCACGCCGGGCAAGCGCCGCGACCAGACGACCAAGGCGCTCCTGGTCCTGGCGCAAGGTCTGCTCCTCCTTGCGCTGGCTGCGTAACTGCTCCGCGAGACCCGCGACCGCTTCCTTGCGCCTTGCCTGCACGGTTTCGAGTTCCTTGCGCCGCACCTGCTGTTCCGCTTCGAGCGCGACGAGGCGATCGCGGCGCGCAGTAATCGATTCGCTGAGCTGAGCCTTTTCACGCAAGTCAGTGCGCCAGGTCTCGATCAATTCGAGCCGCGCCCTCCCGAGGTGCTCAAGATAGTAGGCATCGCGCGCAAGCTGGTTCGGGTCGCGAGTGGACAGAAACGGCGCGACGCCCCCACCTGCACCGTGCACGTAATGGCGCCGCACCCAGTCGGCCAGTTCGCTCTGGCGACTGCCGATGCGCTCCTCCACCGCCTGCCGCTCGGCCTCGAGCAGGGCGAGATTCCTTTCCGCCCCGACCCTGCCCGCGGAGAGGTGCTGCAGCTCGCGCTGCACCCGCGACACCGCACGCTCCGCCGCCGCCAGTTCGTCAGCTGCGCTGGAGCGAGACTCCTCGGTGTCCGCGATCTCCTTCTGCAGATCGCGGATGCGCTGCCTGACCTCTTCAAGATCGGAGCGCTTCTGCGCCACCTCCCCGTTCTCATTTGCATGCGCGGCAGCACCCGTGAGCAACACCAGTGCTGCCAGCGCATGGAAAAGGCTGCGCGAACCCAGGCAGGCGGACATCGTGACGAGCGCGCTCAGTTCTTGGCCTTGCCCTGCCCCGCAACAGCAGCCTCGGCTGCGCGGATGGTTTCTTCGTCAGCCAGGTAGTAGCTCTTGATCGGACGCAGATTGGCGTCCAGCTCGTACACCAGCGGTTGCGCAGAGGGGATGTTGAGCCCGACGATATCGGCATCGGGAATGTTGTCGAGATACTTGATCAGCGCACGCAGACTGTTCCCATGGGCGGCGATCAGGATGCGGCGACCGGCCAGGACGTTCGGCACGATGACCGTTTCCCAGTAAGGCACAAAGCGCGCCACGGTGTCCTTGAGGCATTCGGTGCGCGGAAACTGCGCACGCGGCAGCGAGGCATAGCGCGGGTCGCCGGTGTTGAGGCGCTCGTCGCCTTCGGCCAGCGGAGGCGGCGGAATATCGTAGGAACGGCGCCAGGTCAGCACCTGATCGTCGCCGAACTTGGCAGCGGTTTCCGCCTTGTTGAGACCTTGCAGGTCACCGTAGTGACGTTCATTCAGGCGCCATGTGTGCTCGACCGGCAGCCACAGCGAATCGAGTTCCTCAAGGACAATATTGAGGGTCTTGTTGGCCCGCTTGAGAACAGAAGTAAAGCCGAGATCGAAGGCATACCCTTCGCTTTTCAGCAACCGGCCGGCGGCCCGCGCCTCTTCGACACCGTATTCGGTGAGATCCACGTCGGTCCACCCGGTAAAGCGGTTTTCCTTGTTCCACGTGGATTCGCCGTGGCGAAGCAGAACGATTCTGTACATGAGCGCTCAGAGGAAATAAATGAAGTTGAAGGGAAGCCCACCGGGTATCAACGCCTCAACCGGAACCCCGCCGCACAAACGGCGGCAGCCAGCCCGCTCGACACAAAGGCGCCAAAGGCGCGCTTTAACGGGCCGGTGTATTTTATACTACTCGCCTGACCTGCACTTCCCGCCCATCGTGGACACCAGAACCATTATCGACCTCATTGACAAGCACGAGCACATTGAGACCGCCGCCCGGGCGCTCAAGGCAATCGCGCATCCGCTGCGATTGAAGATTTTATGTGTACTGGGCGAGCACGAGGTGTGCGTACAGGACATCGTCGAAGCCGTTGGCACCTCGCAGAGCAATATCTCGCAGCATCTCGCGATCCTGCGCGACAAGGGCGTACTGCAAACCCGCAAGGATGCCAATCGGGTTTACTACCGCATCTGCGACCAACGCACGCTGCAGCTGATCGCGCTGATGCGCGAAGTGTTCTGCGACGTCCCGCCGGGCAGGGGCTGAGTCCGCGTGGCGGTCGCCTGCCGCCAGACGCCCATCATCACGACAACAACGGAGCAAGCTTACGTGGAATTCCTGCAGCAAAACTGGTATTGGGCCGCGCTCGCGGTAGCGAGCGGAGGCTGGTTGCTGTTCGACTTTGCGCGCACCCAGGGTGACAAGTCGCAATTGTCTCCGGTCGAGGCAACGCTGCTGATCAACCGCGAGGACGCGGTGCTGGTCGACGTACGCGACCAGGGGGAATATGCAAAGGGGCATATCCCCAACGCCCGGCACATTCCGCTGGCGGATCTCGAGCGCCGCAGCAGCGAGCTCGAAAAATTCAAGGATCGCCCGATCGTCCTGTGCTGCGCCAGCGGCAACCGCTCTGGCGCTGCAGTGAGCGCGCTGAAAAAGGCCGGGTTCGAGAAGCTTTTCCAGCTGCGGGGCGGCCTGTTTGAATGGGAAAAGGCCGGGCAACCGGTCAGCCGCAAGAGGAAATGACGATGCAGCCGACCATTCGCATGTACGCCACCGCCGTATGTCCCTACTGCATCCGTGCCGAGCAGCTGCTCAAGCGCAAGGGCATCCAGGACATCGAGAAGATCCGCATCGACCAGGATCCGGTGCGCCGCGACGAGATGATGAGCCTTACCGGCCGCCGCACCGTGCCACAGATCTTCATCGGCAACGTGCATGTCGGCGGCTGCGACGACCTTTACGAACTCGAGCACCAGGGCAAACTCGACGGCATGCTGCAGCAGCCCTGAGCGCCCTGCTTCCAGACACTTTCATTCATCAATCACCTACCGACCAGGCCCTTACATGTCCGAAAACGCCCAAGCCTCCCAGCCAGTCTTCTCGATCGAAAAGCTCTACGTCAAGGATCTGTCGCTGGAAGTGCCCAACGCCCCACGAATTTTCCTGGATCGCGAGAACCCTCAGATCAACGTGCAACTGCGTACCGACGCCAGCAACGTTGACGAAGGCATTTTCGAAGTCACCCTGACGGTTACGGTTTCGGCCAAGCTCGCCGAGGATCGCACGGTATTCCTGGTCGAAGTGGCGCAGGCGGGCATCTTCCAGATCCGCAATATCCCGGAAGGCGACCTCGAGCCGGTGACGATGATCGGCTGCCCCAACATCCTCTTCCCCTACGCGCGCGAAGCCATCTCGGATGCCATTACCCGTGCCGGCTTCCAGCCGGTGGTGTTGGCTCCGGTGAATTTCGAGGCGCTCTATCAGGGCCAGCAGCAGCAGGCCGCCGCCCGCGAGTCGGGCGAACTGCCGATCCAGTAAAAGCCATGCCTATGAACGTCCGCGTCATCGCGCTTGCCGCCGCACTGGCCCTGCCAGCCGCCTTTGCGCACGCGATCGACTACCGCTCGGTCGCAGAGCCGGCAATCCTGTTCGACTCGCCGTCGGAGAAGGGCAGGCGCCTGTTCATCGTCACGCCGGGCACCCCGGTCGAGGTGGTCGTCAGCCTCGACAAATGGGTCAAGGTGCGCGATGCGGGCGGATCCATCAACTGGATCGAGCGCCGCGTACTCTCCGACAAGCGCACTGTCATGGTGACGAGCGCGCGCGCGATCGTGAAACAGCGTGGCGCCGTCGATGCCCCGCCGGCCTTCGAAGCGGTAAAGGACGTCGTGCTCGAAGTCACCGGCAGTGCTGCGGACGGCTGGCTCCCGGTGCGGCACAAGGACGGCGCGTCGGGATTTGTCCGCGTCACCGAGGTGTGGGGACTTTGATCACCAAGAGGATCGCAGTGTTCGGCGCCGGTGCCTGGGGCACCGCGCTGGCGCTGGCATTCAGTGCCCGGCACAACGTAATCCTGTGGGGGCGCGACGCCCGACACATCGACAGTCTTGTCGCAACACGCAGCAACACACGCTATCTGCCGGATGTTCCGCTGCCCTCAGCCCTCGATCTGACGGCGGATTTCGAGACCGCGGCACGTGGCGCGGACCTGCATCTGGTGGTCACTCCGTTGGCCGGCCTGCGTGACGCGGCGGGGAGACTGCGCCGCACCCGGCCTGATACCGCACTGATCTGGGCATGTAAAGGCCTGGAGGCGGGGAGCGGCAAGCTGCCTCACGAAATCGTCAGCGAAGAGCTCGGCCCGGGCGCCGCCTGCGGCGTACTCACCGGGCCGAGTTTTGCCGCCGAGGTCGCCCGCGGATTGCCCACCGCCGTGACGCTCGCCGCCAGCGACACCGGATTCGCCCAGGATTGGGCACGCATCCTGCACCAGCCGCGGCTGCGCATCTACGCAAACTCGGACGTCGTCGGAGCAGAGATCGGGGGGGCAATCAAGAACGTACTTGCGATCGCCGCGGGCGTTTCCGACGGCATGGGCTTCGGGCTCAACGCCCGAGCAGCGCTCGTCACCCGCGGACTGGCGGAGATCGCCCGCCTCGCCACGGCACTCGGCGGACGCGCGGAAACCCTGATGGGGCTTGCCGGCATGGGGGACCTGATCCTGACCTGCACCGGCGACCTGTCGCGCAACCGGCGCGTGGGCTTGGCACTGGCCCAGGGCAAGACACTGGATGAAATCCTCGGCGAACTCGGCCATGTTGCCGAGGGAGTATCGACGGCACGCGAGGTAGTCACGCTGGCGAGCCGGCATGGTGTGCAGATGCCGCTGTGCGCAGCGGTCGACACGCTATTGCACGGCAACCGCCTTGGACCACGCGAAGTCGTCGAGCAATTGCTGTCACGCGAACCGACACACGAATAGCCGCGCCACCCGGCACGCCGTCCGCTCTCGCCCGAGGCGGGGCGCCGCTGCGCCCACTCAGGCCGCGCCCGAAAATCCCAGCTGCCGCCACGCCTCAAAAACCACCACCGCGACTGCATTGGACAGATTCACACTGCGATTTGACGGGCACATCGGAATCCGCAGAGTGTTTGCCTCGGGCAGGGATGCCAGCACCTCGGCCGGCAGACCGGCGGTCTCGCGACCAAACAGCAGCACATCCCCTTCGCGGTATTCAATGCGATCGTAGCGCCGTGCCCCCCGCGTACTCAGCGCGAACATGCGACGACCCGCCAGCGCGCGCAGGCACGCATCCCAGTCGTCATGCACGCTCACACGCGCCAGGTCATGGTAATCGAGGCCGGCACGCGCCAGCTGCCGATCCGAAAGATCGAAGCCCAGCGGGCGAACCAGATGCAGATGCGCCCCGGTATTGGCCGCGAGGCGGATGGAATTGCCCGTATTGGGCGGAATTTCGGGCTGAAAGAGAACGATATCGAGCATGTCAGACTGGCAAAGGGGTGCGTGCTACCACGCGGTTTTCCACGCGGGCGGCGCCATGGGACTTGAGTGTACGGGCGAGTTCGTCGAGGGTCGCGCCGGTGGTCATCACGTCGTCGATGACCACCACTGTCTTGCCGCGAAAAGACACGTCACAGCGAAAAGCCCCGCGCATATTGACGCGTCGCTCGGTCCACGGCAAGGATGCCTGCGCAGCGGTATCGCGCACCCGGCACACACCGTCCAGTTCAAGCGGCAATTCCCATGCCCGCGCCAGCGGGCGCGCAATCTCCGCCGCCTGATTGAAGCCACGCTGTCGCAAGCGGTTGAAATGCAACGGCATCGGCACGATCACGACCTCACCTTCGGGCGGGCTCAGCGGCTGCAGCGCCTGCGCGAAGAAGCCCGAAACCGCGAGCCGGTGTCGATACTTGAGGGCGCGGACCAGCCGATCGACGGGAAACACATACGACAGGGCCGCAAAAGTCGCATCGAAGGCGGGCGCCTGACGCTGGCAACGCCCGCAGATCAGGCCGCCATCGACGGGAATGGCACATACCGGACAGGACGGCAATTGATGCGGCAAGGCGTCGAGACAGGTCGTGCAGACCAGGCCAGGACCAGCACGGTGGCCGCAAACGAAGCAATCATTGGGCAGCAATTTCTCGGCAAGGAGCCCCGAAGCATCGCGCAGCAGATCGAGCAGGTTTGACAAGATTTCAGCGAATGAAGGAACATGGGAAGCTTCGCATTACATCCCGGAACAGCTTTCATGACAATGACTTCCTCGTGCCAGAAACAAGACATCCCGGCCCCAGGCAAGGCCATTCACCGCAAGAAATGGGCCGTCGCTGAGGTCGAGGCACTGTACGAGCTGCCGTTCATGGACCTGGTGTTCCGCGCCCAGCAGGTGCACCGTGAACATTTCGACGCCAACGCCGTCCAGCGCTCGACGCTGCTATCGATCAAGACAGGAGGCTGCTCGGAAGACTGCAGCTACTGCTCGCAATCCGCACGCCACAAGACCGAACTCGAGCGCGAACAGCTGATGCGCGTTGCGGAAGTCGTCGAGCAGGCCAAGGCCGCGAAGGCCAAGGGCGCGTCACGCTTCTGCATGGGTGCCGCGTGGCGCAGCCCCAAGGAACGCGACATGGCGGCCGTGCTCGCCATGGTGCGCGAGGTGAAGGCGCTCGGGATGGAAACCTGCGTCACGCTCGGCATGCTCAAAGGCGACCAGGCCCTGCAACTGAAGGACGCCGGGCTCGACTACTACAACCACAACATCGACACGGCCCCCGAGTACTACGACAAGGTGATCACCACCCACACGCTCGCAGACCGTCTCGACACCCTTGACCAGGTGCGCAACGCCGGCATCAATGTATGCTCCGGGGGCATCGTCGGCATGGGCGAAGGACGCTCCGGTCGCGCCGGCCTGCTGGCCCAGCTCGCGAACATGGATCCGCCGCCCGAGTCGGTGCCGATCAACAACCTCGTCGCCATCCCGGGCACCCCGCTCGCCGGTGCCGAAAAGCTCGACCCGTTCGAATTCGTGCGCACCGTCGCCGCCGCCCGCATCATGATGCCGACCAGCATGGTGCGCCTGTCCGCCGGCCGCGAGCAGATGAGCGACGAACTGCAGGCGCTGTGCTTCATGGCCGGCGCCAACTCGATCTTCTACGGCGACCGCCTGCTGACCACCGACAACCCCGGCGCCGACCACGACGAGGCACTGTTCGCGCGGCTCGGCCTGCATCCGTTCTGAAAGACTGCGGGCACGCCCGATGGCCGATGACGCCGACTTCGCTCTCGAACGCCGGCTCCTGATCCGGCGCTTCGGCCGGGCCGCCGCGACCTACGACGAGGTCGCGGTGCTCGCCCGCGAGGTCGCGCGGCGCATGGACGAACGGCTCGACTACATCCGCATCGAGCCCAAGCGCATCCTTGACCTGGGCTGCGGCACGGGCACCGATTTCGATATGCTGGGCAAGCGTTTTCCCGCGGCGCAGCGCTTCGGTGCCGATTTTGCGCTGCCAATGCTTGAGCGGGCACGCGGCGAGCGCGGCCTGCTGAGTCGCCTGCGCGCGCTGGGCCGGCCCACACCGCCTGCCCTCGCCTGCGCCGACGCGACAGCGCTGCCGTTCGCACGCGCCAGCATGTCGCTGGTGTGGTCGAACCTGATGCTCAACTGGCTCGCCGACCCCTTGCCGGCGCTGCGCGAAATGCATCGCGTGCTCGAAGTCGACGGCATGCTAATGTTTTCCACGCTGGGCCCCGACACCCTGCGCGAATTGCGCGCCGCGCTGCCTGCCACGCGGGGCGAGCGCGTGCATCGCTTCATCGACATGCATGACCTCGGCGATGCGCTGGTACAGGCCGGCTTTTCGGACCCCGTCATGGACATGGAAGTGCTGACGCTGACCTACCCGGATGTCGATGAACTGCTGCGCGACCTGCGTCAGTCGGGCAGCGCCAACGCCAGCACTGAACGTCCGCGCGGACTGGCCGGAAAGGTCAGCTGGGATGCCGCACGCCAGTCCCTCACTGCGCTACGCCGCGAGGGCAGACTGCCCGCCACCTTCGAAGTGATACAGGGCCATGCATGGAAGGTTCAGCCCAAAACCACTGACGACGGCCGCGCGGTGATCCGTTTCCAGCCCCGCCCGGCAAAGGGGTAAGGGCGGCGTGAGCCACGTACCCGCAGGACCAGTATGGTTGTTCGACCTGGACAACACACTGCACAACGCCAGCGCACATATCTTCCCGCACATCAATCGCAGCATGACGGCCTACCTCGAGCAGCATCTGTCGCTGAGCGGCGAAGAAGCCAATGCGCTGCGCATCCATTACTGGCATCGCTACGGCGCCACGCTCACCGGCCTGGTGCGGCACCACGGCACCAACCCGCATCACTTCCTCGAAGCGACACATCGCTTCGACACGCTGCACGCCATGATGGTGTTCGAACGCGCCTTGGGCGCGCTGCTGCGCCGGCTGCCCGGCCGCAAGATCGTGTTCTCGAACGGCCCGCAGCGCTATGCCGAAGCCGTCCTCGACGCCATGGGCATGCGGCGGCATTTCGATGACGTGTATGGCATCGAACGGATGCGCTTCCAACCCAAGCCAGGCGTCCAGGCTTTCCGCCATCTGCTGCACGACCACCGACTCAAGCCGCAGCGCTGCATCCTGATCGAGGATTCGGCGGACAACCTGCGCACCGCCAGACGCCTCGGCATGAAGACCGTGCTGGTCGGCCGCGGCGCGAAAAGGCCGGCCTACGTCGACGTCAGGATCTCTTCCATTCTCGATCTGCGCCGCGCAGCCGGCCGATTGCTGCCCCGTTGACGGGCCGGGGCGGTGCCCTCAGAGCTCGGCCTTCAGCCAGCGCGCCGCATCCAGTGCGAAATACGTCAGAATCCCGTCTGCCCCGGCACGCTTGAACGCCAGCAAGGCTTCCATCACGCAGGCTTCCTCTGCCAGCCAGCCGTTCGCGATGGCCGCTTTCAGCATCGCATACTCACCACTGACCTGATAGACGTAGGTCGGCACCTGCAGTTCGGACTTCACCCGGCGCACGATGTCGAGATAGGGCATGCCGGGCTTCACCATGAACATGTCGGCCCCCTCGGCGATGTCGAGTGCGACTTCGCGAATCGCTTCATCCGAATTCGCCGGGTCCATCTGATAAGTGTACTTGTTACCTTTGCCGAGATTGCCGGCCGAACCGACTGCGTCGCGGAACGGGCCATAGAAGCTCGACGCGTACTTGGCCGAATATGCGAGGATGCGCGTGTGAATGCGGTTGTCGCCATCCAGCTCGGCGCGGATGCGTGCCACGCGCCCGTCCATCATGTCCGACGGCGCCACCACATCGGCCCCCGCCTGTGCATGGCACAGCGCCTGTTTCGCCAGGGCCTCGAGGGTCTCGTCGTTAAGCACGTAGCCGCGCGGATCGTCGGGGTCGATCAGGCCGTCCTGACCGTGGCTCGTATAGGGATCGAGCGCCACATCGGTAATCACGCCCAGTTCGGGAAAGCGCGCCTTCAGCGCCTGCACCACGCGCGGCACGAGGCCATCGGGATTCCATGCCTCTTCCGCACCCTGCGTCTTGCCCGCCGCGTCGATCACCGGAAACAGCGCCAGCGCCGGCACGCCCAGCGACACGGCCTCTTCGGCCACGCGCAGCAGATTGTCCAGCGACACGCGGGTTACACCCGGCATCGACGGCACGCTCTGGGTGACATTACTGCCCTCGAGCACGAACACGGGGTAGATCAGGTCATCCGCAGAGAGGCGTGATTCGCGCATCAGGCGGCGGGAGAAATCGTCGCGGCGCATCCGCCGCATGCGGGTCACGGGAAAATTTCCGGTAGGGCGCATGTTCAATCCAGTTCCAGTAACGAGTATATGACTAGAAACATCCGGTAACGAAATCAACGGGGAACTTCCCGGGAGGGCATCAACTCTTATTTTCCAGATGGTGATGAGCCATCTCCCGCTTCACCTCCCTGAGCGGGTGCCTTAATCCCGTTAAGGCGTTCGACCCCGGGCTTTATCCCCTTTAGCCCGGGGTTTTTTATTTTCCGGCCGCACGCAACTGCGCAGTGGTCGGGATTGCCGGCAGATCCTCCGTTGGCAAGTTCAGCCAGCCGGCGACCTTGTGCTCAACCTCTTCCATGCCGATCTTCTTCAGGCTCGAAAACAGCTGCACGCTGATTTGCGGCCCCAGTACAGCCACTTCGCGACGCACTGCAGCCAGCGTTGCGGCAGCTTCATTGCGCGATAGCTTGTCCGATTTGGTCAGCAGGGCATGAATCGGACGCCCGCTCGGCACGAACCAGTCGATCATCTGGCGGTCCAGCGGCGTCAACGGATGGCGAGAATCCATGATCAGCACCAGTCCGATCAGGTTTTCGCGCTTGCGTAGATAGTTCTCCAGCAGACCCTGCCACTGCCGACGAATGGCTTCGGGGACCTTGGCGTAGCCGTAGCCCGGCAAGTCCACCAGCACCGCGCCGCAGTCCAGACGGAAGAAGTTGATCAGCTGAGTGCGTCCCGGCGTCTTCGATACGAATGCCAATCGCGTATGATCGGCCAGCGTATTGATGGCACTCGACTTGCCGGCATTCGAACGCCCCGCGAATGCAATTTCAGGGCCGTTCGCAATGGGCAGATCACCTGATTTTGCGATGGAAATTTCAAATTTTGCGTTGCGGAATATGGGCATCGGGGAAACAGTCGGGAACGCGGATTGGTTTGCGGGATGGCCCACATTGCATCGCGCAAAACGGGGTACCTAGTATAGAATACCGCGTTTGCGATAACCACTCACGGCTTTCTGAGGACACCATGATCAAGCGTTCCCTGCTGCTCTCGCTGCTGCTGGTTGCAGGCGGCCTTCACGCCCAAGACCAGACTCCCGACCTCGCCAAGGCGAAACAGACCGCCGAGACTCTCTGCGCGGGATGCCATGGCGCCGACGGCAACAGCCCGATTCCGGTCAACCCTAAACTGGCGGGCCAGCATCCTGACTACCTGTTCAAGCAGCTGAAGAACTTCAAGGGCTGGAACGGCAAACCGGCAGAGCGCGAGAACCCGATCATGGGCGGCATGGTTGCCGCACTTGAAGAGGCCGACATGAAGGCGCTGGCGATCCATTTTTCGTCGCAAACCCTGCAGCCCGACGCGGCGAAGAACGCCGAACTGGCCAAGCTCGGCCAGAATATCTGGCGCGCCGGCATCCCGACCAAGGGCGTCCCCGCCTGTGCCGGCTGCCACGGCCCGGCCGGTGCCGGTTTGCCCGCTCAGTACCCGCGCCTCGCCGGTCAGTATGCCGATTACACTGAAACGCAACTGAAAGCGTTCCGCGACGGCGTGCGCAAGAACGACCCGGCGCAGATGATGCAGACGATCGCGCTGAAGATGACTGACCCGGAAATGAAAGCCGTCGCCGACTACGCTGCGGGCCTGCGTTAAGCGTCACTGACCTCACCAGTGGGAAATCCCGGAAAGGGGTGGTCTGACCACCCCTTTTTCTTTTCCACGAGGCCGCTCGGACCTCACCGTCCGACCCGAACACCTGTTTGCAGTGCAGCCATTCACCCGTAGCAGCAGATGAGACGATAATGGGCGCTCCAAGTACGCGCTCGCCGCGTGGCCACTGGGCCGTCGCATCAAGGAAGGAGAGTCATGGAACAGAAACCCGGGAGTCCTCGCGCCACCCGCTCGCCGAATCTCACTGCCGCCGAGGCACGCCGGGCGATCCTTGAACGCCTGGCGCCGGTCTCGGGCTGGGAGCGCGTCAACGTGCGCGGCGCCTTGGGCCGCGTGCTGGCCGAGGACGTGATCGCACCATGCAACGTTCCGGCGCACGACAACTCGGCCATGGATGGTTATGCCGTGCGCTTCACCGACCTGGACGCCGCGGGCGAAACCACGCTGAGCGTGGTCGGCACCGCGTTCGCGGGCAAACCTTTTTCCGGCATGGTGGGGGCCGGCCAAGCGGTCCGGATCATGACCGGGGCGCCGATCCCGCAAGGAGCCGACACCATCGTGGTACAGGAAGTGACGCGCTCCGATCAGGGCAAGGTCTTCATCCCGGCCGGCCAGCGCGCAGGACAGAACCTGCGGCGCGCGGGCGAGGATCTCGCTCTCGGGAGCGTGGCGCTGCCGTCCGGCAAACGCTGCGGACCGGCCGAACTGGGCGTGGTCGCTTCACTCGGAATCGCCGAAGTAACAGTCCGTCGGCGCCTGCGCGTGGCGTTCTTCTCCACCGGCGATGAACTCGCCTCAATCGGCAAGCCGCTGGCGCCAGGCGAAGTGTACGACAGCAACCGCTACACACTGTTCGGCGCACTCTCGCGTCTCGGCTGCGAATTGCTCGACATGGGCGTGGTGCGCGATGACCCGGCGGCCCTCGAGGCGGCGTTTCGCGAGGCGGCGTGCAGCGCTGATGTGATTCTCACCAGCGGCGGCGTGTCGGTCGGCGAGGCCGACTTCATTCGCGAACTCGTGAATCGACTCGGTGAAGTCGCCTTCTGGAAGATCGACATCAAGCCCGGCCGGCCCATGGCTTTCGGCCGCGTCGGCGACGCCTGGCTGTTCGGCCTGCCGGGAAATCCGGTGGCCGTGCTCGTCACCTTCTACCAGTTCGTGCAGGACGCCCTGCTCGCACTGTCGGGCGTATCCCCGCTGCCTGAAGCCGTGATGCTCGACGCCATATGCCGCGACACCATCCGCAAGCAAGCGGGACGACGCGAGTTTCTGCGCGGCCGGCTCACGTTGACCGATGGCCGCCAGACCGTGCAACTGGCCGGTGCGCAGGGCTCCGGGATTCTAAGATCGATGTCGGAAGCGAACTGCTTCATCGTCTTGGCCGAGGATCGCGGCGACGTGACTGCCGGCGAGGCGGTGCAGGTCCAGGTTTTCGACGGTCTCGTATAACGCAGCCCCCAACAGGACGAACACCCCATGACCCAGGACGAACTGAAGAAAGCCGCGGCCCTTGCGGCGCTTGACTATGTCGAGGATGGCATGATTGTCGGCGTCGGCACCGGCTCCACCGTGAACCACTTCATCGACGGGCTGGCGGCAGTCAAGGAGCGCATCGCCGGTGCGGTATCGAGTTCGGAAGCCAGCGCGCGGCGCCTTCAGGCGCATGGCATCGCGCTGTTCGATTTGAACGACATCACCGATCTGCCCCTATACGTCGACGGTGCCGACGAGATCGATCACGGATTTGCGATGATCAAGGGCGGTGGCGGTGCGCTGACGCGCGAAAAGATCGTCGCGGCGGTGGCCAGGCGCTTCGTCTGCATATGCGATGCGACGAAGCTGGTCAGCTGTCTTGGGGCTTTCCCGCTGCCGGTGGAAGTTGTTCCAATGGCGCGCGCATACGTCGAACGCGAACTCGCGCTTCTTGGCGGCCGCCCAATGCTGCGCGAAGGCTTTGTCACCGACAACGGCAACGTGATTGTCGACGTTCATGGGCTACGGATCACCGAACCACGGCAAGTCGAGAGCGAGATCAATCAAATCACCGGCGTCGTAACCAGCGGACTGTTCGCACGCCGCGGAGCCGATCTGCTGTTGCTGGCGACACCGAACGGCGTCGAGCGGCGCATCGCGATCGAATCGTAATACTCTCGCGCGTCACCGCAACATTAACGTCACATTCAACTGCTAGCCTCGCGCACTCCACCGGACCGGAACGATGACGATGAACAAGCACACGTATTCTCAATTTGATACCGAACTGGAAGCGATCCGGAAACGCCTGCTGGAGATGGGCGGACTGGTGGCGCAGCAGTTGACCCGCGCGATCGACGGCATCGGCACCAACGACATGCAGTTGCTTGAGCGGGTCATCGCGGATGACCGGCACGTGAACGATGAGGAAGTCGCGCTCGACGACGCCTGCATTCACGTGATCGCCCGTCACGCACCGACTGCGGGCGATCTGCGCATGGTGATGACGATGATCCAGATGATTACCGACCTCGAGCGCATCGGCGACGAGGCGAAGAAGATCGCCAAGGCGGGCCGTCAGATCGTCGACTCGGAATCGATCTTCGTGCCAAAGGTCGAATTGCGCCATGTCTCCAACATGGTGGTGGAGATGCTGCACGGGGCTCTTGACGCCTTTGCCCGCATGGACCCGTCCTCGTCGGCCGAGATCGTGCGCAAGGACAAGGAAGTCGACGCGATCTTCAAGGGCATCATGCGCCAGCTGATCACCTACATGATGGAGGACCCACGCCTCATCACCCGTTCGCTCGACGTGCTGTTCATTGCCAAGTCGATCGAACGGATCGGCGACCACGCCAAGAACGTGTCGGAATACGTGGTGTATATGGTCAATGGCCGCGATGTGCGCCACGAAGGCGTCGAAGCCCTGGAGCGGGCGGCCGGACCGCGCTGAAGGCGACGGCGCCGCATAGCCCGGCCAACAGAAAGCAAAAGGGATGGCCGCGGCCATCCCTTTTGCTTTCCCGAGCGGCGTCTCGCTGGGAAAATTCAGTTCGCGGGAGGCACGTAGCCACCGACGCTGTCGGCGCCGCCACCGAAGAAATGCTTTTCCATCTGCTCCGCGAGGTACTTGCGCGCGCGCGCGTCCATCAGGTTGAGCCGGTTCTCGTTAATCAGCATGGTCTGGTACTTGACCCACTGCTGCCAGGCTTCCTTCGAAACATTTTCGAAGATACGCGCACCAAGCGCACCCGGAACCGGGGGCAGATCCAGCCCTTCCGCTTCACGACCAAGCTTGATGCAATTGACCATACGGGCCATCTTTCAATCCCCTCTGCGATTGGGTTCATCGGAATCCGAAGTCCCCATTCTAGCGGATTCATCGCTGCCGCTCGCGGCCATGGTCCATTGATCGCGGCCACTGCTCTTGGAACGGTACATTGCCTGGTCGGCCACTGCGATCAGCTGTTCTGCGGTGCTGGCATGGTGCGGGAAGATCGCAATGCCGAGGCTTGCGGTCAGCCCTACGGAGCGGCCACCAAAGTCGAACCGCAAGGCCTCGATGACTTCGAGAATCCGTCGTGCAAGTTCGCACAGCTGGGTCTCTTCGGTATCCGGCACCAATACGGCAAACTCGTCTCCGCCAAGGCGGCAGAACATCTCGTTGCGCCGGATCACGTCTCCAACCGCACCCGCCAGTCCGACCAGCACCTCGTCCCCGGCCTGGTGACCGAATTCGTCATTGATGGGCTTGAAGCCGTCGAGGTCGATCGCCACCAAACCGACCTGGACACCGCGGCGTGACGCGTCCGCCAGCAGGCGAGTCAGCTCCTCGTGGAAACGCCGGCGATTGAACAGGCCCGTCAACGGATCATGCTCGGCCAGCTCTACCAGGCGCTCGGCCGTGCGGCGCTGCTGCGTCACATCCTCGTAGATCCAGACGCGTCCGATGCCACGCCGCCCCTGCACCGCCTCGACCACCGCGGCGATATCGGTGACGATGCGACCGTCGCGGAAATGCACTTCATAGGGCTCGCTGACGACAAAGGTTCGCAAGACCGCGTCGATGTGTTCGATGTAGGCCTCGGGTTGCTCGATCAGCTCCGCAATGCGGCTCTGCAATACCACGTCGCGCATGCCAATCAGGTTTTCGTCCGGCGGGAAGCCCCAGATATCGAGCATCGCCCTGTTGCAATAAAGCACCCGGTGATCGCGATCCATGAACAGGATGCCGAGTCGGATGACATTCAGCAGTGCGGACAACCGTTGGCGCTCATCATTGGAGCGAGCCAGATAACGTTCGCGCAGGGCCTGCGCACGACGCAGCTCGGTGACGGTTTCGAGCAGTTTGTATTCGGTTTCCTTGCGCGCCTGAATGTCCTCGGCGGACATGCGCAGTCCCGCCGGATGAGCGGAATGCTTGCCCAGCGGACGCCAATGACAGGCCACCCAGCAGATACGTCCATCCTCGCGCAGCAGACGCATCTCGAAGTCTTCGCCCGCACTGCCCTCGGCGACCCGCTGCGCCATGCGCAGGCAGTAGCGGCGATCCGATTCGTGCACCATCAAGGCCAGGGCATCGGGCGCAGCCAGGCAGGTTTCGGGCGTCCAGCCGGTCAGCCGCTCGATTGACGGACTGATCCACATAAGCCGACCGCTGACGTCGAACAGGGCTTCGACGCAGTACACGCCTTCCGCAATTTCACGCAATTGGCACACACCGGTCGTCGCGGCCTCGAGACGCGTCAGGTGGTCACATTCTGCAGTCACGAATGGGGCCTGCGTGAGACTGACGCGCGCATCCAGCGTATCGAGCCGCGAACCGATGGCAGCGGAGTCGCCCGCACGCAGACGGGCGCGATTCACCATGTGGCAGCGCGCGGCAAACCCGACCAGGCCGCCGATGGTCGCCATCACCAAGGCGATGCCAAGCCAGGCGCCAAGCGCGCCGGAATACATTCCCACCACCGCAGCGACCCCGGCGAGCAGGCTCGCGACGATGCCTGCGAGGAGAGGCACCAGTCGTGGGTCGGAGGAATCTTTCATGCTTGCGCTCCGGCGCCCCGGAACGCCGCGCACCATCCGCAAGACAATGCGCAGTAGGCGTTCATAGCGACTTGACGAACACCTTGGAGCGGCGCTGATAGTTGTACAACTCGCGCTTCTGCCGCGGCAATGCTTCGGGCCCGATTTCGCTGAAACCGCGCTCGCGGAACCAGTGTGCCGTGCGTGTCGTCAGGACGAACAGGCGTTCGAGACGCTGCGCGCGCGCGCGTAACTCGATACGGCGCAGGAGCTGGTCACCGAGGCCCGCGCGGCGATATTCGGGCGTCACGGCCAGGCAGGCGAGCTCCGCGGCGCGCTCATCGGAGAACGGATACAGGGCCGCGCAACCGACCAGCACCCCATCGTGCTCGATGACCGAAAAGCGATCGACCTCCTGCTCGAGCAGTTCGCGACCGCGCCGCACCAGCGTTCCGTCGGCCTCCATCGGCGATATCAGCGCAACCAGTGCGGCAACGTCCTCGACACCTGCATCACGCAAGCGGAACAGCGGATCACGCGACACCACCGTGCCAACACCGGCGTGGGTGAAGAACTCGAGCAGCAGGCCGCCGTCCTTATCGTAATCGATCAAATGCACGCGCGACACGCCGCGCCGCACGGCGCGAATCGCGCACGGCAGGTATAGATGCAGGTCCTCGGTCAGCCCTTCACCAGCCTTGAACATGCGCTCGGCTTCGTCCGCGGTCACGGAATCGATCAGACGTTGTTCCGAATCCAGCAGACCGGGCGCATCGCACAGATAGATCAGTTTTTCCGCCTTTACCGCGACAGCGACGGTTTCGGCGACTTCTTCCATGCTCAGGTTGAAGATCTCGCCGGCCGGCGACACGCCCAGCGGCGAGATCAGCACCACGTTCTGCTGATCGAGATCGGCGTTGATCTCCTCCGCGATGATCTTGCGCACCGCCCCGGTGTACTGGTAGTCCACGCCGTCGACCACCCCGACCGGCCGCGCAGTGATGAAGTTGCCACCGGTGACGCGCATGTAGCTGCCCGCCATCGGCGTATTCGGCAGGCCCTGCGACAGCAGGGCCTCGACCTCGATGCGCGTCACCGCCATCGCCGCCTTGACACATTCGAGCGCCGCTGCATCGGTCACCCGCAAGCCGTTGTGAAAGCGCGGCTCGAGACCGCGCCGCGCCACTTCCGCGTCGATCTGCGGACGCGCACCATGCACGAGCACCAGGCGGATACCTAACGCGGCGAGCAGATTGCAGTCATAGGCAAGGCTTTGCGCGCGGGCGCCCCCGGCGACTTCACCGCCAAAGGCAAGGACAAAGGTCCGCCCGCGGAAAGCATGAATATATGGCGCCGCGCCGCGCACCCACGCGACGAACTGTTCGGTCGAGGCGGCCATTTCGGTCGCCGCAGGGTTTGGGTTCGTAGTGCCGTTCAAGTAATCACCGTCTTGAAATCATGTGCCGCCGCGGAGGCTACCCGTGCGACGGTGTATTCGCTCGCCTCATTCTAGCGGAATAGTTTCGGAAACGCGCCGTGGCACCGCGATCCATTACCCGGCACGGGCAAGAGCGGATGCGAAGTCAGCTGCGTAATGCAGCCTCCAGGCGCTCGCACACCGCGCGCAGCACCTTGATGCGAGCGAACAGCTTGTTCTCCGCCTCGACCAGCACCCAGGGGGACGTTTCGGTGCTGGTGCGATCCACCATGTCGCACACGGCACGGGCGTAATCGTCCCAGCGCTCGCGGTTGCGCCAGTCCTCGGTGGTGATCTTGAAGCGCTTGTGCGCCTCGGCTTCGCGTTCCTTGAAACGCGCCAGCTGTTCGTCCTTGCCGATCTGCAGCCAGAACTTGACCACCACCACCCCGGCCCTGGCAAGCTGGTCCTCGAAATCGTTGATTTCGGAGTACGCACGCATCCAGTCCGCCTCGCTGCAGAAGCCCTCGACACGCTCCACGAGCACACGCCCGTACCATGAACGGTCGAAGATCTCGACCTTGCCCAGACGCGGCAGATGACGCCAGAAACGCCATAAGTAGGGCTGCGCTCGCTCCTCCTCGCTGGGGGCCCCGATCGGGATGATGTGATACAGCCGGGCGTCCAGTGCCGCCGTTACGCGCCGGATCGCTCCGCCCTTGCCCGCTGCGTCGGCCCCTTCGAACACCAGCACCAGCGAGCGCTCGCGGAACGCTTCGTCACGCGTCAACAGAGCGAGCCGTCCCTGATAGTGCTCCAGCAGCTCGCTGTATTCCTTCTTTTCCAGCGGCTGCCTGAGGTGCAGACTGTTGAGCAGGTTGCGTTCGTCCGGCGCAGGCGGCAGCGGTGGTGCAGTCTGGCGCGGCGACCAGTGCTTGGCGACAGCGTCCAGCCGCCGGCGCAACGCTTCGAGCAGGGTGCGCGCGACAAAGAGCTCGCGAAAACAGGAGTCCGTACCGTCCACGATCATCCATGGCGCATCGCCACTGCTGGTGTGACGCAAGGTGTGCTCAGCGACGGAGCGATACCGGTCGTATTGCTCGTAATAACGCCAGTCCTGCTCGGTCACGCGCCAGCGGGTGCGTGGATCTTTTTCGAGCGCTTTCAGACGCTTGCGCTGCCCATCCTTCGACAGATGAAACCACAGTTTGATAAGCAGCACGCCTTCGCGCGCCAACATCGCTTCGAAGCGGTTGATCTCGTCAAGTCGCTGGTCGAGATCAGCCTTCTTCGAAATCTTGTCGACACGCTCGCGAATCGGTTCGGTATACCAGTTGCCGAACAGGATGCCGATCCTGCCGCGCGGCGGCAATGCACGCCAGAAGCGCCACATGAAAGGACGCTCGGCCTCTTCCGTGGTGGGCGAATCGAAGGCCAGCGTGTGGATATGGCGCGGGTCCATCCACTCGTTGAGCAAGTTGACCGTTTCGCCCTTGCCGGCGCCGTCGATGCCATTGATCAGCACCACCACCGCGAACGACTTCAGCTCCAGCAGATCGAACTGTGCATCGAGCAATTGCGCACGCAGTTCCGGTTCTGCCGCGTCGTATTCAGCCTTGTCCGTCTTGTGGCCAAGCTCTGCTGATTCGAACATCGCGCGCCCCCGTCAGAAATCGCCCCACAAGGTCTGAAGCGCCGCGAGCGCTGCGAGCCCTGCCGTTTCGGTGCGCAGCACGCGCGGCCCGAGTCCGACACCAATGCAGGCCGCCGTGCGACACGCAGCCAACTCATCCTCCGCCCAACCACCCTCCGGCCCCACCAACAAATGCATCGCATCCACCGGCCGCGGCAGGCTGGCCAGTCGGTGCCCGGCAACGGGGTCGAACACCAGCCGCGGCCCGGCGTGGCCGCGGGCAAGATATTCGCGCAAGCCCGCGACGGGCTCGACCGTCGGTACGCGATTACGCCCGCTCTGTTCGCACGCCGACACGGCAATCTGGCGCCAGTGCTCGATGCGCTTCGCCGCCCGCTCGCCGGACAGCCGCAGCACGGAGCGTTCGGCCTGCACCGGCACGACCGCAGCGACCCCCAGCTCGACCGCCTTCTGAATGATCCAGTCCATCTTGTCGCCGCTTGCCAGTGCCTGCACCAGCACCAGTTGCAGCGGAGATTCGCGCTCCACGGCATGGTGCCCGCCGAGCTCGGCGAAACAGCTCTTGCCGCGCAGGCACAAGATTCCTGAAACCTCACCGCCATGGCCATCGAACAGCACCAAGGGGTCGCCTTCGCGAAGACGCAACACACGTGAAGCATGATGGGCCAGCGCCTCGGGCAACTGGATTTCGCCCGTATGGGGCAGCGGATCGGGAAAAAAGAAGCGCGAAATCATCGTGCTATTATAAGGAAAGCGTGATTCTGAAGAGGCCCGCAATGGTCGCACCGGCCATATTGCTCCACATGTTCGACTGTTCGTTCCGATATCACGAGGTTCCGCGCATTTTTGGCACCCGGCTCCCCGTGAAGGATGCGTCCGGCCGTGCGGTTTCAGTTGACGCCGCACGTGCGCGGCGCAGCGCCTGATGCCGACCGGAACGCAACGGCTGGCGCAGGCGCGGGCACTCGAATCACTGGTGCGCGAAATTGCCCGAGAGGTCATCCTTCCCCGTTATCTGAAGAGCGCGCGCAACCGAAAAGCCGATGGTTCGCTGTTCACCGAAGCAGATATCGAATCGCAGCGGCGTTTTACCGAAGCCCTGCCGCTTCTCGCGCCGGGTCCGGTGCTGGGCGAGGAGATGAGCGCGGCCGAACAGGCACATCTATGGAGTGCCGGACGGCGCGGCCTGTGGTGCATCGACCCGATCGACGGCACCACCAACTTCGCCAACGGCATCCCGTTCTTTGCCGTCTCGATTGCCTATCTGGTGGAACACGAACCGCGCTTCGGCGTCGTGTATAACCCGGTCACGGACGAGTCCTTTTACGCCGCGAAGGGTGCGGGTGCGTTTCTCAACGGCGTCGCCCTGCCCTTGCGTGCCGCTGCTCCCGGCCTGCACGATGCGGTCGCGGGTATCGACTTCAAGCGCATCAGCCATCACCTCGGCGATGAACTGGCGGTTCGTCCCCCCTATTTCTCGCAGCGCAATTTCGGCTCCAGCGCCCTCGAATGGTGTTTCGTCGCCGCCGGGAGGCTCGACGTCTACGTGCACGGCGGCCAGATGCTGTGGGACTACGCGGCGGGACGGCTTATCCTCGCCGAAGCCGGAGGCGAAGCTGCCGCGCTCGACGGTGGTTCGCTGACCGCGGGTCCGGCCGTCAAGCGCGGCATAATCGCGGCGGCCAATCCGACGCTCTTTGCCGAGTGGCGCAAGTGGGTGGCAGCCCACTCCTGAGACAAGCGGACGAGGCGCATCGCCCAACGCCATGCGGGCGCGCGACCCACGCTATTATTTTTCGTTTAGTTTATTTCCATACACTCACATGAACCCGCCCCCCTCGCCTGCAACCGGCATGCATGAGCGCCGCAAATTTCTGCGGGTGCGCGAAATTTTTGAACAGGCGTGCGAGTTGATCGCGCCGTTCTTTGCCAGGGAAAACCGCTGGGGTAATGCGACGCTGGATCACCTTGCCTACCGTGTGGTGCGCGAAAACTATCCGGAACTGTCGTTCGAGGAAGTGCACGTTCTGGTAATTGCCTCACGGCGCGTGTATGCCGAACTCGATGCCGAAAACCGAGTTCCGGGCAGCTAGCGGACTACAGGCCGCCCCCGGACAATTATTGCGCGGAACGCACCATGTCGACGAAGCATCCCATCATTGCCGTTACCGGCTCTTCAGGAGCCGGCACCACGACAGTCAAACACACGTTCGAGGCGATTTTCCACCGCGAGAACGTGAATGCCGCCGTCGTCGAAGGTGACAGCTTCCATCGCTACACACGTGACGAAATGCAGCGCCTGATAGAGAACGCCGAGCGTGCGGGCCAGCGCGGCATCAGCCACTTCGGACCGGAAGCCAACCTCGTCGAAGAGCTTGAAAACCTCTTCCGCGCCTATGGCGAATCGGCCACCGGACGCTGCCGCAGCTACATTCACGACGCCGAAAGCGCGGCGCGCCGCGGCCTG
The DNA here is from genome assembly GCF_012910955.1 of Aromatoleum diolicum. Taxonomy (GTDB): domain Bacteria; phylum Pseudomonadota; class Gammaproteobacteria; order Burkholderiales; family Rhodocyclaceae; genus Aromatoleum; species Aromatoleum diolicum. The sequence goes on from NZ_WTVQ01000001.1 coordinate 28,858, forward strand.
CCGATCGGGAGTTTCAGCGACTGGGAGGATCTCCCGGTCGGTACCGACTGCCTGTTCTATGAAGGTCTTCACGGCGCGGCCGTGACCGAAAAGGTGGATGTCGCCCGCCACGTCGATCTGCTGATCGGGGTCGCGCCAACGATCAACCTCGAGTGGATCCAGAAGTTGCATCGCGACACGCGCGAGCGCGGCTATTCACCGGAAGCAGTGCAGGACACGATCCTGCGCCGCATGCACGACTACGTGCATTACATCGTGCCGCAGTTCTCGCACACCCACATCAACTTCCAGCGCGTGCCGGTCGTGGACACTTCGAACCCTTTCATCGCCCGCGAAGTGCCGACCCTAGACGAATCCATGGTGGTAATCCGCTTCAAGGATCCGCGCGGTGTCGATTTTCCCTACCTGCTGCGCATGATCCACGATGCATTCATGTCACGTGCCAACACCATCGTGATCCCCGGCGGCAAGCTCGATCTGGCGATGCAGCTGATCCTCACGCCGCTGATCTGGAAGCTGATGGAGCGCCGGCGCCAGTGGGTGTAGGCCCAGCCATCCGATTGCGCGCAGCGCAATTGGCCTGAGGCCGCAGGCACTTAGCCCGTTTTGCAGCGCAACAAGCCCTACCCAAGCCCCACCGTTTTCGGCGATAATTCCGCCCTTTCCCCGCCCGCCAAACCCCGAGAAATCCATGCAGCCAGCCCGCAACGAGAATCCGCGCAACGTCCGGCCTCCGGTTTTCAACCCCGTCACCGGCGCGATTCGCGCACTTGCCATGGATGCGGTCCAGCAGGCCAATTCGGGCCATCCGGGCGCCCCGATGGGCATGGCGGAAATTGGGGAGGTACTGTGGCGCCATCACCTGCGCCACAATCCGGCGAACCCGCAGTGGGCCGATCGCGACCGCTTCGTGTTGTCGAACGGCCACGGCTCAATGCTGATCTATGCGCTGCTGCACCTGACCGGCTACGACCTGCCGATCGAGGAACTCAAGCGCTTCCGCCAGCTGCACAGCAAGACCCCGGGCCACCCTGAATACGGCTACACGCCGGGCGTCGAAACCACCACCGGCCCGCTCGGCCAGGGCATCAGCAACGCGGTCGGCATGGCGCTGGCGGAAAAGATGCTGGCGGCCGAATTCAACCAACCCGGCCACGCGATCGTCGATCATCACACCTACACCTTCCTCGGCGACGGCTGCCTGATGGAAGGCATCTCGCACGAAGTGTGCTCGCTCGCCGGCACGCTCGGCCTGGGCAAGCTGATCGCCTTCTACGACGACAACAATATCTCGATCGACGGCCATGTCGATGGCTGGTTTACCGACGATACGCCGAAGCGCTTCGAGGCCTACGGCTGGCAGGTGATCCGCGATGTGCAGGGGCATGACTCGGCGGAAATCGACGCCGCGATCCGTCAGGCCAAGGCCAACATCAGCCAGCCGACGCTGATCTGCTGCAAGACCGTCATCGGCGCCGGCGCGCCGAACAAGCAGGGCAGCCATGACGTGCATGGCGCCCCGCTCGGTGCCGCGGAAATCGCCACGACGCGCGAGCACATCGGCTGGACGCATGCACCGTTCGAAATCCCGAACGACATCTACGCCGCGTGGAATGCACGCGAACAAGGGGCTACGCTCGAAGCGGACTGGAACACCCGTTTCGCCGCCTATGCCAAGGCTTTCCCCCAGCAGGCCGCCGAATTCACCCGCCGCATGCGCGGTGAACTGCCCGCCGACTGGTCCGCGCAGGTCGACGCCGTCATCGCCAAGGTCATCGACAAGGCCGAGACGATTGCCACGCGCAAGGCCAGCCAGAACAGCATCGAAGCCTTTGCACCGGGCCTGCCGGAACTCGTCGGCGGCTCGGCCGACCTTGCTGGTTCGAACCTCACGCTGTGGTCGGGCTCGAAGGGCGTCACGAAGGACGCCGGTGGCAACTACATCTACTACGGCGTGCGCGAATTCGGCATGGCGGCGATCGCCAACGGCATCAGCCTGCACGGCGGCCTGATTCCCTACACCGCCACCTTCCTGATGTTCAGCGAGTACGCGCGCAACGCGCTGCGCATGGCGGCGCTGATGAAACTGCGCCAAATTTTTGTCTTTACCCACGACTCGATCGGCCTCGGCGAAGACGGCCCGACGCACCAGCCGGTCGAACAGACGGCGACGCTGCGCCTGATTCCGAACATGGACGTATGGCGTCCGTGCGATACGGTCGAATCGGCCACCGCCTGGGCCTGCGCGATCGAACGCAGGAACGGCCCGTCGTCGCTGCTGTTCTCGCGCCAGAACCTGCCCTTCCAGACGCGCAGCGCCGAGCAAGTCGCCGCGATCCGCCGCGGCGCCTACGTGCTCGCCGAAGCGCCGGCCACCGTCAATGGCGGCAAGCCGCAGGCGGTCATCATTGCCACGGGCTCGGAAGTCGCGCTCGCCGTCGCGGCGCAGAAAACCCTGGCCGAGTCCGGCATTGCCGCGCGCGTCGTGTCGATGCCCTCGACCAACGTGTTCGACCGCCAGGACAGTGCCTATAAGCTTGAGGTCCTCCCCGCTGGCGTGCCGCGCGTCGCGGTCGAAGCGGGCGTGACCGACGGCTGGCGCAAGTATGTCGGCCTCGAAGGCGCCGTGATCGGCCTCGACCGCTTTGGCGAGTCCGCGCCTGCCGGCGAGCTCTTCAAGTTCTTCGGCATCACTGCGGAAGCGGTGGCCGAAGCCGTGAAGCAGCTCGTGAATTAAAGCGTCGGCGCCCGCGATCCCGGCGCGGTCGGCGCCGCAGTCACGGGCGCCGGCGTTGCCGATTAAGTTGTGATGTTCGTATCCATGCTCCGGGAGAATCCTCGATGACCATCAAAATCGCCATCAACGGCTACGGCCGCATCGGTCGCTGCACGCTGCGCGCTGTCTACGAACTTGGTCTGCGCGACCAGTTCGAAGTCGTTGCGATCAACGCCTCCGGCGACCTGGCGACCAATGCCCACCTGACGAAGTACGACACCACCCATGGTCGCTTCGCCTTCCCGGTCGAAACCGAAGGCGACAACGTCATGATCGTCAATGGCGACCGCATTCCCTTCTTCTCCACCAAGGATCCGCTGGGGGTCAACTGGGGCGACCTGGGGGTCGACGTGCTGCTCGAATGCACCGGCGCCTATACCGCCAAGGCCAAGGCCGAAGTGCTGCTCAAGCAGGGCGCGAAGAAGGTCCTGATCTCGGCCCCCGGCGGCGACGACGTAGACGCGACCATCGTCTATGGCGTGAACCACGACATCCTGACCGCCGCGATGACCGTGGTTTCAAACGCCTCGTGCACGACCAACTGTCTCGCGCCGGTCGCCAAGGTACTGCAGGACAACATCGGCATCGAGAAGGGGCTGATGACGACCGTGCACGCCTACACCAACGACCAGGTGCTGGTCGACGTGCGCCACAAGGATCTGCGCCGTGCGCGTGCCGCAGCACAGAACATCATCCCGACCAAGACCGGCGCCGCGAAGGCCGTCGGCTTGGTGCTGCCGGCGCTGAAGGGCAAGTTCGACGGCTTTGCGCTGCGCGTGCCGGTGATGAACGTGTCGCTGGTCGACCTGACCTTCACCGCCAGCCGTGCGACCTCGAAGGAAGAGATCAACGCGCTGATGAAGGAAGCCTCGAAGGGCGCGCTGAAGGGCGTGCTGGCGGTCAATGAGGAATCCCTGGTGTCGATGGACTTCAATCACGACTCGCACTCGTCGGTGTTCGACGCGACTCAGACGCGCGTCATGGACGGCAACCTGGTCAAGGTGCTGGCGTGGTACGACAACGAATGGGGCTACTCTTGCCGCATGCTCGACGCCGCGCGCGTCCTGCATCAGGCCAAGTAAGCTCGCAACCCGACGCCCTGCCCTTCGCGCGGGGCGTTTTTTCATCTGGATGAAATCCATGCAAGTCAAGAAACTCGCCGATCTCGCCGTTTCCGGCAAACGCGTCTTCATTCGTGCGGACCTCAACGTGCCGCAGGACGAAGCCGGCAACATCGTCGAGGACACCCGCATCCGCGCTTCGTTGCCCTCCATCAAGTACTGCCTCGACAACGGCGCTGCAGTGATGGTGACCTCGCACCTGGGCCGTCCGACCGAAGGCGAATGTCGCGCCGAAGACACGCTGGCGCCGATCGCCGTGCGCCTGGGCGAACTGCTCGGCAAGCCGGTGCGCCTGATCCGCGACTGGGTCGACGGCGGCGTCGACGTCAAGCCGGGCGAAGTCGTACTGCTCGAGAACTGCCGCTGCAACAAGGGCGAAAAGAAGGACAGCGAGGAACTGGCGAGAAAGATGGCCGCGCTGTGTGACATCTACGTCAATGATGCCTTCGGTACCGCCCACCGCGCGGAAGCCACCACGCATGGCATCGCACGCTTCGCCCCGGTGGCCTGCGCCGGGATGCTGATGGGCGCGGAGATCGACGCGCTCACCAAGGCTACCGAGAATCCGGCCCGTCCGCTGGTGGCAATCGTCGGCGGAGCGAAGGTGTCGACCAAGCTCACGATTCTCAAGACGCTGGCCGAGAAGGTCGATCAGCTGATCGTCGGCGGCGGCATCGCCAACACTTTCCTGCTCGCGTCCGGCAAGCGCATCGGCGAGTCGCTCGCCGAACCGGAACTGGTCAAGGAAGCCCAGGCGATCATGGACCTGATGAAAGCGCGTGGCGCCGAAGTGCCGCTGCCTGTCGACGTCGTCGTCGCCGACGAAGTCTCCGCCCTCGCCCGCGCCAACCGCATCCCGGTGGACGAAGTCGGCCCCCACGACCGCATCCTCGACGTCGGCGCGAAAACCTCGGCCAAACTCACGGACATCATCGCCCACGCCGGCACCATCGTCTGGAACGGCCCGGTAGGCGTGTTCGAGCACAACCAGTTTGCCGGCGGCACCAAGATGATGGCATCGGCGATCGCCCACTCCGAGGCCTTCTGCATCGCCGGCGGTGGCGACACCTTGGCGGCGATCGCCAAGTTTCACATCGCCCAGGACGTCGGCTACATCTCGACCGGCGGCGGCGCCTTTCTGGAGTTCCTCGAAGGCAAGACACTGCCCGCCATCGAGGCGCTGGAAGCCCGCTTCAGGGACTGACACACGTCGCTGCAGCCCGATCGCACGATCGGGAGAAATGACGAACGGCCACCCGAGGGTGGCCGTTCATTTTGTTGCTCCGGGCGTACTCAGCCGCAGCGGCAGGTACCGCAACCGCCGCACTTTTGCTTGCGCGTAAGCAGATATTCCGCAATCTGCTCGCGATCGAACTCGAAATGGTCACTGCTCTCGTAGCCGATACCCGGCTGAAACGCCTGACCGTCAATCATGATGGTCAGTGCGTGCATGTCACTTGCAGGGTCATGGGCAACTGACAAATCGTAGCTGCCGCCACGCGGCAGGTTGTCGAGCAGGGAACGGGTAACGTCGTCGATCATTGGTGCTTTTCCTTCAGGGTCTCAAACAGCCATCGGGCACGCGTAAGCGCAATACCCGAACCGGCATGAATTTTCAGGGATTCAGGGCGCGCAGATATTGTCCGATGTCAACCCTCTGCATCTCAGCGCGTGTAATACCCCACCCCCACCAGCATGTCACCGACCTTGCGCAGGAAGGAGTGCTTGGTCTCGACCTTGTCTGTGACCGGGTTGCGCCATGCGTATTCGAGTTCGCCCTCGCCCTTGCGACCGACAATGTTGAGCATGTCCGCGACAATCGGCTTGCCTTTCGGATCACGCAGCAAGCGCCCGTCACTGCCGACCATCTTCGGGGTCGCGCCATGCGCGAGGAAGCGCTGCGTGTTGAAGTCGATCACGAACACGTACAGGTCATCCTGAATGTACCCGCCGTCGATCGCATTGAACGCCCCGATCGCTGCCTCGCCCCTTTCCTTCAACGCGGCCACCGCGCGGTCCAGCAGTTCCCTGGCCTGCGCGGGCGTCGCGCGCGGCACGTAGTAGCCAACCGCGATAATCCGCTCGCCGACCTTGCGGAACAGCGTGACTTTGGGTTCCTCGCGCTTGTCGACACGGTTGAGCCAGCGGTACTCCACCCGCCCCGATTCGGCCTGCGCCGCGGTGTCGAGCATTTCACGGAAGAACGCCTTGCCTGCGGCGTCCTTCATCGTCGCAACATTGCGCCCCACCAGGGCCACCGATGATCCGCCGCTGGCGAGCATCGTGCCGTCCAGCGCAAGGGCATAGACGTAGAGTTCGCGGTCGACAAAATCCGGGGAGCGGTTGAATTCCTCGAGCGCGGCATCGCCCACCGCGCGAAAACGCGCCACGGCCCTGTCGAGCAAGTGCTGGCTGCGCTTTTCGTCGGCGCGCTGCACGAGACTCGCCTGCCCCGCGGAGAACGCGGATTCGGCCGCTTGGGCGGGCAACAGCGCCATGCCGAGCAGGCACAGCGAAAAAATGCGAAGCGTTTTCATGGCGATTGAAAGTCCCGGTTGAATTGCTGCAGGCAAAACTATCGGAACTTGGAGTATTTGTCGAGAAGCACAACAGTGGCGAGCAATCCCGCTTCCCACTACAACCACTCATCCTGCACATTAGCCGGACTCCGCTGCATGTGTGGGACACGCATCCCGCACGGGTAGAATTGGCGCCACGACACGCGAACCGCTACGGAGACAGCATGCCCCGCCACACCAAGATCGTCGCGACTCTCGGCCCTGCCTCATCCGACCCGCAAGTGCTCGAACGCATGGTCCATTCCGGGATCGACGTCGTGCGGATGAATTTTTCGCACGGCAAGGCGGAAGACCATGTCGCCCGTGCGACGGCAATTCGCGATGCGTCCGCGCGCACCGGACGACCGGTCGGCATTCTCGCCGACCTCCAGGGCCCGAAAATCCGTGTCGGAAAATTTGCAGGTGACCGCGTGCACCTGCAGAAGGACGCGGAGTTCATCCTCGACGCGCGCTGCGAACTGGGCGACAGCGGGCGCGTCGGCTTGGATTACAAGAACCTGCCGAAGGACGTGAAGTCCGGCGACGTGCTGCTACTCGACGACGGGCGCCTCAAGCTGATTGTGACTCGCGTGGTCGGCGCGGAAATCCATACCCTGGTGCGCGTCGGCGGCGAGCTGTCCAACAACAAGGGCATCAATCGCCAGGGCGGCGGCCTGACCGCACCGGCGCTCACCGCCAAGGATATGGACGACATCAAGACCGCTGCGCAGATCGGCGTCGATTTCGTTGCCGTCTCCTTCCCCAAGAGCGCCGCCGACATGTACATGGCGCGCCAGTTGCTGGGTGCGGCGGGTTGCGACGCGCTGCTCATAGCCAAGATCGAACGCACCGAAGCGGTGGCCAATCTCGACGAAATCCTCGACGCATCGGATGGCATCATGGTCGCGCGCGGCGATCTCGCGGTGGAAGTGGGCGATGCGGCCGTGCCGGCCTTGCAGAAGAAGATGATCCGCGCCGCGCGCGACCGCAACAAGCTCACGATCACGGCGACACAGATGATGGAGTCGATGATCGGCAGCCCGGTACCGACGCGCGCCGAAGTGTCGGACGTCGCCAACGCCGTGCTCGACGGCACCGACGCGGTGATGCTGTCGGCCGAAACGGCCTCCGGCAAATATCCGGTCGAAGTCGTCGAGGCGATGAGCCGTGTGTGCCTCGAAGCGGAAAAATCGTCCGACGTCACGCTCGACCGCGACGTACTCAACCGCGTGTTCACGCGCATCGATCAGTCGATCGCGATGGCCGCGATCTGGACCGCCTGGCACCTGAAGGTCAAGGCCATCGCATCCCTGACGCAAACCGGCTCGACCGCGCTGTGGATGAGCCGCCTCAATAGCGGCGTGCCCATCTACGCGCTGACCCCTGAGGTTGCCGCACGCAACCAGATGACGCTGTATCGCGAAGTGTTCCCGCTGCTGATGTCGCAATCACACCAGGACCGTGACGTCCTGCTGTGGGAGGCCGAGCAGATCCTGCTCGACCAGGGCGTGGTGGAGCGCGGTGATCTGATCGTACTGACCATCGGCGAACCCATCGGCGCCTCCGGCGGCACCAATACGCTGAAGATCGTGCGCGTCGGCGAACACTCCGCCCCGCAGCTCACCGAGCAATAGAAGGTCGTCCGCAGGATCACAGCTGTTAGACTCGCGCGCTCGTGCAAAAGACTGCCTCCAGGTGCCCGCCATCGGCGGGAGAATCGGGAATGCGGTAAGGCGTCCCCCGTCCCGGGGCGCCGATTCCGCAGCGTGCCCAACGCTGTAAGGGGGACCGCCGCCGCAACATGCCACTGACCGACGGGTCGGGAAGGCGCGGCGCGGGATGATCCCGAGTCAGAAGACCGGCCAGGAGGAGAATTGCGGCGGGCAGGCCCGCTTGCCGTCCATCGTGCTTCAGAAGGGGAATCCATGAAGAACTCCACTCCGGGCCACCAGGCCCACCATCATTTTGACGACGCGGAACGCGCCGCCGTCTATCGCAACATCCTCGCCCGCCGCGATGTGCGCGGCCAGTTCCTGCCCGACCCGGTCGCCGACGACGTGCTCGCACGCATCCTCACGGCGGCGCACTTTGCGCCCTCGGTCGGCTTCATGCAGCCGTGGAGCTTCGTCGTAATCCGCAACCAGCACGTCAAGCAGCGCGTGCACGATGCCTTCACGGTCGCAAATGCAGAAGCGGTGCAGATGTTCGAAGGCAAGCAGCGCGAAGTGTATTCAGGCCTGCGCCTGCAGGGGATTCTCGAAGCTCCCGTGAATCTGTGCATCACTTGCGATCGCGACCGTGCCGGGCCGGTCGTGATCGGACGCACGCACATCAAGGCGATGGATATCTACAGCACCGTCTGCGCAGTCCAGAACCTGTGGCTCGCGGCCCGCGCCGAAGGCCTCGGCGTAGGCTGGGTAAGCATATTCCGGCAGTCGGCGATCCGCGAGATCCTGTCGCTGCCGGAGCGCATCATCCCCATCGCCTACCTGTGCGTCGGCCATGTCAGCCATTTTCTCGATCAACCGGAACTACAGACGGCGGGCTGGCGTCAGCGGCTGCCGCTTGACGAGTTGGTCCACTTCGACGGCTGGGGGGGAGATCGCCCCGACGGAGTGGTCCTGCGCGATGCACTGCGACGCGCGCAAGAGGATGCGTCCCGGGGAATCCCTCCGACCTAGGACAGGCGCCCTCACTACGCACTCCTGCATTGAGTACCGAAGGCCCGTCGAAAGTATTTCGATTGATTAGCGCCGTGCCCCCCTTGTTTGATCGCCGAGTCCGGCTATAAAAGAATATCGGACCCTCGAGCGGAGAATAAGAATCATGAACGCACAGCTCAAAATTCTCGCCCTTGCAGGCGCAGCGGCCCTCTTTTCCGGCTGCGACTCCATGCCGATCAAGATGGGCGATGCGGGCGCGAAAACGCCAGCGACCGGTGCTGCGGGGGGTGCAACGGCGGAAAACGCCAGCGGTCAGCTCGAACGCTGCGACCGTTCCTTGGGCACCATCGCCGTGATCGAAGACCAGAACGCCTCCTGGTACCACATCCTGTCGGGTCAGTACCGGCTGACCTCGACGGTCCCCGTGCTACGACTGCTGATACAGCAGTCGAACTGCTTCATCGTCGTCGACCGCGGCCGTGCGATGGGCAACATGCAACAGGAACGCGCGCTGCAGCAGAGCGGCGAACTGCGCGCCGGCAGCAATTTCGGCAAGGGGCAGATGGTCAGTGCCGACTATTCATTGACACCCGAGGTGCTGTTCAGCGAGCGTGGAACTGGCGGTCTCGGTGCTGCCGCCGGCGCGATAGGTGGGGGAGTCATCGGGGCGCTTGTCGGCAACATGAAAACTAATGAGGCCGCCACCATGCTGACGCTTGTCGACAACCGCTCGGGCGTACAGGTCGGCGCGGCCGAAGGCAGCGCCAAGAACACCGATTTCGGTCTTGGCGGCCTGATCGGCGGTGGCGGTGCGGCAGCCGGCCTCGGCGGTTACACGAATACCCCGCAGGGCAAGGTCATCGCGGGCGCTTTCATGGACTCTTACAACCAGCTGGTACGTGCGGTGCGCAATTACACGGCACAAAGCATGGGCGATCGCGGACTCGGGACGGGCGGCCGCCTGGGGGTCGAAGGAGCCTCGCAGCCGGTTGGTTACTCCGGTCGCACGATGGGGCTGCGCGATGCGCAGACGAAGCTCAACAAGCTCGGCTTTGACGCCGGCACACCCGACGGCAAGATGGGCGGCAAGACGCAGAATGCACTGCGTCAGTACCAGGCCGAACGCAACATCCCCGTCACCGGCCGCCTCGATCCGGCAACACAAGCCGAACTGCTCAAGTAAGCACGATCACCTCCCACGACGGCCCGGCCAAGCCCGGGCCGTTTTCTTTCTTGAAACCGTTGGCAACGCGCCCGGGACCCATCGCCCGCCGTCTGGCGGTAAAATGCGCGCTAAATCAAATCGCACACCTGCTGTGCCCGCAATCTACCCGGAGAAGTACCATGCCCCTCGTTTCCATGCGCCAGCTGCTCGATCACGCCGCCGAAAACCGCTATGGACTGCCGGCGTTCAACGTCAATAATCTCGAGCAGGTCCAGGCGATCATGGAAGCGGCCGCCGAGGCGGACAGCCCGGTCATCATGCAGGCCTCGGCCGGTGCGCGAAAGTACGCCGGCGAAGCCTTCCTGCGCCACCTGATCGACGCCGCCATCGAGGCCTACCCGCAAATCCCCGTGGTCATGCATCAGGACCACGGTCAGTCGCCGGCAATCTGCATGGGCGCAATCCGCTCGGGGTTTTCCAGCGTGATGATGGACGGTTCGCTGCTGGAAGATGGCAAGACGCCCTCCTCGTATGAATACAACGTTGCGGTAAGCCGCGAGGTGGCGAAGTTCTCGCACGCCATCGGCGTGACCGTCGAGGCCGAACTCGGCTGCCTGGGCTCGCTGGAAACCGGTCAGGCGGGCGAGGAAGACGGAGTCGGCGCGGAAGGCACGCTGGACCATTCGATGCTGCTCACCGACCCCGACCAGGCTGCCGACTTTGTCAAGCAGACCGACTGCGACGCGCTGGCGATCGCCATCGGCACCAGTCATGGTGCCTACAAATTCACGCGCAAACCCACCGGCGACATTCTCGCGATCGACCGCATCAAGGCCATTCACGCGCGCCTGCCGAACACCCACCTGGTGATGCACGGGTCGTCGAGCGTGCCGCAGGAGCTGCTGGAGGTCATTCGTCAGTACGGGGGCGACATGAAGGAAACCTATGGCGTGCCGGTCGAGGAAATCCAGACTGCGATCAAGTTCGGCGTGCGCAAGATCAACATCGACACCGACATCCGCCTGGCGATGACCGGTGCGATCCGCAAATTCCTTTTCGAGAACCCGTCCAAGTTCGATCCGCGCGAATTCCTGAAGCCGGCGCGCGAAGCCGCCAAGCTGGTGTGCAAGGCGCGCTTCGAGGCCTTCGGCTGCGCCGGCCAGGCAAGCCGCATCAAGCCGGTATCGCTGGAAAAAATCGCCGCGCGCTACAAGGCGGGAGAACTCACCCAGGTCGTTCGCTAACGCGACGGCCCATCCGCGATTCGTCGCCGCCCTGTACAGGGCGGCGCAGAGCGCGGCCGACTCCATGTCCAAAGCCAATCTGAAGCTGAATGTCGCGTTCGAGTTCGAGCTCGAGGCACCACCGGCCTTTCTCGAAGAGAGCCATGAAAAGCTGTGCAAGGCCATTCAGGAATTGCTCGGTGCGATGGTGCTGCAGGGGATGCCCACGATCACTGCGAAACAGCTCGGAAAGGCCGGGATCGCGGTCGTATCGCATCATCATCACATCGACGTACTGAACACCGCGGCGGCGCCGGTGCCGCGCGAGGCGCTGGTCGCGGCAGGTCCGCACCTGACGGACGACGAGCTCACCCAACTGGCACGGCGCACAGGCGGCAAGCTTCCGGTGCAGGAAGCCGAACGTGCCCGTTTCTTGCGCCGGCACGCGCTTGCGCTGGTCGGCGATTTTCGCATGGTGCCCTGCGTGGTCAGTGCCCGGCTGAGCTCCGGCAAGGATGCTGCACTCAACGGGCGTCTGAACCTGACCAACGGCAGCGTCCTGCTAAGCGACCAGGACCGTCAGAGCCGGCTTCAGGCGAATCAGCCGCCTCTGCTGATCGAGGTCAGTGGCACCGGCGTGCAGCTACGCGCCGGCTGCGCCGGCCACACCCTGAGCGGGCCGGTCATCGAGGTTGCGCTCGCCGAACTGGCCACGCACCGCGATCCACTGATCAGCCACTGGCAAAAAACGGCCTGACCGGCACGGCGTGGCCGCCGGTGCCGGGTTCGCCCCCCGGTTCCCCGGGGCACGCACCGGGGCCAAGCCGGCCTTCAGTAAGACTCGGCGTGCCCTTGCCACATATCGGGGTTGAAGCGCACGACCCGGTTACGTCCGTCGTCCTTGGCACGGTAGAGCGCCACGTCGGCAAACTTGACGGTCTGCCAGAAAGTTTCGCTGTCATCCGGAAACATGGCCAGGCCAATCGAAATGGTCTTCTGCAGAACGGCACCACCGACCTGGATCTTCATGTCGGCGACCGTGGCACGGATGTTCTCCGCCACCTTCAATGCATTCGCCGCCTCGGTTTCCTGCAGGACGATCAGGAATTCCTCACCGCCGAAGCGGATCACCATGTCCGAAGCGCGCACGGAATTCTTCAGCGTCCCCGCGAGCGCCTTGAGCACCACATCGCCGGCATCGTGGCCGTAGGTGTCGTTGACCACCTTGAAGTAGTCGAGATCAAGCAACAAGATTGCAATCTGGGTCTTGCGCCGGCGTGCGGAAGCGATCAGCGTATCGACGTACTCTTCCAGGAAGCGCCGGTTGTTCAGACCGGTCATTGCGTCCCGCAACGAGGATTCGCGCAGGGTCTCGGTCAGCCGCTTCGCTTCGAGCACCGGCGCCATCTCGCGCACATACACATTGACATAGGGAACCTGCGACTGGAAACGGGCCGCATCGGATTCGCGCACGACCAGCTGGATGATGCTGCCGACCGAACCCGACTGCATGATCGGCACACAGAAATGACGGCGCGGCACGCCACTGTCCTCGGGTTGCCGAAATGCGTAGCAAATGCCCGGCTGGCTCAACCCGTCGACCGGATGACCGGAACGCTTGGCGCGGCACATATCGCTGCGCACCAATATTTGCGGGTCGCACCAGCGGCAGGCGCCGCCAGCGTTGCCGTCTACGCTGAGTGGTTCAAGCTGTTTCGGGCCGGAGGTTTCGTAGATCGAAAATTCGCGCACGCCGAAGCTGTCGATCAGCACGCGACCGAAGCGGTCGAAAATCTCGGCCTTGGTTTCGTCTTCCTCGATGGCTTGCTTGAAGCTCGATGCATCGGCCAGCCCATTGACCATGTCGATCGCGACTTCCAGTTGGTTGTCGTCCTGGCGCAGCGTGCGGCCGGTGAGCTGCACCACGCGCTGGCTGATGCGCGCCAGGCCATCGTCAAGGAAGACGAGCAGGCTGTTGGTCTCTGTCGCGATCTGGCCGATTTCGTCGTCGGTACGCTTTTCCACGCGCCCCTTGAAGTCACCCTTCAAGGCACGTTGCACAGCCCGCTCGACCGCCTGCGCGGTGGACCCGACAGGCAGGATCAGGCGCCGCGCCAGGAGGATGGACAGCACCGAGAAGGCGGCCACGGTCAGGATGATCGATGCCACCGTCATCAAAGCCTGGCGCTTGAGTTCGGTCAGCGACAGCTCCATGGTAACAGCGCCGAGTACGGTTCCCTCGGCGACTTTATGACATTGCAGGCAGTTCGGCGTGCCGCGCGAGGAAGCGGCAAACGGGATGGTGCCGCGAAAGACCGAATCGCCACGCTCGTCGAGGATGACGTAGCGAGGCTGCCCGTCCGCAAGCACCAGCTTTTCGATCGCGTCGGCATGCATCTCGCGGGTCATGCCCGCGCCGAACTGTTCATTGACGAAGGGGGAGCGGATGACCCGGGCGGAGCGCAGCCCCTGAACCTCCATCAGCCGGTCGAGAAACTGCTCGCGCTTGTCGATCGTGCCATGAATCATCGCCTCGGTCAGATGCACCCGCACCATCTCCGCAGCAGTACGAACGTGCGCGGTTGAAGATGCGATCGAATAGCTGCGAAATGCATAAAGGCTAATTACCACCAGCATCACCAGGGTGCCCAGGGCGATGCCGCCAAACAGCAGAGTCATCTTGCGGTTGAGATTCATTCGTGCTCCTGGAGGCGCGATACATCGCGCCCACAGCTTCTTATATATTTAGTGGCGCGATTATGCCCCGAAAAATCTTGTAACACGCGTGCCAGGCCGATTCTTGACGTCTTTCGGACAGCGCATCGAAGGGTCGGATCGCGCGAACTCGCAGCATCCGACCTGGTCACATTCAACACCCTCCGGAGCGAGAATCATGACCCGTTCACTTTTCCCGGCAATCTGCGCCTTGATATTCATGCCTCAGGGGGCATTGGCGGTCGAGCCGGCCAGTGGCCCGGCGTTCCTCGATCATTCGATGCGCCGGCTGCATTCCGACGAAGTCCTGAACCTGCGCCAGCGCTACGCCGGATCCCCCTTGCTGGTCGTGAATACCGCCAGCCACTGCGGCTACACCGGGCAGTTCAAGGGACTCGAGACGCTCCACCGCCAATACAAGGACCGCGGACTGAAAGTGGTGGGCTTCCCCTCCAATGATTTCCGCCAGGAGGCAGCCGAAGAGGCCGAAGCGGCAAAGGTGTGCTTTGTGAATTACGGGGTGAGCTTCGACATGTTTGCGCCGATCAGCGTTCGCGGCAAGGATGCGCATCCGGTTTTTCGCGAACTGGCACGACAATCGGAGGCGCCACGCTGGAATTTCCATAAATACGTGATCGACTCCCACGGCCGGGTGGTCGCGACCTTTCCCAGCCAGGTCGAGCCGGACGCCCCCGAAGTGCGCGCGGCCATCGAGCGCGCGCTATGAGTGCAGCCAGCGGGGGCGCAGGATCGCCGACCGCCGGTGTATAGTCTCGCGCCAGTTACCTTGGAGCCTTCTGACATGCAATCGATTCGCATCGGCCTCATCGGCGCCGGCGAAACCGGCACCCCCCTGCTGCGCCAGCTGCTTGACGCTTCCTTCGTCGAACTGGTCGGCGTTGCCGATCTGTCGGACGCCCAACCGGGCATCCGGCTGGCAAAGGAACGTGGCGTGCGCACCACCAACGACTTCATGGATCTGGCCCGACTGGGCAATGGCGTAGACATCATCATCGATGTCACCGGTGTCGCAAAAGTGCGCGAGCAGTTGCGCAACCATTTCCAGGAAACCGGCAATCACCACACCATCATCATGCATGAACTGATCGCGGTGCTGTTGATGTCGCTCTCGCAGGGCAAGCTCGTTTCGACCAAACACGGCTCGATCGACTACGACTGAGTCGCGCGTCACGTCGCTTGCCACGCATCCGAGCCGCAGGTCGCAGGGTGGCAGGCACGCATGGCGCAGTCCATCTCCGAGTCCGCCTCTGCCATGCCCCTCTCCGCCACACAGATCACGCTGTTGCTCTTCGCATGGGGCGTGTACGCGGGGATTCATTCGCTGCTGGCCTCCGTGGCCATCAAGCACCGGGTCGCGCAACGCTGGCCGGGCGCCATGCGCAGTTACCGACTCGCGTTCAATGCACTGGCTGCTTTGCTGCTGTTGCCGCCACTGTGGCTCACCTTCGCCTTCAGCGGCCCCCTGCTATGGCGCTGGTCGGGCGCCTGGGCGTGGCTGGCGAATGCGCTGGCCTTCGCGGCGATTGCCGCTTTCGGCTGGACGAGTCGCCACTACGACATGCAAAGCTTTACCGGGCTGACGCAGTGGCGCGCGCGTGAGGCGGTGGCGGACGAAGACGCGCAACTGCGGATTTCACCGCTGCATCGCTACGTCCGTCATCCCTGGTACTTCCTCGGGCTGGTGATCCTGTGGACGCGCGACATGGATGCTGCACGCCTGATCTCGGCGCTGTGCATCACCGCCTATCTGTGGCTTGGCTCGCTGCTCGAGGAGCGCAAGCTGCTGCAAATTCACGGTGCTGCCTACGCACGTTATCGCGAGCGCGTCAGCGGACTTGTGCCCTTCCCCGGGCGGACCCTGAGCAAGGCCGAGGCCCAGGCGCTCGCCGAATGCGGCAAGGCGGGACGGGATGCCGGGTCTTTGAGGAAACCGGGCGGCGGAGTATAGTCCGCGAAAAATCCCTATTTGTTACGGGTTATTACAGTTTCGCCTTCGGCGCCGAACGGACGGATCTATCGGGTCTGCCGTTTTGCGCGCGTCCACGTCCAGGACATCCAGATTCGATGACTCCAATCAAGACCATTCGCGGACTCCTGCTGATTGCAGCGGTGGTGTTTTCGACGGCGCTCGTGGCCGCAACACACTACGTCGTATCCAGTCTCTTCGAACGTTCGGTGCGCGAAGAGGCGATGCGCGATGCCAACACCTTTGCCGAGATGACCTTCCAGTCGATGTTCCAGCTGATGCGCACGGGTTGGTCGCGCAATCAACTGGAGGAATTCATCCAGGCGATCCAGCGCTCGGTGGACAAGACCCAGCATCAGATCGAGATCTATCGTGCGCCGCGCGTGACCGAACTGTTCGGAGAAATCCGGCAGAGGGAGATGGACGCCGCGATTCTCCGGGTGATCGCCGACGGCCAGAGCCAGCGTCTCGACAAGGGGCCGGAAGTGCGCTTCATCCATGCACTGCGCGCAGAGGCCGAATGCCGCCAATGCCACACCAACGCCAGCCCCGGCGAGGTGCTCGGCGTCATCGATGTCCGCCAGGACATCACCCCGTTGCTCGAGGCCGGCAACCGCCAGTTCCTTTTCGCATTCGCGCCAATCATCCCGGTGGCGATCATCGCAACGCTGTTGATGGTGGCCTACATCCGCCGCCGCCTCAATCGCGCCATTGGCGTGTTTGCGACCAACATCCGTTCGATCAACAGGCTGGCCGACCTGCGGCAGCTCGAGAACGCGACGCTGGACTTCGGTTTCGACGAATTCAGTCCCGTCGCAGCCGAAGTCAAACAGCTTACCGAGCGTGTGCGCAGCATTGCCGTCGACAAGGAAATGCTCGAGTTCGAGATTCGCCTGCTGGAGAAATTCATTCTCACCTCGGACGTGGTGAAGGACTGGCGCGAATATGTGAATCGTCTGCTCATCGACATCGACGGCGTCATGCCGGCCTATGCGCTGTTCTCGATATTCAAGATCGGTGACGACATCTTCGATCTCGAAGTGTTCTGGCGCTATACCCCGACAGCCGAGAGCAAGCGGCTGTTCGAAGACACCGTCAAGGAGTCGCTGAGCCGCAATCCGTATTTCGCCGGCGGCTACGCGGTCAGCATCGAACACAACATCGCCGACAACTCGCGTGCGGCACCCGAACTGGTGCGTACCGATATCGAGGTGCAGACCAAGTCGCTGCTTGTCGAAGCGCCCAAAATCGGCGGCATCGTCGGCATCGGCATGCAGGCTCAGGCAGGCAGCGACACGACGCGCTGGCTGGTCGTGGAGAGCATCCTGTCGACGCTGCTCAACGTGGTCGGATCAGTGAAGGCGATCGACAAATACACCAAGGAACTCGAGTACTACGCCACGCGCGACCCGCTGACCAACCTGTACAACCAGCGTGTGTTCTGGGAACTGCTCGACAGCGAGGCGACACGCTCGGGACGTCACGGTTACAAGTTCGGCCTGCTGATGATCGATGCCGACAACTTTAAGTCGGTTAACGACACCTACGGGCACGGCTTCGGCGACATACTGCTGCAGGAAGTCGCCGCCGCGATACGCCATTCCATCCGCGAAGACGATCTGCTGGCACGCTATGGTGGCGACGAATTCGTCGCGATCCTGCCCGAAACCGATCTCGACGGCACCGTCGAAGTCGCCCAGCGCATCGTGGATGCGGTCACGGCACTGTCGATTGAAGCTCCCGACGGCGCGCGCGTCACCGGGTCGCTCTCGATCGGCATGGCCGTCTATCCCGATCATGCGGTCGAGACCAAGGATCTGTTCCTGTTCGCCGACAGCATGATGTATCGCGCCAAGGCCGAAGGTAAGGGACGTCTCGCCGTGCCGACCGAGCAGGATGTGGTCGAAGTCTTCCGTTCGCTGTCCGAGAAGAGCATGCTGATTCTCGCGGCCGTCGAAGCGCGTGGCGTGATCCCTTTCTATCAGCCGATCATCAACCCGAAAACCGGTGTGGTCGAAGCGCTCGAGGTGCTGGCGCGCATCCGCCTCGAAGACGGCTCACTGCTCGTTGCCGACGCCTTCGTCGCGATTGCCGAGAAAATGGGGCTGATGCACAAGCTCGACTACATCCTGATGGAACGGGCCCTCGCCGACGCCAGCAAGGCGAACTACCAGGGCCTGCTGTTCCTCAACATGTCACCGCGCGCACTGGTGCTCAACGACTTCATCCAGGAAACGCGGCGCATTGCTGCGGAATCCGGTTTTGATCCCGCGCGCATCGTGTTCGAAATTACCGAGCGCGAAACCATCAAGAACATGGCGCTGCTCGAACGCTTCATCAACACCCTGCGTGCCGAAGGATTCCGCCTGGCGATCGACGACTTCGGTTCGGGCTTCTCGTCCTTCCACTATGTCAAGCGCTTCCCCATCGACTTCCTCAAGATCGAGGGCGACTTCATCCTCGGCATGAAACACAACGACAAGGACCGTGCGCTCGTGCGCAGCATCGTCGCGCTGAGCCGCGACCTCGGTATCCGCACCGTCGCCGAATACGTCGAGGACGACGAAGTGCTCGCGAAGGTGGTCGAACAGTCGATCGACCTCGCACAGGGCTATCACATTCGCCGACCGACGCCGTCCATCGCCGAAGCGCTCGATGTGCATTTGTTCTGAGGCCTGACCGGGGTTTTGCTCCGAGGTTTTACAATTCGTTATGCTTGCCACACTCCCGGGACCGGCAAAGCGCGCAGAATGAAAGGCCTCTGACAACCCGAACAATGGAGGCCTTGATGAAAAAGACATCGCTTGCTATCGCAACAGCATCCTTGCTGGCCCTCGCCGGCTGCGCGCAGAACCCTTTCTACGGTGAACATGCCCAGACCACTCGCGGCGCGGCAATCGGTGCCGGCGCGGGCGCGGTGCTCGGCAACGTCGTCGCGGGCTCGGGCGACAGGACCAAGGGCGGCCTGATCGGCGCAGCCATCGGCGCGACGGTCGGCGGCCTCGTCGGTCGACAGATGGACAAGCAGGAAGCGGAACTGCGCAACCAGATGGCCGGCACCGGCGTCGAAGTCCAGCGCCAGGGTGACACGATCCGTCTGCAGGCGCCTGAAAACATCACTTTCGATACCAACCGCGCCGATGTCAAACCGCAGTTCCAGCCGGTATTGAACCAGCTCGCACAGAGCATCCGCCAGTACCCCGGCACCGTGGTGCAGGTCGAGGGACATACCGACGCCACCGGGTCGGCCACCTACAACCAGACCCTGTCGGAAAACCGGGCCGAGGCAGTACGCAGCCACATGATCCAGCGCGGTGTCGAATCGAACCGACTGGTTGCAGTCGGTTACGGCATGACGCGCCCGGTCGCCGACAACGGTTCCTTGCAGGGGCGGGCGCAGAACCGGCGCGTTGAAGTACTGATCGTGCCGACGCAGGATCAGGCCCAGCAACCGATGCAACAACCCGCAACGCAACCGTCACGTTATTGACTCATCGCGAGCCATCCCTGTGGCGCATCCGCGACGCCCCGTACGACGGGGCTTTCGCCGCGGTCGGGGGACCGGTACCCTAGCAGGATCCCCCCGATTTGCGCGCCCGCCATGCCCCTGTTCGACGAGCACCCGCAACGCCAAGCCCTCAATAGCGAGCTTCACGCACGGCCTCCGGTCACGCTGGAAACGCCGGAGTTCGTCACCTACCTCGCCTTTTTCCACGTCAATGGCAGTGCTGAGCGGGAAGCTGCGCACCTGTGCCAACTGGCCGAACAACTCGCCTTGCCGGCGCCGGACACCACGTCAGGTCACGTTTTCCTCGATGCGGGAGGATTTCGCCTCAAGTGGGAACGTCACAGCGAATTCACCAGCTACACCTTTGTGCGCCGTATCGACACTACCGACGCCGCAGCTGAGCATGCCCTGCTGGAAATCCCGGCCGGCTGGCGCAAGGAAATCCCCGGCAAGCTGATCGTCGCGACCCACATCGAGCTGCGCAGCGTCGGCGAGGTCGCGCCCGATACGGTGCTTGCACAACTATCGCCGACCGGCATGACCACCGTGGCCTCGCAGGTGGCGGACGGCGCTGGCTGGGTGTTTACCGACTTTCAGATCGCCGACGGTTTCTCGCGCTTCCTGCTGCTCGACGCTTCCCTTACGCCGCGCCAGGCAGGTCGCACCGTG
Source organism: Aromatoleum diolicum (assembly GCF_012910955.1). GTDB lineage: Bacteria > Pseudomonadota > Gammaproteobacteria > Burkholderiales > Rhodocyclaceae > Aromatoleum > Aromatoleum diolicum. Next base: position 49,243 of record NZ_WTVQ01000001.1, read on the forward strand.
CAGCGCCTGCTGGAAATCGAAACGTATCGCATGATGGCCCTCCTCGCCTTTCCGGTCGCCAAGGACATCAGGCGCTTGCTGGCGCGCTCCGAAGACGAACTTGCCGACCTCATGGACAGCATGGGCAGCGCCGGCTCGCCTGAAGACGAGCGCATCGTGCTCGGCCGCCTCACCCGGCTCGCCGCTGATGTCGAGCGCTCGGTAGCCCGTACCACCTTTCGCTTTGGCGCGGCGGCGGCGTACTACCGGCTGGTCCGGCAGCGCATCGAAGACCTGCGCGAAGTCCGGCTGAGGGGGTTTCCCACCGTGCGCGAGTTCATGGAACGGCGCCTTGCGCCGGCCATCGACACCTGCGCCACGATCGCCCGGCGACAGGAGGATCTCTCCAGCCGCATCGCGCGCAACTCACAGCTGCTGCGCACGCGGGTCGATGTCGAGCTCGAGCGCCAAAACCAGGAACTGCTCGCCCAGATGAACCGCCGTGCGAAACTGCAGCTGCGCCTGCAGGAGACGGTCGAAGGTCTGTCGGTGGTGGCAATCACCTATTACGGCTCGCAGCTTGTGCAGTACCTCGCCAAGGGTGCGAAGGAATACATCTCCCCGGCGACACCCGAAGTCGTGACGGCGGCGTCGATCCCGCTCATTGCCGGCCTGGTGGCACTCGGCCTGCGCCGGATGCGACGTCAGCTCGCCGCCGAAGATGGCGACGCCGGGCATTGAGCAAGCTGCCCTATAATTGCGTTTTGCCCTGAAAGAGCTTCCATCGTGGCCACTCCCCTGTTCGAATCCTCCATCAAGAGCCTGCCGTTGCTCGGCCGCGGCAAGGTGCGCGACATCTACGCGGTCGACGCCGACAAGCTGCTGATCGTCACCAGCGACCGCCTGTCGGCGTTCGACGTGATCCTGCCGGATCCGATTCCGGACAAGGGACGCGTGCTGACCGCGATGGCGGGCTTCTGGTTCGCCCGGCTCGGCCATATCGTGCCGAACCAGCTCACGGGCATCGACCCCGAATCGGTGGTCGCTGCCGACGAACGCGACCAGGTACGTGGCCGCGCACTGGTGGTCAAGCGCCTGAAGCCGCTGCCGATCGAGGCCGTGGTGCGCGGCTACGTGATCGGTTCAGGCTGGAAGGACTATCAGGACACCGGCGCGATCTGCGGCATCAAGCTGCCCGCGGGGCTCAAGCAGGCGGCCAAGTTGCCGTCACCGATCTTCACCCCGGCTTCCAAGGCCGACGTCGGTGATCACGACGAAAACATTTCCTTCGAGGAAGCCCAGACGCGCTGCGCCGCCGCACTGACCGACGTGCTCGCCGGCACCGGCAAGAACGGCGCGCAACTCGCCGCGCAAGCGCGTGACGCAGCGATCGCGCTGTACACCGAAGCGTCAAATTACGCCGCCGGACGCGGCATCATCATCGCCGACACCAAGTTCGAATTCGGCATCGACGTAGCCGGCACGCTGCATCTGATCGACGAGGCGCTGACGCCGGATTCGTCTCGCTTCTGGCCCGCCGACAGTTACCGTGAAGGCATCAGCCCGCCGAGCTACGACAAGCAGTATGTGCGCGACTACCTCGAAACGCTCACGTGGAACAAGAAGGCACCCGGCCCGTCGCTGCCGGCGGAAGTGACCACCCGTACCGCAGCGAAATATCGCGAAGCCTATGAACGCCTGACGGGCGCAACGCTGGACTGAACAAGCACTTCGCCCATGCGGCTGCGCCCTGCCTGAAAGCTCGCCTTTCGCGCAGGGCGCAATGTCGTGCTGGCTGTCCCGAATCCGTCCTCCCGATCCTCGGCAGAAACCCCGTCGCCGACAGGTATATACCGGTAGCCGTGACCCAGATCATGGAAACCATGCGATGCCTTGTTGGCAGCTTGCTGATGGGTCGGTAGAATCGGCCCGGATTGCTACTCCCGTGACATACCGCACACTGCGCTCGCGAATATGACGATTGTGGAATCCGGGGTTTCATCCGTCTGTTCCCGCCACCCGCAAGAATTCGAGTCTGGCGTGCTGCCAAATAAATACCTCATGATGACTAGTGGCAACTCCACCCGAGCATGCCGGGACATCGCCAGCTCACGTAGGCTGCGCAACGATCTGCACCGGTCCGGAATCTCGGCCTGCCGCGGTTTTACCCTCATAGAACTGATGATTGCCGTTGTCGTGGTTGCAATCCTCGCGGCTATCGCGATCCCGTCCTACTCCGAGTATATCCGTCGCAGCCGGATTACCGAGGCGACCAACGAACTCGCCACCCTGCGCATTCGTCTGGAACAGTATTACCAAGACAATCGCAATTACGGGTCGACCGCCAGCTCATGCGGGGTGGGCGTCGCATCGACTGATTCCTTCGTTTTCAGTTGCAGCAACAACGGCGCAGACAGCCAGCAGTTCCTTGCCACGGCAACGGGCAAGGGCGCTGTCGGCATGGCCGGGTTCAGCTTCACTGTCGATCACAACAACAACCGCCAGACGACGGCATTTCCCGGAGCCAGCGGCTTGCCACTCAATTGCTGGATCACTCGGCAAGGCGGGACATGCTGAAATACCCCGTGCGTCGCGCGAATATCGCAGGCTTCACCCTCATCGAAGCCATGACCACGATTTCGATTCTGATGATTATCGTAGGACTCGCGGGCCCCAGCTTCGAAATGATGCTGGCGAGATTCCGCGTCCGCAGTGGGGCGGACACGGTAATGGCCGGCCTGCTGCTGGCACGATCAGAAGCGCTGCGCCGCAACCAGCCGGTCAAATTTACGCTCACCGCCGGCTCGACCGACTGGACCATCGCGACCGTCAACCCGGTGAGCACCATTCAGGCGGCTCCGGGTGGCGGAAACGCACGACTCACCACCACGACCAATGCCAACCAGACAGCCGTGACCTTCGTCTCGTCCGGTCTGGTGGACACCTCCGTGGCACGCCTGGCGCAGATCGATGTCAGCGCCGGCATAGCGGGAATAAACGACTGGAGAATCGAGATCCATAACGGCGGCCAAACCCGTCTGTGCGACCCCACGCTGACCGTCGCAAATGACCCGAAGAAATGCTGACCACAAAACAGTCGCCGCATCCGCATGCGGGTTTCAGCCTCATCGAGGGTCTGATCGCAATTCTTGTCTTCTCGTTTGGCGCCCTTGGCCTGATCGAGATGCAGGCACGGGCCGTGCAGTTCAGCATGGACGCGCAGGACCGCGCAAATGCCGCGTTCGTCATCAACAAGCTGATTAGCCAGATTTCGCTCCAGGACACCACGACGGGAAACCCCGACCCCTCATCGGACTTCCTGTTGGGCAAGACGGCCTGCAGCGCGGGCGTTTCCACAATTCATCCTGCCGCCGTCTGGGCATCGGACGCGTGCGCCATGTTCGACGGCGCGAGCATCACCATCGCGCGGCCGGATGGTGTCACTACCGGATTCCTCACCGTCACGCTGGAATGGAGCGGGCGTTACAAACAGGCGCATGCAGGCGGTGCCGTCAGGGATTCGCGCAGTCTTTCCGTCACCAGCCGATTCCAGTGGCAGGGGCCGACGTCATGAGCGGTTTCGGTACTTCGTCTGTTGCACGGCCCGCGCGGCAAGGCGGATTCTCACTTGTCGAGCTGATGATCGGCCTTGTGATCGGGCTGATCATCACGATGGCGATCACCTCATCGATCAGCGCCATTGGCAAGCAGTTCCGCATTACCGGATCCGGAGTAAGTGCGGCGGAGGGCGCGCAGCTGGGGCTCGACATACTTGACCGCAACACGAGAATGGCCGGCGCAGCCGTCTTCAGCAGCGCGGTCGCGGCGATGTGCCCGAGCATCAATATGTACAAGGGCGGCACCACCGTTTTCGACGGAACGCCTACCGGCAATGCCTATCCGGCGGTCAGAATCACCGACGGGGGAAGCGCCGGATCGGACACGATCGACCTGCTCCTCACCCCTCCGAAGCTCAGCGGGGGCTTGGTCGTGGCGGTCACCAAGGAGATGCCGATCTCATCGTCGGTGATCAAGGTAACCGAGCCCCGCGACCTGCTTCAGGCCAATGATCTTGTGATGGTCGCGCGTCCCCTGCCCAACACCACGGACCCCTGCACCCTGATCCAGATCACCGACATCACCGGCAAATGCAGTGACGGCACCAACGGTTGCAACGTCAACCACGGCTCGGGGGAGGCATCCGAATACAACCCGCCCAATCCCAAGAAGGCATTCACGTCAGCGCCGGATTACCCGGTCGGCTCGGTGCTGATCAAATTCGACGAATTCAGCTACACGCGCTTCAGCGTTCAGTGCAATAGCCTGCTGCGCCATGATGCCTTGGTCACGCCTTCGTGCACCGGAACGCCGTCCTACCGTGACAGCGAACTGGCCGGGGATATCATGATGCTCAAGGCGCAGTACGGCATTGCCAATGCCGATAGCGATGCGATAAGCACATGGAAATCCGCTGCGACGACCACCGCCGACGAGCTCGCACGGGTCAAGGCGATCCGCGTCGCAATCGTCGCCCGCAGCCAGGAATCCGACAACTCGGTCGTCACCGGTACGGCGCCCGTAGTGTTCGACGGCGGGCTGACGCTCGACCTGTCCGGAACCAGCGTCCCCAGCGGCAAGACGTGGCAGAACTTCCGCTACCGGATACATGAAACCGTGACGCCGCTGAGGAACGTCGCATGGAATCGCTAAACCGGCGGATTCGCCCGCGTGAGACAGCTTACCGGCAGAAGCGGCAATCCGGCGTGGTGCTGATCATCGCCCTCATCGTTCTTGCGCTGATGAGTTACGCCGCGGCGTCAGTCATTCGCTCGACCGATACCGGCACGCTGGTTGCGGGCAACCTCGCCTTCCGGCAGGCCACGATGCACGCGTCGGACATTGCCCTCGACCAAGCCTGGGAAGACCTTGTCCCGGGCAGCTACGCGTCCAGGAGCAACTATTTCAGTACGCAGCAGACCGCTTCTCCCAATTTTTCGAGCGCGGCGACAATCGCCGCAGACGGCGTGTGGGACACCGCTGCCGTTCCCTGCATGGACGAGCGGGGCAAGACTGTCGATTGCACTGCCGACACCGGGGGCTTCCGCATCCAGTACGTCATCGAGCGCCAGTGCGATTCGTCGCCCGATCTCGGCAGCGCCGACAGCATCAAGGCGCGGTGCAATCTGGATCCGGCCACCGCGGCAAAAACAGCGCCCGACGAGCTTGGCATCTACTTTCGCGTCATCACCCGCGCACGCGGACCGCGCGGCACCGTCAATTATTACGAAGCCATGATCGTCGGCCCCGCCGTGTGACCCCTACCCTGCCAGTCCGGAGAAGACCGTGAGGCCCCTGATTCGTCGAATCACGACCCTGCTTGTGCTTGGCGCAGCCCTGACGGGATCATTCACACCATCGGCGATGGCAGCCGCCACCGACATTGCGGACATCCCCATGGCGGTACGCAACAATGTGCCGCCCAATTTCATGCTCATGCTCGACAACTCGGGCTCGATGAGCAACATCGTTCCCGACTCGCCTTTCGAAGCTGACCCGAAGAATGTTCCCTCATACCTTGGGGGAGCCTGTACCGATCGCAACAAGCTGATCCTGACGGACAACGCCGTTTCCCTGCGGATCGTAAGCGGTGCGCCCAAGGTCGAGCTCGCGAGCCCCGTCGGTTCCGGCGGCACGGCAACCAGTTGTACCAATGGATGTGCCGTGGGAACCGCGAGCGGCGAAGTGTGCTTTGATGACAATGCGACGTATACCAGGGTTCGTCTGCTGACCACCGGCTCCTGCGGCAGCAATTGCACGACCGCATCCGGTGCGAGCTATCTGCCCGCGGCCTATACGGGGCGCTACCTGAACTGGTACTTCCGCAACGGCAGCCAGACCGGCTGGACCGATCGCAAACCTGGAACCCAGACCCGACTCGAAATGGCCAAGGCGGGCGCCAAGGCCGCACTCGATACGGTTCCCCTGAAAAGCGCCACGACCGCCACCAAAGCCCGGTTCGGCCTTGCGACCTACAATGGCACCACCGGCGGCGTGCTTGCCCAGGGCGTGGCCGACCTGGACGCGACACAGCTCGGCACGCTGAAGACCCGCATCGACGCGCTGAGCGCCACCGGCAGCACACCGATCGCCGAAACCCTGGCGGACATCGGCCACTACTTCACGCGGGGCTACACCGGCAATCTCACGATCCACCCGGGCGCCACCGGCCAGGCCACGGTCAGCGTCGCCAACCTTTTCCGGCAGGGATCGACCTCACCCCACACGCTTAGCGGCGCATCGGGCAGTTGCACGGGCAGCGCGTGCCCGGTGCAGTACTGGTGCCAGAGGTCCTACGCCATCCTGATGACCGATGGCAGGCCGCAGGAGGACCAGGATCTCAGCACCAATGCCTACCTCTGCGACTATGACGGCGACAGCGGCACCTGCACCACAAACGGGGCCAAGGCCTTCGATCAGAAAACCGGTGCCGCGGCAAGCAGCCATAACGGACACAAAGGTGGCCCCCACAGCTACGAATCGGCGGGCAGCGACTATCTCGACGATGTCGCGCAGGCACTCTTTGAAATCGATCTGCGGCCCGACCTGACGGCGCCAAGCGGAAGTACCAAGCCCGGTAACAACGTCCGCACCTATACCGTCGGATTTGCCGACGAGCAGGCGAAGAACGATCCGCTGATGCAGGAAGCGGCAGCCCAGGGCGGGGGATTATTTTTGACCGCGGACAACGCCGACACGCTGAAGAAGGCCTTTGTCAGCGCCATCGGCAGCGCGCAGGCCAAGGATGCCGCTGCAGCGGCTGTCGCGGTGACGAGTTCCGTGCTGGCCGAAAACAATACAAGCTACGCCTCCAGCTACAACCCGGGCTACTGGACGGGGGATCTCGAAGCGTTCTCGCTGGACAAGGCCACCGGGCTCCCGATCAAGAGCGGACAGACTGATGACGCCCTCTGGTCTGCGCAGGCGAAACTCGATGCCCTGATCAGCCCGCAGACCAGCCGCAAGATCGTTTCGTACAATGGATCCAATGGAAGCGCCTTTACCGCCGGCAATTACCGCAATGACAGCATCGGGCTGACCGACAAGGTCATCGACTATCTGCGCGGCGACCGGACCCACGAAGGGGGCACCACCGCGCCGATTTTTCGCGTCCGCCAGAGTCTGCTGGGAGACATCATCAACGCCGAATCGGTGATCGTCACGTATAGCGGCACCACGGTCGTGTACCAACCCGCCAATGACGGCATGGTGCATGCGTTTGATGGCACGACCGGCAGCACCGGCGGCAATGAACTGTGGGCCTATGTCCCCGCATTGTTGCATTCGAGCCTCGCGCAACTCGCCGATCCGGCCTATGTGCACCGCTATTACGTCGACGCCACGCCGGCCGTCGCCGACCTGACAATATCCGGGGTCCGCAAGAAGATTCTGGTCGGAGGGCTGGGCAAGGGCGGACGCGGATACTATGCGCTGGACATCACCGACCCCGCTGCCGCAAGCGAAAGCGCCGTGGCCAGCAAGGTCATGTGGGAAGCGCTGGGCTCACAGGCGAACATGGGATTCAGTTTCGGCACGCCGTTGATCGTCAGCACCCCGAACGATGGCTGGGTGGTACTGGTGACCTCCGGCTACAACAATGGCACCACCACCGGTGGCGATGGCAAGGGCCGGGTCTGGGCACTCGACCCGCGTGACGGCAGGATTCTCCGGGAAATCTCCACCGGCGTCGGCACGCCGAGCTCCCCGTCCGGACTGGCGCATCTCGCGCGCCTGAGTGGCGCATCAGCCACGCAGACCACCCGCTATGTCTATGGCGGGGATCTGCTCGGTAACGTCTGGCGCTTCGACCTCGCGACCTGGTCCGCCGTCAACATCGCCGAACTCGAGGATGGCGCAGGAGCACCGCAGCCCGTCAGTTCCGCGCCGGTGGTGCGACAGGTTTCCGGCACGACGGACAAGTTCTTCGTGTATGTCGGCACGGGCCAGTACCTGGGTGTCAGCGATGTGCCAGGCGAGGCCGGAGCCAATGCGCATGCGACCCAGACGCAGTCGATGTACGGCATCATCGATGACGCGTCGATTGCCAGCCCGACCCTCCCGAACATTCGGGGCAGCAATGGCAGCGCGTGCCCTGACGGCGGCGGCAATGGCGATTTCGTCTGTCAGAAAACCGCCAGCTCGACCAGCACCAGTTTCGCCCTGACCGCCCACCCCCTTCAGAGCACCCACCGCGGCTGGTATTTCGACATCCCGGTGGCCAATAGCCGCATCAACACGCATCCGGCGATCACCACAGCCGGGGTGCTGATCTTTACGGCAAACGTGCCGACGAACGCGCTGTGCGATCCCGGCGGTTCGAGCTGGTTCATCGCGGTCGACGGCGACACGGGCGGATCGGTCAAGAAAAGCACCAAGGGTTCGGAAACCTACGAAAGCGGCTGGTCCCTTGGCTCGGCCCTCGCCAGTCGGCCCGTTATCGTTGAAACGTCCTCCGGAAAACGCGCCCTGATCCGGATGTCCGACAAAGGCGTCAAGAACCCCGCAATTCCGGAAACCGCGCCGCCCACGCCATCAGCGGTCAAATGGCGCCGTATCTACTGGCGCGAGCTGATGTAAGGCCGCTTGCCCGTCACCGCCACGCTCACCCGCGGAGCGCGGCGGCGACGCACGGCACCAACTCGCGAACTTGTCGCTTCTTTACTAGACTAAGTTTCGTATCGGTGGGGCTGCTACCGATCGCACTGCAGTCATATGGGCAGTCCCAAGGTACTTCCACCCCCAAGGAGGCCACCATGGACAAGCCTTTTAACACCCTGGATCGCCATTTTCACCTGCCCCACGTACGACAGGTCGATGCGAGCCGGCCATTGATGTGGCTGCGCATGGGCTGGGATGACATGCGCGCGAATTTCGGCGCCAGTTTGGCGTATGGTCTGATATTCGCCGCGATTGGCTACGTCATTCTCGCCTACGCGGCGGATCTCCCTTACTTGTTTACTGCGGCGATTTCCGGCTTTTTCCTGGTCGGACCGCTGGCGGCAGCCGGCTTGTACGAAATCTCCCGGCGCCATGAGCGTGGCGAGTCGGCGACCTTTGCCGACTCCTTGCGGGGCCTGCGCGAGCACGGCGATCATCTGCTCTATTACGGGGCCTTCCTCGCCGTAGTGCTGCTGGCGTGGGAACGTCTGTCGGCAATCCTGTTCGCCTTGTTCTATGAGGGGGTTGCGCCGGATCTCGGTAATTTCTTCGCGGACGTCTTCCTGTCCGGCGCGTACACCCACTTCGTCGTTTCCTATCTGGTTGTGGGCGGAGCGATCGCCGGAGTGGTTTTCGCCCTGTCGGTGGTTTCCGTGCCGATGCTGATGGATAGAAAGTCGGACATGGTGACGGCGATGATGACCAGCGCCCGTGCTGTCGGCTTCAACCTCGGCGCGATGGCAGTATGGGCGGCGCTGATCGTGGTGCTGATCGGCATCGGCTTCGCGACAATGATGATCGGCATGGTGGCGCTGCTGCCGCTGCTCGGCCACGCCACCTGGCATGCTTACAAGGACCTGGTCGAGTAACAGTGCGCCCACGCGCTGCCGCGTCTGCCACGCGGGGACATCAAACCCCGAGCGGCAGACGCCGTCATGCTCGCGCTGCGGTTAGAATGCCTTGTCAGCCGGCTCGCCACGCCGGCTTTGCCATTTCCGTCTGTTCGACTTTGCCCAAGCGTCCCCGAGGCCCTGCATGTCCAATCCCCTGCTCGACTTTTCGACCCTGCCCCGCTTCGACGCGATCCGGCCGGAGCACGTCACCCCGGCCATCCGTCAACTGATCGACGAGAACCGCGCGCTGATCGCGGAACTGGTCGCCGATCCGGCGCCGCCGACGTGGGCCAATTTTGTCACCCCGATGACCGAGGAAGGCGAACGGCTCGGCCGCGCCTGGGGCATCGTCGGCCACCTGCACAGCGTCATGGATGTGCCGGAATGGCGCGAAGCGTACAACGCGATGCTGCCCGAAGTGTCGAGCTTCTACGCCGAGGTCGGGCAGAACCTGGAGTTGTTCGACAAGTACCGGCAGCTCTTCGGCAGCGCCGAATATGACATGCTGACGCCGGCGCGACAGCGCATCATCGACCATGAATTGCGCGACTTCCGCCTGTCCGGCGCCGAGTTGCCCGACGCTGACAAGCCGCGCTTCAAGCAAATCCAGGAGGAGATGTCGGCCCTCGCCGCCAAGTTCTCCGAGAACCTGCTCGATGCGACCAACGCCCACGCGGAATGGATCGAGGACGCGTCCATGCTCGCCGGCCTACCCGACGACGCAATCGCGGCGGCGCGCGCTGCGGCCGAACGCGACGGCAAACCGGGCTGGAAATTCACCCTGCAGATGCCCGCCTACCTGCCGGTGATGCAGTATGCGGACAACCGCGAGCTGCGCGCCCGGATGTATCGCGCGTATGCGACACGCGCGTCCGAGCAGGGCAGACCCGAGCTCGACAACGGTCCGCTGATCGGCAAGATCCTTGCACTGCGCGCCGAGGAAGCGAAGATGCTGGGCTATCGCGACTTCGCCGAAGTCTCTCTGGTCGCGAAAATGGCCGAATCGGCTGGTGAGGTGCTCGGCTTCCTGCGCGAACTCGCGACCAAGGCGAAACCCTTCGCCGAACGCGATCTTGCGGAGCTGAAGGAGTTCGCCCGCAGCGAACTGAAGCTCGACCCCCTTGAACCCTGGGACGTCGGCTATGCGTCGGAAAAGCTGCGCCAAGCCCGCTACGCGTTCTCGGACCAGGAGGTGAAACAGTACTTCCCCGAGCCCAAAGTGCTCGAAGGACTGTTCGGCGTGATCCGCACGCTGTACGGCGTCGACATCGTCGCCGACGAGGCGCCGAAGTGGGATCCGAGCGCGCATTTCTTCCGTATCGACAAGGGCGGCGTGACCGTCGGGCACTTCTACCTCGACCTGCATGCGCGCGAAACCAAGCGTGGCGGCGCATGGATGGATTCGGCCAGGAGCCGCTACGTCGGTCCGCGCGGCACGCAGACGCCCGTCGCCTATCTGGTCTGCAACTTCCCCGGCCCGGTGGGCGGCAAGCCGGCGACTTTCACGCACGACGACGTGCTGACGCTGTTCCACGAATGCGGCCACGGCCTGCATCACCTGCTGACGCGCGTCGATGACCTCGCGGTGTCCGGCATCCACGGGGTCGAGTGGGACGCGGTCGAACTGCCGAGCCAGTTCATGGAGAACTTCTGCTGGGAATGGGACGTGCTGTCCGGCATGACCTCGCATGTCGACACCGGCGCGCAGCTTCCGCGCGCACTCTTCGACAAGATGATCGCGGCGAAGAACTTCCAGAGCGGCATGCAGACGGTGCGCCAGCTGGAATTCTCGATGTTCGATCTGCGGCTGCACAGCGAGGTCGACGCATCCGGCGGACCGGTGCCGATCGAGCGTGTGATGGCACTGCTTGATGAGGTGCGGAGCGAAGTTGCAGTGATGATCCCGCCCGCCTGGCATCGCTTCCCGCACAGCTTTTCGCACATCTTCGCCGGCGGTTACGCGGCGGGCTACTACAGCTACAAGTGGGCGGAAGTGCTGTCGGCGGACGCCTTCGAGGCCTTCGAGGAGGCCGGCGCCGGCAAAGGGTCGTTGCTGGATCGCGAAACGGGTGAACGCTTCTGGCGCGAGATCCTCGCTGTCGGCGGCAGCCGCCCCGCACTCGATTCGTTCAAGGCATTTCGCGGGCGGGAACCACGGGTGGATGCGCTGCTGCGCCACAATGGCATGGTCAGCGCCTGATACGGCCACATGGCGCGCGCGAATCCGCGTGCGCCATCATGAGGGCCTTCAGTGGACCGATACGGTGGCGTCCATGACCCGGCGCTGAACATGCACCGGTACGCCACGCTCTGTCATGTTCATCCTGGCATTTGCATGGTCGCCACCTTTCGCGAGGTACTGGATGATCGTTTCGACATATTGCCGCATCACCCAATCGACGCGCATCTCGTTTCCTTGGTACGTCATTGTGATCTCCTCGCGGACATATGCCGAATCGCGAAGGGCAAGTGGCTGCGCCCTCATCAAGGCACACGCAAAATTTGCGCCATCCTGCCAAGAGGGCGTATCCATAACGCCACATGGCGGATCAGCGGCGGAATTCCCCCCCACTAAAGGGGCTGTGTGTAAAGTCTTCCGACACGCACGACCCGCTTGCAGCCTGCCATGGAGCGCATCGACGCACGGTGCGCGTTGCCACCTGTTCGCTTGAATATGGCATAGAGGAAGTGGTCGGCGAGTTCAGGGGCGACGCCGAACCGGTTTGCCGCATCCGACGGCCGGGCGCCCCGTTCGCAGCAGGGGGGCCCTTGCACGGCAGCTGTCCGCGCCTGGCGTACGTCCCCTGACCCGCTGTCCGGGGCCTGGCGCCCCCTCGCTCAACCGCGCGCGTCGCCCCAGCGCAGCGCGGTGCGGTCGTCTCCAACGTAGAGCGTCTCGCCGGAACGATCGACGCAGTACTCCTCGATCTTGTGGTGATTGAAGGCGACGTTGATCATGGTCTCGTTCACGCCGTAACGGGCGAGATGCTCGATCAGGTATTCCAGTACGGGTTTGCCGAGGATCGGCACCATCGGCTTCGGCACGTCCTTTGTCAGCGGGCGTACCCGCGTGCCCTGCCCCGCGTCGAGCGCGCTCTTCGGCCGCCCGGCGTAGCTCAGGCGCGGTTCGTCGCCGAAGACCCTTTTCGGCTTCCCGCATCGCCACCGGGTCGTAGGCCGTGACAGTGGCCCCGCGGTGGAACAGCTCGTCCACGATCACCCGGCTGGGTGCTTCGCGCATGTCGTCGGTATCGGGCTTGAAGGCCAGCCCCCACAGGGCGAAGCGGCGCCCGCTGAGGTCGTTGCCGAAGCGGTGCACGATCTTGTCGATCAGCACGTGCTTCTGTGCCTCGTTCGCGGCGGCCTCGACCGCCGACAGCACTTTCAGCTCGCCACCATGCTCGTCCGCCATGCTGATCAGCGCCTTGACGTCGTTGGGGAAGCACGAGCCCCCGTAACCGCAACGGCCCCACAGCCGCGCATTCTTGCGCTGCTCGACGACCTCAAGGACACAACCGCGTCGATCTATTTCGTACCCGACATCTTCGTCACCGACCTGATCCAGGGGCGGCTCGAAAACGTCGGCGGCATGGCCGTCGTGGGCGTGTGCGAAACGCCCTTCACCGGTTTCAACAACATCGTCAAGCGCCTGTCGGATTTCATCCTGGCGCTCCTGATCCTGCTGCTGCTGACCCCGCTGCTGCTGGCCGTCGCCATCGGCGTCAAGCTTTCCTCGCCCGGCCCCGTCATCTTCAAGCAACGGCGCTACGGCCTCGACGGCCGGATCACAGCTTTCGGCGCCTTTATCCGCCGGACTTCGCTCGACGAGCTGCCGCAGTTCCTCAACGTGCTGCAGGGACGCATGAGCATCGTCGGCCCCCGCCCGCACGCGGTCGCGCACAACGAGACCTACCGCAGGCTGATCAAGGGCTACATGATCCGGCACAAGGTGAAACCCGGGATCACAGGCTGGGCCCAGGTAAACGGCTATCGGGGGGAAACCGATACCGTCGACAAGATAGAAAAGCGCATCGCGTACGACCTCGACTACCTGCGTAACTGGTCCCTGGGCTTCGACCTCTGGATCATCTTCAAGACGGCGTTGCTGGTGGTGAAAGACCGCAACGCGTATTGACGCAGACGAGCCTCCCGCGAGGGCGACCGGACCTGACCGCCGGGGCGCGGACGCCCTCGTCACCGAGCCGGCGCGCCCGGCCACGGTGCGATAATGGCGACGACGGTGCGGCCACTGGCACAATGGCGGCAATGAAGCCCTTGTCTGTAGGCAGATGCGTAGCTACGGCGCAAGGGGACCAGAAATTCCCCGAAAAACCCCAGGATCCCCGCCTGCATGAAAATCGCCACCTGGAACGTCAACTCGCTCAAAGTCCGACTGCCCCACGTCATCGACTGGATCGCCGCGAATCGCCCCGACGCGTTGTGCCTGCAAGAGCTCAAGATGGAGGACAAGGCCTTCCCCGTCGCGGAACTCGAAGCGGTCGGCTACCACGCGGCGTTCAACGGCCAGAAGACTTATAACGGCGTCGCGATCCTCAGCCCGGCGCCGCTCGAAGCAGTCGTGCGCGACATCCCCGGCTTCGCCGACGAGCAGAAGCGCATCATTGCCGCCACGATCGGCGGCGTTCGCGTGATCAGCGCGTATTTTCCGAACGGGCAGGCCGTCGGCTCGGACAAGTTCGCCTACAAGCTGCGCTGGCTCGCCGCGCTCACCGACTGGCTGCGCGAGGAACTGAAGACCCACGAGCGCCTCGTGCTGGCGGGCGACTTCAACATCGCCCCGGAAGACCGCGACGCCCATCCCGACTGGAAAGAAGAGATCCATGTGTCGGCCCCCGAACGGACGGCGTTCGCGGCCCTGGCCGCACTCGGACTGCGCGACGTGTTCCGGCAATTCGACCAGCCCGAGTCGAGCTATTCGTGGTGGGACTACCGCATGGGCGCTTTCCGGCGCAATTTCGGCCTGCGCATCGACCATATCCTGGTGTCACCGGCTTTGTGCGCCGGCTGCCGCAGTTGCACCATCGACAAGACGCCGCGCAAACTCGAACGCCCGTCGGACCACGCGCCGGTGAGCGTCGAGTTCGACCTGTAAGCCCACCACGCACCGGACGCTGAACGCCAATGAACCCACATCCCCCGGAACTGGCACGTCTCGCCGAACGCTACCCGATGATTTCGGCGCTGCCCGAGTCCGCACAATTGCGTCTGTTACGTGGTGCTCGCTGGGCACGGGTACCGGCGGGGAGTCTGCTGTTCGACGATCATCAGGCCTGCGAAGGGTTTCCCTTCGTCGTCGAAGGATCGGTGCGCGTGGTGAAATGCGCCCCCAACGGGCGCGAACTGCCGCTGTACCGCGTCTCAGCGGGCGAAACCTGCATCATTTCCTCATCCTGCCTGCTTGGTCACGAGGACTACAACGCGCGCGGCATCGCCGAAGCCGATACCGTGTTGCTGCTGCTGCCAAAGCACGACTTCGACGAACTTCTCGCCGAACCCGCATTCCGCAGCTTCGTGTTCCACCTTTTCGCCGAGCGCATCGCCGATCTGATGCAACTGATCGAGGAAGTCGCATTTCACCGCCTCGATCAGCGCCTCGCCGCACAGTTGCTCGGCAAGGGCCACACCCTCCACGTGACGCACCAGCAACTCGCCGACGAGTTGGGCAGCGTGCGCGAATTCGTCAGCCGGCTGCTGAAAGGCTTTGCGGCACAGGGCCTGGTGAAGCTGTCACGCGAACAGATCGAGATCCTCGACCCCGCGGGTCTGCGCAAGATGGCCAGCGAAGGGCGGCAGGACTAGACAGGGCGCCCTGCTCCGCCACGGGGGCACTTCGAACGTGGTGACGCCCCGTGAGCGGAAGAACAGGTATCGGACGCCCCCCGCTGTGTAACCGAGGTTACAGACCCGCCGCCGATCGGGTGGTCAAATACGCTTGCTCATCCTGACACCCGAACGGAGAAAATCATGAATGCAAACGTTGGCGGCATGGACAAGATCCTGCGCATCGTCGCTGGCCTGGTACTGATCGTCCTCGCCATCATGGGCATCGGTGCCCCCTGGACGTGGATCGGCGTCGTACCCCTCGCTACCGGCCTGCTGGGCTGGTGCCCGGCCTACTCGATCTTCGGCATGAACACCTGCCCGATGAAGAAAGCCTGAACGGCTCGCGACGCATCGCATCACCAAAGCCGGGGCAACCCGGCTTTTTCATTTCCGCCATCACTTCGACTTCATCGCGACGTGGTTGGCAATGGCAATGTACTCGGCAACACTCAGGCGCTCGCCACGCAGGCCGGGGTCGAGCCCGAGTGCGGCAAAATCCCGTTCGTCGAGAAAATCCCGCAGCGTATTGCGCAGCGTCTTGCGCCGCTGGCCGAACGCCGCCGCGACGATGCTTTCCAGCAGCCCCTCGTCCTGCGCGGCAAGCTGCTCGGGCGGCAGCGGAACCATCCGCACGATACTGGACGTCACCTTGGGCGCCGGGCGGAACGCCCCCGGCGGCACATCGAACAGCCGCCCCATGCGGAAGCGGTACTGCAGCATCACCGACAGGCGGCCATAGTCGTCGGTACCCGGCTCCGCCACCATGCGCATCACCACCTCCTTCTGCAGCATGAAGGTCATGTCGCTGACCTGGCCCGCATACGCGGCAAGGTGGAACAGCAAGGGGGTGGAGATGTTGTACGGAAGATTGCCGACGACCCTGAGCGGCGCCCCAAGCTGGCCGAAATCGAACTTCAGCGCATCGCCCTGGTGGATCGTCAGATGCTCCAGGGTGTAGCGTTCCTGCAGGCGGGCAATCAGGTCGCGGTCGATTTCCACCACGTGGAGATGCCCCAGACGCTCGACCAGCGGATCGGTCATCGCCCCCAGGCCGGGGCCGATCTCGACCATGGTCTCGCCCGCCACCGGCCGGATCGCGTCGATGATCTTGCGGATGATGTTCGGGTCGGACAGGAAGTTCTGCCCAAAACGCTTGCGGGCACGGTGCTCGGTCATTGGTCTTCTCGTTTCTTCTTGATTCAAGGAAGCGGGGCCGCGCAGCGTTTGCACAATGCAGCCCCCGCTGCGGCGGCTTTCGGGGCGAGGCGTCCGCCGCGCGCCATCGAGCACCGGAAGCCACCGCAGCGGGGGCGGGTCACCCGCACCGACGGCAACTTCAGGCGCGCACGCGCGCCATGTCGATCGCCAGTTCCACGGCAGCGAACAGACTACCCGGGTCGGCGCGCCCGGTCCCGGCGAGATCCAGCGCCGTGCCATGATCGACCGAGGTGCGGATGATCGGCAGCCCCAGCGTGACATTCACCCCGCCGCCAAAACTCGCGTGCTTCAGCACCGGCAAGCCCTGGTCGTGATACATCGCCAGCACCGCGTCACCCTGCTCCAGCGTATGCGGCACGAACAAGGTGTCCGCGGGCAACGGCCCGATCAGGCGCATCCCCTCGGCACGCAATGTCTCCAGCACCGGCGTGATGATCTCGATTTCCTCGCGCCCCATGTGCCCGCCCTCGCCCGCGTGCGGGTTGAGCCCCGCCACCAGGATGCGCGGCGCTGCCAGCGCGAAGCGCGCCACCAGATCGGCATGCAGGATGCGCAGCGTCTCCTCGAGCACTTCGCGCGTGATCGCTGCCGGCACCGCGGCGAGCGGCAGATGCGTCGTCGCCAGCGCCACCCGCAGCCCGCCGCCGACCAGCATCATCACCACCAGCGGCGTATGCGTGTGCTCGGCCAAATACTCCGTGTGCCCGGTGAATGCCACGCCGGCATCGTTGATGACGCCCTTGTGCACCGGCGCCGTCACCATGCCGGCAAATTCGCCGGACTGACACCCCGCCAGCGCCCGATCGAGCAGCGCCAGCACGTAGCTCGCATTCGCCGGGTCGAGCACTCCCGCCTGCGCCGGCGCATTCAGCGGCACATGCAGTACTTCGAGCGCGCCGGCCGGTCCTCGGCCAAGCGCCGCATCGAACGGCACCACCCGTCGCGATTTGCCGCCACGCGCCCGGATCAGCCCGATATCGCCGAGCACCACCAGGCGCACCGGCCAGTCACGCTCGAGCAGCCGCGCGCACAACTCCGGCCCCACGCCGGCAGGTTCGCCGCTCGTGATGGCGAAAATGGGGAGAGCCGACAATTGAGCGCTCAGTCCTTTTCCGTCCGGAATTCGACGTAGGTCCGGTCACGCAGCTGGCGCAACCACTCCTCGTACGCCTCGTCGGCCTTGCGCTCGCGCAGGGCATTGCGTGCGGCGTTGCGCTTGCGCTCATCGGACACGTCCTGCGTGCGACGCGCCTCGACCTGGATCAGGTGCCAGCCGAAGGGCGAGCGCACCGGCGGACTGACTTCGCCCGGCTTGAGTGCGTCCATCGCACGCTCGAACTCGGGCACCGTATCACCCGGATTGAGCCAGCCCAAATCGCCGCCCTTCGCCGACGACAAGTCGGCAGAATGCGCCTTGGCCAGATCGGCAAAGCTCGCGCCATTGACGACGCGCTCGCGCAGGCCGATCAGGCGACTCTCCGCGTCGGCATCGGTAAGGATCTCCGAAGTCCGGATCAGGATGTGACGCGCCCGCGTCTGCTGCATCTGCTGCGCCTCGGCGGCACCACTCCCGCGCTTGTCGATCAGTTTGACGATGTGCAGACCAGCCGCACTGCGCATGATCTGCGACACCTCGCCCGGCTTCATTCCGCGCACCGCATCGGCGAACATCGCCGGCAGGCGGTCGCGCTTGCGCCAGCCCAGGTCGCCGCCGTTCAACGCATCCGGCGCATCCGAATACGCGGCAGCGAGACGACCGAAATCCTCCCCCGCGCGCAGGCGCGCTGCCACATCCTCAGCACGCGCTGCGCGCTCCGACATCTGTTTGAGGTCCGCGCTTTCGGGCACGCGCACCAGAATGTGCGCAATCTGGAATTCCTCGCCCGACAGGGCCTCCGGATTGTTGGTCAGGAAGTTGTCGATCTCAGCATCGGTCACCACCACCCGGCTGTCGACCTCGCGCTCGCGCAGGCGGGTAAGCAGGATTTCGCTGCGGATCTGGTCGCGGAACCGGTTCCAGCTGACGCCGTCCTTTTCCAGCGTCAGGCGCAGGTCGGTGAGACTCAGGCGGTTGTTTTCGGCGATCCGCGCAATGGCGCGTTCGAGCGTCGCATCGTCAACGCGCAAGGAAGTTTCCGCCGCAAGCTGCAACTGCGCGCGCTCGAGCACCAGCCGCTCGAGCAGTTGCCGCTCGAACACCTCGGCAGGCGGCAGCGCCGTGCCCTGGCGCGCGAGCTGGCGACTGGCCTGCTGGACGCGATCGCGCAGTTCGAGCGTCGTGATGACCTCGTTATTGACGACCGCCACAATGCGGTCGACTTCGACCGTACGCGGGGTGGCCGCATGGGCGGGAAGCAGTGCGGCGACGCAGGACAGGCCGGCAAACAGGGCAAGGCTCAAGCGCGAAGGGATTCGTATCATGGTCTGTCGTGATGTGGATGGGGGCTGCGTGACACTCATTCGGAACCGAAAACGCGGTCGCCGATGGGTTCGTTGATCTTCCCATAACCGGCAACGCTGCGTTTGAGAAGATTGACCGGACTGGAGCCGACACTGGCCAGGTCGTTCAGTTCGAGTTGCAGGAAGACCGCCTGGGTGACGTCGTCGGGATTGGTGGCAAAACGGTGCACCGCGGCACGGAAGGCCCAGCAACCGCCGTCGTACTCGAGCCCGGCAATGGTTTCCGTAACGCGGTTTTCCTTCAGGGAACGGGTGACCCGCCCGACACCGTACCATCGGCCGCCCAGCGGCCACTGGCCGGAGACGTCCAGATCCTGGAGGATGTCACGCGAATAGCGGTAGGAAAGGTTCAGTGCCTTGGCGTAATCAGGCTGGTAGCGCACGCCGAAATTGAAGCGCTCGGTCCAGGTGTCGCGCGGGTTGTACTGCCACGCCGAGTCGAGGGATACGGCCTGCGCGACGCGCCCGCTGAACGCCGCGAGAACGTCTGCACGGCGCCCGGTGCGCGGCACTTCGCCTGGCAGGGTGACGCGCTGGTCGTCGAAATAGAAACGCTGGCCGACCGTCGCACGCAGACGCTCGGCGCCGGTTTCGGGATCGATCAGGCGCGACGTGACCGCGGCCGTGACCTGGTTGGCGTCGGCGATGCGGTCGCCGCCCGAATACAGGTTTTCCGAGAAGATCTGCGCGAATCCGAAGTCGTAGCGCGACGTATCGAACAAGGGAATATCGTCCTGCTCGCGATGCGGCACCTTGACGTAATAGACGCGTGGCTCGAGCGTCTGCAGGTAGTTGCGGCCAAAGAAATCCGCCTCACGCTCGAACGTCAGGCCGCTGTCGATGGAGAAAATCGGCAGCGAGCGGGTAATCGACTCGCTCTTGGTCAGCGGCCCGCCCGCAACCTCGGGCAAACCGCGGTCGAGCGAATACTGCGTGTGATGCAGCCCGAGCTTCGGCGTTACGTAATAGCCGGCGCGCTCGAAAGGCAGCGATACCTGAGGATAAAGCGTGAAGCGGCTGCCCTCGGGCATGTTCGCGTCGGGGTGGTCGAACTTCACATACTCGCCGCGGAAGGCGAACGCCGTGCCTGCCGGCAGTTCGCTGCGGTTCGCATTGAGCAGCAACTGCGGCAGACGCCGATAGGGTTCGCCCCCCGACAGCGTCTGGTAACTCTGCACCAGCGCCGAAGCATTCCACCATTCGCTGCCGGCGTAGTTCAGACTCCCCGAGCGCACCAGGTTTACCCGCGACGCGACCGACAGGCGCGAACTCAGATCCTCGAAATACTCCTTGTCGGTCACGCCGTTCCAGTCGACCGACGCAAACAGGCTGGGGGTAATGATCTGCTGGTGCTGGAACGAGCCAAGCGCCCGCTCCTCGCCGGTGACGTTGTCACGCGGCAGCCATTCGACCCGGCTTTCACCCCGCTGGGTCGCCGTCAGGTAGCGGAATTCGGTGGCCAGCTGCACGCCGCGTCGCCCCATGATGCGCGGCGCAATCGTCGCGTCGTAATTGGGTGCGATATTCCAGTAATAAGGAATGGAGATATCGAGACCGACCTTGTTCGACGCCCCGTAGGTCGGCGCCAGAAAGCCCGACTGGCGCTGCCCGACCAGCGGAAACTCCGCCCACGGCCACCACAGCATCGGCACCCCCTGGAACACCACCGAGGCACCGCGCGCGACACCAACCTCGCGGTCGTAATCAAGACGCAAGTCAGCGGCCTTGATATACCAGTCGGGGTCGCTCGCCTCACAGGTCGACCAGGTCGCATTCTTCAGGCGGTACTGATTCTCACCTTCAAAATACATCACGTCGGCGTGACCACCACCCGACACGACCCGCTCGGACTCCTGCCCCCCTGCCGACCGCTCCCGCGCAGCTTCTCCTGCAAGCGGTTTCGCACTGCGGCTGAAACGATATTCCGGCGATTCGAAGGCCCCGACCCGCTCTGCGAGCTTGAGGCGCGCCTGCGGCCCGCTCATGCTGTCGTCGCCCTGGGTCAGGCGCACATTGCCTTCGGCCTGCGCCTCGTCCTCCAGCTCGCGGTAGACCAGCTTGTCGGCCGACAGCAGCAGGTCATCGCGCTGCAGCTCGGCCTCGCCCTCGGCAACCAGTTCGACCGAATGCGTACCCCGGATGCGCAAGGCGCGAACCTCCGTCGCGCCGGCTGCCAGGTCCGCCGCCGCTGCCGGTGGTGCAGCGGGCTGGATCACGGATCTGGCACCGCCCTCGGCGCCGGCTTTCGCACCGGGCTTCGCCGCCGCGGGCTGTTCACGGACTTCGCCGGCTGGCGCAGGACGGGCGTCAGCGGGCGCCGGCCTGGCGGGCGTCCGGGCAGTCCCGCCACGCACCAGGTCCGGCGACACGACCAGCGGCGGCAATCCGGCCGCCAGTGCGGAGCCCGAGAAACAGCACAGCAACAGCGGAATCAGCCGCAGCTGCGTTCTCAATCGCATTTCGCGCAAGCACTTTCCCCAGTCTTGGATGATTGCCGACCGACCATGTCCGGCACAGTCACGGCGTTTTGATAAACTCGCCGATTTTACACGAAGCGTCGTGGAGAACCCGGTGCACAGACTCACCCAACTGAACGACTGGCTTGCCGCGCAGCTGCCCGGCCAGGACTTTGAACTGAGCCCGGCATCGGCCGACGCCAGCTTTCGCCGCTATTTCCGCGTCCGCACCGCAGACGGCGCCAGCCGCATCGTCATGGATGCTCCGCCCGAGCACGAGGACTGCCGCCCCTGGCTCAAGGTCGAAGAGCTCTTCCGTGACACCGGCGCGCATGTCCCCGAAGTGCTCGCGCAGGACCTCGAGCAGGGCTTCCTGCTGTTGTCCGATCTCGGCAGCACGACCTACCTCGTCGCATTGAACCCGGGCAATGCGGCGCACCTCTACGCCGACGCGCTCGGCTCCCTGATCGCGATCCAGCAGGCGAGCCGCCCCGGCGCCCTGCCCGAATATTCCCGCGAACTGTTGCTGCGCGAACTGAACCTGTTCCCGGACTGGTATATCGCCCACCACAAGGGTGTCACGCTCGACGATCGCCAGCGTGTGACGCTGATGGACACTTTCGACCGCATCCTTGCGGTCAACCTCGCCGAACCGCAGGTCTTCGTGCACCGCGACTACCACTCGCGCAACCTGATGTACCTGCCCGACGGCGGCAACCCGGGCATCATCGACTTCCAGGATGCGGTGTACGGCCCGCTGAGCTACGACCTCGCGTCGCTGTTCAAGGATGCCTACATCCACTGGGACGAGGATTTCACCCTCGACATGCTGGCGCGCTACTGGGAAGCGGCACGCGCGCTCGGCCTGCCGGTGCGCGCCGACTTCTCGGAGTTCCATCGCGACTACGAATGGATGGGCGTGCAGCGCCACATCAAGGTGCTGGGCATCTTCGCGCGCCTGTATCACCGCGACGGCAAGGACGGCTACCTGCGCGACATGCCGCTGGTGATGGACTACCTGCGCCGCGCGTGCAAGCGCTACCGCGACCTCGGCCCGCTGCTGAAGCTGCTCGACCAGCTCGATCCCGAACCGGTCGAAGTCGGCTACACCTTCTGATGCGCGCGATGATCCTCGCCGCCGGGCGCGGCGAACGCATGCGCCCGCTAACCGACACCTGCCCCAAGCCCTTGTTGCAGGCAGGCGGCAAGGCGCTGATCGTGTGGCAGATCGAGCGCCTGCGCGCCGCCGGTTTCGACGAGGTTGCGATCAATCACGCCCACCTCGGCGCGATGATCGAAAACGCACTCGGCGACGGCCGGCAATTTGGTCTGCGCATCCGCTATTCGCCGGAGACCGAGGCACTGGAGACCGCCGGCGGCATCCGCCAGGCCCTGCCGCTACTCGGCGACGCGCCATTCCTCGCGATCAATGGCGACATTTTCTGCGATGCGGATCTCGCGGCGCTGCGCGCAGCCGGCGAAACACTGTCGCCGGAGGGCGACCTCGCCCGCCTGCTGATGGTGCCGAACCCTGAGCACCACCCCGCCGGCGATTTCCACCTCGCCGACAACCGCCTGCACCGCGACGGCACCCCACGACGGACCTTTTCCGGCATCGGCGTGTATCACCCCGCGCTGTTTGCCGGCATCGCGCCGGGCAGCCGCGCGGCCCTCGGCCCGCTGCTGCGCGAGGCGATGGACGCCGGACGCGTCAGCGGCGCACTGCACACCGGCTACTGGCTGGACGTCGGCACCCCGGCACGCCTCAGCGAACTGGACGAACGGCTCCGGCAACCGGCCGCCTGAACGCGACCGGGACGGACCGGTCGAACCCGACACCCCCTGCATGCCATAATCGACCGATGAATACCCTTTCGGACCGCCTCGCTCCCGACATCGCTCCGTTCCGCGCGCGCCGCGAACGGCTGCTGGCCCACATCACGGCGCACGGTGGCGGCATCGCCATCCTGCCGACCGCACCCGAATACGCACGCAACCGCGACACGCACTATCCGTTCCGTTTCGACAGCTATTTCCATTACCTTACCGGCTTCGGCGAGCCTGAAGCGGTGGTCGTGCTGATCGCCGGCGACAACCCGAAAACCGTCCTGTTCTGCCGCGAAAAGAACGAAGAGCGCGAAATCTGGGACGGCTACCGCCACGGGCCGGATGCCGCGTGCGAGCGCTTTGGTTTCGACGAGGCCTGGACCATCGGCGACCTTGACCTGCGCCTGCCCGAACTGATCGCCAACCAGCCTGCGCTGTGGTGCAGCCTCGGCCACGACAGCGACTGGGACGCCCGCATCCTGCGCGCGCTCAATGCCGTGCGTGCCAATGCCCGAGCCGGCGTCGTACCACCGCACGCGATCCGCGACGTGCGCGCCGAACTCGACGAAATGCGCATCCTCAAGGACGACGCCGAGCTTGCGCTCATGCGCCGCGCCGGCGAGATCTCCGGCGAAGCCCATCGCCGCGCGATGACCGCGACGCGCCCCGGCCGCCACGAATACGAAGTCGAAGCCGAGCTGATCCACCATTTCCGCCGCGCCGGCAGCCAGGCCCCCGCCTATCCCTCGATCGTCGCCAGCGGCCCCAATGCCTGCGTGCTGCACTATGTCGAAAACGACAGGTTGATGGCCGACGGCGACCTGCTGCTAATCGACGCCGGCTGCGAACTCGACGGCTACGCCTCGGACATCACGCGGACCTTCCCCGTCAATGGGCGCTTTTCGGCGGCGCAGCGCGACATCTACGAACTCGTGCTCGCGGCACAAGGCGCCGCGAAGGACACCATCCGTCCCGGCACACACTGGAACGCGCCGCATGATGCCGCCGTGAATGTCCTCGCCCGCGGCCTGCTCGACCTGAAGCTGCTGACGGGCAGCCTCGACGAAGTCATCGAACAGGGCCACTACCGCCGTTTCTACATGCACCGCACCGGCCACTGGCTCGGTCGCGACGTGCATGACGCTGGCGAATACAAGCGCGACGGCGACTGGCGCCCACTCGAACCGGGCATGGTGCTCACCGTCGAACCGGGCTGCTACATCCGGCCTGCAGCAGACGTTCCGGAGGCCTTCTGGAACATCGGCGTGCGCATCGAGGACGACGCCGTCGTCACCGCCACCGGTTGCGAATTCATCACCGACGCCGCGCCGCGCACGGTCGCGGAGATCGAGAGCGTCATGCGCGAGGCTCGCGATGCCGCAACATGACCTGCTGATCGTCGGCGCCGGACCGGTCGGGCTCGCGCTCGCCCTCGCGCTAAGGGACAGCGGCCTCGCGATCGCGCTTGCCGATACCCGTGCGCGCGGCGCGATCACCGCCGACCCACGCGTGCTGGCGCTCGCCCATGGCACGCGCCTGACGCTCGAACGTCTCGGCGTCTGGGACCGCCTGCCCGCAACACCGATCCGCCACATCCACATCTCGCAGCAAGGCGGATTCGGCCGTACGCGACTGGACGCCACGGACTATGGCTTGCCCGCGCTCGGCTACGTGCTGCCCGCCGGCGCACTCGCCGCCGAACTGCGCGCTGCGGTCGAACGTGCCGGCATCGCCGTCATGGACGAAACCGAGGTCGCCGCGCTAACACCCGCCAGCGATGCGGTCACCACCACGCTCGCCGGCCCGGGGGCCCGCACGCACGGCACTTGCGCCACGGCCCGCCTCGTCGCCTGCGCCGAAGGGGGACTGAAGGCCGGCGCAACGGATATCGTCGAGCGCGACTACCATCAGCACGCCCTGATCGCGCGCCTTTGCATCGACGGCAGCCACCACGACACCGCCTTCGAGCGCTTCACCGCAGACGGCCCGATCGCCTTGCTGCCGCACGGCAAGGATTACGCGCTGGTGCACGTCGTCGCCCCCGAACGCGCGACCGAACTCCTCGCGCTCCCCGACACCGCCTACCTCGCGCACCTGCAGGCGCGCTTTGGCAGTCGGGTTTGCTTCACCCGCATAGCCGAGCGCCTGCGCTATCCGCTCGGTCTGCGCTATCGACGCAACCCCGTCGCAACGCGCACGGTCTGGCTCGGCAACGCCGCGCAGACCCTCCACCCGGTTGCCGGCCAGGGCTTCAACCTTGCCCTGCGCGACGTCTGGGCACTGTCCAGGGCCCTGCTCGACCATCCCGGCGACCCGGGCCTGCCCGCGACCCTCGCCGCCTACCGCGATGCCCGCCGCCTCGACCGCTTCGGCGCCATCCACTTTACCGACAGTCTCGTCCGCATCTTCAGCAACGACATCGCGCCCCTGCATCACGCACGCGGGGCGGCCCTGTTCGCGCTCGACATGCTGCCGCCCTTGCGACACTTCATCGCCCGCCGCATGATGTTCGGCGCACGCGCCTGGCCCTGAACCGCAACCTCACTGCCAGTCAATTGTTGAATTTCCGCAGCAGGTCGCCACAACACACATTTTGTAACGTTATATGATGGCGGGCGAACAATTCATGGTCAGCGTTATCTCCGAAAAATGAATAAAAACATGCGAATTCGCTACAAGATCACGCTTGCGGTCGGTATTGCCGTCACCACGGTACTTGTGGCGATGGCGGTCTTCTTCACTTACTTCCAGGAACAGTCGGTCCTCAAGCAGAACGAGCGGACCATGGAAAAACTCACTGAAAGCGTGGCCCAGGGCCTGCAGGCGGTGATGCTCGCGGGCTCTGCGGACATCGCGGAATCCTACGCGGATCGCCTCAAGAAGGTCACCGACATCCTCGATTTCCGCATCCTGCGCATCAACGGCGATGAAGCGTTCCGCGACAACAAGACGATCGAAGACGTCAACCGCCGGCGTGGGGACGAAACCTTCGCGCCGCGCGACAGTGAAATGCATGTGCCGGTCCTGCCCGCGAACGACCCCAGTCTTCTCGCCAGCGTCAGCGAAGGCCGCACGATCGCCGTTTATGAGCCGGGCCAGGACGGCCACCGCAATCTCACCTTCCTCGCGCCGATCAAATACGCAGACGCCTGCAGCAAGTGCCACGGCGCTTCGGGCAAGGTGCGCGGCGTCATCAAGCTGACGACCTCGCTGGCCGCCGTCGAACGCGACATCTACGAAGTGCGGCAGTACGCCATCGGCGGTCTCGCGCTGGCGCTCGCGGCAACCATGCTGCTGACCGGCTACATGCTCGGGCGCACGGTCGTCGAACCCCTGGAAAAGGTTACCAATGCGATGGCGCGGGTATCCGGCGGCGACCTCAACCACCAGGTGCCGATCCACAGCCGCGACGAACTCGGCAATATGGCCAGCAGCTTCAACCGCATGACCTCGGAACTGAAGACCACCTACGATGGACTGCGCCGCGAGCAGGACAAGCTCACCACCATCATTCACGGCGCCGGCGAAGGCATCATCGTCACCGACAACACCGGCGAGATCGTGCTGGTCAATCCGGCCGCCGAGCGTCTTCTGGAAAAATCCGCCAGCCAGATTGCCACCGACGGTTTCCGCCAGATCCTCGACAACGAGGAGCAGATGCGCGAGTGGCTGTCCGAAGGCGGCAGTCGCGAACCGATCACGACCACCTACAAGGATCGCGTCCTGCAGGTGTTCGCGTCGACCATTCTCGGCAATGACCACAACGTCGTCGGCTCCGCCGCACTGCTGCGCGATATCACCGAAGAGAAGCGCCTCGAAGACGAACTGCGGCGGCTATCGACGACCGACGGACTGACGGGTCTCTTCAACCGCCGTCACCTCGACAACACCCTCGACACCGAATACAACCGCGCCGCGCGCACCGGCACCTCGCTCGCCGTGGTGATGTTCGATATCGACCATTTCAAGAAATTCAACGACACCCATGGCCACGACCAGGGCGACCGCGTGCTCCAGGCAGTCGCGCACAACTTCCGCGACGCCTTGCGCAAGTATGATCTGGCCTGCCGCTACGGCGGCGAGGAATTCGTCGGCATCCTGCCCAACACCACGCTCGACGGCGCCTACTCCGTCGCCGAACGCCTGCGCAGCGACATCGAGGCCTCCGAAGTCGACGGGCTCAAGGTCACGATCAGCCTGGGCGTCGCGGCCTTCCCGCAACTCGCAGTGGTATCGCCCGAAGGTCTGATCGAAGCAGCCGATGCGGCGCTGTATCGTTCCAAGGCACAAGGCCGCAACCGTACGACCCGTGCAGAACCGCCTCCTGCGGGGAGCGGGCCGGATCAAGCCGGCGGCACACCGGACGCCGATACCACACAGCTGTGACGCAATCGTCGCCGGGGTGAGCATTCGACTGCTCGCCCGGCGCCGCATGGGGTAAAATGCGCGACTTTCCCCCGCTCGTTTCCCCGTCCATGCAGTACGCCGGCTTTACCCTGCGCAACAACCTTTTCGTCGCCCCGATGGCCGGCGTGACTGATCGGCCGTTCCGCCAACTGTGCAAGAAGCTCGGTGCGGGCGTCGCGGTCAGCGAGATGGTCACGTCCAATTCGCTTCTTTACGGCAGCGCTAAAACGCGTCGTCGCGCCAATCACGAGGGTGAGGTCGACCCGATTTCGGTGCAGATCGCGGGCGCCGACCCGCTGATGATGGCCGAAGCCGCGCGTTACAACGCGGACAGCGGTGCGCAGATCATCGACATCAACATGGGCTGCCCGGCGAAGAAAGTCTGCAACGTCATGGCCGGCTCCGCACTGATGCAGGACGAAGCACTCGTCGCGCGCATCCTCGAAGCCGTCGTCGCGGCGGTGCCGAATACGCCAGTGACGCTCAAATTCCGTACCGGCTGGAACCGCCAGAACCGCAACGCCCCGGCCATCGCGCGCATCGCCGAGGCCTCGGGCATCCGCGCCATCGCGATTCATGGCCGCACGCGCGCCGACCAGTACATGGGCGAAGCGGAGTACGACACCATCGCACAGGTCAAGTCACTGGTGAGCATCCCGGTGATTGCCAACGGCGACATCACCTCGCCCGAAAAAGCGAAATACGTGCTCGAGTACACCGGCGCCGACGGCGTCATGATCGGCCGTGCCGCGCAAGGCCGGCCGTGGATCTTCCGCGAGACGGAGCACTATCTTGCCACTGGCGAGCTGTTGCCGCCGCCGCTGGTCAGCGAGATCCTGCAGGTCTGCCGCGAGCACCTGTGCGACCTGTACGCCTTCTACGGCGAGGACACCGGCGTCAAGATCGCGCGCAAGCATATCTCCTGGTACACCAAGGGGCTGGTCGGCTCGGCAGCGTTCCGCCGTGCGATGAACCAGTTGCCCGATGTCCGCACGCAGCTCGAAGCGGTGGACGAATTTTTTGGTCATCTGGCCGAGCAGGACGCCCGCCTGCGCTACGAAGCAGAACTCCCGCAGGAACTTGCCGCATGAGCCGCGCCAACGAGATCGCCGATTCGGTGCAACGCACCCTCGACCAGTATTTTCGTGACCTCGACGGCGAGAAACCGGCCGCCATCTACGACATGGTGATCCGCAATGTCGAACGCCCGATGCTCGAATTCGTGCTGCGCCAGG
The DNA here is from genome assembly GCF_012910955.1 of Aromatoleum diolicum. Lineage (GTDB taxonomy): Bacteria > Pseudomonadota > Gammaproteobacteria > Burkholderiales > Rhodocyclaceae > Aromatoleum > Aromatoleum diolicum. The sequence continues at coordinate 78,277 of NZ_WTVQ01000001.1, forward strand.
CCAACGGAAACCAGACTGTGGCCGCCGAAATGCTCGGCATCAACCGCAACACGCTGCGCCGCAAACTCACCGAATACGAATTGCTGTAACTCCGTTTGCCGGAGCGCCTCCCCACGGCGGCGCGCCATCAAGCCTTCCGACTATCCCTTGCGACCCACACGATGAAAGTCTCCCAAGCCCTGATCAGCGTCTCCGACAAACGCGGCGTCCTTGAATTCGCCCAGGCCCTGCATGCCCAGGGCGTCAAGCTGCTGTCGACGGGCGGCACCGCGTCGATGCTGCGCCAGGCCGGACTGCCGGTCACCGACGTTTCCGAGCACACCGGTTTTCCCGAAATGCTCGACGGCCGCGTCAAGACCCTGCACCCCAAGGTGCACGGCGGCATCCTTGCGCGCCGCGACCTGCCCGAGCACATGGAGACGATCGCCGCGCACGACATCTCCCGCATCGACCTCGTCGTCGTGAACCTCTACCCGTTCGCGCAAACCGTGACCGAACCCGACTGCACGCTCGAGGACGCGATCGAGAACATCGACATCGGTGGCCCGACGATGGTGCGCGCCGCGGCGAAGAATCACGGCAATGAAGCCGGCGGCGTTGGCATCGTCACCGATCCGGAGGACTACGCTCCGATCGTCGCCGAACTTCGGGCGAACGACGGCGCGCTGAGCTACAAGACCCGCTTCGCGCTAGCGGTCAAGGCCTTCACGCATACCGCCCGCTACGACAGCGCGATCTCCAACCACCTCACGGCGCTCACCCTCGGGGAAGGCGGTGAGGTCTCGAAGCAGGCCTACCCGGAGCGCTTCCAGGTCGCATTCGACAAGGTGCAAGACCTGCGCTACGGCGAGAACCCGCATCAGAGCGCGGCGTTCTACCGCGAGCCGGTCACGCCGGAAGGCTCGATTGCCGCCTACGTCCAGCTACAGGGCAAGGAACTGTCGTACAACAACATCGCCGATGCCGACGCCGCATGGGAATGCGTCAAGGCCTTCGACCGCGACAGCCACACCGCCGCCTGCGTCATCGTCAAGCACGCCAACCCCTGCGGCGTCGCCATCGCGGAATCGCCGGAAGCCGCCTACCGAAAGGCCTTCTCGACCGACCCGACCTCGGCATTCGGCGGCATCATCGCCTTCAACTGCGAAGTCGACCGTGCCGCCGCCGAAGCCGTCGCAGCCCAGTTCCTCGAAGTGCTGATCGCCCCGTCCTACAACGCCGATGCGCTGGCCGTGCTGGCGGCCAAGCAGAACGTGCGCGTGCTGACCTGCGCGCTCGGCAAGCCCGCCGGCGCCCTCGACTACAAGCGCGTCGGTGGCGGCCTGCTGGTACAAAGTGCCGACGAGGCGCGCATCCAGATCGCCGATCTGAAAGTGGTTACCAAGCGCGCCCCGACCGACGACGAACTGCGCAATCTGCTGTTCGCGTGGCGCGTCGCCAAGTATGTCAAGTCCAACGCCATCGTCTACTGCCGTGACGGCATGACCGTTGGCGTCGGCGCCGGCCAGATGAGCCGTGTCGATTCCGCCCGCATCGCCGCAATCAAGGCCGAGAACGCCGGCCTCACGGTGCGGGGTTCGGTGGTCGCCTCCGATGCCTTCTTCCCGTTCCGCGACGGCCTTGACGTGCTCGCACAGGCGGGCGCGACTGCGGTTATCCAGCCCGGCGGCTCGATGCGCGACGCCGAAGTCATCGCCGCGGCCGACGAGCAGGGTATCGCGATGGTCGTCACGGGTTTCCGCCACTTCCGCCACTAAGCATTTGCAAAGAAATCGTTGCGATCGGCAGCCATGGTCCCGACTCTGATCGCAGCACGGAGATATACATGAAAGTTCTCGTCATCGGCTCCGGCGGCCGCGAACATGCGCTGGCCTGGAGACTCGCCCAGTCACCGAAGGTGACCCGCGTGCTCGTCGCGCCGGGCAACCCGGGTACCGCGCGCGAGCCGCTGCTCGAGAACGTCGCCGTCACGGCGATTCCCGAGCTCGTCGAGCTCGCCCGCCGCGAACAGGTGCAGTTCACTGTCGTCGGCCCCGAGGCACCGCTCGCCGCGGGCGTCGTCGATGCCTTCCGCGCCGCCGGCCTGCCGATCTTCGGTCCGTCGAAGGCGGCTGCACAGCTCGAAAGCTCGAAGGATTTTGCCAAGCGCTTTCTTGTCCGACACAACATCCCGACCGCGAAATACGAGACCTTTTCCGATGCGGCCGCTGCCCATGACTACGTGAACGCGCAGGGCGCGCCGATCGTCATCAAGGCCGACGGCCTCGCCGCTGGCAAGGGCGTGGTCGTGGCGATGACACTCGACGAGGCACATGGCGCGATCGACATGATGCTCACCGACAATCGCATGGGCGATGCGGGTGCGCGCGTCGTGATCGAGGAATTCATGCTCGGCGAGGAAGCGAGCTTCATCGTCATGGCCGACGGCAGGCACGCCCTTGCGCTCGCGACCAGCCAGGATCACAAGCGCCTGCTCGACAACGACGGAGGCCCCAACACCGGCGGCATGGGTGCCTATTCCCCTGCCCCGGTCGTCACGCCCGAAGTACACGCCCGCGTGATGCGCGAAATCATCCTGCCGACGCTCGCCGGCATGGCGGCCGATGGCCAGCCCTATACCGGCTTCCTGTACGCGGGTCTGATGATCGACGACGCTGGCCAGCCGCGCGTCGTCGAATTCAACTGCCGCATGGGCGACCCCGAGACCCAGCCGATCATGATGCGGCTGAAGACCGACCTGTCGGACCTGATCGAAGCCGCGATCGGCGGCCGTCTCGACCAGGTCGAGGCCGAATGGGACCGCCGTGTCGCGCTCGGTGTAGTGCTCGCCGCCGAGGGCTATCCCGAGGCACCGCGCAAGGGTGCCACAATCGCCGGTCTGCCGACGACCGACGCCGATGACGTGCATGTGTTCCACGCCGGCACAGCGGAACAGGACGGGCAGATCGTCACCAACGGCGGCCGCGTGCTGTGCGTCACCGCCCTCGGCGACAACGTGCGCAATGCGCAGAAACGGGCCTACGAGATCGCCGATGCGATCGTCTTCGAGGGTCGCCAGTTCCGTCGCGACATCGGCCACCGCGCCGTCGCCCGCAAGAACTGACCATGACCGCGCCCGACTCCACGATCGTCAAGCAATACCTGCTGGATCTGCAGAACCGTATCGTTGCGGCCCTGGAGCAGTTCGACGGCGAAGCGTTCCGCACGGACGCCTGGGATCGCCCCGGTGGCGGAGGCGGCATCACGCGCGTGATCGAGGAAGGTCGCTTCTTCGAGCGTGGCGGAGTCAATTTCTCGCACGTGATGGGCACCGGCATGCCGGCCTCGGCGACCGCACACCGGCCGGAACTCGCGGGCCGCTCGTTCGAGGCGATGGGCGTGTCGCTGGTGCTGCACCCGCGTAACCCGCACTGCCCGACGGTGCACATGAACGTGCGTTTCTTCATCGCCCTGCCGCCGGCGGACGACGCCGCTGCGGCGCCGATCTGGTGGTTCGGCGGAGGCATGGACCTGACGCCCTACTACCCGATCGAGGACGACGTGCGCCACTTCCACCGCAGCTGCAAGGCTGCGGTGCTGCCCTTCGGCGGTGAAGCCGAATACCGTCGCCTGAAGGACTGGTGCGACAGCTACTTCTTCCTGAAGCACCGCAACGAACCGCGCGGGGTGGGCGGCCTGTTCTTCGACGACCTCGGTGCCGACAGCGCGATCGATTTCGACACCGCCTTCGGGCTCACCCGCAGCGTCGCCGACTCCTTCCTCGGCGCCTACCTGCCCATCGTCGAGCAGCGCCGCGAGCTGCCTTACGGCGAACGCGAACGCGACTTCCAGGCCTATCGGCGCGGTCGTTACGTCGAATTCAACCTGGTGTTCGACCGCGGCACGCTGTTCGGCCTGCAGTCCGGCGGTCGTACCGAATCGATCCTGATGTCGCTGCCACCAATCGTCAAATGGCGCTACGACTGGCGGCCCGAAGCCGGCAGCCCGGAGGCACGACTGTACGACGAGTTTCTCAAGGTACGCGACTGGTGCTGAGGGCTCCAGCTCACGGACACTGAATTACGGCCGCCGCAGCATCGGGCGGCCGTTGTGTTTCAGGCTATCGAACGCTGTGCAGCGGCACGGTAATGAGCCTGCGCCTCGTTCGCGCGCTCCAGGCGTTCGAGCAGACCGGCCAGCGCGAGGTGGGTTTCCACCGACGGAGCCAGATTCAGCGACGCTTCCAGATAGCTCTGCGCCTTGCCCCACAGCTGGGCAGTCAGGCACAAGCGCCCCAGTGCGTACAAGAGGCCGGCATCTTTCGGCTGCGTGCGCAACCAGCGCTCTCCGCGTGCCAGACATTCCACCGCGTCGCCTTCGCCGCAATGCGCATACAAACGGGCCAGCGCACTGTCCCATTCCTCGTCGAGCAGGCGTTCCAGCGTCTTGCGTGCGAGCGCCCCCTGCCCCGCTGCGGCGAGATAGGGAACCGCCCTTTCCACCATGCGCCGGTCGTTCAACTCGTCGGCTGGAATGCCCTTCCAGTAAGCGGCCAGACCTTCGGCGTCCCCAGCCAGTTCGCGCAAACGCTCCAGGTGCGCACGGCGCAACACCGACGAAGCCTGCTCATCCGACAAGGCCTTGTGCTTGCGCAACTGGCGCGCCAGGCGCAACACCTCTTCCCATTGCGCCAGTGCGGATGCCACCCGCAGCGACAAGCGTAGCGCGGCGATATGCCGATGACCGGCGAGGCGCAGACTGTCCAGGCGCTCCGCGGCCTCATCGAAGCGGCGCCCCTCGACGGCAAGCTCGGCTTCAGTCATCAGCCGCGCGACGCGGGACTCCTCTTCCTGCTCCGACGCCCGCCCGATCCAGATACGGTAGCGCGTGTCGTCGCGCATCGCATGCGCTGCACGCGCAGCCACCAACGCGGCCATCGCACGACTCTCGCCGTCGGAAAACGCCGCGCCGGCAAGCTTCATCGACTGCGCGAAGCGTCCTTCGAACAACGCTCGCAGCGCATCACGCAGCGCGCGGCCGGCCCTGTCCTTGCGCCGCCGCTCGCGGAAAACGCCGACGCGCCGCGGCAGGGCCGCCGTCTTGCCGATCAGGCGCAACACCGCGTAGGCGCAGACGAAGGACAGCAAGAGGCCCACAATCAGTAAATTGAGTGACAGCTGTGCCCGCCACGGAGGCAACACCAACAAGACGTAGCCGGTATTGATGCTTGCCAGCATCGCCACCCCGGCCGCCAGGGCAAAGATTCCGATGAGCCAGATCAAAGCACGCATTTCCGGCTCCTCAGCGTGCGCCGCTGGCGGGTTGCTGCGCCGGCGGCGTGTCCTGGGAGCCGGAAGGCGCAGCATTGGGTGCGCCGGCCGTGCCCGGCGACGCCTTGCTCGCCTCACCCGCGCGCGCCTGCAGCAATCGCAGCGCCGCGATGCTTTCGGTGGGCGCCGGCTGCTCGACCTTGACCGGCATGGCCACGAGGGCGGCGAGTTCGGACAGGGCCTCCTGTACCTTCGAGTCGCGCTGATCGAAGAAGCGCTCGATCCAGCCGCGCGCCTGAGCCAGATCAGCGGCATAGGTACGCCCGTCACGCGCCAGCAGCGCGAGCCGCGCCGTCAGCAGCCGGATCTTGAGATTTTCACGCAGGAAGGTGCTCTGGGCCGGCGCGAGCAGGACCGGCTCGGACTGGTCAAGCCGCTCGATGCGCACCAGCGTGCGCAATTCCCGCCACACATCGCCTGCCAGCGCAGTGACGAAATCCAGTGGTGACGGCTCGCCGACGGCGGGCGCCGCCGCGGCGTCGCGCGTAACCGGCGGCACATTCTCGGCAAGCTCTCCGGCAAAGGCCAGCGGCAGCGTGTCGACGCGTTCAAGCAGCACTTCAAGGCGCAGGGCGATGCCCTGCACATCCACCTGCGGCACGGCCTTGAGCCTTTCGATATCACGCATCAGCGCACGACGTAGCGACAACAGCTGCCCGCGATCCTGCGCCGCTAGGCGGGCTTCCGCTCCCTGCAGCGCGATCAGCGCCGCCTCCGAGTTGCCGGCAAGCTGCAACTGTTGCGTCGCAATTCCCACGGCATACTCAGCCTCGGCCACCACGCGGTCCTCGCGCGTACGCGAAAACTCCTGGTACAGCGATTCCAGCGCCGCGGCCTGCCCTTCGGTGGCCGCGACCTGTGCTTCGAGCGCACCAAGCTTGCCCTGCAGCGTAGCAACCGCTTCCTGTTGCTGGCGCGACAGGGCGCGGCTTTCCGTCGCCGCCGACTCGCCCGCAGCCAGCCGCTGCGCGACTTCCAGACGCACTGCGGCAACGCCGCTGCGCAACTCGTAGACCTGCCAGGCGATCAGTCCGACAGCGACGACGGCCGCCCCTGCCAGCACACCGGGCCAGCTGGAGCGACCGCTTGCGGCTACCGGGGCCGGAATGGCCGCGGACGCATTCCTCGCCGCGGTTTCGCGGTCTGGCACGGAGTTCGATTCGGACGGAGCGGGCAGGGGGAGCGCTGAATGTTCTTCGTTCATGGCCGGAGTGTAACCGAGGCTTGCTGGAAATGAGATTCGAGGGCGGCAATCAGTCCCTCGTCGCCGGGGGGGGTTTCGATCACCCGCAGGAAGCCCGCGGCGCGTGCATGCGCAACGATGCGCGGGTGAGGCGCGAAGACGGCAACGTGTTTCAGCAGCTGCCAGCCAGCCTCGCCCACCATCGTCAGCAGGTTGGGAACCCCTTCGCTGCTGGTCAGGGTAATGGCATCAAGATGCCCATGGGCCGCGAGATCGAGCAATGACGCGGGATCGAGATCGGGGCAATAACGCCGGTAGCAGGTCACGTACTCGACGGACGCCTCGCGCTCGCGCAGCGTTTCGCCAAGCAGATCGCGTCCGCCATCGCCGCGGAAGATCACTACGTTCCGGCCAGCGATCGACTCCCGTTGAAATTCGTCTAGCGCCAGTACCGCCTCGCTGTCGAAGCCGCTCTGCGGGGCGATTACGTGCGCGAAACCGAATTCGGCGAGCGCGCGCTCGCTGCCCTTGCCGACAGTCGCCGCGCGCAGATGCGCGGGCCAGGCGCGATGCGCAAGAATCGGTTCCAGCGCGTAGCGCACCGCGTTCGGGCTGACGAAAAACGCCAGATCGAAGGCATCGAGCCGGTCGGCAATGCCTTCGAGTGCCGTCACATCCGCGACGGCGCCGATTGCGAGCACCGGAAAGCGCAGCGCAATGCCACCGCGGGCAGCAATCGCCGCGCACAAACTGTCGGCCTGGCCGGCCGGCCGGGTCACCACGATGTGGCGCCCGGACATCGATTCCGAGGTCATCGCCGACACGGCCGCAGGCAATCTCAGCCGATCTGCGCGAGGATTTCCTCGGCCCCCTGCGAGCGCAGGTCATTCGCGAGCGCCAGACCGAGGGATTCGCAGTCTTCGGGGCGCCCTTCGCGTTCGGCACGCACCATGCGGCTGCCGTCGGGCAGCGCGACGAAGCCGCGCAGCCACAGCAGGCCGTCGCGCATCTCGCCGTAAGCGCCCAAGGGCACTTCACAACTGCCGGCGAGCGCACGCGACACGGCACGCTCGGCACGCACGCAGGCCGAGGTATCCGCATCGTTCAAGGGCGCGAGCCATGCGGCGACGTCGGTCCGGCTGGCGAGGCACTCGATGCCCAGTGCCCCCTGTCCCGCCGCAGGCAGCGACACTTCGGACGGCAACTCGCCGCGGATGCGGTCGGCCAGGCCGAGACGCTTGAGGCCTGCCGCGGCAAGGATGATCGCGTCGTACTGGCCTTCGTCGAGCTTGCGCAGGCGGGTGTCGAGGTTGCCGCGCAGGCTGGTTACCGAGAGCATGGGGTACTGCGCATGCAGCTGCGATTCGCGGCGCAGCGACGACGTGCCTACGACCGCGCCCGGCGGCATGTCGGCAAGGCTCTCGTAGCGGCTGGAGACGAAAGCATCGAGCGGCACTTCGCGTGCTGAAATGCACGGCAGCGCGAACGGCTCGGTGAGTTGCATCGGCACGTCCTTCATCGAATGCACCGCGATGTCGGCGCGACCGTCGAGCAGTGCGGCCTCGAGTTCCTTGACGAACAGCCCCTTGCCCCCGACCTTCGCGAGCGGGCGATCGAGGATCTGGTCCCCGCGCGTGGTCATGCCGAGCAGTTCGACGCGGCAACCCGGGTACAGGGATTCGAGGCGAGCCTTGACATGCTCGGCCTGCCACAGGGCGAGACGGCTTTCGCGGGTGGCGATTACGATGCGTTCGGGCGGGGTGAAATCGGCAGTAGTGGCGCTCACGGTGGGCAGACTCGTCACGGGAGGAATGGTTTAGGATTCGAAGCAGACGCGAAAATTCCCGCGCCGCAACATCAGGGTTGGCGCCAATGGCGCAACGATAATTAGGCATTCTAGCATGGGTGCGTATTGCACTCTTTGCTGCCCCCCAGACTCCACGGACCCCGGACTGACCATGAACCAAGACAAGGACGCACCGCTGCGCGAAGACATCCGACTGCTGGGCCGCGTGCTCGGCGACACCGTGCGCGACCAGCAGGGCGAGGCCGTGTTCGGCCTAATCGAACGCATCCGCCAGACTTCGGTGCGCTTTCGCCGCGACGACGACCGTGCCGCGCGCGTCGAACTCGAAGGCATCCTCGACGCACTGTCCCGCGAGCAGACCATCCAGGTGGTGCGCGCCTTCAGCTATTTCTCGCACCTCGCCAACATCGCCGAGGACCAGCACCACATTCGTCGCAGCCGCGCGCACCTGATCGCCGGCTCCGCGCCGCGCGAGGGCAGCCTTGCCCATGCGCTCACCCGCGCGTTCGGTGGCCACAATGCCGGCGAGTTGGCTGCGTTCTTCGATAGGGCATCGATCTCGCCGGTGCTCACCGCGCACCCGACCGAAGTGCAGCGCAAGAGCATCCTCAACTGCCAGACCGACATCGCCCACCTGCTCGATATGCGCGACCGCATGGAACTCACCCCGGAGGAACGCGACGAAAGCGACGAGGGATTGCGGCGCGCGGTGCTGACGTTGTGGCAGACGCGCATGCTGCGGCCGGCCAAGTTGTCGGTCGTGGATGAAGTCGCCAACGGCCTGTCGTACTTCGATGCGACCTTCCTGCGCGAACTTCCGCGCCTCTACGCAAACCTCGAAGATCAGCTCGCGAGCCGCGATCAAGCGCTGGGCGCACTCGAACTTCCCGCCTTCCTCAAGGTCGGGAGCTGGATCGGCGGCGACCGCGACGGCAACCCCTTTGTCACCGACGAAGTTCTGGAACGCGCGCTGGCCATGCAGGCCGCTGCCGCGCTCGGCTTCTACCTTGACGAATTGCATGCGCTCGGTGCGCGATTGTCGCTGGCGCTCGGCCTGGTGAGCGCCTCCGACGCGCTGCTCACGCTCGCCGAGCGGTCGCCCGACCATTCGCCACACCGCGACGACGAACCCTACCGGCGCGCGATCTCGGGCATCTACGCGCGCCTCGCCGCCACGCACCGCACCTTGCTCGGAACGGAGCCGCCGCGCCACCCCGTCGCACCGGCGGAACCCTACGCCCGAGCCGACGAACTGGCCGAGGATCTCGATACGATCCACCGCTCGCTCGTTGCCAACGGCTCCGCCGCGCTCGCGCGCGGGCGCCTGCGCCTGCTGCGACGCGCAGTGCGCGTGTTCGGTTTCCATCTCGCGCCGATCGACCTGCGCCAGAATTCCGACGTACACGAGCGCGTCGTTGCCGAACTGCTGGCCACCGCACGCCCGGGCACCGATTACCGCGCACTCGACGACGCCGGGCGCACCGCACTGTTGCTCGAAGAGCTCGCGACGCCGCGCCCGCTCGCATCGCCGCACGTGCGCTACTCGGACGAAAGCGAAGGCGAACTGGCGATCTTCCGCGCCGCCCGTACGGCGCACCTGCGCTTCGGCAAGGCCGCAATCACCAACTGCATCATCTCGAAGACCGACGACGTTTCCGATCTGCTGGAACTCGCGCTGCTGCTCAAGGAGGCCGGCCTGTTGCGGCCGCACGAGCAGGCGCTGGACGTCAACATCATCCCGTTGTTCGAGACCATCGAGGATCTCGCCAACGCCCCGTCCGTCATGGACCGCCTGTTCGCGCTACCCGGCTACAAGCGCCTGCTCGCCTCGCGCGACGACATGCAGGAGGTGATGCTCGGCTACTCCGACAGCAACAAGGACGGGGGTTTCCTGACCTCCGGCTGGGCGCTGTACAAGGCCGAGATCGGCCTGGTCGAGGTGTTCGCGCGACATGGCGTGCGCTTGCGCCTCTTCCACGGCCGCGGCGGCTCGGTCGGGCGCGGCGGCGGCCCGAGCTACCAGGCGATCCTCGCGCAGCCCGGCGGCGCGGTGCAGGGGCAGATCCGCCTGACGGAACAGGGGGAGGTGATCGCCGCGAAGTACGGCAACCCCGAAGTCGGCCGGCGCAACCTCGAGGTGCTGGTCGCCGCGACGCTCGAGTCAAGCCTGCTCGCCGACCGCGCGCCGGCGCCGCGCGCCGAGTTTCTCGACACCATGCAGACACTGTCGGACGCGGCGTTCGCGGCCTACCGCGGCCTTGTCTACGAGACCGAAGGCTTCGAGCGCTATTTCTGGGAATCGACGGTGATCTCGGAGATCGCCGAACTCAATATCGGCTCGCGCCCCGCCTCACGCAAGAAAGGCACGCGCATCGAGGATCTGCGCGCCATCCCGTGGGTCTTCAGCTGGGCACAGTGCCGGCTGATGCTGCCGGGCTGGTTCGGCTTCGGCGCGGCGGTCAAGGAGTGGCTCGCCGCACATCCGGCAGACGGCCTCGCCCGGCTGCAGAGCATGTACCAGGAATGGTCCTTCTTCGCGACGCTGCTGTCGAACATGGACATGGTGATGGCGAAGACCGACCTGGCAATCGCCTCGCGCTATGCCGGGCTGGTCAAGGACGCGACGCTGCGCGACGCGATTTTCGGGCGCATCCGCGCCGAATGGCAGGACACCGTCGACGCCCTGCTGGCGATCACCGGCCAGGCCGAACTGCTCGACGGCAACCCGCTGCTGAAGCGCTCGATCCGCAACCGCTTCCCCTACCTCGATCCGCTCAACCACGTGCAGGTCGAGCTGCTGCGCCGCCATCGCGAAAGCCACGACGACGCGCGCATCCGGCTCGGGATTCACATCTCGATCAACGGCATCGCAGCGGGTTTGCGCAACAGCGGCTGACAGGAAGCGGCAGTTCCCGGCCCTCAGATCCCGAGCATCTGCTTCACCGTCGGCCATTGCCGGCGACTGATCGGCAGGCGCTCGGCGAGGCCGGCGAGCAGGACGTCCCAGTGCGTCTCGCCTTCATGCTCGCCCGCGCGCTCGACGCCGACGACCGCCGCCCGTGCGACCAGGCAGTTGCGATGGACGCGCAGGAAACGTCCGGCAAACTCCTGTTCCAGCTGGACCAGCGATTCGTCGAGCAGATACTCGCGCGCCACGCTGCGCGCCGTCACATATTTCGACTCGGCGCGCAGGAACAGCACCTCCGCAACCGGCACCAGCAGGACGCGGCCGCGCTCGCTGACGCTGAAATGCTGTCGCGCCCCCGGCGCCAGGCCGGCCAGCGCCGCATCCGACGGCGGCAGATGACGACGGGCCTTCGCCAGCGCATCGGCGAGGCGCTGCGCACGTACCGGCTTCAGCAGGTAGTCGACTGCCGCGAGTTCGAAAGCCTGCACCGCGTACTCGTCGTATGCGGTCGTGAAAATTACCGCCGGCGGCCGCTCCAGCCTGCCCAGGTGGCGCGCCAGTTCGACGCCGTCCATCACCGGCATGCGGATGTCGGCCAGCACGACGTCCGCCGGCTCGCTTTCGAGCAGGCGCAATGCCTCGACCCCGTTGGCCGCCACCCCGACGACCACCGTCGGCTGCGTCTCCGCAATGTCCCCCAGCAGATCGCGCAGCCGCGCGCGCGCGGGCGCTTCGTCATCGACGATCGCGACACGCAATGCAGGTCCACAAATCATTGAATCGCCTCCTGCGCAGCAAACTCCGTCCGACCGGTTGCACCGCCCTCCCGGCAAGGGCATCGGCCTTTTGCTTTATACTTTTCCGTCTGTTTGCGCGGTGGCCGGACGGTACGGCTGCCGTGGCATTGAACGACCGACTCCGGTCAGGCTATTCCACCCACGGACATTATGACAGACACCACTTCCTCGCAGCCGGCCAAGGCCTGGTCGGGCCGTTTTTCCGAACCGGTCTCGGAGCTCGTGAAACGCTACACCGCTTCGGTGTTCTTCGACCAGCGCATGGCGCGCCAGGACATCCGCGGTTCGCTCGCGCACGCGAAGATGCTCGCGCGCCAGGGGATCATCGCCGACCAGGATCTCGCCGACATCGAGCGCGGCATGGGCATCATCCTCAATGAGATCGAACGCGGCGAATTCGCCTGGAACCTCGACGACGAGGACGTGCATCTCAACATCGAAAAGCGTCTCACCGCGCTCGTCGGCGACGCCGGCAAGCGCCTGCACACCGGCCGCAGCCGCAACGACCAGGTCGCGACCGACATCCGCCTGTGGCTGCGCGACGCGATCGACCAGATCCTCGTGCTGATCGGCGACTTCCAGAAAAACCTGCTCGATGTCGCCGAAGCCAACGCGGCGACGCCGATGCCCGGCTTCACGCACCTGCAGGTCGCGCAGCCGGTGACTTTCGGCCACCACCTGATGGCCTACTTCGAGATGAGCCGGCGCGACGCCGAACGCTTCGCCGACTGCCGCAAGCGCGTCAACCGCCTGCCGCTCGGAGCCGCCGCGCTCGCCGGCACCAGCTACCCGATCGACCGCGAGTTCGTCGCACGCGAACTGGGCTTCGACGAGGTCTGCTACAACTCGCTCGACGCCGTCAGCGACCGCGACTTCGCGATCGAATTCTGTGCCGCCTCGGCGTTGCTGATGACGCACCTGTCGCGCTTCTCCGAAGAGCTGATCCTGTGGATGAGCCCGCGCGTAGGCTTCATCGACCTCGCCGACCGCTTCTGCACCGGCTCGTCGATCATGCCACAGAAGAAGAACCCCGATGTACCCGAGCTCGTGCGCGGCAAGACCGGCCGCGTCAATGGCAGCCTGATCTCGCTGCTGACACTGATGAAGGGCCAGCCGCTCGCGTACAACAAGGACAATCAGGAGGACAAGGAACCCTTGTTCGACACCGCCGACACGGTGATCGACACGCTGCGCATCTACGCCGACATGATCACCGGCATCCGCGTCAAGGCCGACGCGATGCGCGACGCGCTGAAGCAGGGCTACGCCACCGCGACCGACCTCGCCGACTATCTGGTCAAGAACGGCCTGCCTTTCCGCGACGCCCATGAAGCCGTGGCCCTGGCGGTACGCGCCGCGGAGGCCAAGGGCTGCGACCTGCCGCAGTTCTCGCTCGACGAGTTGCGTGCGGCAATGGCGCACGTGCCGGGCGCCGCAGAACGCGTCAAGGACGACGTCTTCGGCGTCCTCACCGTCGAAGGCTCGCTGGACTCCCGCAAACATATCGGCGGCACGGCTCCGGAACAGGTCCGCGCCGCGATCGCACGCGGGCGCAGCACGCTCGGCTAAGCGGCCAGCGCCGATGGAACGGATCGGCAAATACGAGATACGGCGGCTGCTCGGGGCAGGTGCCACGAGCGCCGTTCATCTCGCCTACGATCCGTTCTCACGGCACGAAGTCGCCATCAAGCGGATCCACCCCGAGATCCTGCGCGACCCCGCCCGCGGCCGCCTCTACCGCCATCTGCTAACGAACGAAGCGGCGCTGGCCGGCAGGCTCGTTCATCCGCACATCGTCCGGATCCACGATGCCCACATCGGCGAGGACGACGCCTGGATCGTGCTGGAATACGTGGCGGGCGGCACCCTCGCCGACTTCTGTTCCGCCGATCGCCTGCTGCCCTTCGACCGGCTGATCGAGATTGTCTTCAAGTGCACCCGCGCACTCGACTATGCCTTTCGTCAAGGGATCACCCACCGCGACATCAAGCCCGCAAATATCCTGCTGAGCAACCGCGACGAGCAGGACATCAAGCTCTCCGACTTCGGCGCCGCCTTCGACGCCGCCAGCGAGGCCACGCAGATCACCGCCGTCGGGTCGCCCGCTTACATGTCGCCGCAGCAGGTACGCGAACTGCCGCTGGATCACCAGACCGACATCTATTCGCTCGGCGTGGTGATGTATCAACTGCTCACCGGCCGTCTTCCACACGAGTCCGATAACCAGTACAGCCTGCTCTATCGCATCGCCCACGACGAGCCCCCTGCGCTTTCTGCAATCCGCCGGGACATTCCGGAAACGCTCGAAGCCATTGTCAGACGTGCCATGGAGAAGGACCTTGAGCGGCGCTACCGTGACTGGGCCGAGTTTTCCCACGATCTCGCACGGGCCTTCCGCAACCGCGAACTGCAATCGGACCGGGCCAGCATTCCCGATGCCGAAAAATTCCAGTCCCTGCGCCGACTGAGCTTCTTCCGCGAGTTCAGCGATGTCGAATTGTGGGAAGTGATCGGCTTCTCGCGCTGGAGCCGGGTCCAACCCGGTACCGTCGTCATGCGCGAAGGCGAGCGCGGCGACCACTTCTGTTTTGTCGCGACCGGCGAAGCACGGGTGAAAAAGCACGGACGCCTGCTGAATCTGCTCAGCGAAGGCGAGTGCTTCGGCGAAATGGCCTTGTTTGCCGCCAGCGGTGCGGTGCGTTCGGCCTCGGTCGAAGCCGCGACGACCCTCAAGCTCATCCGTATCGACGCGAACACCTTGCTACAGGCATCCGACACGGTCCGGATGCACTTCTACAAGGGCTTTCTTGAGGTTCTGTCGTCCCGGCTTTCCGTCGCCAATGCGCGGATTGCCCACGTTTGATCCATCCCATGACGGGCGTCACGCGTACCAGGGACTTCATCTTGCTGCGCCGCTGCCGGTGAGCTAGTTTATCTGCATGAAGTGGGCTGGATGCTCAGGCCGTGCAAGTGTCGGTCTTCTTTACACATTAAGCGCGGCATCGTCGCTCTAAAATAAATAGCGCTGTGCAATCAAGCACATGAAAATCTCTAAAATTCGGTACGAATCGTGCTTCATGACAAGGGGCCGCATGTCGCATACGTGTGCGGATTTGTCTGCGGATAATAAGCTAATGGCCACGAACCCTGAACCGACCGACAGCATTGACGGACTTCCGTCACCGAGCCAGATTTCACGGCCGGCGGGAATCCGTTCGCGACGTCGCTTTATGGGCGCAGCAGCGGGCAGTGTCGGCGTCTTCCTCGCGGTGCAGGCCAGGTCCGCCCTGGGGCAGGTCAGCTGCCAGAGCCCGTCGGCGCTCGTAAGCGGAAACCTCAGTCACCAACCGGTCCCCCAGGTCTGTTCGGGAGGCTTGTCGCCCACCGATTGGAAACTCAAGGACACCTTACTGCTCTGGGGTTCCGTCGGGGTAAGCCCTCCGACATTCACGACCGCGCTGGAAGACTCCCTCGGATGCAACAACGGTCATGTCATTTCGGACCCGAAGAGTGTCATGAGCAATGCAGGAACCCTCGTTGACACAATACTGCCCGGCGCAGTCGCCAATACCGGCATTTGGGAGATTCTTGCCTTCCCGAGCCTGTTCTCCTCGGGAGAATTGATGAGTCACCTCATCGCGGCTTGGCTCAATGCCACTTTGCATGCGGACTATCCCATCCGACAGTCGCACGTTTCGGACATGTGGACCGCCATGCAGGGCAGCGGACCATACTGCCCGGCTAGCCTGGTATGCAGTGATTCGTCGGGGATGGGCGAAGCGGACATCATCGCCTATATCAAGAATACGTACAGCCTCAATTCGGATCTGATCGCCGTCTGCGAGGTCAACGGTAGCAGTACCGCGAGCCAGGGAAACACTGGCAATACCACGCCGAAAAAGTGAACCGTGCATAGTGACGACGCTTCATCGCATGCACGAGGGCTTCTTCAGGTACTCCCCGGCCGCGCCATGATCTGCTCCCCTGCCTGGCCAGACGAGCAGGCAGCCGTGCTGTTCGATAGCAACTCAGGCGATTACTGGGTCGTCTCGAACCTGGCGCGCGACATCGTCATGTTGTCAGCCGACACCGGCTCGCAAAGTGTCGAGACGCTGATCCGGCATGCCCTCAGCCGCCGCGATGACGTTGAAGACTCCAATGTCACTGCAGCGATCGCCGAGAAGGTGATTGACGAACTGGTGCAGCAGGGAATTCTGGCGCAAACTTGAGCCCACTTCGTTTCGAAGGCCGCGAGTCGGGTAACCGGATTGATTGACGCCACACTCCACCTCGCTCCTGTCACGGTGCGCATCCGCTCGCCATTCAGCGCGGTCAGCGCCCATCTCGAGACCTTTTATCCGGACGCACTCGCCTCAGGCCGGCGTGCCGAACCATTCACCGACTTCGACATCCGCATCATTCGTGGCGCGGGACTGCGTAGATGGCTTCGGCCGCAGGCGCACTTCATGCTGGACCATATCGATCCCTTTCTGCCGCTGCCGGCCGACCAGGCCGCCCCCCTTTTCGAATGGGGGCTCAACTGGTGTCTGGCATCACGCCCGCTCGGCTACCTCGTCATGCATGGCGCCGTCGTCGCCAGCGACGGCGATGCGTTAGTCATGCCGGGATTTCCTGGTGCAGGCAAGAGCACGCTGTGTGCAGCGCTCACCTTCGTCGAGGGCTGGCGCCTGCTATCCGACGAATTGACGATCCTGGATCCGGAAAGCGACAAGCTACTCCCGAACCCGCGCCCCATCAGCCTCAAGAACGAGTCGATCGACATCGTCGCGCGCTTCCCCGGCGTGTCGCTCGGACCGCGGTACGAGGACACCCGCAAGGGCACCATCAGCCACGCGGCACCGCCGGCAGCATCACGCATCGCCGCGGCACAGCACGCGCGCTGCCGCTGGGTGGTGTTTCCGCGCTTCATCGCCAGCTCACCACCGTTTTGCGACGAAATCAGCCGCGCCGAGGCCTTCGCCCGAATCGCCGAGCAATCCTTCAACCGCGATCGCATGGGCGAGACCGGCTTTCGCGCCCTCTGCGCAATGCTCGACGGCGCCCACTGCTTCGACATCGGGTACGACTCGACGGACGCAGCCCTGACGATGGTGCGTGATATCACCGGCCAATGACACGATGAACGGGATCCGTGGCGCACAACTCGTGTCCGCACTGAAGTCGCCCAACCAAGCGGCGCAATTCACATCGTCGCAATGGTCCGCGCTGATCGCCTGCGCCCGTGCCGCCAACCTCGCCGGCTTGCTTGCCGAGCGCGTCCGCAGCGCAGCGATTCCGATGCCGGCGGATGCGGCCCGTCACCTCGACGCAATCCTGCAACTGGGTCGCCGTCAGACGCAATCGGTGCTTTGGGAAGTCCATGGCCTGCAGCGTGCGCTCGCGCCATTGAACATCCCCGTGGTGCTGCTGAAGGGCGCGGCCTACGCCGTATCCGGCCACCCGGTCAGCCGCGGTCGCCTGTTCGGCGACATCGACATCCTGGTGCCGCGGGAGGTACTGGGCGACGTGGAAATCCGCCTGATGGTCGCCGGCTGGATGTCAGCAAAGAGTACGCCGTACGACCAGCGCTATTACCGAACGTGGATGCATGAGCTGCCACCGATGGTGAATGTGCGGCGCGGCACCGTGCTCGACGTGCACCACACGATCCTGCCGCTGACCTCGCGGCACCGTCCGGATGCCCGGCACATCATCGAGGCCGCCCAAGCCTTGCCCGGCTTGCCCGCGATCCGTGTTCCGCGCCCTGAGCACCTGCTGATCCACAGCATTGTGCATCTGTTGCATGAAGGCGAACTGCACAACGGCCTGCGCGACCTGTTCGACATCGACGGATTACTGCGTGCAGGAGCCCTGGAAACGGATTTCTGGCCGCGGGTGATCGATGCTGCACACACCCTGGATCTCACTGCGCCAGTATTTTTCGGACTTCACCTTGTACACCAGGTGATCGGTAGCGAGATTCCCGCTCCGGCGCTTGCAGCGTTGCAACCCGCTTCCGGCGCTCAGCGACCGTCGCGCTCGCTAACGTGGCTGTATCGACAAGCCGTCCGACCCGAGAGCGAAGCGGCCGAAAGCCTGCTGGCCACCGCCGCACGCCTGGCGATCTATGTCCGCGCCCACTGGCTGCGCATGCCCCCGCATCTGCTGGCGTGCCATCTGGCACACAAGTCGATGATGCGCCTGAAAAAAAACGAGCCCGCTGCCGAAGGGCGGGCCTGATCGCAAACAGCGCACTTCCGACCCGGGACGACCCAAGTCCGGAGAATCAAAGGCTTCTCAGTTGACGCCGGCCTCGGCAAGCATCGTCTTCAGTTCGCCGTTCTCGTACATCTCGCGCATGATGTCGCAGCCGCCGACGAACTCACCCTTGATGTAGAGCTGCGGAATCGTCGGCCAGTTGGCGTATTCCTTGATACCGTTGCGAATGTCCTCGTTCTCGAGCACGTTCACCGAGTACAGCTGGGTAACGCCGAGGTTCTTGAGGATCTGGATGGCGGTCGCCGAAAAACCGCACATCGGGAACTGCGGCGTACCCTTCATGTAGAGCACGACCGAGTTGCTGGCGACCTGTTCGCGGATGACGTCCTGGATGTCCATGCTGTGCGTTCCAAAAGTTGAGTAATTAACTCGGGAAATTTTAGGGTTTGCCCAGTCGACAGTCAATAGGCTCGCGCGGGCCGGAAGCCCTTCCACCGCATCCCCCTGCAACTATCGCCCCAGCCACTGGCCGCCTGACACCCGCTCAATCCCGGCGAGATCCTTCCATGACGCAATTCCGGAAAACCCTGCATCGGTAAGCAGACCGCGCACCGCGCCAGCCTGGTCGTAACCATGCTCCATGAACAACCAGCCGCCGGGCTCGAGGTGGCGCGGCGCACCCGCCGCAATCGTCGCCAGATCGTCCAGACCCTGCGGGCCGGCTGCCAGCGCGGTGCTCGGTTCGAAGCGCACGTCGCCTTCCTCCAGATGCGGATCGGCCGCCGCGACGTAAGGCGGGTTGGCGACGATCAAATGGTAGCGGTCGCCGCCCAGCGGCGCGAACCAGTCGCCAAGCACGAAGGACACGCTGGCCTTGAGCCGCGCCGCGTTGGCCATGGCCACCAGCAAGGCCTCACGAGAGCGGTCCACCGCAGTCACATCGGCATCCGGCAACTCCAGCGCCAGACTGACCGCCAGTGCACCGCTGCCGGTACCGAGATCGAGCACGCGACTGTGCGGCTTGTCGCCAAAATGCGCCAGTGCCAGTTCGATCAGCAATTCGGTGTCGGGGCGCGGAATCAGCACCACCGGAGAGACGAGAAACGGCCGCCCGTAGAACTCGCGTTCGCCTGTGAGGTAGGCGACCGGTTCGCCCACTTCGCGGCGTTCGACCAGACTGCGAAATTCTGTCCACTCATCCATCGCAAGCCGTGCCTCCGGGTAGGCCGCCAGCCGCGCGGAGGAACACTGCAGCACGTGGCGCAGCAGTACACGCGCGTCGACCACGGCGATGCGCGCGCGCGCCCAGTTGAGGGCGCCAGCGATGTCGGGAGCGAGTTCCGTCGCGGCCATCCTAGTACTCCGAGCGGAGCAAACCGCCGGCGGGTAACAGGACCGAAAGGCGCGCCGCCGTCCGCCGAATGCAGAATACCCGCCGAGCACATCCGGCGGAAGGCGCCTTCGACACCTGCGCGCCGCAACAGTGACGATTCGTTACGCGCATTGCATTAGTCGCCCGCCAGCGCCGCGAGCAGATCCGCCTGATGTTCCGCGGTCAGCGCATCGATCAACTCGTCGAGTTCGCCTTGCATCACCGCATCGAGCTTGTAGAGCGTCAGGTTGATGCGGTGATCGGTAATCCTGCCCTGCGGAAAGTTGTAGGTGCGAATCCGTTCCGAACGGTCACCACTCCCCACCAGGCTCTTGCGCGTCGCCGCCTCACGCGCCTGCTGCTCGCGCAATTGCACGTCGTGGATCCGCGCAGCGAGCACCGACATCGCCTGCGCGCGATTGCGGTGCTGCGAGCGGTCATCCTGGCACTCGACGACGATGCCGGTCGGCAAATGGGTGATGCGCACCGCCGAATCAGTCTTGTTGATATGCTGGCCACCGGCGCCGCTTGCGCGGAAGGTATCGATGCGCAAATCGGCCGGATTGATGTTCACCGCCTCGACTTCGTCGGCTTCGGGCATCACCGCAACGGTGCAGGCGGAGGTGTGGATGCGCCCCTGAGTCTCGGTCGCGGGTACGCGCTGCACGCGATGGCCGCCGGATTCAAACTTCAGTTTCGAGTAGGCCCCCGCGCCGACCACACGCACGATCACTTCCTTGTACCCGCCCAGGTCCGATTCGCTGGCGGAGACGACTTCGACCTTCCAGCGCTGACGCTCGGCATAGCGCGTGTACATGCGCAACAAGTCGCCGGCAAACAGTGCAGCCTCGTCGCCTCCGGTACCGGCGCGGATTTCGAGGAACAGGTTGCGCTCGTCACTCGGATCGCGCGGCAGCAATGCGCGCTGCAATTCGCCTTCGAGCGCCGCGATGCGCGCGACGCTGGATTCCACTTCGCTCTGCGCCAGTTCGCGCATTTCAGGGTCGGACAACATCTCGCGCGCGCTCGCGCAGTCAGCCTCCGCCTGACGATAGGCGTCGTATAAGGCGACCACCGGTTCGATCTCGGCGCGCTCGCGCCCGAGTGCTCGAAAGGCGTCCATGTTGCGCGCGGCGTCCTCGGACGAAAACTCGCGATCGAGCTCCACCAGTCGACTGGTGAGGAATTCGAGCTTGTCACGAATACTCTGCTTCATGGGAGGCCGTAAGCTGGGGTGAACAGAAAGACGGACCGCGCCCGCAGCGGGCGCGGCTTGACCTACTCGTGCGAATTGAGATTGAAGAGTTGTTGCACCAGCCGGCTGGCGTCAGCCTGCAACTCGCCTTCGGTCTGGTTGAGATAGCGCGTCGGACCGTGCATCAGCTTGTTGATGAGACCGTGACTCAGCGCGTCTAGCACTTTCTTCGGATCTTCACCCTTGGCCAGTAGTTTGACCGCACGCTCGAACTCTACCGTGCGCAGCATCTCGGCATGCTGGCGCAGCGCGCGAATCGTCGGTACCGCATCGCGCGCCTGCATCCAATGCAAGAAGCCATCGACGCGCGAATTGATGATCTCCTCGGCCTCGAGCACCGCCTGCTGGCGCGACTCCAGACCGGCATCGACCACTTGGGCGAGATCGTCCACGGTGTATAGGAACACGTCGTCCAGATCCGCGACTTCGGCTTCGATATCGCGCGGCACGGCGAGATCGACCATCACGATGGGCTTGTGCCGCCGCACCTTGATCGCCCGCTCGACCATGCCCAAGCCGACAATTGGCAAGGGACTCGCCGTACAGGAAACGACGATGTCGAAACGCGGCAGCATCTCGCTGACCGCATCGAGGCGCATCACTTCCGCGCCGTACCGGCTCGCCAGCACCTGCGCACGCGCTTCGGTGCGGTTGGCGACAGCGATCGCTTTCGGTTTGGCACCGGCGAAATGCGCTGCGCACAACTCGATCATCTCGCCGGCGCCGATGAACAGCACGCGCTGGTCGGAGATGCTCTCGAAAATGCGCTCGGCCAGATGCACCGCCGCCGCCGCCATCGACACGGTGTTGGCGCCGATCGCGGTGGTCGAGCGGACTTCCTTGGCTACCGCAAAGGTGTTCTGGAACAGCTTGTGCAGCAGGGTTCCCATCGTCCCCGCTTCTTCCGCCCGGCGTGCGGCGTCCTTGACCTGGCCAAGAATCTGCGGCTCGCCGATCACCATCGAGTCGAGCCCGCTCGCGACGCGGAAGACGTGGCGAATCGCGTCGCGCTGCGGATACGTGTACAGGTAGGGCGAAACTTCGCTCAGCGACAGCTGGTGGAAGCGCGCCAGCCAGTCGGCGGCGTGCTGCGGCTGCTCGGTGGCGAAATACAGTTCAGTGCGGTTACAGGTCGACAGGATTGCCGCCTCACGCACGGTGCGCGCGTGTGTCAGATCGTGCAGCGCATCATCCAGCCGCTCAGGCTGAAACGCCACTCGCTCCCTGATGGTTAGCGGAGCGGTGTGATGATTCAGGCCAAGAGCATAGAGTTGCATTCGCGATTACAGAGGGGCGTAATGCTGCCGATTATAGCACTGCGAAAAACCGCGAAAGATTGCGCAAAATCAGGCAATTCTGTTGCGTTTTCTGCAACGTCAACGAAAACGGGCCGGCATGAGCCGACCCGTTTTCTGATACTGGTGGCCAGGGGCGGAATCGAACCGTCGACACGCGGATTTTCAATCCGCTGCTCTACCAACTGAGCTACCTGGCCAGCGAGCGCGCATTATAGCGACTCCTTGCCGAGAGTCAAACACCTTTTTCGAAGATTGCAGTCCCACGACATTTTGAACGCCCCGTCCAGGCGTGCGCTCAGGCTAATACCCCGTGGCCGCCTAACCTAAACGGGGTAATGCTTTCTGCGTTTCCGGCACGGACGTTGGCGCAGCATGGGCAAAGACAATCCGGATCAGTGGGCATGAACGCGAAATCCACGACCGTGATTCATCCGATTCGCGCACCAACAGCCACATGGACACGGCAGCGCCGACACGGCACGCAACGAGCAGCTGGCCTGAAAGCACAAACGCGGAGCGGCGACCTCTCGGTCGCCGCTCCGCGTTTGTAGCTTGCTTGCGCCGACGCCTTGCGGCCGCCGGCAGCAGAGGACCGCTTAGTGGCCCGAGGCACCCTCGGCGCCGATACCGGTTTCCGAACGCACCTTCTGGGCGATGTAACCCGCACGATCTTCGCGAGCGCGGTCACTGCGGTCCAGAATCGAGAACAGCCAGATGCCGATAAAACCCGCAGCCATCGAGAACAGCGCCGGCGAAGTGTAGGGGAACAGCGCCGAGCCCTTGGGATTGCCAAGCGTCACTTCCCACACGGACGGCGACAGGACCGTCAGTACAACCGCGGTGATCAGACCGAGGAAGCCACCGATCGTCGCCCCGCGCGTCGTGCAGTCCTTCCACAGGACGGACATGAAGAGCACCGGGAAGTTCGCCGAGGCGGCGATCGCGAAGGCCAGCGACACCATGAACGCGATGTTCTGCTTCTCGAACGCGATACCGAGCACGACGGCGACGATGCCGAGCGCCACAGTCGTCATCCGCGACACGCGCAGCTCCGACGCGGAGTCCGCGTTGCCTTTCTTGAACACCGTGGCGTACAGGTCGTGCGAGACCGCCGAGGCGCCCGACAGGGTCAGGCCGGCCACGACCGCGAGAATCGTCGCGAACGCCACCGCCGAGATGAAGCCGAGGAAGACGTTGCCGCCGACCGCGTTGGCGAGATGGATGGCCGCCATGTTGCTGCCGCCAATCAGGCCGCCCTTGGCATCGAGGAAGCTGGGGTTCGTCGACACCAGCACGATTGCACCGAAGCCGATGATGAAGGTCAGCACGTAGAAGTAGCCGATCCACGTCGTCGCCCAGAACACCGACTTGCGCGCCTGCTTCGCATCCGGCACCGTGAAGAAGCGCATCAGGATGTGCGGCAGACCGGCGGTACCGAACATCAGCGCCATGCCGAAGGAGATCGCGGAGATCGGATCCTTGATGAAGGAACCCGGTCCCATGATCGCCTGGCCGATGATGCCCGCCTCTTCGGGCGTCTTGCCGGCGGACAGCGCGAGCTGCGCCTTGACCTCGGTCGAGGCGGCGAACAGCGCTTCGGGCGAGAAGCCGTAGGACAGCAGCACCATGAAGGCCATGAAGGACGCGCCGGCAAGCAGCAGGCAGGCTTTGATGATCTGCACCCAAGTTGTCGCCGTCATGCCGCCAAACAACACGTAGACCATCATCAGCGCGCCGACGATGACCACCGCCATCCAGTATTCGAGGCCGAACAGCAGCTTGATCAGCTGACCCGCACCGACCATCTGCGCGATCAGGTAGAACGCGACAACGACCAGCGTGCCCGAGGCCGCGAATGCACGGATTGGCGTCTGCTTGAAGCGGTACGCGGCGACGTCGGCGAACGTGAACTTGCCGAGGTTACGCAGGCGCTCGGCCATCAGGAAGGTGATCACCGGCCAGCCGACCAGGAAGCCGATCGAGTAGATCAGGCCATCGAAGCCGCTCGCCATCACCGCCGCGGAAATCCCGAGGAAGGACGCCGCCGACATGTAGTCGCCGGCGATTGCCAGCCCGTTCTGGAAGCCGGTGATGCCACCGCCGGCGGTGTAGAAGTCGGCTGCCGACTTGGTCTTCGCTGCCGCCCACTTCGTGATGTACAGCGTGCCGAGAACGAACGCGCCGAACATCGAGATCGCGGTCCAGTTGGTCGCCTGCTTCTCGGCCTGACCGAGGTCCGCCCCTGCGGCGAGGGCCGCGGCGGACAGCAGCGCGAGGATCAGTCCTGCGCCAATATGCGTGAAACGGCCGCTCATTGTGCGGTCTCCTTGATGATTTCCTGGGTCAGCGTATCGAACTCGGAGTTCGCACGGCGAACATAGATGCCGGTGATGAGAATCGTGAATACGATCACACCTAAACCGACCGGGATGCCGACCGTCATGACGCCGTCGCCGAGCCGCTGCGCGAATAATTCCTTATTGAAGGCAATGACCGCGATGAAGCCGTAGTACACGAGCATCATGATCGCTGTGAGAATCCAGCCGAACGAAGAGCGTGTGCTCACGAGGCGCTGGTATTTTGGGTTGGCGACCACTCTTGTCACCATGTCGTTTTGCATGTCTCCCTCCTTGATACTATGACGAGACCGAGAGTTGCCCGGGCTTACGACACCTTATTACGGGAGACTTACGATGCGCTTACGACTAGAGACATAAATACCGTCTTGGAACCACGCGGCCATGTTGCGGACGAAAACCTGACGCACTGGCGCTGCGCCGAACGCGGGCCGCAGGCCGCAGGCACGCTAACCGACAGGACTGAAGTCGCCCAGCACCGGTACGGGCAGCGGCATTGCGCCACGCGGGAACACCACTTGCACAACAGTCCCCACACCCGCCGGGTTGGGATTCAGTGCCACCGTTGCGCGGTGCAGCTCGGCAATTTCGCGCACGATCGGCAGGCCTAGGCCCGAGCCGTCTTCGCCACTGCCAAGCACGCGGTAAAAGCGCTCGAACACGCGCTCGCGATCAGCCTCCGGGATCCCGACGCCGGTATCCTCGACCTCGAAAATCGGCGCTCCGGCGTGGCGCGTGCGGGCCGTGACCCGACCGCCCGCGGGGGTGTACTTGATCGCGTTATCCACGAGATTCTTGATCATTTCACGCAACAGCACCGGATTGCCTTCGACGATCAGCGGCTCGCTCGTGCCTTCGACACCCAGATCGATATCCTTTTCCTGTGCGCGCGGAAACAGGTCCTGCGCGACGTCACGCACCAAGGGGCGCAGGTCGACCTGCTCGACGGCATACAGCTTTTCGAAGCTCGCCTCGGCACGCGCCAACGACAACAGCTGGTTGATGAGGTGACTGGCACGCTCGGTACTCTGCGCGATGCGCGACAGCGATCCACGCAACGCTTCAGGATCGGTCTCAAGCAGCGCCAGCTCGGTCTGCATCCTCAGGCCCGTCAGCGGCGTACGCATCTGGTGCGCCGCATCCGCGATAAAACGCTGCTGCGCCTGCAGGTTCTCTTCGAGACGCGCCATCATGTCGTTGAACGCGACAATCAGCGGCCGGACTTCCTCGGGGGCGCTCGCCGCGACAATGGGTGACAGGTCGGTGGGCCGGCGGCGGCGGATCAGGCTCTGCAAGCGGTTGAGGGGTGCGATCCCGCGAGTCAGACCCACCCACACCAGCACCACGGCGAGCGGGATGATCGCAAACTGCGGCAGCAGCACCCCGGTCACCACACGCGAAGCAAGGTCGCTGCGCTTGTTACGGGTTTCGGCGACCTGCACCAGGACCAGCGGGCTCGCCGGCTCCGGCCAGGGACGCAAGAACTGGAAGGCCACGCGCACCTCTTCGCCATGGATGACGTCGTCGCGATAGAGCACTTCCTCTGGAATCACCGCCGGCGGGGGTGGCGTCCAGCCGATCTCGCGATCTCCGGTCACCAGATCGCCGCTCTCGTTGGCAACCTGGTAATACACGACGTCGTCCTGATCGGCGCGAAACAGCGCGCGCGGCGGCGCCGGAAAATGCACCGTCACCTTGCCATCTTCGACCGACACCAAGCGCGCCAAAGCCCGCACGCTGTCGGCCAGCGCACGATCATATGGCTGATTGGCGATGCTGTCGGCGACGTTGTGGGTGACGATGATCGAGATCGGCCACAGGAACAGCAGCGGCGCGAGCATCCAGTCAAGGATCTCGCCGAACAAGGAATTCGGCTGCGAGGGCGGCCGATTGGCCGCCACCGTCTTGTCAGGCTTTCGCCGCCTGGGCAGCATCCACGGGTTCCAGGCAGTAGCCGAGTCCGCGCACCGTCACGATACGCACCCCGCTGTCTTCGAGCTTCTTGCGAAGGCGATGGACGTAGACCTCAATGGCATTGCTTGAGACTTCTTCTCCCCAACCGCACAGGTGGTCGACCAGCTGATCCTTGCTCACCAAGCGCCCCACCCGCAGGATGAAGACCTCCAGCAGGCCGATTTCGCGCGCAGAGAATTCGACGACCTGGCCATTGATCTTCACGACCCGATCGGCCTGATCGTAGGACACGCCGCCGACTTCGATGCAGCGCGGCTGCCCGGTGCCGCGCCGGGTCAGGGCTCGCACGCGCGCTTCCAGCTCCGGCAGCGCGAAGGGCTTCGTGAGGTAGTCGTCGGCCCCGGCATCGAGCCCGCGTACGCGCTCCTCGACGCCATCCTGCGCGGTAAGGATCAGCACCGGCACGGCCGACTTGCGCGCGCGCAGGCGCTTGAGCACGTCGATCCCGGGAAGTCTGGGCAGGCCCAGGTCGAGAATCAGCAGATCGTACGGCTGCGATGCCAGAGCCGTATCGGCCTCGGTTCCCGACGCCACGTGATCGACTGCATAGCCGCCGCGCTTGAGCGCGCGGCACAAACCGTCAGCGATGACGGGATCATCTTCTGCCAGGAGAATCCGCATTGGAATCAGGATGTAAGTTATGTGTAAGCGGGCACACCTAGATTCACACCCGCTGTTCTCCTTTACCCGGTCAGAGGAATGACCGCGCCGCCAGCGCGTTTATTCCCGGGAGCTTCCTGTTCAAAGAACCGGGGCTCCCGACCGCCTTTTTTACAAATCCGTTCAATTATCACACGCTTCTCTCGCATCTGCGCGGATCGGCACAGGCGCGTCCGTGCAAACTGCACGCGCAATTGAAAACGGCTCCGCCGCAGCGGAGCCGTTCCACCGGGCACGAATGCCCGGAAACTTGAGGCGGACCTCAGGCAGGCATTACATGCCCATGTCCATGCCGCCCATACCACCCATACCACCCATACCACCCATGCCGGCGCCCATCGACGGCTTGTCTTCAGCCGCCTCGCCAACCATGCAGTCGGTGGTCAGCATCAGGCTGGCCACGGAGGCGGCATTCTGCAGCGCGGTGCGGGTGACCTTGGTCGGATCCAGCACGCCCATCTCGACCATGTCGCCGTACTCGCCGGTAGCAGCGTTGTAGCCGAAGTTGCCCGAACCTTCGACAACCTTGTTCACCACCACGGAGGGTTCGTCACCGGCGTTGGCGACGATCTCGCGCAGCGGCTGCTCCATCGCGCGCAGCACGATCTTGATGCCGGCGTCCTGGTCGTGGTTGTCGCCCTTGAGGTTGTTCAGGCTAACACGGGCACGCAGCAGCGCAACACCGCCGCCGGGGACGATGCCTTCTTCGACCGCAGCGCGGGTGGCGTGCAGCGCATCTTCGACGCGCGCCTTCTTTTCCTTCATTTCGACTTCGGTCGCGGCACCGACCTTGATGACTGCCACACCGCCGGCCAGCTTGGCCACGCGTTCCTGCAGTTTTTCACGGTCGTAGTCGGAGGTCGCTTCCTCGATCTGTACGCGGATTTGCTTGACGCGCGCTTCGATGCGATCGCCCTGGCCGGCACCGTCGATGATGATGGTGTTTTCCTTGCCGATCTCGATGCGCTTGGCCTGGCCGAGGTCGGTCAGGGCAGCCTTTTCGAGGGTCAGGCCGACTTCTTCGGCGATGACCTGGCCGCCAGTCAGAACGGCGATGTCTTCCAGCATGGCCTTGCGACGGTCGCCGAAGCCCGGAGCCTTGACGGCGCAGGTCTTCAGGATGCCGCGGATGTTGTTCACCACCAGCGTGGCCAGTGCTTCGCCATCGACGTCTTCGGCGATGATCAGCAGCGGACGGCCGGCCTTGGCGACTTGTTCCAGCACCGGCAGCAGGTCGCGGATGTTGGAGACTTTCTTGTCGAACAGCAGGACGAAGGGGTTGTCGAGGATCGCAACCTGCTTGTCCGGGTTGTTGATGAAGTACGGCGACAGGTAGCCGCGGTCGAACTGCATGCCTTCGACGACGTCCAGTTCGTTGTTCAGGCTCTTGCCGTCTTCAACGGTGATGACGCCTTCCTTGCCGACCTTGTCCATCGCGCGGGCGATGATTTCGCCGATGTCGGCGTCGGAGTTCGCGGAGATCGAACCGACCTGGGCGATTTCCTTGTTCGTCGAGCAGGGCTTCGACAGCTTCTTCAGTTCTTCAATGGTGGCGATGACGGCCTTGTCGATACCGCGCTTCAGGTCCATCGGGTTCATGCCGGCGGCAACGTACTTCATGCCTTCGCGGACGATCGACTGGGCCAGCACGGTCGCGGTGGTGGTGCCGTCACCGGCGATGTCGGAGGTCTTGGAAGCGACTTCCTTGACCATCTGCGCGCCCATGTTCTCGAACTTGTCCTTCAGTTCGATTTCCTTGGCAACCGACACGCCGTCCTTGGTCACCGTCGGGGCGCCGAACGAGCGCTCCAGCACGACGTTGCGGCCCTTCGGGCCGAGGGTCACCTTGACGGCGTTGGCCAGGACGTTGACACCGGCAACCATGCGGTCGCGGGCGGAATCACCAAATTTGACTTCTTTTGCAGCCATTCTTCATTGCTCCTTGAATTCTGTGGATCGGTCCGACCGGGGCGCTCAGGCCTCGACCACACCCATGATGTCTTCTTCGCGCATGACGAGCAGCTCGTCGCCTTCGACCTTGACGGTCTGGCCGGCGTACTTGCCGAACAGAACCTTGTCGCCGACCTTGACGGCCATCGGGCGGACCTTGCCGTCGTCGAGGATCTTGCCGTTACCGACGGCCAGCACTTCGCCCTGATCGGGCTTCTCGCCGGCCGAATCCGGGATCACGATGCCGCTGGCGGTTTTGCGTTCGGCTTCGAGGCGCTTGACGATCACGCGATCATGCAAGGGACGGATTTTCATTGAGTCACTCCTTTTTGTTTCATCGAGTGCGGGACGTGGCCCGCCAGAAAAATTCGCAGTGGCCGCGGGCGTGGCCCGGGCCGTTAGCACTCACTGCCAACGAGTGCTAATAATAGGGACGCACTTTTGGTATTTCAAGTGCGCCAGCGCGGAAATATCCGAGCGACCGGCGATACCCGGCGTTTCGCAGGCTTTCAAGTCGCCGTCTGGCGCGATTTCAGCTAGTTGGGGACGCGATCGTTCTTTTTTGGAAGCCGGTGTAAGAAACGGGTGCGCAGGCGCGACTACTGCAGCAACACGACGATATCGCGATCGCCGTGCCATGCAGCACCCCCAACCCTACCCATCGAAGGAGATCAAAATGTCCCACACCACTTCCCGTTACGTATCCGCGGCAGCCATGGCGCTGGCCTTGAGTGCAGCCCTCTCCGCTTCTGCCATATCCGCTGCGGAACCCCCTGCCGACAAGGAGAAGTGCTTCGGCGTGGCGCTGAAGGGCAAAAACGACTGCGCCGCCGGCCCGGGCACGAGTTGCGCGGGGACGGCGAAGATCGACTATCAGGGCAACGCCTGGTCGTTGGTGCCCAAGGGCAGCTGCGACAAGACGGCGTCGCCGACCTCGCCGAGCGGCTTCGGCCAGATGCAGGCATTCAAGGAAAGGAAGTCTTGATCAGTCCCGTTGAAAACGGAGCGCGTCACATGTCGCCCGCTTCGCCATCGACGTCGCGCACGCGGGGCGCTGCGGCCCGGACCTTGCCCCCACGGGCGGGGCTGGGCCTCAAGCCTGCCCATTTCCAGGTGATTCTGGAAACCTTGCCGCAGATCGGTTTCTTCGAGGTGCACGCCGAGAACTACATGGTGGCGGGCGGGCCGTTTCATCATTACCTGGGGCGTATCCGCGAACAGTATGCGCTGTCCTTGCATGGGGTCGGACTGTCGATCGGCGCGGAAGCCCCCCTGGATGTGGCGCATCTGGATGCGCTGGCGGCACTGATCGACCGCTATGCGCCGCAGTCGTTCTCGGAACACCTCGCGTGGTCGACTCACGGAGATGTTTTCCTGAACGACTTGCTGCCACTGCCGTACACGCGTGCGACGCTGCAGCGCGTCTGCGATCATATCGACCAGGTGCAGTCACATCTGCGCCGACGCATGTTGCTGGAGAATCCGGCGACCTATGTCGAGTTCGCCGCGTCGACGCTAAGCGAGACCACATTCATTGACGAGGTGGTGCGCCGCACGGGCTGCGGGCTGTTGCTGGACGTCAACAATCTTTATGTATCCTGCGTCAATCACGGACGCGACGCCGCGGCTTACCTGCGCGCGCTGCCGCTCGGGCACGTGGGCGAGATCCACCTTGCCGGTTTCGCCCGCCAGCAGGATGCCGCCGGTGATCTGCTGCTGATCGATAGCCACGGCGCACCGGTGGCGCAAGCGGTGTGGGATCTGTATCAACTGGCCCTCGACGTGACCGGCCCGGTCGCGACGCTGATCGAACGCGACAACGATATTCCGCCGCTCGATGTGCTGCTGGCTGAAGTCGGCGCGGCAGACGGACTGCTCGACGCTGCACAACACGAGCCCCCATCCGGCAGGCGGCCGGAGCACGCGGAGATGCCGGCATGAGTGCGCAGGCGCGCTTTACCGACGCCCTGCTCGACCCGGCGCTGCCGTGCCCGGAGGGTCTCATGACGTGGAACGGTTCCGACCTGGCGCTGCGCTTCGCGGTGTATCGCAACAATGTCGTCGTGTCGCTGGTCGATGCCCTTGCCGATACCTTTCCGGTGACGCGCGAACTGGTCGGCGACGAATTCTTTCGCGCGATGGCGCAGGTTTTCGTCCGTACATACCCGCCCCGCTCACGCGTCCTGGCCGGTTTCGGACGCGACTTCCCGGACTTCGTGGAGACCTTTCCACCGGCTGCCCCCCTGCCCTACCTCGCGGATGTCGCACGGCTCGAGATGTTGCGCGTGCAGGCCTACCACGCGGCGGACGTCCCGCCGCTGGTGCCCGCGGCCATCGCCGGGATGCTGGCCGAGCCGCGGCAACTCCCCGCGCTGCGCATCGGCTGCCACCCGTCGGCGGCGATCCTGCGTTCGTCCCATGCGGTGTTTTCGCTGTGGGCGGCGCACCAAGGGAGGGTGTGCCTGTCGGCCGTCAATCCGGCACTCCCCGAAACGGTGCTGGTGGTGCGCGTCGGTCTGGATGTCCAGACGATTCAGCTCAGGCCTGCGGTCGGCCTGTTCATCGCGCACATGATGCGCGGCACGAACCTCGCGACGGCGGTCGACGCAGCAAGCGCCGACGATTCCGGCTTCGACCTTGGCGAAGCGCTCGCAATGCTGCTTCGCTGGCAGTTGATCACGGCGCTGCATACAGGAGATCACGCTCATGAGCACCCATATTGAAACTGTCAGCAGCGTCGGCGGCGGCGCCAAACCGGGTCCAGCTGCGCTGCTCGGCCAGGTCGTCACGCTGTTCGAGCGCATCCCGGACTCACTGATCGCGTTCATCGGGCGCTTTTCGATCGCAGCAGTATTCTGGAAGTCCGGACAGACGAAGATCGAGGGCTTGGCCATCGATCTCGTGAGCGGCGAGTTCGAACTGGGAATGCCGCAGCTGTCGGACGATGCGCTGTTCCTGTTCCGGGACGAATACCGCCTGCCGCTAATTCCGCCCGAGCTGGCCGCGCCACTGGCGGCATTTGCCGAGCATCTGTTTCCGGTCCTGATCCTGATTGGACTGGCAACGCGCTTCGCCTCGCTTGCGCTGCTGGTGATGACATTGACGATCCAGCTCTTCGTCTACCCCGACGCCTACCCGACGCACGGGGTATGGGCGGCCGTGCTGCTGTACCTGATGGCCCGCGGCCCGGGCAAGGCCTCGGTGGACCACTGGATCACGCGCCACTGCGCACCGCGCTGACGGAGGCTCGGCGAGGGGCTTGCGGCCTCCTTTGCCGGGGCCTCAGGGCGCGCGTCGCGGCTCACTTGCCCCCGGTGTTGTCGCGACCTTTTGCATAGGCGCGCATCGCTTCGCGGAGAAATTTCATGTGCTCGCCGAAATTGCGACAACCCGAGCACATCGCGATGTGCATCCGCAGCAGCAGTCGCTCCTTCACCGTGAGCTCGCGTTCCTGCGATTCCGAGTACAGGCGGGTCACTTCCCGGCAGTTCAGCATGCTTGCTCTCCGTTTGCGAACCAGCGGTTTTCGAGACATTCCCGCAAGCGCATGCGCGCGCGGTACAGCATCACGTTCAGATTGCTGGTCGTGATGCCGACCGATGCGCAGATTTCGCTGGAATCGAGTTCGATGAATTCCCGCATCATGAAGACACGCGCCTGATTTCCCGGCAGACCTTCGAGGCAGGTCTCGAACACGCGCCAGAACTGGCTTTCGCGCAGGGATTCATGGGGATTGCCCCAAGTCGCGGGGTGTTCGTCGGCCTGCCAGAACCCCCGGCGATTGAAGAGCACTGAAAAGTCCTCGTCCTCGTCGTCTTCGCGCAGCAGGCTGCTGGCATCGACGACACGCAGCCGCTGGCGCAGGATATCGGCGATCTTGTTCTTGAGGATGGCGAACACCCAGGTTTTCAACGCGGCGCGGCCGGAAAACGATCTTGCATTGCGCAGCGCACCGATCAGGGCTTCCTGCACGGCATCCTCGGCGAGATGAGCATCCGAAAGCTGGAGCGTCGCAAACCTGAGCATCTGCCGCCGCAGTGCCTCGAGAAAGTCATCGTCATACAAACCGACGTGCTTGGACGCACCGGAAGGGGTATCCGCGGCCGGTACCTGCTGAGTCATTTCCGGGCTCCCATGTGTGGCACACAGCCTCGCGATACAAGCGGGATGTATCCTGATTCCAATCCGCCAAAAGGCCTCTGCTGCAGATTCGTCCGGCGCCGGAAAAAATGCAAGCAGCCATTCCCGGAGCAGTCCACACGCCGCGCTGGCTTGCAAGGTGCCGCCGCGTAGTAGACGTAACTTTATGTGACAATACCCCCCCTACGACATAGGTTATAAAGCTGCCGATGTATTCCCTGCTTCGCAAGCACCTCTTTCCTTTGCTCGCAGTCCTGACGATGGCCGGGGGGGCGCTTCTGCCCGCACCGGCGACGTCCGGCGAACAGGCTGACCGCGCCGTGGCAGCGGTGCAAAAACTGCTCGCATCGGGCCACGTGGCACCCGGTACGCGACTGCACCTGGGCTTCAAGCAGGGCAACATCGATGCCTTCCTCGGGCGCGATCTGACCTTGCAGAAGGAGTGGGAAAATCTGACCGGTATCGTCCTCGACGCACAAATCGTCCCGCAACAGTCGGTCCGTCAGACGCTGCAGAACGACACGGGCGTCGACATTACCGTCGCGCGCAACCACGAATACCCGGACCTGCTGGCGGAAGGCTTGGTCACCGACCTCACCCCGCTCTACGCGGAATACGGCTTCCAACTCGACGACAACGCGACCGACGGCTTCATCCGCCCGGATCTTCAGGCGTGGGTGGGCGAGCGCGCGGTGGCAATTCCTGCCGATGGTGACATCGTACTGCTGTACCTGCGCCGCGATCTGCTGGACAGCCCCCAGGAGCAGGCCGCATTCCGCAAGACCTACGGCCGGGCGCTGGCGGCGCCGAAAACCTGGGCGGAGTACGAGGATCTGCTGCGATTCTTCCACCGCCCCACACAAGGCCTGTATGGCTGTGCCGAAGAACGCGATCAGGAAGGCGCATGGATGTACTGGATGCCGCGCTTCCTGTCGGCGACTTCACCTTACCAAGCCTTGTTCGATGCGCAGATGCGCCCCCTGCTCGACACGCCGGTGGGCGTCGCCGCAACCGAGAGCTACATTGCCGCGGTGAAGTATTCCGCTCCCGGGACCACCGACAACGGTCGGGGTTACAACTTCGTCCTGCCGCTGTTCGCCCAGGGCAAGGCGTTCGCGACGATCTTTACGGTAGCCGGGGCCAAACTCTTCAACGGCGAAGGTTCGGCAGTGCGCGGGAAATTCATCACCGTGGCAATCCCCGGATACCGCCACGGCGGACAGTTACTGCATCGAAACACGCCAATCTATGGCAACAATCTGGTCATCCCGAAATCCGCGAAAAACGCGAAGCTGGCGTTTCTTTATGCCATGTGGCTTACCGACCCGGACATCTCGGCGCGCTCGATCGGCGTGACCGGGGGTTTTGCCGACCCGTATCGCTGGAGTCATCTGCGCGATGCACGCATCCGCGAGATCTATACCGCCGAGGCACTGGAGACTTTCGCCGGTGAGTGGGCAACGACGCTGCCGGCCGGGACCGGCCTGCGTGGCGATGGCGACTATCTGGCAGCGCTCGATCGCAACCTGACGGCGGCGGCGCGTGGCGAGATCGGTGCGCACGAGGCGATGAAGCGCACCAGCGCGGAATGGGAGGCAATCACCGAGCGGCTCGGCCGGGCGGAGCAGGTCCGTCAGTGGCAGGCGTCGCGCAAGCGTCCCGGTGGGCGTTCATGAGCGCGCAGCCTTATCAATCCGGCCCCGCCACTGTGCAAGCGCCCCCGGCACGGCGGCGCTTCCGCCAGTCCCTGCTGGTTCGGCTGTCGATCATGTTTGCGCTCGGCGGCCTGCTTGTCGCCGTGATCCTGCTGTTCGGCAATCGCGTGCTCGACGACGCCAAGCAGCGCCTGGAAAACGCCGTCATCCGCCAGGTGCAGCCGCTTGCCGCCACTCACCGGCTGCAAATGCGCAGCAACGATTTGCGCACGCTCGAACTCGAACTGCCGATGGTACGGGACTTCTTCGCCCTGCCCCAGTACGTCGGGCGCATTCAGTCGGAAATCGACGCGATGAGCGCCGAACTGACGCCTTTCACCGCTGTGCTGGCACAGGGACGACCGGATGACGCGCGCCGCCTGGAGGAGCACTGGCAGCGCTATCGCGGCGATCTCGAGGAGATCATCCGGCACGCCGGCGCAATGGACCTGGCTGCAGCCGAAAACGTCACCAGCACCCGCTCGCGCAGCGCACATGCGGCGATCTCGTCCATCCTGCGCGACCTGGTCAGTGCCACCGAGCTTGCATCAACCGAGGCCTATCGTCAGGCGCAACAGGAACAACAGCGCCAGCAACGCTTCTTCCTCGCATTGTCCTTCGGCGGGTTCGTATTTCTCGCCGTCGGACTGCTCATTTTCGCGCGTTCCTTGTCGCGCCGCATCCGTACCCTGCGCGATGCCGCCACCGGCCTTGCGGCCGGCGAGGATCGCGAACCGATCGCCATTTCCGGCGACGATGAAATAGCCGATCTGGGGATGGCGTTCAACGCCATGCAGGACAGGGTGGTGTCGCGCGAGCGCAGCCTGCGTGCCGCGCGGGAAGAGCTCGAGGAGCGCGTTACGCGGCGCACCCATGCGCTGGCTGCAGCGAACGCACGGCTATGGATGCTGTCGCAGGCGGTCGAACAGAACCCCATTGGCGTGCTGATTGCCAATATCGACCGGCGCGTCGAATATGCCAATCCGGCATATGTGCGCGTCACCGGCCGTCCGGCCGATACGCAGCTAACCGGCTCGCTGCCCGATGCCGCGGACCTGGAGCGCAGCCGCGAGATCGACGCGGCCTTCCGCATGGCATTGCTGGCCGGGCAGGACTGGGAAGGCGAACGCCGCAGCCGCCGCCCGGACAATAGCGAATACTGGGAACACCTGCGGTTGGTCACGGTACGCAATGAACAGGGCCGCCCCGCACACCTGCTGCTGATGCGCGAGGACATCTCTCAGCGCCGCATGCAGGAAGAGAAGGTTGCATACCAGGCCTATTACGACAGCCTGACCGCGCTGCCCAACCGCACCCTTGCGCTCGACCGGCTGCAGCAGGCCACCAGTCACGCTGGTCGTGAGGGCAGCAAATGCGCGGTGATGTTCATCGATCTGGACAATTTCAAACAGATCAACGACACCCTGGGACATGTCGCAGGCGACGAATTGCTGTGCCAGGCAGCGGAGCGCCTGCGCTCGGCGGTGCGTGCGGAGGATACGGTGGCACGGCTGGGCGGGGACGAGTTCCTCGTCATCCTGGGAGGGGTGTCACATGCAAGCGACGCAGATGCCGTGGCGAGCAAGATCATCCACGCCTTTGCACCGCTGTTCCAGATAGACGGCCGCGAGTTCGGCGCCTCGCCGAGCATCGGCGTCTCGCTGTATCCGGACGATGGCGCGGAGCCGGCAGTGCTGCTTCGCAATGCCGATCTCGCGATGTACGAAGCAAAGGAAGCCGGTCGCAACACGTTCCGCTTCTTCAACCAGAAAATTCACGACGACTCCGTCGCGCGCATGGAAATGGAACGGCAACTGCGCGGTGCGCTGGAACGCGGCGAATTGGAGGTTCATTTCCAGCCGCTGGTGTCCGCACGCGACGGCCAGTTGGTCGGTGCCGAGGCCCTGCTGCGCTGGACCCATCCGGTGCTCGGACGCGTCCCGCCCGACCGCTTCATTCCGGTGGCCGAGCAGAGCGACCTGATCGTGAGCATCGGCAGTTGGGTGCTCGACGAGGCGTGTGCCCAGGCGGCGCGCTGGCGCAAGGCGCGCAACGGGGCGTTCATCATTGCGGTGAACGTGTCGCCGCGCCAGTTCTCCAGCCCCGGCCTGGTGGACACCATACGTGCCTGCGTGGACAAGTACGCCATCCCGCACGGCCAGCTCGAGATCGAGGTCACCGAGGGCTTGCTGATCCGCAACCCGGGCGAAGTGCGCGACGCGATGCTGGCGCTCGAAGCCATCGGCGTCACGGTGGCGCTCGACGATTTCGGTACGGGATACTCGTCGCTCAGCTATCTGCGCGCGTTCCCCTTCCATACGATCAAGATCGACCGCAGTTTCATCCGTGACCTCTCCGATGACGCCGAAGACTGTGCGCTGGTGGTTGCGGCGATCCGCATGGCGCGTGCGCTGGGCCTGAAGGTCGTGGCCGAAGGTGTCGAAACCGAAATGCAATCGCGCTTCCTGACCCGACAGGAGTCCGACGTGCTGCAGGGCTATCTGTTCGGGCCGCCGATCGCCGCTAAGGATTTTTTCGTCGACTGGGTGCAGAATCGTCCCGGAGCAGAACTTCCTGCGTGAGCGGACATGAGCACGGGCCCGACGGGGATGACAGGTTCATCAGGCACAGGCGCCGCGTCCAGCGGACGTCGTGAGCTGATCGCGGCAACCGACGCATGCATCGGCATGTTCGTCGCGGAACTCGATCGCCCGTGGATCGGCACGCCATTCCTGATGCAGGGCTTCGTCATCGAGGACGAAACCACCCTCGACCAGCTGCGCGCAGTGTGCCGCTTCATCTACATCGACCGCAGCCGCTCGCTCGACGAACACTATGCCCCGCCTGCCGCGGATGACATCGCCTCGCAAGTGGGTCGATCTCGCCGGCCTGCCGGCTTTATCCAGCCCCGAGCGGCGGACAGCGTGGGGCAACACGGCTTTCTCGAAACGCTGGCCATGGTGCGCAAAGGTGGGCTCGATGCCGCGGCCGCCCGCCGTCTGGCGGGGGATGCCGCAGCCGACCGGCCCGAGACGCGATCGGTGGAGCGCGAACTGATTCGTGTCACCCCCACATTCGTACGTACGGAAACGGTGTTCGAGCAGGTGCTCGCCGACGTGCGCGAAAGCCGCAAACCCGATATCGACGCCGTGGCCGACTGCGTCGACGAGATGATGCAGAGCGTCAGGCGCAATCCGGATGCGCTGCTGTGGCTCATCCGCCTGAAGCGCTACGACCGCTATAGTTATCAGCATGCCCTCGACGTCACTGTCCATTTGATGGTGTTTGCGCACAGCATGGGGTTTTCCGAGGATGGTGCGACGGTGCTGGGCGTCGCCGGCATGATGCAGGATGTCGGCAAGCTCAGGCTGCCGGACCGTGTGCTCAAGAAGGCCGGGCGACTCAGCCGGCTGGAGATGGAAATCGCCAAGAGCCACGTCCACTTCTCGACCCAGATCATTGCCCAGGAAGCAAATCCGCTGCCGGGCCTGATGGAGATCGTCAGCCGCCACCACGAGCGCATCGACGGCTCCGGTTATCCCGCAGGCCTGCACGGCGACCAGATCGGCCTGCGCGCCGAAATGGCAGGGATGGTCGATAGCTTCTGCGCGATGACCAGCAAGCGTGTCTATGACGAAGCACTCAGCACACAGCGCGCGCTGGAGGCCTTGATCAAGCAGCGCGACGTCAAATTCTCGGCGGCCGTGGTCGATAACTTCATCCAGTGCATCGGGCTCTACCCGGCGGGTACGCTGGTCGAGCTCAATTCGGGCGAAATTGCCGTGGTGATATCGCAGAATCGCGTGCGCCGGCTGTTGCCGCGCGTGCTGGTGCTGCTCAGTGCGGACAAGACGCCCAACCGGCATCCGCCGACACTGGACCTGCTGTACGCGCCGCTAACCCCGGCGGGCAAGCCCTATACTGTCGTGCGTGCACTGCCTGCAGGCGCGTTTGGACTCGACCCGGCGGAGTTCTATCTATCCTGAACGACGACATACCCCCCAACAATGCCGCCACGGTGCTGGCGGCGGTCGGCTTTTCCGCTGCCGAAGCGGCCGCGCTACGCGCGTTTTCGCTCGCGGTACCCGCCGAGGTGTTCGAATCCTCGTTCGCCGCGCACACCGACCGCCTCGGACCACGGCCCGCTTCGACGACCCAGACCGTTTTCCTCGCCTTGCTGCTAGAACGTCAGCACTGGGGCACCGCGGACTGGCTCGAGTCGCTCGCCAACACGTGGCTGGACTGCCAGCATAGTGGCAGCCCGGCAACGCTGCCGGCGACAGCCGGTAGCTGCCTCGTCGACGGGGTGCGCGATGCGCTCTACGCCGGAAACGGCAGCCCGGGACGAGCCGAATGCGACATCCTGGCCGCAGCGGCCAAACTCGCCCAAACGATCCAGGCAATGCTCGCAACGGCCTCGCTCGAACAACTGGACCATCGACTGGCCGCCGGCGATGGCCTCGACCCGGTCACGGGCCTGCCCTCACGGGCGCGCTTTCTGCAACTGCTGGAGCGCTGCATGAATCAATCGCAGCGCAAATCGCTCGGCCTGCTGCTGCTGCATGTGGACTGGGGACCGAGCGCGCCGCAGCAACTCAGCGCGCAACGCGACCGCATGCGCCGGACGCTAAGCGAGGCGATGAGCCGCGTGCTGCGCCCCGGCGATCTGCTGTGCGCCACTGCCGACCAGGAATGGGCGCTGATCATGCCGGAGCTGCGCAGCAGCGGCCAGGTGCAGCTCGCCGCCCGGCGACTGATCGAAATCTGCGAACGTTCGCCCGAGCACAGCTTTCCGCAGCTGCGCGGCGCGATCCACGCCGGTACCGCCTGTGCGCCCTACGACGGCGACCGGCCGCACACGCTGGAACACGCAGCCAGAGCAGCGCTGCATCGCGCCATGCGCGCAGACGTTCCCGTCGTGAGCTTCCATGCCGACATGATTGCGGCGATGGAGCACGAACTCGAACTCGAGCGCGAGATCGCGCGCTCGATGGCCCGCCCGCCATTTCAGGTCTGGCTGCAGCCGCAGATCGATCTGACCAGCGGGCGCTGCGCCGGCGCCGAGGGCTTATTGCGCTGGCAGCGCAGCAACGGCGAATGGATTCCCCCGCTGCAGATCGTCGCGATCGCCAGCCGCATCGGCATGATGCCCGGGCTCTCCCGCTGGCTGCTGGCACAGGTCGCGCGCATGATTGCCGAACTCGACGCTGCCGGCATCGCCCTGCCCGTGTCGCTCAACCTCGTTGCGCAGGATCTGCACGACGAGGATCTGCCGCAACTGGTTGCGCAAACCCTGGCGACCTGGCGCGTCCCGGCAGCGCGCCTGGTGCTGGAAGTGACGGAAGGTGCGCTGATCGGCGATCGCGAGCGTGCCGCACACGTCATCCAGCAGTTGCGCGCGCAAGGTTGCGGCGTATCGCTCGATGATTTCGGAACGGGGTTTTCCTCGCTCGCCTACATGCGCGACCTGCCGGTCAGTGAACTGAAAATCGACCAGCTGTTCGTGCGCGACATGCTGCATTCCGTCCACGACCACGCCATTGTGGCGACGGTTCAGGCACTCGCGCGCGGTTTCGGCATGACGGTGGTGGCGGAAGGGGTCGAAGATCAGGCCACGGCGGACGAATTGCAGCGCATGGGCTGCGATAACGCGCAAGGCTTCCTGTACGCACGGGCGATGCCGCTGGCGGACTTCATCCCCTGGGTGCGCTTGCGCAATGGATGCTAGACGGCCCGCTTTCAGATGTCAGAACGCAATCGCGATGCCGAAGTGCAGCCGCAGGCGTCGATCCTCCTGCCCGTAGGCGAGATCCAGCGCCAGCGGCCCGGCCGGGCTTTTCCAGCGTGCGCCCAGGCCATATCCCTTCTTCATCTCGAACAACTTGCGGTCGTCGCCGGCATCCCCCATATCGACGAATGCCGCCGCGCCCCATGCGGGCAGAAACCAGCGCACGTACTCGGCGCTGAGGGTGGCCAGGTAACGCCCCCCCACCGTCGCGTCCGCCTCGTGCACGCCGAGGCTCTGGTATGCATAACCGCGCACGGTCTGCGTACCGCCGGTGCGAAACAGGAAGTCCTGCGGCACCCCGTCCCGGCTCGACGCCAGCGTCGCCCCACCTTCCGCACGCAGGATCAGCACATCGCGCTCGGCCATCGGCCGGTAATGCACGTAACGTCCATACAGGCGCAGGAAATTCTGGTCCGACAGCAAGGCGCGCGCACCGCCGCCGATTTCGAACTGCAATACGTCGCCGCGGCGGGGGTCGAGCACATCGTCCACCTGCCGCCGCGTCCATGACCAGTTCGCGGTGAGACTCTTGCGTCGCGTCGCGGTGGCACCGTCCAGGTCGCGGGTTTCCTGCTGCAGGCGCAATGCCAGCCGCGTGTCGATCTTGCCGCGCGCAGTGGTTCTGGAATTCGCCCGTGCGACCCCCACCGCGTGCGTCGTCAGCGTCAGCCCCTCAATATCGCTGCGCTCGCTGGCGACTCCGACGCTATCGCGATGACCACTGGGCGCCGGCGGCAGAAACACGTCCGCATAGGCCGTCTGGTGCAACTGCTCCAGGCGCAATCCGCTTGCAAGCTCCCAGCCGCGACCGAGGAGGTTCACGTCACGCCAGCTGACTTCGCTGCGAAAACCGTTATTGGTCGAATAGCCGACGCCGAACCCGAGTTGGCGTGAGCGCGCCTCGGACACCTGCACTCGCACCGGCACCGCCGCCGCCAATGCCGGATCGCGTTCGATATCGACGATCACCGACGCGAACTGCGGCACGTTCTGCAAGGCGTTCTGCAGCGCCAGCAGACGCTCCTGATCGAAGGGCTCACCGGCACGGAGGGTATTGAAGCGCTCGAGCAGACCGGGGGGAAGATTCTTCAACCCGGACACTTCAAGCGGCCCGAGGAAAAACCGCGGACCGGAATCCACCGTCACCGACAAGCGCACGGAGGCGGCGTCGGGGTCGACCTCCGCACGACTCTCGGCCAGCCACGCCGCAGCGTAATCGCGCGACGCCACGCCATCGAGCAGGCGCAACTTGGCCTCGTCCCAGGCCGCCTGACGGAACACCTGCCCCGCCGGCAGCGACCAGGCGGTCTGAAGGGCCGCGCGCCGCTCGGCCTGCCCTGTGCTGTCGCCGGCAAGCTCTCCTGCGAATCTCAGTTCGACCGCCGACACCTTCGCCGGCGGCCCCGGCACGACCGACAAGCGCCACATCACATCCCCGTCGCGCTCCAGCGTGACCTCGGGCGTGAAGTAACCCTCGGTCGCCAGCAGCTCGGCGACCTCGCGGCGGGTGCGGCGCGCCAGCGCCACGCGGTCGGCGCGCTCCTCGGGCAGCCGCTGGTCGACGCGGTTGAGGATGCGCAGATGGCGCTCCAGCAAGGGCCGCACGCTGTCCGGTGCGTCGAGTTGCACCTGCAGGCGCTCCTGCGCGGCCACACCACCTGCCAGCAGGCCGATCCACAACGCAACAAACAGACGCTCGCCCAGCGAGCGGATGCGATAGGCAGTCATGGCCGGGATTGTACCGGCCGTGACGCGCGCAGTTTCCCCTTAATTACCGCGGAAGCGGCCCGCTCAGTTACCCATCGCCATCAGACTGGCGTTGCCACCAGCCGCTGCGGTGTTGATGCTCACGGTGCGCTCCACGACCAGCCTGCCCAAGTCGTAATCCGGCTGCGGACGCACCAGCGACACGATCGGCCCCTCGCGCAGCGCCAGACGCACACGCCAGGCGTCGGCCTGCTCGTCGCTGCCATCGAACAGCAGCGCACCAAACTCGCCACCATACCAGTCCGCGTCGACGCCCACCCACGGTGCCACTTCCGCCGGTAAGGCGGCGACCAGCGTACGCGTCAGCGGTTCGTCGCCTACGAGGACACGATTGCCGCTCGCCAACGCGGCCAGCAACTGATTAAGGTAACCCGCCATCGATCCGGCCACCGCAGCAAGCGTGCCACGCGGCTTGAAGCTCAGGCTGTTGTCCTCGCCGGTCGGGCCGGTCAGCGTCAGGCGCAACCCGGCGACACGATGGCCGCGACAAACTTCTGCCCGAGCACGCAACGCAGCCGTGTCGTCACCCTCCACCAACACACGGCCCGCCTCGTCGAGCCAGCCAG
Source organism: Aromatoleum diolicum (assembly GCF_012910955.1). Classification (GTDB taxonomy): domain Bacteria; phylum Pseudomonadota; class Gammaproteobacteria; order Burkholderiales; family Rhodocyclaceae; genus Aromatoleum; species Aromatoleum diolicum. The sequence goes on from NZ_WTVQ01000001.1 coordinate 121,321, forward strand.
CAAAGCGCTCGAACACCTCGGGCGCGGCCGCCGCCATCTCGAACTCCGCGCCCGGGCTGCGGCGCAGCAGCCGATGCAGATACAGCGGACCCCCGGCCTTCGGCCCGGTACCGGAACGCCCTTCGCCGCCGAAGGGCTGCACGCCCACCACCGCGCCGATCATGTTGCGGTTCACGTAGATGTTGCCAACGTGGGCGCGGGCAATGATCTCGTTGATGGTTTCGTCGATGCGCGAATGGATGCCGAGCGTCAGGCCGTATCCGGTAGCGTTGATGTCATCGACGACGCGCAGCAGGTCGCGCGCACTAAAACGCAACACGTGCAGCACCGGACCGAAAACCTCGCGCTCGAGCTGTGCCAGGGCATCGATCTCGATCAGCGTCGGCGCCACGAAGCTGCCCCTGGCGCATGCCGGCGACAGTTCCAGCCGCGACACGCGGGCGCCTGCCGAACGCATCACCGCAATGTGCCGTTCCAGCGCGGCCTGCGCTTCGGCGTCGATCACGGGGCCGATGTCGGCCCGCACGTCGGCGGTGTTGCCCAGCGCTAGTTCCTGCGTCGCCCCCTTGATCATCTCGATGACATGGTCGGCGATATCCTCCTGCAGGCAGAGCACGCGCAGCGCCGAACAACGCTGACCGGCGGAATCGAAGCTCGACGCGAGCACGTCGGCCACCACCTGTTCGGGCAGCGCCGTCGAATCGACGATCATCGCGTTCTGGCCGCCGGTTTCGGCGATCAGCGGCACGTCACCACCGCGCTGCGCCAGCGTGCGGTTGATGATCGTCGCCACTTCGGTCGAGCCGGTAAACATCACCCCACGTACCCGGGCATCCGCCACCAGCGCGGCACCGACCACTTCGCCGCGTCCCGGCAACAGCTGCAGCGCCGCAGCGGGCACACCGGCCTCGTGGAACAGGCGCACCGCGCAGGCCGCGATCAGCGGCGTCTGCTCGGCCGGCTTGGCGAGCACCGGGTTGCCGGCCACCAGCGCCGCCGCCACCTGGCCGGCGAAGATCGCCAGCGGAAAATTCCATGGACTGATGCACACCACCGGCCCCAGCGGGTGATGCAAACCGTTGTCGAACCCGCGCGCCTGTGCGGCGTAATAGCGGCAGAAATCCACCGCTTCGCGCAGCTCGGCAACCGCGTTCGACCACGATTTGCCGGCTTCGCGCACCGCCAGCGCGATCAGCGCCAGCGCATCGCGCTCCAGCAGCTCTGCCGCACGCTCCAAGCACTCGGCGCGCTGCGCCGGCGAACGGTTCGCCCAGTCGTGCGCCACCGCAGTGGCGGCCACCAGCGCGACCTCGACATCGGCGACCGTCGCCTCCACCACCCCGCCGACGACGTCGTCGAGATCAGCCGGGTTGCGCACCGGCTGCGGTGTACCCGCGGTCAGCGACGCCCTCGCGAGCAGCGGCCCCGCCTCGTAGCGCAGCGCGCGACTCGTCTGCAGTGCCTCGGCAAAGTGCGCGCGCACGCTTTCGCTCGACAGGTCGAAGCCCAGCGAATTGCGCCGCGCGGCGCCGTACAGGCCCTGCGGCAGCGGAATGCGTGGATGCGGCGAGCCCGCCAGCGGTTCGGCCTGCGCGACCGGATCGAGGATCAGCTCTTCGACCGGCACGTTTTCATCGACGATGCGATTGACGAAGCTGGTGTTGGCGCCGTTTTCCAGCAGACGTCGCACCAGGTACGCCAGCAACGTCTCGTGACTGCCGACCGGCGCGTAGATGCGCACCAGGCGGCGCAGCGCCGGGTCGCCGACGATCTGGTCATACAGCGGTTCGCCCATGCCGTGCAGGCACTGGAACTCGTAATCGCCGACACGATAGTCCCCATCCGCCATGTGGATGATGGCGGCCATCGAATGCGCGTTGTGCGTGGCGAACTGCGGATAGAGCACATCGCGCGCCGCCAGCAGCGTCTTCGCGCAGGCCAGGTAGGACACGTCCGTATAGACCTTGCGCGTATAGACGGGATAGCCCTCCAGCCCGTCGATCTGCGCCCGCTTGATCTCGGCATCCCAGTACGCCCCCTTCACCAGACGCACCATCATGCGCCGGCCGCTGCGCCGTGCCAGATCGACGATCCAGTCGATCACCTGCGGTGCGCGCTTCTGGTAGGCCTGCACGACGAAGCCGATGCCGTCCCAGCCCGCCAGATCCTCGTCCAGCGCCAGCGCCTCGAGCAGGTCGAGCGACAGGTCGACGCGGTCGGCCTCCTCGGCGTCGATGTTGAGCCCGATGCTGTAGCCGCGCGCCAGCTGGCACAAGACCTTGAGGCGCGGCAGCAACTCGGCCATCACGCGCTCGCCCTGCGCCCAGCCGTATCGAGGATGCAACGCCGAGAGCTTCACCGAGATGCCGTTGCCATCGACGACGCCACGATTGCCCGAACCATTGCCGATCGCGTGAATCGCGTGCTCGTAGGAATCGTAATAGCGCTGCGCGTCGACAGCCGTCATCGCCGCCTCGCCGAGCATGTCGAAAGAGTAACGATAGCCGCGACTTTCCGGTCCACGTCCGCGCTCCAGCGCCTCCTCGATCGTCCGCCCGGTGACGAACTGCTCACCCAGCAGGCGCATCGCCAGATCCATGCCCTTGCGGATCAGCGGCTCGCCGCCGCGCGTCAGCATCTTGGACAGGGCACTCGCGAGCCCCTCCTCGCTGCGCGTGGCAACCAGCCGGCCGGTAATCAGCAGCCCCCATGTCGCGGCATTGACGAACAGCGACGGACTCTGCCCCAGGTGCGCGCGCCAGTCGCCGCGTGCCAGCTTGTCGCGGATCAGACGGTCGGCGGTTGCCTTGTCCGGCACACGCAACAGCGCTTCGGCCAGGCACATCAGCGCCACCCCTTCCTGGCTCGACAGCGAAAACTCCTTCATCAGCGCATCCACGCCGCTCGAACGCGTGCGCTTGGCGCGCAGGCCGACCACCAGCTGGCGTGCAAGATCGTGAATGCGTTGCTGCACCTGTGGTGCCACGCGGGCCGCCTCGACCAGTGGCGGCACGCACGCAGGCTCGGCGCAGCGATAGGCGGCGGTGATGCGCTGGCGCAGTTCGGAACGCGGCGTCGCAGGCAGGGCCGCAGGGGCAAACGGATTGATAGTGGATGTCATGAGCACACAAACTCCGCAAAAGGTAGCCGCCAAGGTCTCCGGCGGCCGGATCGAGCAGGGCGGAACCTGCCCGCCGAAAACCCGATTCTTCACCTAACAGCGTAGTTTATGGCTCCGAAATTTGCCTCCAATAAGACATAATTCCTGCAAAAATCACTTCGCACAGGCATTACGCCTGAAACGGACCGACATGGACCGCATCGACCTCAAGATTCTCGCCGAACTGCAGAAAGACGCCCGGATCTCCTTCGTTGAACTCGCGCGCCGCGTCGGCCTGAGCAAGACGCCGTGCGCCGAGCGCGTGCGACGCCTGGAAGAAAGCGGTGTGATTCGCGGCTACTACGCCGATCTCGATCCGGTGGCGATGGACCGGGGGCACGTGGTCATCGTGCAGGTGCTGCTCAGCGGCACCACCGCGCACGAGTTGCGCCAATTCAACGAGGCGGTGCAGCGCATCCCGGAAATCCAGACCTGCCAGATGATCGCCGGCGACTTCGACTACCTGTTGACGGTGCGCACGCGGGACATCCACACCTACCGCAGCGTGCTCGGCGAAAAGATCTCCGAGCTGCCGTGCGTCAAGCAGACGCACACCTACGTGGTGATGGAAGTGGTAAAGGACGAAAAAACCATCGAGGTGCGCCGCCCCGCCTGAACGCGGACACGGCGGCGCACCGGGGCTGACGGGCTCAGCCCTCGAGGTGATACTTGGTGACGCGCTCGACCTCATTGGCGGAACCGAGAATCACCGGCACGCGCTGGTGCAGCTTGTGCGGCTGCACATCCATGATGCGCTCGCGCCCGGTTGTCGCCGCCCCGCCGGCCTGCTCGACGAGCATCGCCATCGGGTTCGCCTCATACATCAGGCGCAGCTTGCCGCCCTTGTCGCGGCACTTCTCGTCCATCGGATACATGAAGATGCCACCACGGGTCAGGACACGGTGCACGTCGGCGACCATCGACGCCACCCAGCGCATGTTGAAGTCCCTGCCGCGCGGACCGTTCTTGCCTTCCTGCAGCTCCCCGATGTAACGCTGCACCGGCGGTTCCCAGTGGCGCGCGTTGGACGCGTTGATCGCAAACTCCTGGGTGTCGGCCGGCACCATCATGTACGGATGGGTGTAGATGAAGCTGCCCATCTCGCGATCAAGGGTGAAGCCATGCACCCCGTTGCCGACGGTCAGGATCAGCAGCGTTGACGGTCCGTACAGCGCATAACCCGCCGCGACCTGATCACGCCCGCGCTGCAGGAAATTCTGTTCGGTCGGCTCGCCGTCGCCTTCGGGATTGCGCAGCACCGAAAAGATCGTGCCCACCGAGATATTCACATCGATGTTCGACGAACCGTCGAGCGGATCGAACAGCAGCAGGTAGCCGCCCTTCGGATAGTCGAAGGGAATCTGATGCACCTCCTCCACTTCTTCGGAGGCCATCGCCGCCAGATGGCCGCCCCACTCGTTGGCCTGCAGCAGGATCTCGTTGGCGATCACATCGAGCTTCTTCTGGGCTTCGCCCTGCACGTTGTCGGTACCGGCCTCGCCCAGGATTCCGGCCAGTGCGCCCTTCGACACATTGACGCTGATCGCCTTGACCGCACGGGCGACCACCTCGATCAACAGCCGCAGCTCGGGCGTGGTGCGCCCCGCGCGCTGCTGCTCGATCAAGAATTGGGTTAGCGTGACGCGTCGCATGAATTGACTCCTTGTTGGTCCAGCGCCGCCGGACTTCAGATTGTTCGCAAGCTTCCGGCGCGGATTATCCCGCGGAAGAGCGTCGAGCGCACCTCCATCGGCGCACCATTTTCGGGCGAAGGCGGTTATGATCGAAGGGCCACGGGTTCGCCCGCGCACGCGACCACTCGTCGATGTCATTCCCGGCGGATGTTGCCCCCAGGCTCCCGGAACACCGGCCCGCAACCCAGCCCCCGAAAAACCGATTCACTCACTATGCACGTTCTGGTTCTCGGCGCCGGCGTCACCGGCGTCACCACCGCCTGGTATCTCGCCAAAGCAGGTTTTCAAGTCAGCGTGGTGGACCGTCAACCCGGAGCCGCCCTCGAAACCAGCCATGCCAACGGCGGCCAGATTTCCATCAGTCATCCGGAACCCTGGGCGAACCCGGGCGCCCCCCGTACGGCGCTGCGCTGGCTCGGCCGCGAAGACGCCCCGCTGCTGTTCCGTCCGCATGCCGACCCCGCCCAATGGCGCTGGGCATTGGCTTTCCTGCGCGAATGCCTGCCGCAGCGCACGCGGCGCAACACCGCCGCTGTCGCCAGTCTCGCTGTACACAGCGGCGAACGCCTGCGCGCGCTGCGCGCCGAAACCGGCATCACGTACGACCAGCTCGAACGCGGCATCCTGCACCTGTTTTTCACCCCCGCGGAGTTCGACCACGCCCGCACCAAGCTCCCCATGCTCGAAGCGCACGGTATCCGCGCCCGCGCCTGCGGCAGCGACGAATGCGTCGCCATTGAGCCGGCGCTCGCCGGCGTACGCGACGAGCTTGCCGGTGGCTTGTATGCGCCGGACGACGAATCCGGCGACGCTTGCCGCTTCACCCAGGCACTGGCCGAACTCGCCGCGCAGGCCGGGGTGCACTTTCACTACAACACCACGATCACGAACATCTCGCGCACCCGCGGCATCGTCGACAGCATCGGGGTGCGCGATGCCGCGGGGCGCAGCGGCGCACTCACGGCGGGAGCGTATGTCATGTGCCTGGGCAGCTACGGCAGCGCGCTGGTCGCACCGCTGGGCGAACGTCTGCCGATCTACCCGGTGAAAGGCTATTCGGTGACCGTACCGGTTCTCGACCGCGCGCTCGCACCCAGCGTCAGCCTCACCGACGAATCGCGCCGCATCGTCTGCTCGCGCCTTGGCGAGCGCCTGCGCATCGCCGGCACCGCCGAACTCAACGGCTTCAATACCGCCATCCACCCGGCGCGCTGCCAGGCAATCCTCGACTGGCTTAACGCCCGTTTCCCCGGCGCCACCGACATCGCGCAGGCGCAACTATGGACCGGACTGCGCCCGGCGACACCCGGCAACGTCCCGCTGATCGGCCGAAGCGGCCTGCCGAACCTGTGGTACAACACCGGTCACGGCACACTCGGGTGGACGCTCGCCTGCGGTTCTGCCAGTTCGCTGGCCGATCTGATGTCGGGCCACCGTCCGCCAGTGCGCGGATTTCCGTTTCTGCACTGCGACGACTGACGCGCGGCGAAGCAGCCTGCCGGCAGGAGATGTCGACAGAAAATTCTGCGTCCGGTATCGCTACCGGCCGCAGGCATGCATAACGCTCTTTACTTGACCACTTTCAGATGGCCACCGCGACCAGCCGGCGCACGACCACCCGCGGGCGGCGTGTCGGGGCCGCTTCCGGGCCCGGCATCGTCCGCGGATTCGATACCTTCATCCGCATCGCCGGCCTCATCGTCAAACTCCGGCGACAACGATTCGGCCTCGAATGCCATGCCGTGCCCGTTCTCGCGGGCATAGACCGCGAGCACATTCGCCACCGGCACGGACAGCGCATGCGCAACGCCGCCGAAGCGCGCCTGAAAGGTGATCAGATCATTGCCCATCACCAGATGATTGGTCGCGTCGGGCGCCAGATTCAGCACGATTTGACCGTCGCGCGCATACCCGGGCGGCACGACAGTGCGCTCGTCGACCGTAACGGCAATATGAGGGGTGAAACCCTGGTCCACGCACCATTCGAAAATGGCGCGAACCAGGTAGGGTTTGGTGGATACCTTGCTCATGGGAACCTTCTGCAGCGCCCCCGTGGCCGGGGGCGCCTGCGCATCAGCGCCGCATCACCTTTTCAGACGGGGTCAGGGCGTCGATGAAGCCCTGCCGGCTGAAAATGCGCTCGGCGTATTTCTGAAGATTCGCGGCCGCCTTCGGCAGCTCGATGCCATAGTGCTCCAGGCGCCACAGCAAGGGCGCAATGGCCACATCGAGCATCGAGAATTCATCGCCCAGCATGAATTTCTGCTTGGTGAAGATCGGCGCGAGCTGTACGAGCTGGTCGCGCACATGGGCGCGGCTCTTGTCCGAACCCTTCTGGTTCTTTTCCAGCACATCGATATGCGAAAACAGCTCATGCTCGAAAGTGTGCAGCAATTGCCGTGCGCGTGCGCGCATGATCGGGTCGGGCGGCATCAACTGGGGATGCGGAAAACGCTCGTCGATATATTCGTTGATGATGTTCGACTCATACAGGATGAGGTCACGATCCACCAGCACCGGCACCCGGTTGTACGGGTTGATCACGGCAATATCTTCCGGTTTGTTGTAGAGATCGACATCGATAACCTCGAAGTCCATCCCCTTTTCGAACAGCACGATCCGGCAGCGGTGGCTGAACGGATCGGTGGTGCCGGAATACAGGTTCATCATGGTCTTGCAGCTCCGGATACAAAAGCAAAGCGCACCACGCGACAATCGCGTGGTGCGTCAGAGGTCAGAACAGCGAATTAGTTCGCGTCGACGCTCAATGAATGTCCTTCCAGTAATTCTTCTTCAGTGCGAGCGCGAGTACGAACAGGCCGGCAAGGAAAATCAACACGACAATGCCGATCGTCTTGCGCTTCTCGGCCACCGGCTCGCCCATCCACACGAGGAATGAGACCAGGTCGGCAACCGACTTGTCATATTCCTGCGCCGACAGCTTGCCCGGCTTGGCCAGTTCCAGCGCAATGGACTTGGTGCCATCGGCGTTATTGGTCACCTTGGCGACCTGCTCACCCTGCAACTCCCACAGCACGTGCGGCATGCCGACGTTCTCGAAAACGACGTTATTCCAGCCGGTCGGACGGTTCGGGTCGCGGTAGAACTGGCGCAGATAGGTGTACAGCCAGTCGGCACCGCTACCGAATTCCGACGCACGCTGGCGTGCGATCAGGGTCAGGTCCGGCGGGGTCGCACCGAACCAGGCCTTCTGCTCCGCCGGGCTGGCCGAGACCTTCATCAGGTCGCCGACGCGTTCGCCCGTGAACATCAGGTTGTCGCGAATCTCCTGTTCCGTCAGGCCGATCTGCGTCAACGTGTTGTAGCGGGCGAAGCTCGCGTTGTGGCAGTTCATGCAGTAGTTGACGAAGATCTTCGCGCCGCTTTGCAGCGCGGCTGGCTCGGTGCTTACCGGCGCCTTGTCGAGGTGCAGCACGGCGCCCGCCGCCATCGCCAGCGCGGGCGCGAACAGCGCAACCGCGGCGAAGCGCTTGAGGGTCTTGATTACACGATTACTCATTTGAAAGTCACCCTTTCCGGTTCGGGTTTGCACTTGTCGAGTTTGCTGTACCACGGCATCGCCAGGAAGAAGCCGAAATAGATCACCGAGCAGATCTGCGCCACCAGGGTGCGCCCAGGAGTCGGCGGCAGCACGCCCAGATAGCCGAGGATGAAGAAGGCAACGATGAACACCGCCAGGATCGCCTTGAACAGCCCGCCCTTGTAGCGGATCGACTTCACCGGGCTGCGATCCAGCCACGGCAGGAAGGCGATCACGACCACCGATGCGCCCATTCCGACCACGCCCCAGAACTTGGCGTCGATACCGAACAGCGGATAGGTGATGGCACGCAGAACCGAGTAGAACGGCGTGAAGTACCACACCGGCGCAATGTGCAGCGGGGTCTTCAGCGGGTCGGCCGGGATGAAGTTGTTGTACTCGAGGAAGTAGCCGCCACCTTCGGGCGCGAAGAACACGATCGCCGAGAAGAAGATCAGGAAGCCGACGACGCCGACGATGTCCTTCACTGAGTAGTACGGGTGGAACGGGATGCCGTCCAGCGGAATGCCGTTGGCGTCCTTCTTCTTCTTGATCTCGACCCCGTCCGGGTTGTTCGAACCGACTTCGTGCAACGCGACGATGTGCGCCAGCACCAGGCCGATCAGCACCAGCGGCACGGCGATGACGTGGAAGGAGAAGAAGCGGTTCAGCGTGGCGTCGGAGACGACGAAGTCACCGCGGATCACCAGCGACAGGTCCGGGCCGATCACGGGAATGGCCGAGAACAGGTTGACGATCACCTGCGCGCCCCAGAACGACATCTGCCCCCACGGCAGCAGATAGCCCATGAAGGCCTCGGCCATCAGCGCAAGGAAAATCAGCGTACCGAAGATCCAGATCAGTTCGCGCGGCTTGCGGTAGGAACCGTAAAGCAGTCCGCGGAACATGTGCAGATACACCACGACGAAGAACGCCGAGGCGCCGGTCGAGTGCAGGTAGCGGATCAGCCAGCCACCCGGCACTTCGCGCATGATGTATTCGACGCTGGCGAAGGCCACCGGAATGCCGGAAGCATTGAGCGAGGCATCAGGCTTGTAGTGCATGACCAGGAAGATGCCGGTCACGATCTGGAGCACCAGCACCAGCAGCGCCAGTGAGCCGAAGAAATACCAGAAATTGAAATTCTTCGGCGCGTAGTACTCGGACAGATGCGCCTTCCAGGTCGACGTCAGCGGAAACCGCTCGTCGATCCAGTTAAGCAATTCTTGTGATTTTGTAGTCATCGCTTAGGCCTTTGCGTCATCACCGATCAGGATGGTCGTGTCCGCGAGAAACTTGTACGGGGGAATTTCGAGATTGTCCGGCGCCGGCATGCTGCTATAGACGCGCCCGGCGAGGTCGAACTTGGAACCGTGACAGGGACACAGGAAACCGCCTGCCCAGTCCTCACCCATGCCGCTTTCGGCGCCGACTTTGAACTTGTCGCTCGGCGAGCAGCCAAGGTGCGTGCAGATGCCGACGGTGACGAGGTATTCAGGATTGATCGAGCGGTGCTTGTTCTTGGCGTAGTCCGGCTGCATCGGCTTGTCCGACTCCGGATCGCTGACGCTGGCGTCGGTCTTTTCGAGCGAAGCCAGCATCTCGGGGGTGCGGCGCAAAATCCACACCGGCTTGCCACGCCACTCCACCGTCATCATCTCGCCTGGCGAGAGCTTGCTGATATCCGCTTCTACCGGCGCCCCTGCTGCCTTGGCACGCTCGGACGGAGTCAGACTGGCAACGAACGGCACCGCCGTCGCAACCACGGCGACGCCACCGGCGGCCGATGTTGCGACAAGCAGTTGCCGACGGCCACTGTCCATCTTTTGATCCACGCTCATGAGCCTCATCCCTGAAAAGAAACCCGTTTCCGGACACAAAAAAACCGCGGGATTCTACCAAAAAACCCGCAATATAAAAAGGGGGCATGCTCACGGCATGCCATCAACATAGCCCTGATTCACCGGCGATATTCGCCGGGCAAATAGGCCGAAAGTGGTACCGCGCAGCCCGATTTGCGCAGCGCAACATGCTACTGTGTCACACGGCGCGCCTTTCCACCAGCGCCTGCGCGATGGTTCCGGTATCGGTGTGCTCGAGCTCACCGCCGACGGGCACGCCGCGCGACAAGCGACTGACCGCCACTCCGCGCGCCCCGAGCAGCTCGGCGATCATGTGCGCAGTGGCCTCGCCTTCGTTGGTAAAGTTCGTTGCCAGGATCACTTCCCGGACCGCGCTGTCAGCCGCACGGGCGAGCAGCTTGTCGAGCTTGAGCTCGCGCGGCCCGATGCCATCAAGCGGTGACAGACGTCCCATCAGGACGTAATACAGACCGTTGTAGGCGTGGGTCTGCTCCATCATTGCCAGATCAGCCGGCATCTCCACGACGCACAGCAGTGAACTGTCGCGCTGCGGATTGGCGCAGCGCTGGCAGATCGCGGTTTCGGCGAAAGTGTTACAGCGCTCACAGTGGCGCAGCACGTCGAGCGCGTGCCCCAACGCCCGCGCCAGCCGGCCGGCTCCGCGCTGATCGCGCTGGAGCAGATGGTAGGCGATCCGCTGGGCGGATTTCGGCCCTACCCCGGGCAGCGCACGCAGAGCATCGATCAGCTCATCCAGACTGGAGGGCGATGACATTCAGAAGGGGAGCTTCATCCCGGGCGGCAGGTTGAGGCCCGCGGTGAAACCGGCCATTTTTTCCTGCGTAGTGGTCTCGACGCGGCGCACTGCGTCGTTGACTGCCGCTGCAAGCAGGTCTTCGAGCATTTCCTTGTCATCCATCACCGAGGGGTCGATGGTGACACGACGCACGTCGTGCTTGCAGGTCATCAGCACCTTGACCATACCGGCACCGGACTGGCCCTCGACTTCCACCGAGGCCAACTGGTCCTGCATTTTCTTCATGTTTTCCTGCATTTGCTGGGCCTGTTTCATGAGCCCGGCGATTCCGCCTTTCATCATGGCGTGATTCTCCGAAGAAGGGATTCAAAGAGGCTTTACCGATGCTTCCACAAGGGTCGCATCGAATCGTTCGATAAGTTCGCGCACGAAGGGATCGCGCTCCAGTGCTGCGACGGCTTCGATGTGGCGCGCGCGTCGTTCCGCCTCATCGCGTTGCGCGGGGGTTTCGCCGGCAATCGCACCGATCTCGGCGCGGAGTTTCAGCGGGCTGCCGTACAGCGAAACGAGCGCGTCCTGCAGACGGTCGACGAGGCCTGGATTCATGCCAAGCAGATGGCGATGGGCTTCCGAGAGACGCAGGTTGAGAACACCGTCGGCGAAGCCAAGCCATTCGCAGTGCTGCGCGAATTCGCGCACCATGCCCCCGAGCCCCAGTTTGCGGATGATGCCATGCCAGTCTGCGGCAGCGAAGACGGCTGCGACGGCGGCCGCCGCGTCTGGCTGAGCGGCATTGGCGAGCTCGACGACCGTCGCCCCGGCTACGCTTGTGGCCGCGGGCACGTTCTCGGCGACCCCAGGCGCCGGTGGCGGCACCCGCGTCGTCGCAGGCAAGAGTGGGGGCGCGACGGCGGGCGCGGCAGGTGCCGGATTTTCCGTTTCGGCGCGCTCGGCGCCACCGTCCGAAGCTTGTCCAAGCAGGGCTTCAGGGGGCAGATCTTCCCACGGCGGCACCGAATTCGCTGGCTCGGCGCGCGTTTCGGACGTGGACGGCTGCTTATTGATCGTTTGTGCCAGAGGCGCGACCTGAACGGCCGCTCGCTCGGGGACGGCAGGACGCACCAGCTGATCGGGCGCAGCCGGCACCCGAGTCACAGGCGCGGCGGACTGCACTGCCGCAGGCCCGCGCTGCGCCTCCGCGAGCGGGCGTGGCGGCGGCAGGCCACGCGCCAGCCCGCCGCCGTTGCCGCTGGCAGCAGGGCTCCCCAGTGCGGCCGGCTGCTCGGGGCGGAAGGCGTGGAGACGCAGGAGCGTCATCGTGAAACCGGCGTAATCGTCCGGCGCGAGCGAGAGCTCGTCGCGGCCGTGGATCGCGATCTGGTAGGCGAGTTGCAGGAACTCGGCGTCGAAGGCTTCGGTGTAGGGCGCGAGGCGCTGGCGTTCGGCCTCGTCGGCGATGGCGGCGGGCGCGAATTGCGCGAGCGCGGCGCGGTGCAGCAGCGAGGCAAGTGCCTGCAGCGCGGCGTCGAAGGACAGGCTGCGTGTTTCCATGCGGTCGGCGACCGCCAGCAGCGCGGTGACATCGCCCGCGACAAGCGCGTCGAGCACGGCGTAGAGGTGATCGTCGCCGACCGTGCCGAGCATGTGGGTGACCTGCTCTTCCTCAACTTTGCCGGAACCGTGGGCGATGGCCTGGTCGAGGAGCGACAGCGCATCGCGCATCGAGCCGCTCGCGGCCTTGGCGAGGTGGCGCAGCGCCAGTGCCTCGAAGGGGATCGCTTCGGCTTCGAGGATGCGCGAGAGGTGGTCGACGATGTGGCCCGGCGGCATCTGCTTGAGGTTGAACTGCAGGCAGCGGCTCAGGACGGTGACCGGGATCTTCTGCGGGTCGGTCGTGGCGAGGATGAACTTGACATGCTCGGGCGGCTCTTCGAGGGTCTTGAGCATCGCGTTGAAGGCATGCCCGGTGAGCATGTGCACTTCATCGATCATGTAGACCTTGTAGCGGCCCTGGACCGGCGCATACACCGCCTTGTCCAGGAGCGCGGCCATGTCCTCGACGCCGCGGTTCGACGCCGCATCCATCTCGACGTAGTCGGGGAAGCGGTCGGCGTCGATCGCCTGGCACGCGGCGCACTGGTTGCAGGGTTCGGCGGTGACGCCTGTCTCGCAGTTGAGCGCCTTGGCGAGGATGCGCGAAATGGTGGTCTTGCCGACGCCGCGGGTGCCGGTGAACAGCCATGCGTGGTGCAGACGACCGGTGGCGAGTGCGTGACTGAGCGCGCGGACGACGTGCTCCTGACCGACCAGCGTGGCGAAACTCTTCGGCCGCCACTTGCGTGCGAGAACCTGATAACTCATGGCGGGATTCTAGCAGAGCCGACCCCCACCCCATGCAGGCAAGATCCGCGAGAAACGCCCTCTCGACTTAGTCCTTATTGAGAGACGCTAAGTCAATTAATTTCTGCTATCAAACTTTGGGCGGCCCAAATCGTTAATCCGGTCCGGTTTTCACCGCTCCCCGGCGATAGCGGGAGCCCGCACCATGATCGGCAAGGTCGCCGGCGTCCGGCGGCGGCCTTCACTGCGGCTGACCGACTTGCAGGTAGTAGCGCACCTCGCCAAGCTCCGGCGAATAGCTTGCGCCGAGGTAGACCGGGCCGAGCACGGTGTCGGCGCCGAGGAACAGCGAGACGGCGCGACGGTTGCCCGGGTCCGGCGTCAGCGAACTGCCGTAGTTGCGCAGGGTGGCCCATTCGGCGGTGGCGCCGGCATACACGCCGAGCCCGAGTGCGTCGGGCAGACGCGTGATCTGGCGGAGGTAGGCGGCACTTGCCAGCGCCACCTGGTCGCCGGCCAGTTCGCCGTAGCGATAGCCGGAGAGGCGGAACGGCCCGCCCAGCAGCGTGCGTCCGACCTCGGGCAGGTCATGGTCGGGACTGCCGGCCAACATGCCGCGCAACTGCCAGATGTTGGGACCGAACGAGACCGCTGCGTTGCTGTCGAGTTCGGTGAACAGGTAGCGCTCGTCGGCGCCAAAGGACGGCGAGTGCAGTTCCGCGCGCAGGCGCGCGGCGTAGCCGCGACGCGGGAAGAACGGGCTGTCGAGACGGTCGAGCACGGCGCTGGCCTGCAGCCAGCCGTCCTCGATGTGGCGCTCGGGATACAGCTCCGGCCCCGACACGACTTCCGACCAGCGCCGGCCGCGCCGCCAGCCTGCACGCAGTTCGCCCCACATGCCGACCTCGTAGCCGGCATCGAGGCCGAACAGCCCGCCGCGCTCCTTGTTTTCCGACAGCTTGCGGCCATCAACGAAGACCGGCAGCACGCGGTTGAAAAGTTCGAACGACGGTGCGACGAACCATCCGCTATCCAGATCGAAGGGCTGAAATAATTCGGACCGCAGCCGGTTGGTGGTGCCGAGCTGCATGTCGACGTCCCAGCGCCCGCCGCGGGTGTTGAGCCAGCGGCGCGAGAAGCCGGCATAGACACCGACTTGCGAATCGCCTTCGAAATCGGCGGAGAAGCCGCCGCCGAAGCGCAGCAGATTGGGACCGGAGGCTTTCTCGTCGGCCTCGATCTGCACGGTCGCGCGCGGGCCGTCGTGCAGCACGCTGTAGCGCAGGCGGTCGAAGTCGCCGCGCTCGTAGATGCGCCCGATGTCCTGCTCTAGCCGGCGCGCGTCGAGCGGTTCGCCGACCTTCTGCGCCATGGCCGTGTCGAACAGGCGCTCGGGGACGACCTTCAGGCCGTCGATCTTCACCGCCGTCACCGTCGGTGCGGGCCTTTTCCAGCGGATCTGGCGCAAGGCCTGCCATTTCGCATAGGTTTCGGCATCGACGCTGAAGCGCGACAGGGAAGCGGACTGGCGCAAAGCGGCTTCGGTGCCGGGCGGGATGGTTTCGAGCACGCGGTCGAAATCGCGCGAGCTGACATTCGGCAGGTTGACCTGGATCAGCGCGTCGTCGGGACCGAGGCGCTGGAGCTGCTGGCGGACGTTCTGTTCGAGCGCCAGGTTGATCGCCTGCAGCGCGATGTCGGTGGCCGAACGCAGGCGATCGCGAGGATGCGGCGGCGTACCCAGATTGACGGCGATGACGCGGCCACCGCACAGCTCGCGGCCGATATCGACCGGCAGGTTCATCACCAGGCCGCCATCGACGAGCAAGCGGTCGTCGTTCTCGATCGGCAGGAACACGCCGGGCACCGCCATGCTGGCGCGCATCGCCCGCCACAGTGGCCCCTTGTCGAGCAGCACCAGTTCGCCGGTTTCGAGGTCGGTCGCGACCGCGCGGTAAGGGAGAGACAGGGTGTCGAAGCTGTCGAGGACTTCGGCGCTGCCCGCGAGGCGAGTCAGAAAGCGGTCCATCGCCTGGCCCGAGATCGCGCTCTGCGGCAGCCGCAGACCGCCGTTGCCGTAGCCCATGACGATCGCCGAACGGTTGCGCGCCCCCTCCTGTTTGTCACGGAAGGGCTGATCTTCGCGCGGCACGCTGTTGGCGAACATCTGGCCCCAATCGACGGCATGGATCACGCGCACCATGTCCTCGAGTTCCATCCCCGCGGCGTATGCGCCACCAACGATGGCGCCCATACTGGTGCCGACGATGCAGTCGACGGGAATGCGCATGTCCTCGAGCACCTTGAGCACGCCGACGTGGGCGACACCGCGCGCACCACCGCCGGACAGCACCAGCGCGACCCCCTCGGGTCGTTCGGGCGGAGCGGCAAAGCCGGCCGCAGAGGTCAGACACAAGAGCAGGAAGGCGACGGTACGCAGCTTCAAGGGCAGGCTCATGAACGTAGTGCGCGACGATAGTGCGCCCAAGATACCGCATCGGGATTGGCGCGCGCGACGCGCGTAACGCACGGTTTCCAGGCGCACAAATTGAAACGGGCGCCCCGTTGCCGGAGGCGCCCGTTCGATGTCTGGGGTGGCGAGCCTGACCCCCGGCACTTGCAGGGAACGGCTGTGGCTGCTGCCTTCCGGCCCTGACCAGGTTCACCGCGCTGCAATGCGGGGAGACCCGCCACGGCCGCGATTGTACCAGCTAATGCGGCCGCTGCACGCTCCCCGTGATGCAGTGCGGGATCAGCCCTTCAGTTCGGGGAAGTCTTCCTCGAAGAACTCCAGCGCACCGCGAACGGTGGAGCTGTCCTTGCCTTCCTCGCTCTTGCGCAGTTCGACGCGGCGGATCTTGCCCGAGATGGTCTTCGGCAGATCGGAGAATTCCAGGCGGCGGATACGCTTGTACGGGGCGAGCTTGTCGCGCGTGAAGGCGAAGATGTCCTTCGCGAGTTCCTTCGTCGGCTCGAAGCCGGCGGCGAGGATCACGTAGGCCTTGGGCACGGCCAGACGCACCGGATCGGGACTCGGGACGACGGCGGCTTCGGCGACCGCGGGGTGCTCGATTAGCACGGATTCGAGTTCGAACGGGCTGATGCGGTAGTCGGACGCCTTGAACACGTCGTCGGCGCGCCCGACGTAGGTGATGTAACCCTCTTCGTCGATGTTCGCGACGTCGCCGGTGCGGTAGTGGCCGTCACGCATGGCTTCGGCGGTCTTGGCTTCGTCGCCGGCGTAGCCGAGCATCAGGCCGACCGGGCGCTTGGCGAGCACCAGGCTGATCTCGCCTTCATCGGTGGGCTTGCTGTCGGCGTCGAGCAGCGCGATCGTGTAGCCAGGCAGCGGACGGCCCATCGAACCGGGCTTGAGCAACTGCCCCGGCGTGTTGCCGATCTGCGCGGTGGTCTCGGTCTGGCCGAAACCGTCGCGGATCGTGATGCCCCAGGCCTTCTTGACCTGCTCGATCACTTCCGGATTGAGCGGTTCGCCGGCGCCGATCAGTTCGCGCAGCTTGGTCTTCACCGAGGCGAGATCCTGCTGGATCAGCATGCGCCACACGGTCGGGGGCGCGCACATCGTGGTGATCTCGAACTTCACCAGCACATCGAGCAGCGCCTTGGCGTTGAAGCGGTTGTAGTTGTACAGGAACACGCAGGCGCCGGCGTTCCACGGCGCGAAGAAGCAGCTCCAGGCGTGCTTGGCCCAGCCCGGCGAGCTGATGTTCATGTGGCGGTCGCCCGGCTGCAGGCCGATCCAGTACATCGTCGACAGGTGGCCGACCGGGTAGGACTGGTGGCTGTGCTCCACGAGCTTGGGCTTGGAGGTCGTGCCGGAGGTGAAGTACAGCAGCAGCGGGTCGGTGACCTTGGTGACGCCCGACGGGGCGAACTCGGGCGCGGCGGCGTAGGCGTCCTCGAAGGAGAGCCAGCCATCGGTCGCACCGCCGACACTGACGCGGGTGTAGCTGCCGGCGAGGTCGGCGAACTTGTCAGTGTGGGCCTTGCCGATCACGACGTGCTTGACCTGGCCGCGTTCGAGGCGGTCGAGCAGGTCATCGGGGGTCAGCAGCGTGGTGGCGGGGATCACGACGGCGCCGAGCTTGATCGCGGCGAGCATGGTTTCCCACAGCGGCACTTCGTTGCCGAGCATGATCAGGATGCGGTCGCCGCGCGCGACGCCCTGCTCGCGCAGCCAGTTGGCGACGCGGTTCGAACGCGCCGACATTTCGGCGAAGGAGAGCTTCGCTTCGCGGCCGTCTTCCTCGACGATCCACAGCGCGGGCTTCTCGTTGCCCTTGGCCATGGCGTCGAAATAGTCCAGCGCCCAGTTGAATTCGGTGAGCTGCGGCCACTGGAAACCGGCGTACGCCGTGGCGTAGTCGGTACGGTTGGCCAGCAGGAAGTCCCGTGCTTTCAGAAACTCGGCAACTGCAGTCATATCCTCTCCTTTCCCAGAAGCAGCGTGCCGGACACCTGTCCGTCACGCGTGATGTACGCCGGCTCGCTCCCCCTGCCCGGCCCGCCACGCGTCGCGCGGAAAGCAGTGCCCGGGGCCTGTGCGGCTGGCGACTGTGTTTTGATTCGGCAAGCCCGAAAGAGTGCCGGGCGGTATTGTGACGTTGACGTCAACGTCATGCAACCATCCTCGACCTAGGTTGGGGCGTCAGGGCTCGGCGTCACCGAGGTCGAGCTTCTTCATCTTCTCCCACAGGTTCTTGCGGCTGATGCCGAGCCGCTCGGCGGTCTGGCCGATCTGGCCGCCACAGGATTCGAGGGCGCCGCGGATGTAGCGGCGCTCGCATTCGCGCAGGTAGTCGCCGAGCGAGGCCTGCGCATCGCCTGCGGGCGGCGCGAAATCGGCATCGGGAAACAGCGCGGAAGGTGGCAGCCATTCGGCGGCACTCATGATGCACGCGCGCTCGACCGCATGCTTGAGTTCGCGCACGTTGCCCGGCCACGGGTAATTCATTGCCGCCTCCTCCGCAGCGGGGAGCAGGTGCCGGCGGGCTTCGCCGCTTTGCCGCGCGATGTCGGTGAGGAAACGCTTGATGAGCCAGGGGATGTCTTCGCGCCGCTCGCGCAAGGGCGGCACGCGGATCTGCACGACGTTGACGCGGTAGAACAGGTCTTCGCGGAACGCGCCTTCCGCCACCAGCGTCTTGAGGTCGCGGTGGGTCGCGCAAACCAGCAGCAGCTCGACCGGAATCGCGGTTTCGCCACCGACACGCGTGACCCGCCGCTCCTGGATCACGCGCAACAGCTTGACCTGCATGCCGGGCGTCATCTCGCCGATCTCGTCGAGGAACAGCGTGCCGCCATCGGCTTGTTCGAACACGCCGGGGCGCGTGCGCGCCGCGCCGGTGAAGGCGCCCTTCTCGTGACCGAAGAGCTCGGCTTCGAGCAGGGTTTCGGCAATCGCGCCGCAGTTCACGGCGACGAAGGGGCGCGTCGCGGCCCCCGCCAGGATGGCGTGCAGGCGTTGGGCGACGCGCTCCTTGCCGACGCCCGACTCGCCGACGATCAGCACGGTGTTCGCGGCGCGGGCGAGGCGCGGCAGCATCGCCTCGATGCGCTGCATTGCCGCCGACACGCCGAGCGGCTCGCTGCCGGGTGCGCCCCCCGTCGCCGCCGTCGCAGTGATCTCGATCACCTTGGCGACGAGGGCGTCGAGGTCGAAGGGCTTGGTGACGTAGTCGTGCGCGCCGCGCTTGATCAGTGCGACGGCCTGGTCGACGGTGCCGTAGCCGGTGATGAACACGAAGGGCGGGGCCTGCGGCAGGGCGCCGGCCGCCCAGTCGAAGACCGCCTCGCCCGTAGTGTCGCCGAGGCGCATGTCGCTGATGACGACGTCGAAGGCCTGCTCGCGCAGGCGGCGCATCGCTTCCGCGCCACTGCGGCACCAGCAGGCATCGAAGCCTTCGAGGCGGAAACGCTCCGCGAGCGATTCGCCCATGATGGGGTCGTCCTCGATCAGGCACACGCGTACGGCGGCATTCATGGCGGAGACTCCAGTTCGAGGGCGACGCGCAGCGGCAATTCGACCGCGAACACCGTGAGCCCCGGTTCGCTCTGCACCGAGATGTGCCCGTCGAGCTCGTTGACGATCTGGTAGGTGATCCAAAGCCCCAGCCCATGTCCGCCGTTGGCATCGCCGACGAAGGGCTCGAACAGGTAGGGCAGGCGCGATGCTTCGATGTGGCGGCCGTCGTTGCGCACCGCCATCGTCATGCCTTCGGCGGTGACACCGATGTCGCAGGCGACGGTGCCGCCCGGCTCGACTGCGTGCAGCGCGTTGAGCACCAGGTTGATCAGCACCTGCCGCACGAGCGTCGCCGGCAGCGGAATCTCGTCGGGCAGATCGCAGTTCCACAGCAGCGCCGCGGATTTCTTCGCGGCTTCCGGCTTGAGCAGGATATGCACGTCCTCGATGTCCTGCGGCCCGAGCGGGTGGCTCGGCGCCTTGGCCTCGACCAGCAGTGCCGACACGGTGTCACGGATCTGCAAGAGGCCGCGCTCGAGCAGCGACATCGTGCGGGCGGCCAGTTCGGGATCATTGCTGCCGTGGCGCCGGTAGGTGCTGATGGCGTTGAGCATGCCGCCGAGCGGGTTGTTGATCTCGTGCGCGATGCCGCCGGTGAGCCGGCCGATCGCGGCGAGACGCTCGGAGAACATCATCTCGTGCTCCAGCGCCTGCTTCTCGCGCAACTCGTCGAGCATGCGCGCGACGGCCCGGCCGACCTGACCGAGCTCGTCCTGCGACTGCTCGAGGCGAATCGCGTCGGCATCGGGAATCTTCGTGCCGACCTGGCCGATACAGTCCGCCAGATGCACCAGCGGATCGGCCATGCGCCGCCCCCAGTACCACGACACCGGCAGGATCAGCAGCAGCACGACCAAGGTCACCAGCGTCGCGCTGAGCCACATGCCGGCAAAGCGCGCCTGCATGAAGCTGCTGGTGTGTTCGAGGATCATGTGGCCAAGGCGCACGCCGTCGGCATCGATCGGCGTGATCACGTACAGGCGGTCGCCGATCTCGAGGCTGCGCGAATCCGACCCGGCCGCGTCGTCGATCAGGCTGGCGATCTCCCGCGCCGCGTCGCCGCGCTCGTGCAGCGGCAGGAGGATCGGATAGCGCGCGGGATCGGTGGAGACGTAAATGCGCTCACGCGGGTCGACCAGCGTGATGACGCCGGCCTGGTCGCCGCCGCCCGGCGAGGTCGCCGCGCGGATGATCTCGAAGGCGCGCCACAGGTCGTCGTGCAGCATTGGCGACACCAGGGTCTGGCTCAGCACCGCGGACCAGCGCGCCGAGCTGTCGAGCATGTCGCGGCGCAGGTCGCGGTATTCGCGCAGCAACAGCGACGCGGTGAGCACGCTCGCGGTGAGGAACACCAGCACCGTCGCGCGCAGCGGAATCTTGTAGCGGAAGCTGATGTCGCGGAAGTTCAGCACTCGCCCTCCTCCTAGCCGACGGGCTGACCGATGGCCCGCAGCATGCGCTCGATGTCGGCGTACAGGGCCGGCGAGCCGCCCGTGAAGCGGTCGAGGTTGAGCTGGCGCAGGAAGCGGGCGCCGGCGGGGTCCTCATGCATCGCGAGGAGGATTTGCTGCATGCGCCGATGTAGCGCCGGCGACACGGAACGGCCGGTGACGAAGGGCGGAAAGCCGAAGGGTGGCGAACGGTCGGCCACCCGCGTGCGCGATGTCAGCTCGGGGTGGGTGCGGGCCAGCGTATCCCAGACGTAGCCATCGACCGCGCCGCCGTGCGCCACCGCCAGCGCGACCGCTTCGACGACCTTCTTGTGCGCATAGGTGAAAAAGCTGCGCCGGAAGAAATTGGCCGGCGAAGTGTTGGCGCGGTTGAGCTGGTAGTGCGGATAGAGGTAGCCGGAGTTCGAATCGGGGTCCGAGAACGCGAAGACGCGGTCGCGCAGGTCGGTGACTTTGGTGGTCACGCTGTCGTGCGCGGGCACAATGAGGTAGGAGCGGTACAGCGGCTGCCCCTCGTAGACCGGCACGGCCAGCAAACGCATCCAGCGCTGCTCGCGCACGTAGGGGTAACCGCACAGCCACGCGAAATGCAGCTTGTCCTGGCGCATCAGTTCGACGATCTCGCGGTAGCTGCCGCGCTGGATGAACTCGACCTGGCGCCCCATCGCCTGCGCAAGATGATCGCGCCAGGCGCCGAGAAAGCCCACCTGGTCATCGAGGAATACCGGTGTCAGGCCAATGCGCACCGGCTCCGCGCCGTTCGCGGCGACGGCATGCCCGAAGCGGCCCGCGAGCGCGAGCGCGAGCCCGACCAGTCCGGACAAGGCCTGACGACGATTCATCACGCAATCCACCCAGCAGCCTTCATCGTTCGGCCCCTCCCCGTCCGGCCCGTCGTACACGGCCCCAAAGAGCGCGCAACATTCGTGCCGTACATCGGACAGCGCGCGGTATCAGGCGGCTGCGCGGTACCGCCGGAGCATCGCGCGAGGGGTGCGCACGCACGGCTAACCCGGTCGGTTACCGAATCGTAACAAAACCCTGATCGCTGCAGGTGGAAGCGTTACCGAACCGTAACGGGCCGCCATCGCGCCGAATCAAAAAATGCATTAAATATCAATTAATCAATAGCTTGCAATAACAGGCGCGGATCCTGCGGAGCGTGGTACATCCCTTCGGACGCCAACCATGAACCAGGATCTCCGCAGCCTCGCCACCGACGCCCCGCCCCACGGCGAACGCCAGGCCTTCCGGCGACTGCATGCGCTCGGGCGGATTGGTCTGCGCAGCGTGGCCTGCCTCGCGGCTCGCGGGGCGCGCGCGGACTGCCGGTGCTGCATCGAGGCCTGTCCGCGCGCGAGCCTGGCGCTGCACGACGGAGGCCTCGAGCTTGATCCGGTCGCGTGCAGCAGTTGCGGTATCTGTGCGGCGAGCTGCCCGACCGGGGCACTGGCAGTCGAGGGCTTTACGTTGCCTGCGGTAGTGCCGCCGCAGGGCATCACCGTCGCGTGCGAGCGCGTCCACGGCGCGGCGCCCGGCGCGGCACATCGCGTGCCGTGCCTCGGTGGCCTCGCGCTGACTGACTGGTTGCGTCTGGCACTGACGGCCGGCGACGCGCCACTGCGCATCGTCGACGATGGGTCCTGCACGCATTGCGCAAACGCAACCGGAGCGGGCGAGCCGGCAATTCCGTTGCTGGACGCGGCACGCCGCGCGCTGACGGAAGCCGGCGTACCCGCCGAAAGCCTGCCGCAGCGTGTCAAGCCGGCGCCGTTACCGAACGGTAACGAGGGTCGGAACGCCTCCGCCGACGAGGTCGTCGCCAGTCGTCGCGGCTTTTTCGCCGGTCTTTCGCGCTCTGTCGCGTCGGCACTGACGCAGACCACGACCGGCGATGCGCAGTTCGCCGCGCCCGCCAGGATCCAGCGGCCGCGACGCGACACCATTCCCGGGCAGCGCGGCGAGGAGACCCGCCTGTTGCTGTTGCAGATCGCGCAGCGCCACGGTCGCCCCCACCCAGTGCGTGCGACGCTGCCCGCGCTCGCGGCGAACAGCGCATGCCGCGCCCACGGCGCCTGCACGGGTGTGTGCCCGACCGGCGCGCTGCAACTGGAAAGCGACGCGGACAACGCATCCGCACATCTGCGTTTCGACGCCTGGCTGTGTGTCGCTTGCGGCGCCTGTTCGGGCATTTGCCCGTCGCGCGCACTGACGCTGGAACCCCGCGCGTGGCGGCCGTTCGCCGTCGCGCCGGTCGAGCTTGCGGTGATCGGGCAATGTGAATGCCGGCGCTGCGGCGCGCTGTTCGCCGCAGGCGAGGACGAGTCGCTGTGCGAGCGCTGCCGCAAGACCGAAGCGCTGGCACGTGCCGGCTTCGCGCTGTTCCACCGACACAGGGAGACGCCTGCTGCGCCGGAAGGTCCGTGAGGGCTGCGGGCTGCAATCCGCAAGGGAATACCACGCCAAGAAGGTCATTGGAGGAGCAAGGAAAATGGAAATACTGAAGAAACTCATTTCACGGCGCCGCTTCCTGCAGGTCAGTGGTGCGGGTACCGCCGCGGGAGCAGCAGTGGTCGGCAGCGGAGGGGTGGGCATCGGCGGTCTCAGCACGCTCACCGAGGCGCAGGCCGCCACGGTGGACGGCAACACCGTCGTCACGAAGAGCATCTGCGCGCAGTGCCCGGCGCGCTGCGGCATCGACGTCTATACGACCAACGGCAAGGTGCACGCGATCTACGGCAACGCGGGACATCCGATCGCCAACGGCAAGGGCTGCCCGAAGATGCATCTGGGCACCTACATCCTGTACGACCCGGACCGCTTCAAGGGGCCGATGAAGCGCACCAACGCGAAGAAGGGACGCAACGAGGATCCACAGTTCGTGCCGATCTCGTGGGAAGAGGCCTACCAGACCGTCGCCGACCGCATGAACGCGCTGCGCGACAAGGGCGAATCACACCGCTTCGGCCTGTTCTTCGGCCGCGGCTGGGGCGCGACCGACGTCGGCGTGACACTGGCCCCGATGGCGAAGCTGTATGGCTCGCCCAACATCGGCATCGGGCATTCGTCGATGTGCTCGGACGGGTCGGTGCTCGCAAAGCAATGCACCGACGGCAACGCGTCGTACAGCTCCTACGATTACCGCAATGCGAACTATCTGCTGATTTTCGGTGCGAACTTCCTCGAGTCCTTCCGCCCGTACAACAACAACCTGCAGGTGTGGGGCTACATCCGCGGCGAGAAGGCGCCGAAGACGCGCGTGACGGCGGTCGACGTGCATATGAACCAGACGCTGGCGGCGTCGGACCGCGCGCTGCTGGTCAAGCCCGGCACCGACGGCGCGCTGGCGCTGGCGATCGCCCACGTGATCCTCACCGAAGGGCTGTGGGACCGCAAATTCGTTGGCGACTTCGCGGACGGACAGAACCACTTCAAGGCGGGCGAACCGGTCGATGCGCCCTTCACCGAGAAATGGACGCTGGGGCTGGCCGAGTGGTGGAACGTCGAGTTGAAGGACCGCACGCCGCAGTGGGCCGCCGGGGTGACGACCATCCCGGCCGAGCTGATCGTGAAGACTGCCCGCGAATTCGCAACGACCAAGCCGGCCATCGCGCTGTTCGAGCGCGGCGCGCACAACCACAGCAACGGCGTGCTGAACGGCATGGCAATCCATTCGCTGAACGCGCTGGTGGGCTCGCTGTTCGCCGAGGGCGGGCTCGCCTACCAGATGGGTCCGGCCTATGGCCCGGCGCCGGCAAACCCTGATGAACACCTCGACGATTACGCGAACAACGGCCCGCACAAGGCCATGGCACGCATCGACCTGAAGGGCCACGAGGACGGCTACATGTTCGCGAAGAACATGCTGCAGGAAGTGCCGAAGAACCACCTCGCGAACAAGCCGTACAAGATGGACACGGTGATGTTCTACATGACCAATCCGGTGTTCTCGTCGCCCGACGCGACGGCGTGGGAGAAGATGCTCGCCGAAGTGTTCGTCATCGACACCTCGCCCTTCCCGGGCGAGACCGCGGTGATGGCCGACCTGATCCTGCCCGACTCGACCTATCTCGAACGCTGGCAGGATGCGCCGACCTACCCCTTCCAGGGCTGGCCGCTGGCGCAGATCCGCACCCCGGCCATCAAGCCGCTGTATGACACGAAGACGTTCGGCAACACGCTGATCGAGATCGGCAAGCGCATCAAGGGACCGACCAGCGAGTACTACGCGAAACTCGACAACGTCGAGAACATCCTGCGGCATCTGGCCAAGGGTTTCGAGGCGAGCCCCGGCGACAACGGCGTGAACAGCTTCGAGTCGTGGGTCGAGAAAGGCGTCTGGTACAAGAAGCCTTACCACTGGCGCCAGGTGCGCGGCGAGTTCTTCGAGTGGGACGGCCAGGGGTGGAACAAGCCGATGAGCGCCGACGACGTGAAGAAGAACTTGCTGAAGACCGATTCGGGCAAGTTCGAGTTCAAGTCCTCCTACCTCGACCACAAGCGCGACTGGGTGATCGCCAAGACCGGCCGCGACCCGGCGAAATTCAATTTCCCGCACTGGGAAGAGCCGAAACACACCGGCAGCGGCGATCTGCATTTCGTCAGCCCGAAGAACGCAATGCACGCGGAAGGCCGCAGCGCGAACATCCCCAACGCGATCTCGCTGATGCAGCCGACGGTCGGCGGGCGCAAGCATGTGTGCGCCGAAGTCCACCCGTCCGTCGCGAAAGCCAAGGGTTTCAAAGACGGCGACCGGATCCGCATCAAATCGACGCTCGGCGAGATCACCGCGATCGCGCGCGTCACCGAGCTGACCCGCCCCGACGTCATCGTGCTGCCCTTCGAGCACGGCCACTGGGCGCACGGACGCTGGGCGAAGGAGCGTGGCTCGCACGTGGATTCGATCATCGACAACCAGTCCGACCGCATCTCGGGCATGGCCAATTACTACACCGGCAAGGTGTCGGTCGAGAAGGCTTGAGGAGATCACCAAAATGGCTAAATGGGGAATGGTCATCGACCTGGAGAAGTGCACCGGCTGCCAGGCCTGCAGCACTGCCTGCCAGATGGAAAACAACCGCCTGCCCGGCGAAAACTACCAGGATGTCCTGTACTACACGGAAGGCAAGCAACCCACGCCGACGCTGAAGTGGTTCCCGCGCCCGTGCATGCACTGCGAGGAGCCGTCGTGCATGCACGTGTGCCCGACCAAGGCCACCTACAAGACCGAAGACGGCGTGGTGCTGATCGACTGGGACAAGTGCATCGGCTGCAAGTACTGCATGATCGCGTGCCCGTACGGGGTGCGCTTCTATACCGACGAGAAGGCGCTGATCGAGCCGAACATCAAGCAGGTGTTCAAGGGCGACGGCGACCTGTCGTGGAACCCGCCGTACAAGGGCCCGCAGCAGGATCCGAAGCATGGCGTCGGCATCCAGCCCAACGGCGTGGTGTCGAAGTGCAACTTCTGCTACCACAAGATCAGCAAGGCGCCGAAAGGGGTCGCGGATCTCGACGAGAGCAATCCCGAACTCGTCGAATACGTGCCCGCCTGCGTGCGCACCTGTGCGCCGAAGGCGCGCTATTTCGGCGATCTGGACAACCCGAACTCGCAGGTCAGCCGGCTGATTTCCGACAAACAAGGCACGCGCCTGCTCGACCACACCGGCAACAAGCCGCAGGTGTACTACCTGACCGGCGGCGGCGCAGCCGGCAGCGCGGTACCGGGCACCCGTTCCAACAAGAAAGCGTGAGGAGGAGCAGACCATGGCAACACAAGCACAAGGCAGCGGCCCGGTGAGCGCGGTACTGATGGCGGGCCTCGCGGGGCTGGTCATCAGCCTCGCCATCGCCTTCATGAACCTGCTGTCGGGCGGCCACAGCGCCTTCAACACCGGCAGCGACGGCGTCTCGTGGGGACTGCCGGTCGTCAACTACGTGTTCTTCGCACTGACCTCGACCGGCCTCACGCTGGTCTCGTCACTTGCGATGACTTTCGGCAACAAGGGCTGGTATCCCATCGCCAAGCGTTGCGTGTGGCTGTCGCTGGTGACGCTGGTGGCCGGGTTCGCGTCGCTGGCACTCGAGCTGGGCCACCCGTTCCGCATGCTGTGGGCGATCCCGCTGAACGCGCAGCTGGTGTCGCCGCTGAACTGGATGGGGATCTTCTATGCGGTGTTTCTGGTGCTGGGCATCCTGAAGTTCATGCGCATCCACAACGGTGACTGGAACAGCAGCACCAGCAAGCAGATCGGTGTCGCGGCGCTGGTCACCGAACTGCTCGCGGGCGGCATGCTGGGGATGGCCTTCGGCGCGATGGCGATGCGGCCGATGTGGTACGGCAACCTCGTGCCGCTGTACTTCATCCTGACCGCGGCCTGCACCGGCGCGGCCTTCGCGATGCTGGTCACGTATCTGAGCTACGGCAGCGAGGAGGCGATGCCGGGCCAGGTGCGCTCGTTGATGCAGGGGGCGCTGCCCACCGCCTTCGCCGGGCTGCTCGGCATCACCATCCTGGTGATCGGCTACCGCACGGTGATCGGCCTGTGGAGCAATGCCGACGGGCTGCAGGTGTGGGACACGATCGTCGCTTCGCCGTGGTTCTGGATCGAGGCGGCACTGCTCATCGGCGCCTTCTGGCTGCTGCTCCAGCGCAGGGCCTTGGCGCTCGCGTCCGTGATGGTGATCGGCGGCTTCTTCATCGACCGCTACGAGTTCGTCATCGGCGGGCAACTGCTGCCGCTGTTCAAGGGCAGCTGGGTACCGGACCTGATCGCCTACACGCCCTCGACGACCGAGTGGATGCTGACCCTGATGGCGTTCTCGATCGTGCTGGTCGGCTGGGCATTGGGCGAGCGGATGTTCAATCTCGGCGCCGTGCCGCGGGACTGAGCACCGGCCCTTCCACGCGGGCCGGGCAGGCGCATGGGTACGCGCCCCGCCCGGTCCGCAACCACGCCGGGGCAGGCTGCTTGCGCCCGCCCCGGCGGCACTTCGGGAAGACACATGATGGACGCACGAAATCTCGAATCCCTCGCCGAACGCGGCGAGTTCTACCTGTGCCTCGCGCGCGCCTTCCTGACGCCCGTCCAGCCTGCAGCCTTTGCCGGCCTGCGGGACGCACTCGCCGACGACCTTGCGGAACTCGGCGAATCCCTCGGCTACACCTGTGCCGGCGATGTGGCGTGCTACCGCGAGGCGATCGCCACGATTCCCGACCATGCGTCGTTGCTGCGCCTCTATAGCAGCCTGTTCGTCGCGCCCCCGCGATCGATCCAGATCAATACCGGCAGCTATCTTGATGGCGCCGTGAACGGCGGCTCGGTGGCGGCCATGGACGAGGCCTATCGCCGCTGCGGCGTCGCGCGTGACGCCGATTTCCACGACCTGTCGGACCACCTGTCGGTGCAGCTCGAATTCGTCGCGCTGCTGTACTTCCGCAGCGCCGAGACGATCGCCGGCGGCGCCCCGCTGCCCGCAGTGAGGCCGGAACACTTCCTCCATGATTTCGTGTCGCGCTGGCTGCCGCACTTTATCGGCGATCTCGAAAAGGACGCGGAAAACCGCGGCGCCAGTCCGAACCCCTACCTCCCGCTCGCGCGTATCCTGGCCGCCGCGGTCGCGCACGACGCCGTCGCCGAGGCGCTCCCGGCCACCACGCAACGCGCACACAAGGCCATCAGCAAGGCGCGCCACGATCGCGCCGAGCGCGGCGTGACCGACGAGGACATGGCGTTCATCGCGCGCAAGCTGCGCGAAAAGGGCCTGTCGACCGACCATCTGGCGATCCCGCCCGAACGGCGCGACGAAGCGCAGGGCTACTCGCGCGGCCAGCCCCCCGGACCACGCAGGGGATCGCGTTACGAATGAGGCGGTCTGCGGGCCAGTGACAGGCGGTCATCGTCCCGCTACCTGGCCGAAACCTTTCCGCCCGACATCGAGGCACGGATCCTCGACCATGGGCTGCCGGACGGCATCGAGCTGGCGCCCGGCGGGGTGCTCGAACCGGGCGGCGCCTGATTGCCGGTGAGTCCGCGCAGGGCGGATGAGCGTCGCAGCCGCGTCAAAGCCAAGCTGCATTGGTCCAAGGTCGCCGCATCGGGCAAACCGCCCATCCTCGTCATCAGCGCCATAATGCGAAAGCGCGCCCTCGGCGTGCGCAAATCCGGCAAGGCGGTCGCCCCGCCATGCCTCACGCATGACTCCGATCGCTGTAACGACGTGCTGTCCGCAGCGGCGCCCCTTCAGCCATCACTGCAATCGCGGCGATATTCGCCTAGGATACGAGCGGTGCGCGCGCGGCATGCCGGGATCCGGCGCTTGGGCGTGACAAATGGAACAGGCGATGGTGCACTAATTGGTTAACAGGAGAAATACGTGATCGACATCAGATGGGACAGCAAATTCGAAGTCGGGCATCCACGCATCGATCCCGAACATCGGGTGTTCGTCGACCTGATCCGCACGGTGTCGCTCGAGGCCGAAAAGAACTGCACGCGGGAGAAGGCGTTACGGCTACTGCTGGAGGTGCGCAAATACGCGGAATTCCACTTCATCAGCGAAGAAAACATCATGCTCGACATCGGCTACCCGGACTACGAGGAGCACCGCGACGAGCACGCATGGCTGCTGCGCCGACTCGAGCACGAGACGCACCTTTACTACACCGGCGACGCGCCCCTCGAACATCTGGCGCATTTCATGTTCGACTGGTTCGCACGCCACACGACGGTGGACGACAAGAAGCTCGTTGATTGCATCGCCGCACACAATGCGCTGGCCAACGTGTAATCCCCTTCGCCGTATGGCATCGCGTCGTGGTGTGGCGATGCGCGGCGCGCTGCGAAGCCTTCGGCGGCGCCGGGCAGACGGGGCGCATCAAGCCGCCGCCGCACGGCCGGCTTGCCCGGCGCCATGCGACCGCGGAATTCGCTCCCGCCGCGCGCTCAACGTCCCCGCGCTCAGGATCGCCCGCCCGCCTCGCGCTCGGCCTCGAACAGCAGGCTAGCCAGCGAACTCAGGCCCTCCTGCTGTGCGGCCTCGGAAATCTCCTCCAGGCTCGCGCCGCGGTCGATCATCCGCGCGGTCTCGCTCGTCGCGGGAAGCTGCTGGCGAAACTCCTGCAGCCGCGCCGCTACCGCATCGATCACCGTACGCTGCGGCGCGGGTTCACCGCCCGCATCGAGGTTTTCCTCGCAGGCCTCGAACAGCGCCCCGGCCAGCGCATGCAAACCCTCCTCGGTCGCGCACGCCGAAATCTCCTCCGGCGCGGCCCCACGATCGATCGCCGCTGCGGTCGTGCTGCCGTCCGGCAACGTGCCCCTGAAGTTTTCCAGAATCTGCCTGATCGCATCCATGTCGCTCTCCTCGCTCGGACCCCCACTATCCAGTTTCAATCTAGGTTACGAGTGCGTCATGTGAAAGGAGTACGCGACCACGGCCAGACGCGGAGCTACCGGCACCGCCAAAACCATGTTCAGATCGGCATGCTGTCGCGCGACCCGAAAGACGCGGAAAAGACCGCGGTGGCCCTGACCTGCCGGCGCAGCGCATCACGAGGGAAGTCGGGCGCAGCACGCGCGAACGGGCCGCCAGCCTGCGCGCTTCCGCGTCTGATCCGGCCGGAATCGATCAGGCGGAAACCGGCAGCGCGCGCTCGTACCACTGTCGGGTACCCATCACCATCTTCACCAGCCACAGCATCACCGGCACCTCGATCAGCACACCGACCACCGTGGCCAGCGCTGCGCCCGAATCGAAGCCGTACAGCACGATGGCCACCGCGACGGCGAGTTCGAAGAAGTTCGACGCGCCGATCATCGTCGACGGCCCGGCCACGTCGTGGCGCACGCGCAGCTTGCGGTTCAGCCAGTAGCCGATCGCGGCGATGAAGAGCGTTTGCAGCAGGATCGGCACCGCCAGCATCGCGATGATGGCCGGCTGGGCGATGATGGTGCGGCCCTGGAAGGAGAACAGCAGCATCAGGGTGGCGAGCAGCGCCATGATCGAGAACGGGCCGATGCGCGCCAGCGCCGCATCGAACACCGCCCTGCCCCGGCGCATCAGCCGCGCGCGGATGAACTGCGCGATGGCGAGCGGAATCACGATGTACATCACCACCGACAGCGTCAGCGTGTCCCACGGTACCGGAATCGACGACACGCCGAGCAGCAGCGCGACGATGGGCGCGAAGGCGAACACCATCACCAGGTCGTTGAGCGCCACCTGGGTCAGCGTGAAGTTGGCATTGCCCTTGCACAGGTTGCTCCACACGAAGACCATTGCCGTGCACGGCGCGGCGCCGAGCAGGATGAGACCGGCGATGTAGCTGTCGAGCTGCTCGGCCGGCAACCAGGGCGCGAACACGTGGCGGATGAAGATCCAGCCGAGCAGCGCCATCGTGAAAGGCTTGATCGCCCAGTTCACGAACAGCGTGATGCCCATGCCCGCCTTCTGTTCGCGCACCTCGTGCAACGCGCCGAAGTCGATCTTCATCAGCATCGGGATGATCATGATCCAGATCAGCACACCGACCGGGATGTTGACGTGTGCCAGCTCGAGCGCGCCGACGGCCTGCGCCATCGCCGGTGCGATCTGGCCGAAAACCGTGCCGGCGATGATGCAGAGAAAGACCCACACGGTCAGGTAGCGTTCGAAAAAGCTGATGGGTGCGCCGGCGGCCTGCTTGCCGACCACTTCACATTGGGCAGACATGGTTCCGTTTCTTTCCTTCAGGGATGGGAGGGAGCGGCGGCGGGAGCGACCGTGCCGCCTTCGGCCAGCGCGAGCAGGCGCGCCACGCCGATCGGCTCCGCGGCCTGCACCGGTACCAGCGCCACGCGCTTCGCGTGCTGTTCGCGCACGGCCGCGATCTGCGGCCATTCGCGCGTGGCGCGCTGGGCCAGCAGCTTCGATTCGGTGCGCGCGGCGGCGGCGAGGCTGTTGTTGATGACCCAGGCCCACGGTTCGATGCCGGCGCGCCGCAGGTCGGCCTGCAGGTTCGCCGCCTCCAGCACCGGGGTGGTCTCGGCGAGCGTCACGAGGATGACCTTGGTCTGTTTCGGATCCTGCAACTGCATCATCGGCGTGGTGAAGTGCTGCACTCCGCTCTTGTCCATGTTGCGCGCGATCTCGCGATGGTAGGCGCCAGTCGCATCGAGCAGCAGCAGCGTGTGGCCGGTCGGCGCGGTATCCATGACGACGAACTTGCGCCCGGCCTCGCGGATGATGCGCGAGAAGGCCTGAAACACCGCGATCTCCTCGGTGCAGGGCGAGCGCAGGTCCTCTTCGAGCACCGCGCGGCCGCGGGCGTCCAGATCCTTGCCCTTGGTGTCGAGCACATGCTGGCGATAGCGCTCGGTTTCGGCCTGCGGGTCGATGCGGCTGACCGTGAGATTGTCCAGCGAGCCTTCGAGCGTCTCGGCCAGATGCGCGGCCGGGTCGGAAGTGGTGAGATGCACCGCGAAGCCGCGCTGGGCAAGCTCCACCGCAATCGCGGCGGCGAGCGTGGTCTTGCCGACACCGCCCTTGCCCATCAGCATCACCAGGCCGTGGCCGTCCTGCGCCAGATCGTCGACGAGGCTCGCGAGCTTGGGCAGTGCCGGACGTCCGGCCGGCGACGCCCCCGCGCCGGGCACGTCGTCCTGCGCCGCGGCACTGCCGAGAAGGGCGGCCAGCGCCGGCAGCCCCACCAGGTTGAACGGCATCAGCGGCACATGGTCGGTCGGCAGCTCGCGCAAGGCCTCGGGCAGTTCGACGAGCGCCGCCGCTTCGCGTCGCAGCACCGCCACGGCGAGCGCGTCGTCCGTGGCGCCTTCGGCCTCGGGCAACACGCCGTTGATGACGAGAAACTGGCGGGTGAGTCCGATCGCCGCGAGTTCCGCATGGGTGCGGGCGACTTCGCGCAGCGTCGACGCCTGGGCGCGCGCGACCAGCACCAGCCGCGTACGCGCCGGGTCGGCCAGCGCGGAAACCGCGGCCGCGTATTGTTCGCGCTGCGTCTCCAGCCCCGACAGCGGTCCGAGACAGGATGCGCCTTCGGTATTGTTTTCAAGGAAGCCCGACCACGCGCCCGGCAGTTGCAGCAGGCGGATCGTGTGGCCGGTCGGCGCGGTGTCGAAAATGACGTGATCGAAGCCGTCGGTGAGCCGCGTGTCGGTCAGCAGGCCGGTGAATTCGTCGAAAGCGGCGATCTCGGTGGTGCAGGCCCCGGAGAGCTGTTCCTCGATGCCGCGCACCACGTCGTCCGGCAGCACGCCGCGCACCGGACCAACGATGCGGTCGCGATAGGCTTGGGCGGCGGCCTCAGGGTCGATCTCGAGCGCGCTGAGGTTCGGCACCGCGGCGATTGGCGTCAGCGCGTTGCCGATCGGCTGTTCGAACACCTGGGCGACGTTGGAGGCCGGGTCGGTGCTGACCAGCAGCACCCTGCGGCCGAGGCCGGCGAGACGGATCGCGGTCGCGCACGCGAGCGAGGTCTTGCCGACCCCGCCCTTGCCGGTAAAAAAGAGGAAGCGCGGGGGCTGGTCGAGGAAGCGCATGGTCGTCTCGGCGCTCAGCAGCACCGGCCGCCGCTGCAGCACCCGCCCGCCGCCTGCGCCGCCAGC
Organism: Aromatoleum diolicum; assembly: GCF_012910955.1. Lineage (GTDB taxonomy): Bacteria > Pseudomonadota > Gammaproteobacteria > Burkholderiales > Rhodocyclaceae > Aromatoleum > Aromatoleum diolicum. Next base: position 154,777 of record NZ_WTVQ01000001.1, read on the forward strand.
ACGGCGGTGACGCCTGCCCAGCGCGCCAGCTCGTCGCGCGTCGGATAACGCCCGGCGAGTGCGAACTCGCCGTCGATCAGGATCAGCGGCAGCGATTCGGCGCCCGAGCGCTCGAGAAAGCCTTTCACCACCGCGTTCTGCGCGAAGGCCAGCGGCTGCTGCGCGAGATTGACGCGCTCCACCGCGATGCCCTGCTGCTTCGCCCACTCGACATTGGCGGCGAAAGTCACGAGCTGCTGGTCGACATCCACGCCGCACACACCGGAACTGCAGCACAACGCGGGATCGAAGATCTGGATCGATTTCATGATGATGGCCTCGGAAAACTGGACAGGGAAATTTCAGGCAGACAGCGCGCCGATGCGATCGACTTCGGACTGGAACGCCGCGGGATCGCGCGCGGCGAGATCGGCGGGCAGCGCGAGGAAAGCTTGGATGCGGGTGCGCAGCACGCGGTAGGCGTGGTCGAACGCGGCGTCGATGCGGGCCTCGCTGCCGGTCGCCTTCGCGGGGTCATCGACGCCCCAGTGCGTGCGTGCCACCTTGCCGAGATACATCGGGCAGGTCTCGCCGGCGGCGCTCGCGCACACCGTCACGACCAGGTCCGGCGTCTGCGGCAGGTCGTCCCAGGACTTGCTGTGCAGGCCCGCGGTCGCGATGCCCTCGCGCGCGAGCAGCGCCAGCGAGCGCGGATGCACGTAACCGGCCGGCTGGCTGCCGGCGCTCATCGCGCTCAGGCCGGCGGGCGCCAGCGCGTTGAAGGTTGCTTCGGCGAGGATCGAGCGGCATGAATTGCCGGTACACAAGAAAAGCACGTTCATCACTGGATTTCCGGATCGGAATGCGAAAGGGGATTGCAGCGCGGCAGTTGCACGGCGAGTTCGCGCGTGTCCCGGCAGCCTTCGGGCGCGCCGCTGCAGCAGTTTTCGGTCAGAAAGCCGATCACTTCGGTCATCAGCGCGAGGTTGGCGCGATAGCGCAGGAAGCGCCCTTCCTGTTCGACCTGCAGCAGGCCGGCCTGCGTCAGCGTGCGCAGATGGAAGGACAGGCTGCTCGGCGCGATGTCGAGCGCAGTGGCGATCTCGCCGGCGACGATGCCGTTCGGCTCCGCCTTTACAAGAAGGCGAAAGACATCGAGACGCACGCCGGAGGAGAGGCTTTCGAACACGGCAAGGGCGGATTTCTGGTCCATGATTCCACGATTCGAATATTGTGGAATTATTCTAATCTTGCGCCGACACCGCCGTCAATGCCGCCGCACCTGCAAACCCCGCGAGGTCCCCGCTAACGCCCGTCCGTCGGCTCGGACGGGCGGGCGTTCCTCTGCTCGGGCAGTGCGTCGAAGGTACTCCAGCCGTGTTCCCCGCTGGTCGGTGGCAAGGCCGCAGCCGGGTCAACATGGAAATGCAGATACGCCTTGGCGATGAAATGGGCGGTGATCGGGGCCGTCAGGAACAGGAACAGCGTGATCAGCAGTTCGTGCATCGACGGGCCGCCTTTCAGCGCAAAGAAGTACACCATCGATCCGACGAGCGTGCCCCCCACCCCGGCGGTGGTGGCCTTGGTCGGGGCATGCAGGCGCCGCAACAAGTCGGGCAGCTTGATCAGCCCCCACGAACCGACCAGCACGAACACGCTCCCCGCCACGATCAGCAAGGACACGAGGGCTTCGTAGTAGATGCTCATCACCGCCGCCTCACTCGATCACATCGCCGCGCAGCACGAAGCGGCAATAGGCCACCGTACCCACGAAACCGAACATCGCAAAAAGCAGCGCAGCCTCGAAATACATGGTGCTCGACTGCTGAATGCCGAACAGGATGATCAGCGCGATGACGTTGGTCACCATCGTGTCGCCTGCCAGCACGCGGTCGGCCACGGTCGGGCCGGCAACGAGGCGCCACAGGTTCAGCAGCAGGGCGAGCGAAATGGCGGTAAAGCCGAATCCCAGTGCGTATTCGATCATTGGAAGATCTCCTTGAGCCGTGCCTCGTAGCGGGCCTTCATCTCCTGCACCGCAAGCTCGGCATCCGGCGCGTCGAGGCAGTGCACCAGCAGGCAGCGGCCGTCCGCGGCGAGATCGCAACTGACCGTGCCCGGCGTCATCGTGATGGTGCCGGCGAATACCGTGATCGCCTCGGGCGACTCGAGATCCAGCGGCACGCAGACCCATCGCGTGCGCAGCTTGCTCACCGGGCGGAACAGGATCAGCCATGCGACGTGCACGTTGGCGACCAGGATGTCCCACATCACCAGCAGGACATACGCAGCGACCTTGCGATAGGAGCGCAGGGGGGGGCGCCTCGGCCAGAAGCGGATGGTGATCGCCGGGATCACGACACCGAGCGCGATCCCCAGCAGCACCCCGCCGACGGTCACGCTGTTGAGCAGCAGCACCCACATCGCCGTCAGCACGATGGAAAGTACCGGATGCGGCAGCCAGCGGGCTGCGAAGCTGTCGCGCGAGTCCCTGAGCATCATTCGTTCCCCCGTTCGGCGCCCAGCACCGCATCGATGTAGCCCGTCGGGGCGAACAACTGGGCCGCCGTATCATCGAGATAGCGCGTCACCGGCCCGGCAAAGACGGTGAGCAGGATCGTACCTGCGATCAGCGATCCCGCTGCGACAACGGGCAACGCTGCGCGCCGCGGTGGCGCGATCTCGATCGCCCCGGCGAGCGCGGCGCTTTTCCAGAACAGCGTGCTGCCACAGCGGGCAAAGCCGATGATGGCGAGCAGCGAGGTCGTCAGGATCACGCTCCAGATCAAGGTCCGCCCCAGCACGTCGCGGGCGCTGTCGAGAATCAGCAGCTTGCCGACGAAGCCGGACAAGGGCGGCATACCCGCCATCGCGATCGCCCCGAGGAAGAACAGCGCGCCGACCAGTCCGATCTGGGCGAAGCGCGGCGCCACGGTGATCAGGTCGCCGTATCCGGGGCGGCGCTCGGCGACCAGATCCGCAATCAGGAACAGGGCGCCGGCCGTCAGCGTGGAATGGACGAGGTAATACAGCGCGGCCGACATCGCCTGCGGCGTGAAGAGCGCCACCGCGATCAGCACGGTGCCGATCGAGCCGATGACCGCGAAACTCACCATCTGCCGGAGACGCTCTGCCGCGAGCACGCCGAGCATGCCGAGCGTCAGCGTCACCAGCGCGGCCGGCATCAGCCATGGCGCGGCGAGCCACGCCGACGCGCCCGCCCCTTCGCCGAACGCCAGCGTATACAGCCGGATGATGCAGTAGGTCCCCACCTTGGTCATGATCGCGAACAGCGCCGCCACCGGCGCCGGCGCGTTGGCGTAGGTGCCGGGCAGCCAGAAATGCATCGGCACCAGCGCCGCCTTTACCGCGAACACCAGCAACAACAACAGCGCGCCGGTATGCAGCAGCGCCCGATCGCCCGCCACGACCTCGGGCACGCGCACCGCCAGATCGGCCATGTTCAGCGTGCCGGTAACGCTGTAGATCAGGCCCACCGCAATCAGGAACAGCGAGGAGCCGACCAGATTGATGATGACGTACTGCACCCCGGCCCTGACGCGCTTCGCTCCGCCACCGTGCACCATCAGGCCGTAGGAGGCGATCAGCAGCACCTCGAAGAAGACGAAGAGGTTGAAGAAGTCGCCGGTGAGAAACGCACCGTTGATACCCATCAACTGGAACTGGTAGAGCGCGTGAAAATGACGTCCCCGCGTATCCCAGCCATTGCTCGCATACAGCAGCACCGCCAGCGCGAGTGCGGCCGTCAGTACCAGCATCAGCGCCGAGAGCCGGTCGAGCACCAGGGCGATGCCGAACGGCGCCGGCCAGTTGCCGACCGCGTAAGTCTCGATGCGGCCCTCGCTCGCCAACGCCATCAGCGCGATCGCGAGCGCCAGCAGCGCCGCGGTCGAGGCCAGCGAGAACACGCGCGCCAGCTCGATGTCGCGGCGCGTCGCCAGCACGATGATCGGTGCGACGATTGCCGGCAGGACGATGGGCAGGATGATCCAGTGCATCATTGCCCGTCCTTCCCGCCCGACCGCCGCTCCGGCATGGCGTCCACATGGTCGCTGCCGCTCTCGAGATAGGCGCGCAGCGCCATCACCACGATTACCGCGGTCATGCCGAACGAGATCACGATGGCCGTGAGCACCAGCGCCTGCGGCAGCGGATCGGTGTAGCCCTTGTTGAGGTCGTTGATGACGGGCGGCAGATTTACCGCCAGCCGGCCCATCGAGAACAGGAACACGTTGATCGCGTAACTGAGCAGGGTGAGTCCCAGCACCACCGGAAAGGTGCGCGCGCGCAGCAGCAGGAACACGCCCGCCGCCGTCAGCAGCCCCACCGCACTGGCCACCAGAAATTCCATCTCAGGCCTCCCGTGGCCGCACTTTGAGCACCGCTGGTCGGTATGCGTCCATCGGTTCGTCGTTGACGGCCTGATGCGCAGCCCGACGGCCGATCCGCGAAAGATTGGCGAGCGCAAGCATCACTGCGCCGATGACCGTCAGGAATACCCCCAGATCGAACGCCATCGCGGAGGCCAGCTCGATGTCGCCCACCAGCGGCACATGGAAATGGCCGAAAGTGCTGGTGAGGAAAGGGAAGCCCGCCAGCCACGACGCGACCCCGGTGACGGCGGCGATCAGCACGCCGCTTCCGATCAGTGCGTGGTAGTCGATCTTCATGCGCTGCGCGGCCCAGCCGAAGCCGCTCGCCATGTACTGCATGACCAGCGCAATCGCCACCACCAGCCCGGCGATGAAGCCACCGCCGGGCACGTTGTGGCCGCGCAGGAAGATGAAGACCCCGACCGTCAGCGCCAGCGGCAGCATCACGCGGGTGGCGACGACCATCATCATCGGGTGGCGTCCCTTTGAACGCGCCTGATCCGGCACCCACGCATCGAGTCGGCGGCCGACCGAACCGCGCAGCGCCCCGTCGAGCAGCGCGAAGATCGCCAGCGCGGCAATTCCGAGGACGATGATCTCGCCGAAGGTATCGAAGCCGCGGAAGTCCACCAGGATCACATTCACCACATTGCTGCCGCCACCGCCCGGAAGCGACTGCTCAAGGTAGTAGCCGGACAGCGATTCGAAGTCCCGCGTCATCGCCGCCCACGCCAGCCCGCCGACCCCCAGCCCGGCGAGACCGGCGATCGTCGCATCGCGCAGCCTGCGGCCGACGCTGCTTTCGGCCGGCATCCGCTTGGGCAGGAAGTTGAGTGCGAGCAGCATCAGGATCACGGTGACGACCTCGACCGAGATCTGCGTCAGGGCCAGATCGGGCGCCGACAGATAGACGAAGCCGAGCGACACGATCAGCCCGACCACCCCCACCGCCACCAGCGCCACCAAGCGCCGTCGATGCAGCAAGACCGCGGTGGTGCATGCGCCGATCAGCAGCAGCCAGGCGACCACCGCGACCGGCACGGCGGGCAGCGTGGGACGCATGCCCGGCGCGTGGCTGGTCGTCAGGAAGACGGTGAAACCCAGCGCCAGCATCGCCGCGAGCATCACGACGAGATAGCGTTGCAGCGAACCGTTGTGCACGCCGTGCACCAGTTCGCGGCTCGTCGACACCAGCGCGTCGATCGTCGCCCGGAGCATCGCCTTCGCCTCCGGATGCGGCCCGGCCTGCCACGCGGCACGCACCACCGGGTAGCGCCACAGCAGCGACAGGCCGATCGCCACGGCCGCGACCGACATGCCCACGGCAGGCGTCAGGCCATGCCACAGCGCCAGCTGATAGTCGGGTAGCGGCCCGCCGACCACCGCCGCGGCGGTTGCCGCCACCAGCGGCCCGGCGAACGTCGCGGGGAACAGCCCGATCAGCACCACCAGCATCACCAGCAGCGCCGGCGGCAGCCACATGCCGACTGGCGGATCGTGCGGAGGATTCGGATAGCTGTCACGCCGCGCGCCGAAAAACACCCGCACGACATACCGGAAGGAGTAAGCGACGGAGAACACCGCCCCGAGCGTCGCGAACAGCGGCACCACCCAGACCTGCCCCGCCCAGCTCGTCTGCGCCGCCGCGTCGAGCATCATTTCCTTCGACAGGAAGCCATTGAGCAGCGGGATGCCGGCCATCGACGCGCCCGCCAGGGTGGCGAGCGTCGCGGTGATCGGCATCAGCGTGGCAAGCCCGCCGAGGTGCGCCATGTCGCGCGATCCGGCCTCGTGGTCGACGATGCCGGCGCTCATGAACAGTGCCGCCTTGAAGGTCGCGTGATTGATGATGTGGAACACGCCCGCCACCGCCGCGATCGGCGTACCGAATCCGAGCAGCATCGTCACCAGGCCGAGGTGGCTGACCGTGGAGAACGCCAGCAATCCCTTCAGATCGTCCTTGAACAACGCGATCACGGCCGCAATCACCATCGTCGCGAGCCCCGTCGTGGCAACCAGATAGAACCACGCGTCGGTGCCGGCGAGCACCGGCCACAGGCGCGCCAGCAGGAAGATGCCGGCCTTCACCATGGTCGCCGAATGCAGGTAGGCCGACACCGGCGTCGGCGCCGCCATGGCATGCGGCAGCCAGAAGTGGAACGGAAACTGCGCCGACTTGGTGAAGCACCCGCCCAGGATCAGCACCAGCGCCGGCAGGTACAGCGGCGACGCCTGGATCAGCTCGGGTTGCTGCAGGATCTCGGTGAGCTCGTAGGAGCCGGCGATCTCGCCGAGGAGCAGCATCCCGGCAATCAGCGCCAGGCCGCCGGCGCCGGTGACGGTGAGCGCCATGCGCGCGCCCTGCCGGCCCTCGGGCAGATGTTTCCAGTAGCCGATCAGCAGGAACGACGACAGGCTCGTGAGCTCCCAGAAGATCAGCAGCAGCAGCACGTTGTCGGACAGCACGATGCCGACCATCGCGCCCTGGAACAGCAGCAGGAACGAATAGAACGTGCCCATCGGATCGTCGGGCGACAGGTAGAACCGGGCGTAGGCGATGATCAGCAGGCCAATGCCGAGAATCAGCCCGGCGAACAGCAGGCCGAGGCCGTCGAGGAAGAAATTGACGTTCAGCCCGAGCCCCGGCAGCCACTCCCAGCCCGCCTCGACGAGCTCGCCGCGCAGCACCGCCGGCGCGTGGGTGAGGAGCAGCACGAGCGCGACAAGGCTCACCGAGCCGGTCGCCAGCGCACAGGCGTTGCGCCCGGCGCGGATCATCAGCGCCGGCAGCGCGGCCCCGAGGAAGGGCAGCATCACGATCAGGGCAAGGCTCATGGTCCATCCCGGCTGCTTCTTGATCGGTCCGAGCGTGCCGACCGGCGGCATGGCATCGAATGACTCGGCGCGGCAGTGCCGGGCGCCCAAGTATAGCCACCGGTGTGGCACAGCTCCACACAAACCCGACTGCAGCGCCTCTCATGCCGGGGTGGACGCCGCCGCGCCAATCCTCCCGGCATCATTCGCAACGCATCAATGTCCCTGCGGGCCCGTCTGAGTCCGACCCCCTGGCGCCGAAACCGCGTTCTCCACCTTCCGGCTCAGGCGGCGCTGCGCCCCGCGGCGACGAGGCGCTTGATCTCGGGCACGCAGGAGCCGCAGGTGGTGCCGCACTTGAGCGTGGCTTGCAGTTCGTCGAAACCCGCGCCGCCGCCGATCGCCGCGGCGATGTCGCTCTCGGCGACGTTGAGGCAGTTGCACACGATGCGGCCACGGCTCTTCGCCGCCGCCGGCGGATTCGCCAGCGGCGCGAGGATCCAGCGGCGCAGTTCGGCGGTCGGCTGACGCTCGACGATGACGTCGCGCAGCCAGCCAGCGGCGGCGGTTTCACCGGTGAGGCGCAGGCCGACGAGCACGCCGTCCTCGATGCGCGCGCGCTTGGTGATGCCGCGCCGGGTGTCGCTGTAGGCGAGGCAGTGCTCGTCGTCGAGTCCCAGCAAGGCGTCGAGTTCGGCCAGCCATTCGGGCGGGATCGGCTGGTGATGCGCGATGCGCAGTACGACCGCGGGATGGTCGCGGCCGGCGAGCGCGAGCGAGGCGTAGCTGAAGCGTTCGAGCCACGGCGCGAGGGCCTCGGCACGCGTCAGCGTGATGCCCGCCGGATCGTCGCCGCCGCCGCTGGCCTCGCCCCCCTCTTTGTCACCTTGGCCACGCATGATCAGCGCCTGGAAGGGCAGCTCGGCCTTTTCGACCTGCACCGTGGCGTGCTTGAGTTCGGGCTGCTTCGAATAGGGGTCGAACTCGCGCAGCGTCAGCGCGTTCGCGCCGGCGGAATTCAGCGTATTGGCGCCCCAGTGCATCGCGACGAAGGCCTGCCCGGAACGGATCTCGTCCGACGCAGCGGCACGCAGCACGACCTCGCCCCGACGGCTTTTCACGCGCACCAGTTCGCCGCTCCGGATGCCGCGCGTGGCCATGTCATCGGCGTTGAGTTCGATGCGCGCCTCGTCGACGTGGTTGTACAGGCGCGCGACCTTGCCGGTGCGGCTCATGCCGTGCCACTGGTCGCGCAGCCGCCCGGTCGTCATGCGCAGCGGGAAGCGCGCGTCGGCGCGTTCGGCGGTGAGCCGCCCGGTCGGCACGACGAAGCGCGCGCGGCCGTCCGCGGTCGGGAAGCGGCCGTCGGCGTAGAGCCGCGTGCGGGCCGTCGCGTCGGCAACCGTCGCCCCTTCGGGGAACGGCCACTGCTGCGGGCCGTGCGCGTCGAGCAGCGCGTAGGACAAGCCGGCGATGTCGAGGTCGCGACCGCGCGTGGTGGCGGCGTGCTCGGCGAAGATCTCTTCCGGACTCGCATACGGGAACAGACGCGCCGCGTCGTTCCGGCCGATCCGCGGCCCCAGCGCGAGCGCGAAGTCGCACACGATGCGCCAGTCGGCACGCGCCTCGCCGAGCGGCGGCAGGGCGCGGTGCACATGGCTGATGCGCCGCTCGGAGTTCGTCACCGTGCCCTCCTTCTCGCCCCAGGTCGAGGCCGGCAGCAGCAGGTCGGCGAAGGGTGCGGTCTCGGTGCTGCGGTAGGCGTCCTGCATCACGACGAAGTCGCAGCGCGCGAGCGCCTCGCGCACGCGTTCCTGCTCGGGCAGCGACTGCGCCGGGTTGGTGCACGCCACCCACAGCGCCTTGATGCGACCTTCGTGCATCGCATCGAAAAGCTCGATCGCGGTGAGGCCCGGTTTCTCCGGCACGCTGTCGACGCCCCACAGGCGCGCCACTTCGGCGCGGTGCTCGGGGTTGGCGAGGTCGCGGTGCCCCGACAGCAGGTTGGCCATGCCGCCGACCTCGCGCCCGCCCATCGCGTTGGGCTGGCCGGTCATCGAGAACGGGCCGCTGCCGGGCTTGCCGATCTTGCCGGTGGCGAGCGACAGCGCGATCAGCGCGGCGCCGTTGTGCGTGCCATGCACCGACTGGTTGAGCCCCTGGCACCACAGCGACATCGCCGCCGGCGCCTCGCCCCACCAGCGCGCGGCGGTGCGGATGTCGTCGGCTTTCACGCCGCAGATTTCGGCGGCGACCGCCGGGGTGATCTCGCGCACGTGGTCGCGCAGCGCATCGAAGCCTTCGGTGTGCGCACGCACGAAGGCCTGGTCGACCTGCCCTTCCCAAAGCAGCACGTTGAGCATCGCGTTGTACAGCCAGATGTCGGTGCCGGGCAGGATCGCCAGATGCAGGTCGGCCATCGCCGCAGTGTCGGTGCGGCGCGGGTCCACGACGATGATCTTCATGTCGGGCCGCGCCGCCTTCGCGTCCTCGATGCGGCGGAAGGCGATCGGATGCGCGTAGGCGGGATTCGCGCCGGCGATCAACAGGCAGTCGGTCAGCGCGAAGTCCTCGTACGAACAGGGCGGCGCGTCGGCGCCGAGCGTCTGCTTGTACGCCGCGACCGCGCTCGACATGCACAGGCGCGAGTTGGTGTCGACGTTGTTCGAGCCGATCAGGCCTTTCATCAGCTTGTTGAAGACGTAGTAGTCCTCGGTCAGCAGCTGGCCGGAGATGTAGAACGCGACCGCGTCCGGGCCATGTTCGTTAATGACGTCGGCGAAGCGGCGGGCGGCGACGTCGATCGCCTCGTCCCAGCCGACGCGCCGGCGCGCCTCGCCCTTCGTGTCGCGCAGTTCCGGGAATTGCAGACGGGTTTCGGGACGTGCGGTGAGGTGCAGTGTCGAGCCCTTGGTGCACAGCCGGCCGAAATTCGCCGGATGCTCGGGGTCGCCGCGCACACCGGTGATACGCGCGCCGTCGTGTTCGATGAGGACGCCGCAGCCGACGCCGCAATACGGGCAGGTGGCTTTCGTTTCCATCTTGGTCTCCGGGGTCATCGTCATGGTTTCAGTGGCGGCTGAGCAGGAACAGCAGGATCAGGTTCAGCAACACCGAGGCGCCGGCCAGCAGCTTCAGCGCCAGCGCCGGGTTGCGTTCCGCGAGCGGCGCGCGGCGCTGCGTCGCAAGCGGGCGGTGCGCGCCGCGCTCGAGCGCCAGCAGGAATTCCTCGGCGGTCTCGAAGCGGTCCTTGGCCTCGCGCGCGCAGGCCTTCAGCAGCACGGTTTCGAGCCACTCCGGGGTGTCGGGCCGATAGCGCGTCGGCGGCACCGGCTCGCCGAAGCGCGGGCGCTGGAAGGGCTCGACCTCGCCATAGGGGTATTTGCGCGTCAGCAGCTCATACAGCGTGACGCCACAGGCATAAAGGTCGGAGGATTCGTTGGCCGCCTGCCCGGCGAACAGTTCCGGCGCCATGTAGGACGGCGTGCCGGGGTTGTTGATCTCGCGCAGCGTTTCGGCCCCATGCGCGCCGTCGGACGCGGCAACCCCCAGGTCGAGCAGGCGCAGCTGGCCCTGGCGGTCGATATGCACGTTGTCGGGCTTGACGTCGCGATGCACGATGCCGAGCCGGTGCAGCGCACCGACCGCGCGCAGCAGTGCGGCGCCGATGCCGACCAGTTCGTGCGGCGCGAAGCGGTGGCCGCGCGCGAGCATGGCCTTCAGCGTCTCGCCCGCGTGCCAGCTCATCAGGTAATACAGATAGCAACGGTCCTCGGGATCGCAGACGCGCGGAAAACCCTGCCCCGGGGCGCGGCGTGCGAGCCATTCCTCACGCACCAGCGCGCTCGTCGCCTCGTCGTCGCCGGCTTCCGGGTGCAGCGTCTTCATCACCAGCGCGGCGCCGTCGCTGAGGCGGGTGACGCGGTACAGCAGCGTGACGCGCGATTCGTGCAGCAACTCCTCGACACGCAGGCCGTCGATCGTCTCGCCGGCCTTCAGGCGCGGCGGCAGCGGCAGCTTGCGGCCGGTCACGAGCCGGTCGCGCAGGTTGTCGGCCGGCACCGCGTCGACATCGGCGACCAGCGCCGTGCAGTTGTCGGTCGCGCCGCGGCGCAAGGCTTCGAGCGTCAGCGCATCGGCCGCCGCTTCCGGATCGGGCTGGCGCGCGAGCAGGTCCGCCATGCCGGCATCGCCGAGCGCGTTCCACACGCCGTCGGTGACGAGCAGGAAACGGTCGCCCGCCGCCAGTTCGCCGTCGTCGTAATCGACGAGTAGCTGCGCGTCGAGGCCGATCGCGCGGCGCAGCACGTTGTTGAGTTCGGGGTGTTCCCAGGTATGGTCTTCGGTCAGGCGGCGCAGTTCGCCATCGCGCAGCAGATAAGCGCGCGAGTCGCCAACGTGCGCGACATAAAAGCGCCGGCCACGCAGCACGATTGCGGTCAGCGTGGTTGCCATCCCCGCGTAGTCGCGCGACTTCGCCGACTGCGCGAGCAGCCAGCGGTTGAGCGCGCCGAGCACGGTATCGACCGACTTCTCGACGCTCCACGTATCGGGCGTCGAGAAGTAATCGGCAAGCAGGCCGCGCACCGAATACTCGGCCGCTTCGCGCCCGTTCGCGTGGCCGCCGACGCCATCGGCAATCGCCAGCAGCAGGCCCTTGGCTTCCAGCATCGCGCCCTCGGGCGTCGCAGCCCCGACGAAGTCTTCGTTGCGCGGGCGCAGGCCCTGCTGGGACGAATGGCCGAGACGAAGCTCGAGGGACATGGCGTGGGCGGACCGGGGCAAACCGAGGGGCGGCCGGCCGGCGAGCTTGGCCGCCGCCGGGGATCGAAGACTCGCTTCCATCATAGTCGTCATGCCGAAGTTCCCGCCCGCCTGCGCGTTACCGGCTCAGATCTTCGCCGAGGTCAGGTGCGCTGCGCCCCAGGTGGTGCGCCAGCGCGTCTTCACCGCGGTGAGCCCGATCAGCGCCGCGAGCGCGAGCACGGCGAAGATCACGAAGCCCGACTGATAGCTGCCGGTGGCCTGCTTCGCATAGCCGAGCGAGGACGCGAGATAGAAGCCGCCGACGCCGCCCGCCATGCCGACCAGCCCCGTCATCACGCCGATCTCCTTGCGGAAGCGCTGCGGCACCAGCTGGAACACCGCGCCGTTGCCCATGCCGAGCGCCAGCATCGCCAGCACGAACACCAGCAGCGCCATCCACGCCTCCGGCAGGCCGACGCTGACGATGCCGAGGAACAGCGCCGCGAACACGTACATCACCGACAGGCTCTTGATACCGCCGACGCGGTCGGCGACCGCGCCGCCAATCGGGCGCACCAGCGAACCGGCGAACACGCAGGCGGCGGTGAAGTAGCCGGCCATCTTCGCATCCAGGCCATACTGGGTATTGAAGTAGATCGTCAGCGAGGACGCCAGGCCGACGAAACCGCCGAAGGTCACCGCGTAGAAGAACATGAACCACCACGCGTCCTTGTCCTTCAGCACCTTGAAGTAGGCGCCGAGCGGCTTGGCCGGCGGGCACTCCGGCGCATCCTTCGCGACCACCAGGTAGAACACGAACACCAGCGCGAGCGGAATCAGCGCGAGGCCGAACACGTTGGTCCAGCCGTAGGCGGCGGCGAGTCCCGGCGCAATCAGCGCGGCCAGCGCGGTGCCGGAGTTGCCGGCGCCGGCAATGCCCAGCGCCTTGCCCTGGTGCTCCGGCGGATACCAGCGCGACGCGAGCGGCAACGCCACCGCGAAAGCCGCGCCGGCAACGCCGAGGAACACGCCCAGCAACAAGGTCTGCTCGTAGCTGTGGATGCCGAACTTCCATGCGACGAACAGCGCGACGATGACGACGACCTGACCGATGGCCCCGGCCATTTTCGGCTTCAGGTGGTCGACCAGCACGCCCATGAAGATGCGCAGGATCGCGCCGGCGAGCACCGGAATCGCGACCATCAGACCCTTCTGCGCGTGATCGAGACCGAGGTCGGCAGCAATCTGCACGCCCAGCGGCCCCAGGATCACCCACACCATGAAGGCGAGGTCGAAGTACAGGAAGGAGGCCAGCAGCGTCGGCGGGTGGCCGGCCTTGAGGAAGGATTGCTTGTCCATGAAAGAAACTCCGGATTCTCTTGAAAAACTCAGGCGCTGACTTGCAGCAGCACGTGGCCGTCGACGACCTTGACCGCGAACGGCCTGGTGCAGCCGACATCGGGGGCGACCGCCTCGCCGCTGTCGAGCTGGATCTTCCAGCTATGCAGCGGGCAGGTCACCTGACGGCCGTGCACGATGCCCTGCGACAGCGGGCCGCCCTTGTGCGGGCATTTGTCGTGCATCGCGAAGACCTCGTCCTCGGCGTTGCGGAAGATCGCGATGTCGCCGGCGCGCGATTTCACCACCCGCGAACCGAGGACGGGAATGTCCTCCAGCGCGCAGATCGTCTTCCAGCCGGCATCGACGGCGGCCGAGGAAACGTGTGAAGGGGAAAGCGTTGTCGTCATGATCGGCCTCATGCCTCAAGGGTTTCGAATTGCTGGCGCAGCACCGGCGCTGCGTCTTTGGCGTAGCGTTCCGCCCACGGATCCTTGGCGTCCTGCAGCGCGAACAGCAGGCGCTCGAACAGCGCCTTGCGCTTGTCGGCGTCGTCGAGCACGTGCTTCTTCACGTACTCCAGACCGACGCGCTCGACGTAATGCACCGTGCGCTCGAGGTAGTAGCCTTCCTCGCGGTAAAGCTGCAGGAAGGCGCCGGAGTACTCCATGACCTCCTCGCGCGTCGTCACCTTGCACAGGAACTGCGCGACTTCCGTCTTGATGCCGCCGTTGCCGGCGACATACAGCTCCCAGCCGGAATCGACGCCGATCACACCGACGTCCTTGATGCCGGCCTCGGCGCAGTTGCGCGGGCAGCCGGAGACGGCGAGCTTCACCTTGTGCGGGCTCCACATGCCGAACAGCATGCGTTCCAGATCGATGCCCATCGACATCGACCGCTGCGTGCCGAAGCGGCAGTGCTCGGCGCCGACGCAGGTCTTCACCGTGCGGATGCTCTTGCCGTAGGCGTGGCCCGACGGCATGCCGAGGTCCTTCCACACGTTTGGCAGGTCTTCCTTCTTGATGCCCAGCAGGTCGATGCGCTGGCCGCCGGTCACCTTCACCGTCGGCACGGCGTACTTGTCCGCCACATCGGCAATCCGACGCAGCTCGGCCGCCGTCGTCACGCCGCCCAGCATCTGCGGCACCACCGAATAGGTGCCGTCCTTCTGGATGTTGGCGTGCGCGCGCTCATTGATGAAACGGCTTTGCGGATCGTCCTTGGCCTCGTGCGGCCAGGTCGAGATCAGGTAGTAGTTCAGCGCCGGACGGCAGGTCGCGCAGCCGTTGGGCGTCTTCCACGACAGCGTTTCCATCGTGTCGGGGATGTTCAGCAGCTTGTGCTCGCGGATCGCGCGGCGCACCGCGCCATGCGACAGCTCGGTGCAACCGCACACCGCCTTGTCGTGCGCGCTCACCGCCTGATAGGCGCCGCCGACCGTCGAGGCGAGGATCTGCTCGACCAGCCCGGTGCAGGAGCCGCAGGAAGACGCCGCCTTCGTGTGCTTCTTCACCTCATCCACCGTGAACAGGCCGTTCTCCTTGATCGCCTTGACGATCGTGCCCTTGCACACGCCATTGCAGCCGCACACCTCGGCCGTGTCGGCCATCGAGGCGGCCTTGTTCTCGCCCTTGTGGCCGGCGTCGCCCAGGTGGTTCTGGCCGAACATCAGGTGATCGCGGATCTCGTGGATGTCCTGCTGATCCTTCATCAACTGGAAGTACCAGGTGCCGTCTGCGGTGTCGCCATACAGCACCGAGCCGACGATGCGGTTGTTCTTGATCACGATGCGCTTGTACACGCCGCCCTGCTTGTCGTGCAGCACGATCTCTTCGGTGTCCGCGCCGCCCGAGAAATCGCCGGCCGAGAACACGTCGATGCCGGTCACCTTCAGCTTGGTCGAGGTCACCGAGCCCTCGTAGCGGCCGATGCCGAAGTTCGCGAGGTGATTCGCGCACACCTTGCCCTGCTCGAACAGCGGCGCGACCAGTCCGTAGGCGATGCCGCGGTGCGCGACGCACTCGCCCACCGCATACACGCGGGGATCGGTCACCGTCTGCAGCGTGTCCGACACATGGATGCCGCGCACGCGCCCGGTGCCACAGTAGATGCCGGCCGACTCGGCGACGGCAAAGTTCGGGCGGATGCCGGCGGCGACCACCACCAGGTCGGCCGGGATCTCCATGCCATCCTTCAAGCGCACCGCGGAGACACGGCCACTCTCACCACGGATCAGCGCCTCGGTCTGCTTCGCCAGCAGGAAGTTCATCCCCTTCGCTTCGAGCGACGCCTGCAGCATGTCGGCGGCCGGCTTGTCGAGCTGGCGCTCCATGATCCAGTCGGCCAGATGCACCACCGTCACGCTCATGCCGCGCAGCATCAGGCCATTGGCGGCTTCCAGGCCCAGCAGGCCGGCGCCGATCACCACCGCGTGCTTGTACTGGCTCGACGCCGCGATCATCGCCTCGGTGTCGCCGATGTCGCGGTAGGCCAGCACGCCCGGCAGGTCCGCGCCGGGAATCGGCGGAATGAAGGGCGTCGAGCCGGTCGCGATCAGCAGGCGGTCGTAGTCGGCCTCGGTACCGTCGGCTGCGATCACCTTGCGCTTGATGCGGTCGATCTTCGTCACCATCTTGCCGGCGTGCAGCGTGATGTCGTTGTCGCGATACCAGTCGAGATCGTTGAGCATGATCTCCGGCAGCGTCATCTCGCCGGCGAGCACCGGCGACAGCAGGATGCGGTTGTAGTTGCCGTGCGGCTCGGCGCCGAACACGGTGATGTCGTAGAGATCCGGGGCGAGCTTCAGCAGCTCTTCGAGCGTGCGGCAACCGGCCATGCCGTTACCGATCATCACGAGTTTCTGTTTTTTCATGGCGGGCTCCTTCAGGCAGCGCGGGATGCGAATTCGGGGGAAGAGGTGGCGAACTGGCTGTCGGCGTAGGCCGCGACATCGCCGATGACGATCAGCGCCGGGGCTGGCAGCGCCGCGGCACGCGCACGCTCGGCGATGTCGGCGAGCGTGCCGACCACCTGCCGCTGCGTCGGCAGCGTGCCGTGGGCGATCACCGCCGCCGGCGTCGCGCGCGACAGACCGCCCGCCGCGAGGCGCTCGGCGATGTGCGGCAGTGCCCCGAGTCCCATGTAGATCACCAGCGTCGTGCCGCACTTCGCCAGCGCCGCCCAGTCCGGCTCCGCGCCGTCCTCGGTGTGCCCGGTCACCATCGTCACGCCGAAACAGTGCGCGCGATGCGTCACCGGAATGCCCGCCGCGCCGGCCACCGCGACGCCCGCGGTCAGGCCGTGGATCACCTCGACCTCGATGCCCAGCGCGCGCAGGTAATCGACCTCCTCGCCGCCACGGCCGAACACGAAGGGATCGCCGCCCTTGACGCGCGCCACCGTCAGGCCGCGCCGCGCATAGCGCGCCATCGCGCGGTGAATGAACTCCTGCGCCGCCGACTTCATCCCGGCGCGCTTGCCGACCCGCAGCACGCGCGCAGTGGGCTTCGCCAGCGCCAACACCTCATCCGTGACCAGCGCGTCGGCGAGCAGCACATCGGCCTCACCGATGGCACGCGCCGCACGCAGCGTCAGCAGGTCTGCAGCTCCGGGGCCCGCACCTACGAGCAACACTTTGGCCATGATCGATCTCCACTACGAAAGGCGAAAAAAAACGGCGTCGCGTCATCCCCGGGATCCAGAAATCCCCTGAAATGACGGACGCCGTTGTCCGCATGCTCTTCTTTAAGCACATCACCGGAGCCTCGTTGCTCCGGCCTACGGACTACCTATCGCAAGATGGGTGCCAGCACCCACAAGATTACGTACATGGCTGATTTATAGCGCTTTTTAACCACCAGACAAGGCGACAAAGGGACGCTCCACGCCATTTTCACGGCACTGTTCTGGTGCATCGAGCCGAATGCTGCACCACAACATGGCGCGTTCAAGGGTCTTCCGGGCGCCGCTCCGGGAGCGCGCCCTCAGGCTGTACGGCCTGACCTGCCAGGCGCCCGCATCCCGGGATCCGTTACTGCGATCGCTCGTCCGCGAAAAGATCGCCCGGCCACGCGACATCGCCCTGACGATAGTCGCACACGCCCTGCGGAAAGATCTGCACCAGTTGCGCCCGGTACGGCCGCATGTCGGCCGGCGCGTAAAGTCCGGCGTCGAGCGCGTCGGCAACGGGTTGCAGCGCGCATTTGAAACGGTGGCCGGCGATCGAATCCCCGGCCACCATGCGCGGGTTGCTGTAGATGGGATAGGCCCGCATACAGGCCCCCGGCGCCTGCTGATTCCACGCGCCATCCCAAACGCGCTCACCTTGGAACATCACCCTTCCTTGCTTGTCGATGCAGCGATCGCTCGCGACAGCCGGCCGTATCTCGGCCCAGGACTTTTCCGGATGGCTCGTCCTGGCGCGCCACCACGAATCGAGTGCGGCAAAGGCGTCGGGCGTCGGGTCGTAGCGTCTGTGGCTCACCCAGATCGCCTGATTTCCGGCATCCCCCTGTGCGGCGATCATGCGCGCCCGCGCTGAGAACGATCCGGCGACATGGTGCATATCCAGTTGCCGCTCGAGGTAATGCCGCACATCGATGACCGGGATGTCGAGACGGCCGAGAAACACCTGGCCCGACCGATAGGCCGCCGCCATCGCGGCGCGGTCGCCTTCGAAGCGTGGCGCCGGACGCCCCTGGTCACGCTCGACCCTCATGTTGTGCGCGCTCCACGGCGAGAAATCCCCCAGCGTGCTTTCCGCGCCCTCCATCAGCCAGTAGCGCTCGGGCAGCATGTCGGCGGGCGCCTTCCAGCTGCCGACGCTGGCATTGAGGCGCAGAAACTGTTCAGGACTGATCTGGCCGCGCTGCAAGGCCCCCAGACCATATTGCACGCCGACGTTGTCCCACGGAATGCGCGCATAGCCCCCGTCATCGGTGCCGAAGAAATGCTTCAGGTCCTCGAAATAGCTCCAGCGCACCTGCCCGAACACCGCGGCGGACAGTCGTCCCTCGAAATGCGCAAATCTCGGGTTCAGCACCAGCGGCGTCAGTCCGCGCCAGCCGACCACGCACTCCGTTGCGCCTTCGCGCTCGGGCAGCCATTCCCCGCGCGCCATGAAAGCCACGCGGGTGGTGTACTCGATCCGCTTCAGCCCGCCAGAGCCCTCGTGCTCGTTGCTGGCGTTGAAGCCCTCGATCCAGCGCCGGTTCTCGGCCTTGCGCCACGTCGCGTTGGCGCCGTCGGTGACGTCGAAATAATGCTCCAGCAGCTCGCAGTCGAAAACCGGAATCGTCTGGGTGATCATGTCCGGATACGAATACTGCGCGATCGCGGCGTCGATCAATCCGGGGCGATTCTGCGCCAGCAGATACTGCTGGATCGCGCCACCCGAGCCCCCGACGCCGACGGTGTATTCGGGCTCGCCATACAGCGCGACGAACTGGCGCTTGACACGCAGCGCGGTGTCCTCGGCGAGCCAGATATTGAAATGGTTCGCGGTGGTGTTGCCGGTCGATGCCACCACCGCGTAGCCCTGCGCCAACTGCTCCCGGCGGTCCTCGAGCACCTGCTTCACGCTCGCCTTGCCCTGGCGGTGGCCGATCCCCACCCCGCCGTAGAACTGGTAGATGAGGCGCCGGTTCCAGCGGTCGCCGCGCGGCGCATACGGGCTTTCGTTCCTCCCCTTGAGCGCGGCCATGATGTAGATGAAACGGTTGATCGTGCCCATCTCGACGCGCACGATGAACGGCACGCGCGCGCCGTTGACGGTGATCTGATCGACATCCGTGACCGTATCGGACCAGCGCAAAAAGTGCGTCTCCCCTTTGGGCTTGTAGAAGTACCACGCCCTCGTGGGCGCGAGGCAATCGCGGCTGAAGCCGCGTGCCCCCCACTCCTGCAGCACGGGGTCATCCCCGTCGTAATTGACAGGCGTGCCGATCCCCGCCTGATTGTCCACGAGCGGCAGTCCCAAGCCGGAGGTCCTGGTGTCGCAAATGAAGGGATACTGGCGCGGACCGGCAAACAAGGGTTCGCTGGGCCCCACGTCGCCGAGCCGGATCGGAAAACGGAAAGTTTCGACGGGCCGCTGAATTCGCGACGGGTGTGGTCCCGAATACGGTTCCGTCCGGGCCCTGGCATCGAAGTCCGCCGGCAGCCCTACCACCTGCGGACGCTCCCCGCCGGCCGACGCCCCGACGCAGACGACCAATCCTCCCAGCAACAGGCGGGGCCGGAGCCATCGCATCCTCGGCACGCTGATCATTTGACGGTTTTCCAGTCCGGCGGGACCGCCCATGATTCATGTTAGATCACGCCCGGGCGGGCGCAACGGCGGGCGACGAGCCGCCAGTGTTTCAGCTATCTGGTGCCACGGCGTCCACGAAAAAAACCGGGCAAGCCGCCCTGCCTTTCGGCAAGACCGGCTGCCCGGAGCGAAACAGCGCAGCGGGACTCGCTCAGGCCGCGTGTTTCAGCTGCTTCTTGTAAAGGAAGTCGAGCACCGCCGCGCGATAGCGGGCGAACTCCGGCTGCTCGGCCAGCGCCAGGCGGTCGCGCGGGCGTTCCAGCTTCACCTCGAGGATCTCGCCGATCGTCGCCGCCGGCCCGTTGGTCAGCATCACCACGCGATCCGACAGCAGCACCGCCTCATCGACATCGTGCGTCACCATCACCATCGTCGCCTTGGTCGCTGCGAGAATCTTCACCAGCTCATCCTGCAGCATCGCCCGCGTCAGCGCGTCGAGCGCCCCGAACGGCTCGTCCATCAACAGGATGCGCGGCTCCATCGACAGCGCCCGTGCAATGCCGACACGCTGCTTCATGCCACCCGAGATCTCGTGCGGAAACTTCGTCTCGGCGTGCGACAGGCCGACCAGGGCGAGCGCGTCCTCGGTGCGTTTTTTCAGCTTCGCCTTGCCCTCCTTCGCGCCGAACACACGATCCACGGCCAGATACACGTTGTCGAAGCAGGTCAGCCACGGCAGCAGCGAATGGTTCTGGAACACCACCGCACGCTCCGGCCCCGGTCCGGCAATCTCGCGCCCGTCGCACAGCATCACCCCGCTGGTCGGCGTCGTCAGCCCGGAAATCAGGTTCAGCAACGTCGATTTGCCGCAGCCGGAGTGCCCGATCAGGCTGACGCTCTCGCCTTCGTGGATGTCCAGGTTGATGCCGCGCAGCGCGGTGAAGGGGCCGTTCTTGGTGCTGAAAGTCTGGCCGACGTCTTCGATCTGTACGATTTTCTTGCTCATGATTGTCTCCTCCACCGCTCAGCGGTTTTCGTAGCTGAATCGACGCGCCACCAGCATCAGCGCCTGTTCAAGAATCAGGCCCACCGTCCCGATCACGAAGATCGCGATGATGATGTGCTCGACCTTGAGGTTGTTCCATTCGTCCCACACCCAGAAACCGATCCCGACGCCGCCGGTCAGCATCTCCGCGGCGACGATCACCAGCCACGCGGTACCGATCGACAGGCGGATGCCGGTCAGCATGTAGGGCAGCACCGCCGGGAACAGGATCTTCGTGAACACCTTCCATTCCGACAGCTTCAACACCCGCGCGACGTTCAGATAGTCCTGCGGAATGCGCGTCACGCCCTGGGCGGTGTTCATGATCATCGGCCAGATCGAGCAGATGAAAATCGTCCAGGTCGCCGCCGGGTCGGCACGCTGGAACACCAGCAGGCCGATCGGCAGCCACGCCAGCGGCGACACCGGGCGCAGCAGGCTGATGATCGGGTTCATCATCTGCGACAGCACCGCGAACCGCCCCAGCATGAAGCCCGCCGGAATGCCCACCAGCGCCGCAAAGCCGAAGCCGATCGCAACGCGCTGCAACGAGGCCAGCACGTTCCAGCCGATGCCCTGGTCGTTCGGCCCTTCGCGGTAGAACGGATCAGAGAAGATCACCACCGCCGCGTCCCAGGTCTTGCCCGGGCTGGGGATGCCGCCACCATTGAGCGTCGCCAGATGCCACAGGCCGATCAGCAGCGCCAGACCGGCCACCGGCGGCACCACTACCCGCAGCAGCGCGCGCCCCCACGCCCCAATCCGCACGCCACTTCGCGTCGCCGGCGTCTCCGCTGCGGCCGCCTGTTCAGCCGTCACCACCTTCATCGCCTTCCCCTTGCCGGTCGAGGACTGCACCGCCGCACGCACTCTGGAAACCTTTTCGGTCCCGGGCTCACCCGCCCGGTCCGCCACCGCTGCCAACGTCATCGCCGCACCCTCCGTCTCAGGCCTTGACCTTGAACGACCCCGCATACTTCGCGGGATCCTTGCCATCCCACACCACGCCGTCAATCAGCTTGTGGCTGCGCATGTCGCTCTTCGGCAGCGACACTTTCGCCGCCGCGGCGGCCTGCTTGTAGATGTCGATGCGGTTGATCTGCTTTGCCACGGCGAGGTAATCGACGTCCTTGTCCAGCAGCCCCCAGCGCCGGTGCTGCGTCAGGAACCACATGCCGTCGCTGAGGTAGGGGAAATTCACCGCGCCGTCGTTGTAGAACTTCATGTAATTCGGGTCGTCCCAGCTCTTGCCGAGGCCGTTCGAATAGCGGCCGAGCATCCGCTCGAGGATCACATCCATGTCGGTATTGACGTAGGACTTCTGCGCCACCGTCTCGGCGGTCGTGCGGCGGTTCACCAGCGACGCGTCGATCCAGCGGCCGGCATCAAGGATCGCCGCGGTCAGCGCGCGCGCGCTGTTCGGGTTCTTCGCGACCCAGTCCGCCGTCGTGCCGAGCACCTTCTCGGGGTGGTCGGTCCAGATATCCTGAGTCGTCACCGCAGTGAAGCCGATCTTGTCCATGATCGCGCGGTTGTTCCACGGCTCGCCGACACAAAAGCCGTCCATGTTGCCGACGCGCATGTTCGCGACCATCTGCGGCGGCGGCACGGTGATGACCTTGACGTCCTTCAGCGGGTTGATGTCGTTCGCGGCCAGCCAGTAGTACAGCCACATCGCGTGCGTGCCGGTCGGAAAGGTCTGTGCGAAGGTGTATTCGCCCGGCTTCGCGGTGATCAGCTTTTTCAGCCCGGCACCGTCGGTGACGCCCTGGTCCTTCAACTTGTTCGCGAGCGTGATCGCCTGGCCGTTGTGGTTCAGGTTCATCAGCACCGCCATGTCCTTCTTCGGCCCGCCGATGCCCAGATGCACGCCATAGACGAGACCGTACAACACGTGCGCCGCGTCGAGCTCGCCGGACACCAGCTTGTCGCGCACCGACGCCCAGCTCGCTTCCTTGGTCGGGATGATCTTGATGCCGTACTTCTCGTCGAACTTCTGCACCGCGGCCATCACAACCGACGAGCAATCGGTCAGCGGGATGAAGCCGACGCGGATTTCCTTCTTCTCCGGTGCATCCGAGCCCGCCGCCCACGCGCCGCTGCTCACACCCAGACCTGCAGACCCCATCATCGCCGCTCCCGAAAGCATCATCGTCCGCCGCATGAATTCCCGGCGCGTCATCCCGTTGTCGTCGAATGCACTCATCATCATCTCCCTGCAGGCCAGAAAAAACAAAAACGGCGCACATCGCCCGCGGATGACTCCGCAGGGATGGACGCCGTTGTCCGTAGCTTGCACCAGGCCCCAGCACTGGAACCGGTCAATCTGTTGTCGAACCGCCGTTGATTCGACTCAGTGCTTTCTTAGCAGATGGCGTGCCAGGGGCCTGCCGCGAACCGGAAAGGCTTTAGCTGCGGGGGTTGCGGGACATCCGGAGGATCTGTCCGAAGCGTGCGGGGAGCATCGCGACCGCACTATTGCAGTGCACAACACAGGGTTATTGCACCAATCGCGCGCGGGGCATTCGGGATTTTCGGGGAATTTGGCCCGCCCGGAAGAACCCGGTGCAAGGGCCGCGCTGCAGCTTCCAGCTTCCTGCTAGAGCAGGTACTTCGCCATGTCGATGAGATCCTGCGCCACCGCCGCCATCGGCTTCGCCCGCTCCATCGCAAGCTTGCGCAAGGCCGCATAGGCCTCGGCCTCATCCATGCCGCGCGACTTCATCAGCAGGCCCTTCGCGCGCTCCACCAACTTGCGCTCGGAAAGCTTCTTCGTCGCTGCCGCGAGCTCCGTACGCAGCGCCTGATGCTCGTCGAAACTCGCCACCGCCACGTCTATCACGGGTTTCAGGCGCTGCGGATCGAGTCCATCGACGACGTAAGTCGACACGCCCGCCTTGACCGCGGCGCGAATCGTCTCCTGATCGCCTTCCTGCGCAAAGATGATCACCGGCCGCGGCATCGCCGCGTTCATGACCGCCAGGTTCTCCAGCGTGTCGCGCGACGGCGAATCGGTTTCGATCAGGATCACGTCGGGGCGGATCGCCTCGATCTGCGCCGACAGGTCCGCCGACGAAGCGAGCACCGCCGCTACCTGATGACCGGCAAGCGCCAGCCCGGCACAGATTTCGGCCGCACGGGTACGGGATTCATCGATGACGAGTACGCGAAGCATGAGCATATCTATGCAAGTTTCGGGCCGTCTTCTGATGACGGATGTCTGCGCACGCAAGGAGCCCCACGCGAGCCCCCTGCGTTGACCCGGCCATCAGCGGTGAATTCAGACGCCGCGCTGGCGCCGCGCTTCGAACAGGCACACGCCGCTGGCGACCGACACGTTGAGGCTTTCCACCGTACCGAGCATCGGAATGCGCGCCAGTTCGTCGCAGGTCTCGCGCGTCAGCCGCCGCAAGCCGTCGCCTTCCGCGCCCAGCACCCATGCCACCGGCCCCTTCTGATCGACCTCATACACCGACTTCTCGGCCTCACCGGCAGCGCCGACCACCCAGATGCCGGCCTCCTGCATCTCGCGCAGCGCGCGTGCAAGGTTGGTCACCGTGATGTAGGGCACCGAATCCGCCGCCCCGCTCGCGACCTTGATCGCGGTCGCGTTCAGACCCACCGCCCGATCCTTCGGCGCCACCACCGCATGCGCTCCAGCGGCGTCGGCGACGCGCAGACAGGCTCCCAGATTGTGCGGATCCTGCACGCCGTCGAGCACCAGGATCAGCGCATTCTCGTCCAGCACCTCGAGCACGTCAGCGAGCTTCAGTTCGCGGCTGCGCGCATCGACGCGCGCCACCACGCCCTGATGGCGGCGCGTACCGACCATGCCGTCGAGGCGGTCGGCTTCGGCCGTGATCAGGCGCACGTTCTGCGCCTCGGCCAGATGCGCGACTTCCTTGGCGCGTGCATCGCTGCGGCTCGCCGACAGGTACAGCTCGAACACCGCCTCGGGATCGCGACGCAGTTTGCCCAGCACGGCATGGAAGCCGTAAATCAGGCGGGAATCCGCGCGCCCTTCGACGGGCGCATCGGCGTCGCCCGCGTGTTGCGAACGGGAACGACTTGAAGGTTTGTTAGCCACGACGTTTGCCTTTCTTTGCAGATCCTGCGGATTCATCAATATCAGTTACAGCAACTACGGCCTTCTTCGGCTTGCGGGCCGCAGGCGCCTGCGCGTCCGTGCTCACCGGCGCTGCCTTCGCCGGCGTCTTCGCTTTCGCCGGTTTGGCGGCAGTCTTCGCCTGCGCCGGCTTGGCCGCGGCTTTTTTCTTCGTCGCCGACCGGGGTGCCGGATCGGCAACCGTGGCTGCCGCAGCCGCGACGACCTTGGCCAGCTTGCTCTCCTGCCCCCCCTTCGCCACCTTCGCCGCGTCACCCCGCCCGGCGGGCCGTGTATCCTGCGCGCCGCGACCTGCGACGGCACGCTCACGCGGCGCCGCGTCGCGACTGGACCGGGCGCGATCCTTCTCGGTCTTGCCTTCCCGTTCGGTCGGGCGCGAAGCCCCTTCGATCAGGCGGAAGTCGATCTTCGTCGTCTCGAGGTCGACGCGCACGACCTGCACCCGCACCCGGTCCGACAGGCGGTGGCGCACCCCGGTGCGCTCCCCGGCCAGCTCATGACGGGTCTCGTCGAAGTGGAAATAATCGCTGCCGAGATCCGATATATGCACCAGGCCCTCGATGAAAATATCGTCGAGGGCGACGAAGAGGCCGAAGGGTACCACCGCCGACACGCTGCCGGAAAACTCTGCACCGACCTTGTCCTGCATGTAGTAGCACTTCAGCCACGCGACGACGTCGCGCGTCGCATCGTCGGCGCGGCGCTCGGTCGCCGAGCAATGCAGCCCGATCGCGTCCCAGTCGCCCGCTTCGTAGGTGCGGTTCTCGAGCGCCGCCTTGATCGAGCGATGCACCAGCAGGTCCGGATAGCGCCGGATCGGCGAAGTGAAATGCGTATAGGCTTCGTACGCCAGACCGAAGTGACCGACGTTGTCCGGGCTATACACCGCCTGGCGCAGCGAACGCAGCATCACCGTCTGCAGCAGCTGCGCGTCCGGCCGGTCCTTCACCTTGTCCAGCAGCTTCGCGTAATCGCCCGCCTTCGGATCGTCACCACCGCCGACGCCCAGACCAAACTCCGCGAGGAATCCGCGCAGCTTCTCCAGCTTCTCCGGCGTCGGCCCCTCATGCACCCGATACAGTGCCGGATGCTCGCGCGTCTGCAGGAAATCCGACGCGCACACGTTCGCCGCCAGCATGCATTCCTCGATGAGGCGGTGCGCGTCGTTGCGCACCTCCGCCACGATGCGCTCGATCTTGCCTGTGTCGTCGAAGATCATGCGAGTCTCGGTGGTCTCGAAATCGATCGCACCGCGCTTCGCACGCGCCTTCAGCAGCACGCGGAACAACTTGTCGAGGTTTTCCAGGTGCGGCAACAGCGCCCCGACGGTTTCGAGTGCGGCGGCATCCTTGTCATACAGCGCCGCCGCCACCTGGTTGTAGGTCAGGCGCGCGTGCGAGAACATCACGCCCGGGTAGAAGCGGTACGCCTTGATCGCGCCGGTCAGCGAGATGCTCATGTCGCACACCATGCACAGGCGTTCGACCTGCGGGTTGAGCGAGCACAGCCCGTTGCTAAGCTTCTCCGGCAGCATCGGTATCACGCGGCGCGGAAAGTACACCGAATTGCCGCGCTCCTGCGATTCCTCGTCCAGCGCGCTGCCCGGCTGCACGTAATGCGACACGTCGGCAATCGCAACGATCAGCCGATAGCCACGTCCCTGACGCTCGCAATACACCGCGTCGTCGAAATCCCTCGCGGTCTCGCCGTCGATCGTCACCAGCGGTAGCCTGGTGATGTCCTCGCGCCCCGCCCAGTCCTTCTTGCGCACCGCCGCCGGCAGCTTGCGCGTCTCGGCCTTCGCTTCCGGCGAGAACTCGAACGGCAGTTCGTGCTTGCGCAGCGCGATCTCGATCTCCATGCCCGGATCTGCATAATTGCCCAGCACCTCGATCACGCGTCCGATGGGCTGGGCGAACTTGGTGGGCTGCTCGATCAGTTCGACGGTGACCACCTGCCCCGGCAAAGCCTTCTTGCCCCCCGGCGCCACCAGAATGTCCTGCGCAATGCGCCGATTCTCCGGCACCACCACCTGCACGCCATGCTCGTTCAGCACCCGCCCGACCACGCGCTTGTTCGCGCGATCGAGCACCTCCACCACCTTGCCCTCGGGGCGTCCACGCCGGTCCAGCCCGGTGATGCGGGCGATCACGCGATCGCCATGCAGTACTTCGCGCATCTCCTTCGGTCCGAGGAACACGTCCGGCTGCTTGTCATCGCGGATCAGGAAACCGAAGCCATCCGCATGGCCGGCAACGCGTCCGCGGATCAGGTCCGCCTTGTCCGGCAGCAAGTAGGCGTCGCGCCGGTTACGGATCAGCTGTCCGTCGCGTCCCATCGCACGCAGGCGGCGTTCAAACAGCACCGCCTCGTCTTCGCGCACATCGAGCGCCGCGCACAACTGCTCGAATGTCATCGGCACGCCCTGCTCCGCCAGCGTCTGTTCGACGTATTCACGGCTCGGCAGCGGGTGCTCGTATTCGGCCGACTCGCGTTCGTAGAACGGATCGGCGCGCCGGATAGCGCTGGGCTGATGGGATCCGGCCGCGTTCGCAGCGGCGTTCGTTTTGCTTTTTTGTCTTTTCATTTTTTCAGTCATTGACATTCTCTTATTCGTGCTTATAATGCGCGGCTCTTGCCCAGATGGCGGAATTGGTAGACGCACTAGTTTCAGGTACTAGCGCTGCGAGGCGTGGAGGTTCGAGTCCTCTTCTGGGCACCAGTTTTGCAGGAAAGCCGACCTTGAGTCGGCTTTTTTGTTGCCTGTTCATTTGTGCTCCGACCACTCGCAGGCTGTTTGGTTACATGCGCCGTTGCGTCGGGCCCGACATCCCCACCGCCCCTCTTGGCCAGGCAGCGACTTGTCGCTATAATGCGGCCACTTGCCCAGATGGCGGAATTGGTAGACGCACTAGTTTCAGGTACTAGCGCTGCGAGGCGTGGAGGTTCGAGTCCTCTTCTGGGCACCAGATCAAAGCAAAAGCCGGTCATTCGACCGGCTTTTGCTTTTTCAGCCCCGGCTGCGCGAAGAATGCGTAGCCGGCGCGGACAGGATTCCGCAAGGCATGCTGCGCGCTGCCGCCGGCCCGGGGTGCACACCGGGCCGAGGAGGCGGGCAAGACCCCGCCCCGGGCTGGCAAACGCTGAAGCCTTGTTCAAGCGCTCTCAGGCACCGAAGGGATGGCGACGCAGGATGGTCTCATCACGCTCCGGACCGGTCGAGATCACGTCGATCGGAATCTCGCAGATCTCCTCGATGCGGTGCAGGTAGGCACGCGCCTCCTGCGGCAACGCATCCCAGCTCTGCGCGCCGAAGGTCGTGCCACTCCAGCCGGCCATCGTCTCGAAGATCGGCTCGCAGCGCGTCACTTCCTCGGACCCCATCGGCAGCAGGTCGATGCGCTGACCGTCGAGCATGTAGCCGGTGCACAGCTTGAGTTCGGCCAGACCGTCGAGCACGTCGAGCTTGGTGATGCACAGCCCGGTCACGCCGTTGATGATGATCGAGCGCTTCAGCGCGGCGAGGTCGAGCCAGCCGCAGCGGCGCTTGCGCCCCGTCACGGTGCCGAACTCGCGCCCCTTCGACGACATCTGCTCGCCGGGAACGCCCACCGTCTCGATGTCGAGTTCCGTCGGGAACGGCCCGCCGCCAACGCGCGTGCAGTACGCCTTGGTGATCCCCAGCACGTAGTGCAGCCGCCCCGGCCCGACCCCGGACCCGGCAGCGGCCTGGCCGGCGACGCAGTTGCTCGAGGTCACGAACGGATAGGTGCCGTGGTCGATGTCGAGCAGCGTACCCTGCGCGCCTTCGAACAGCAGGCTGCCCCCGGACTTGTTCACCGCGTACAGCTCGGCCGAAACGTCGGCGACCATCGGCCGGATCTCTTCGGCATCGGCCATCGCCTGGTCGAACACCGGCTGGAACTCCACCGCTTCCGCACCGAGGTGCTGCGTCAGCACAAAGTTGTGATATTCGAGGTTGGCACGCAGCTTCTCCGCGAAACGCTCGCGGTCGAACAGGTCGTACACCCGCAGCGCGCGGCGTGCGACCTTGTCTTCATAGGTCGGCCCGATGCCCTTGCCGGTGGTGCCGATCTTGTCGCCAGCGCTCTTGGCAGCCTCGCGCGCACGATCGAGGGCGGCGTGATAGCCGAGAATCAGCGGGCAGCCCGGGCTGATGCGCAGGCGCTCGCGCACCTTGATGCCACCCGCCTCCAGCACGCGGATCTCGGACAGCAGGTGATGCGTGTCCAGCACCACGCCATTGCCGATGTAGCACGCCACGCCTTCGCGCACGATGCCGGACGGCACGAGGTTCAGTTTGTACTCGTTGGCCCCGATCACCAGCGTATGGCCGGCATTGTGACCGCCCTGGAAACGCACCACGCCCTTGGCGTGATCCGTCAGCCAATCGACGATCTTGCCCTTGCCCTCGTCGCCCCACTGGGTACCGACAACCACTACGTTCTTTGCCATTTAGTTCATTCTCCCTGAAGCGCTTCGACCGTCCAGCGGTCATCGCGCTTGATGAGTTGCCGGTCGCAACCGGCCTCCTTCCAGCTTCCATCGTGTCCGGGCAGGGCCGTCATGACCACTTCACCCTCGGCACGCAATTGCGCAACCGCGCTGCGCAGCTCGGCGTCACTATCGGCGGGCGCCAGAATTGCACCTGCCTGGATCGAGTCCGGCAGCCCCAGCGCCAGCTCGCGCAGATCGAGACTGAAGCCCGTGGCCGGCCGCCCGCGGCCGAAAGCCTGACCGATGCGGTCATAGCGGCCGCCCAAGGCGAGCGCGGCCGGCGATCCATTGCCATATGCCGCGAACACCACGCCGTTGTGATAGTGGTAGCCACGCAAATCGGCAAGGTCGAAACTGATCGGCAGATCCGCGAGCGCATCCGCCAACCTGCCCAGATCGTCGAGCGCGGCCCGAATTTCGGCATCGTCCGGCAGGCGCGCACGCGCCTCATCGAGCACCTCCGCTCCGCCATACAGCGTCGGCAATGCCAGCAGCGCCGAGCGCACGGGCTCGGCAACGTCGGCGAGCAATTCGCGCAGGCCCGGCAGATCCTTGGCCTGCAGCAGGTCGAACAACTCTTCCTCGCGCTCGGGCACCATCCCGGCGCGCGCGGCCAGCACGCGGAACAGTCCGACATGCCCGAGATCGATACGACTCGCCGGCACTTCAGCGAGCCGCATTACCTCGGAAAGCAGGTGGATGATTTCGAGATCGGCATCGATACCGGCGTGACCATAAAGCTCAGCGCCGAGCTGCAGCGGCTCGCGCGTCGCCGTCAGCGTCGAGGGCAGCGCATGCAGCACACTGCCGCAGTAGCACAGGCGCGACACGCCGCTACGATTGAGCAGGTGCGCGTCGATACGGGCGACCTGCGGCGTCATGTCGGCACGCACGCCCATGGTCTTGCCGGAGAGCTGATCGACCAGCTTGAAGGTGCGCAGCTTGAGATCCTGGCCGGCCCCGGTGGTCAGCGAATCAAGATATTCGAGCAACGGCGGAATCACCAGCTGGTAGCCGTGACCGCGGAATGCATCGAGCAGGCGACGGCGCAGACGCTCGAGCTTGTCAGCCTCGGCCGGCAGCGCGTCCTGGATGTGATCGGGAAGAACCCAGCGCATGATTGTCAGGAAAACGCAAACAGTAGCAGCACGCCGATCAGCATCGAGGTCAGTCCGATAAAGCGGATCTGCCCGTCAGCCATCTGCGCGAGCCGCAAAAAAGTTTCGCGCCAGGCGGCTGGCGCGACAAAGGGCAGGAGGCCTTCGATCACCAGCATCAGTGCGAAGGCCAACAACAGCTTGTTGCCCATCCGGTCAGTTCTTCTTGCCCCCGGCGGAGTCCTTCAGGAACCTGAAGAACTCCGAGCTCGGGTCGACCACCATCACGTCGTTCTTGCTCGCAAAGCTCGAACGGTAGGCTTCGAGGCTGCGATAGAACGAATAGAACTCGGGACTCTGCCCGTACGCCTGCGCGTAGATCGCAGTTGCCTTCGCGTCGCCGGCACCCCTGGCCTGCTGCGCATCGCGGTAAGCCTCGGCAATGATGACCTCGCGCTGGCGCTCGGCATCGGCGCGAATCTTCTCGGCGATT
Organism: Aromatoleum diolicum; assembly: GCF_012910955.1. Classification (GTDB taxonomy): domain Bacteria; phylum Pseudomonadota; class Gammaproteobacteria; order Burkholderiales; family Rhodocyclaceae; genus Aromatoleum; species Aromatoleum diolicum. The sequence goes on from NZ_WTVQ01000001.1 coordinate 185,580, forward strand.
GCGCCGCCTTCGGAACGCAGCTCGTTCGCGACACGCTTGCGCTCGGCTTCCATGCGGCGATACACCGACTCCGACACCTCGAGCGGCAGGTCGACACGCTTGAGGCGCACGTCAAGAATCTGCACGCCGATCTTGCGCGCATCCAGATCAGCGCGGGTGCGCATGTCTTCCATGATCTTTTCGCGAGCGCCCGAGACCACGTCATGCACCGTACGACGACCGAACTCTTCGCGCAGGCCACCATTGACGGTCTGCAGCAATCGGGTACGGGCGCGCGCCTCGTCTCCGGCCACCGACACGTAATACAGCCGCGGGTCGATGATGCGCCACTTGACGAAGTGATCGACAAGCACGTTCTTCTTTTCGGCGGTGATGAAGCGTTCAGGTTCCGGCGTATCCATCGTCAGGATGCGACGATCGAAGTAACGCACGTTCTGGATCATCGGCCACTTGAAGTTCAGACCCGGCTTGTCGATGACCTCCTTGATCTCTCCCAGCTGGAACACGACGGCAAACTGACGCTGATCGACGGTGAACAGCGTCATCGAGGCCAAGGCCACGAGGAACAGCAAAAAACCTGCAAGAAGCGACATCTTGTCACGCATTACCGCTCTCCCCGCTCACGATCGCGCAGCTCGCGATTGCGCGAATCCAAGGTATTGTCGGCGCGCGGCGCGGGTGCCGGCACAGCCGTACTGGTCGGGGGCGCTGACGACTCATGCGCGCCCGAAGCACTGCCGGTTGCCTGCATCAGCTTGTCCAACGGCATGAACAACAGGTTACCGTTGCCCTTGGCGTCGACCATCACCTTGCTGGTCTTCGACATCACCTGCTGCATCGTATCGATATACAGACGCTCGCGCGTGACTTCCGGCGCACGGCGGTATTCGGCCAGCACCTGGCTGAAGCGGCTCGCTTCGCCCTCGGCGTTGGCGACGACACTGGCGCGATAGCCATTGGCTTCTTCGATCAGGCGCGACGCGGCGCCTCGCGCACGCGGAATCACGTCATTCGCGTAGGCCTGACCCTCGTTGCGCAGACGCTCGCGATCCTGACCGGCCTTGACGGCGTCGTCGAATGCCGCTTGCACCTGCTCGGGCGGCTGGGCGTTCTGCATCGTCACGCGGCTGATCTGGATACCGGTATCGTAGCGATCGAGGATTTTCTGGATCGACTCGTGCGCGCTGGCCGCCATTTGCTCACGGCCCTCGTACAACACGAAGTCCATCTTGTTCTTGCCGACGATCTCACGCATCGCCGACTCCGCCGCCTGAATCACCGACTCGTCAGGATAGCGGTTGTTGAACACGTATTTTTCGGGGCTGGTAAGCACGTACTGAACGGCGAACTGGATGTTGATGATGTTCTCGTCGTCCGTAAGCATCAGGGCCTCGCGCAACACCTTGTTGCGCTCCGAGCCACGATAGCCGACTTCCACCGTGCGCACGCCGGTCAGATCGACCACCTCGCTGCTTTCGACGGGATAGGGCAGGCGCCAACGCAGGCCAGGCTCGGTGGTTTCGACGAAGCTGCCGAAGCGCAGCACCACGCCGCGCTGGTTGGCCTCGACAATGTAGAAGCCGCTGGCAAGCCACACCACCAGGATCAGGACCAGCAATGCACCGATACCGCCGCCGAACTGGCGGAACGACAACTGCGGCAGCTGCGGACCTCCGCCATTGCCGCCACCACCGCTGCGTGGACCGCGCTTGCCGAACATGGCGGAAAGACGCTGATTGAAGTCGCGCCACAGATCCTCGAGGTCTGGAGGGCCCTGATTGCCGCCGCGCTTGTCGTCGCCGCGCTTGTCGTCGCCATTCCCCTGGTTGCTGCCCCAGCGTGGGTCATTGAGAGACATTAGAACGCCTGTAATCACGTTTGAATTGGACCGATGTCGGAGAGATTCGGAGAAACGCCGAAAGGCGCTTCGGGCGCAGCTGTCACCGCGCATGCTACCTCAGCCAGGGCGTCGCGCAGCAAGCCAAGCCCTTCGCCAGTTCTGGCGCTCAAAAAAACGCGGACGATCTTACCATAATCGTCGCGCTGGACCGCCGGCTCGACCCGCGTCAGGTCGATCTTGTTCATGACCATAATCTGCGGCACGTCGCCGGCACCGATTTCCGTCAGCACCCGGTTAACGGCTTCAATCTGCGCCTCGCGGTCCTCGCTTGCCGTATCGACCACATGCAGCAGCAGGTCCGCAGTTGCGGTTTCCTCGAGCGTGGAGTGAAAGGCGGCAACCAGCGAGTGCGGCAAATCGCGGATGAATCCGACGGTATCCGAGAGCACCACGTTGCCACCTTCGCCGACGTACAGGCGTCGCGAGGTCGTATCGAGCGTCGCGAACAACTGGTCGGCCGCATAAGCTCCGGCCTTGGTCAGGGAATTGAACAGCGTCGACTTGCCGGCATTGGTGTAGCCGACCAGCGACACCGACAGCACGTTACGCCCTTCGCGACCACGACGCCGCACACGCCGCTGCTTTTCGATCTGTGCAAGACGCTCCTTGAGCAGCTTGACACGCTTGCCGAGGAGGCGGCGGTCGGTTTCGAGCTGGGTTTCACCCGGCCCCCGCAGACCGATGCCGCCCTTCTGCCGCTCAAGGTGAGTCCAGCCGCGTACCAGACGAGTGGACAGGTGATCGAGCTGGGCAAGTTCGACTTGCAGCTTGCCCTCGTGACTGCGCGCACGCTGAGCGAAAATATCAAGGATCAGCGCCGTGCGATCGACGACGCGACACTGCAGCGCCCGTTCGAGGTTACGTTGCTGGGCCGGCGACAGGGTGTGATTGAAAATGACAAAGTCGGCCTCGTACGCACGCAGCGTTTCGGCAATTTCCTCGACCTTGCCACGGCCGGCGAACAGTGCCGGATCTGGCCGCGCACGGCGCCCACCCACCACCGCTTCGACGCTGGCGCCAGCGCTGAGGGTCAACAGCTTGAGTTCGGAAAGTCGCTCGTCCAGCGCGCCCTGATTCAGGTCGAGCTGGACGAGTACGGCGCGCTCACCGGAATCGGGGCGCTCAAACATGGAGTCCTGCGGCGGTCGGCAGACGCCGCCGCAGCGGATGCTGTTCAGCTATTACCGTCACCCGAATCCTGCTGCTGGATATTGACCGGACGAGCCGGCACGACCGTCGAGATGGCGTGCTTGTACACCATCTGCGTCACGGTGTTCTTCAGCAGCACAACGTACTGGTCGAACGATTCGATCTGCCCTTGCAGCTTGATGCCATTGACCAGGTAGATCGCCACGGGGACATGCTCCCTGCGCAGGGTGTTCAGGAACGGGTCTTGTAGTAGTTGCCCTTTGTTACTCATTTTCAAACCTCGAAGCTTTGTCTTGTTGTGAATGTAAAGGATTTCATGCTGCGCCGCAACAAAGGCACGAACGCGACATCCCGGCGTGGAGTTGGATAATTATTCTTTTCCGATAAACGGATTGTGTGCGGTTCGGAACTGTATCCGCAAGGGGGTGCCCTGCAATTTGAACGCCTCCATGAAAGTACGTTCCAGGAAGCGGACGTAAGATGCCGGCACGTGGTCCAGCGCGGCACCGTGGATCACCACCACCGGCGGATTGTTGCCCCCCTGGTGCGCATAGCGCATCTTCGGGCGGAAAATGCCGTGGCGCGGGGGCGCCTGCTTGGCCAGAGCGGCCTGCAGCGTGCGGGTAAGACGCGGCGTGGACAAATTGACCATTGCGGCAGCGTAAGCCGCGTCGACCGATTTCATGACGGCGGCGACGCCCGCGCCCTTCAGCGCCGAGATGTAGTGAAACCGCGCGAACGACAGGAAATTGAGCTTGCGCGCGAGATCCTGCTTGATGAGTTCGCGACGGTAGTCGTCGACGTCGTCCCACTTGTTGACGGCCACCACCAGCGCGCGGCCGGAATCAAGGATGAAGCCGGCAATATGGGCATCCTGGTCGGAGATGTCCTGCGACGCGTCGAGCACCAGCACGACCACGTTGCACTCCTCGATGGCCTGCAGCGTCTTGATGACGGAGAATTTTTCCACCGCTTCGAAGACCTTGCCGCGGCGGCGCAGGCCGGCGGTGTCGATCAGCGTGTAGTTGCGGCCTTCGCGTTCAAAAGGAATGGCAATGGCGTCGCGCGTGGTGCCGGGCATGTCGAACGCAATCACGCGCTCTTCGCCGAGCAGACTGTTTACGAGGGTCGATTTGCCGACGTTGGGTCGCCCCACGATGGCGATGCGGGGGGAGCGCCCCTGCTCGTCTTCCGGCTCGGCGTCGTCGGGAAACTCCGCCAGCACGAGATCAACCACCTCTTTGACACCATCCCCATGCGTCGCCGACACGGGCAGGGGATCGCCGAGCCCAAGGGCGTGAAACTCGGCCGACACCATGGTCCGCTCCATGCCCTCGGCCTTGTTGACGACCAGATGCACCGGGCGACCGGCACGGCGCAGACGCGTGGCGATCTGCTCGTCGTGCGGCGTCAGTCCGGCACGGCCGTCGACGAGGAACAGCAACACGTCCGCTTCGGCGATCGCCTGCTCGGCCTGGCGCGCCATTTCGTGCATGATCCCGCTCTTGGCGACGGGGTCGAAGCCCGCGGTATCCACCACCAGGTAATCGCGATCACCGACTCGGCCGATGCCGTAGTGGCGATCGCGCGTCAGGCCGGGCTGGTCCGCAACAAGCGCATCGCGCGTGCGGGTCAGGCGGTTGAAAAGGGTGGATTTGCCGACGTTGGGCCGGCCAACCAGAACTATGGTGGGTTTCACGCGCTCATTCCCGCTTAGCGGGCCTCATAGACGTGGACGCCACCGTCCCGCGTCTGGATGACAAAACCGTCGCGCCCGAAGCGGCGCGGGTCGGCAGCGATGGCGCTGCTGTCGGCACGTGTGCGCGCCACGAAAGCGCCGGTTTCGCGGTTGAGCAGATGAACATAACCCTCGAGATCGCCGATGGCAACAAAGTCGCCGACGATCACCGGACGCGACACCGCGCGCCGCGGCAAGGCATCCTGCTTCCACACGCTGGCGCCGCTGGCGCCGTCAAGCCCATGCACGGTATCTGCGTCGTCGGTAATGACGACGAAACGCGTATCCCGATCCATGCCGACACTGCTGGAAAAATCGCGCGACCACAGCGCGTTGCCGTTACTGGCGTCGAAACACCCGGCGCGTCCCTGATAGGACACGGCGCAGATTTCCTTGCGCCCGAGCACCGGCGTGCCGGCGATGTCAGCAACGCGTTCGAGTTCGGTCGCGCCACGCGGCGTGGCGACCGTCAGCTCCCACAGTTGCCCACCGTTGGCGAGGCTCACGGCGACGAGCTTGCCACCCGGATAGCCGGCCAGCGCGGCGCCACTCTCGAGCGTGACGCCGGCAAAACTGCGCAACGAGAGGGGCGGCGTGGCGCGCTGGAATACCCAGCGGCGCGCGCCGGTGCTGGCATCCAGACCAATCAGACGGCTGTCCGAGGCACGCACCACAACGATCGCATCGCCGACGGCAGGCGGCGCGAGAACCTCGGCGCCGACCGGGGAGCGCCAGCGCTCCGATCCATTTTCGGCGTCCAGGGCAACGATCTCGCCGGCGGTCGTCGCCACGACCGCCAGGCGCCCGTTGCTGCCCACACCGGCCGAAAGGCGCTTGCCGGCGTTCGCCGTCCACACCGGACGGCCATCCTTGTATCGCGCAACAACGCCGTCATGCGCTGCGGCATAGACGTCCTCGCCCACGACCGCCGGCTGGAACACGTAGGGGCCGGACGCGCCGACGCGCACCTGCCACACCGCACGCAGTTCCGCCGAAGGCTGGATCGCCGCGAGCGGCGCAGGCTTGGGCGTCGACGACGCAAACGGGTTGAGCGAGGAGCAGCCGGCAAGCAGGGCCAGCGAGCCCGAAAACACCAGGGCGGAGAGGGGTCGCATCATCACTCAGCCCTCCAGGGCTTGTTGCTTGACGCGAATCACCTCACGCAGGGTTTCGCCGCCTTCGGCACCCTCCACGCCCAACGCATCGATCGCCGCCTGATAGGCACTGCGGGCCTCGGCGATCTTGCCGCTGGCCGCCAGCACGTCACCGCGCAAGTCTTCGAAGCGTGCCTTGAGTGCAGGCGCCGGCGCCGTCCCGCCGAGACGCGCCAGCGCTTCGTCATGCGCCCCTTCATCGAGCAGCACGGCCGCCAGGCGCAGGCGTGCAATGTCCTTGAGCGCCGCATCGTTGCCCTTGTCGAGCAGCCACTCGAGCTGAGCCCGCGCGTTCTTGCCGTCGCCGGCGGACAGCTGCACACCGGCCGAGATCAGCGCAGCCATCTCGGCATACGAAGTTCCGGGGAACTTCTCGATGATCTGCCCGGCCGCTTCGCGCGCCTTCTGTGCATTGCCCTGCTGCGCGGCAGACTGCACCGCGAAATACAGCGAACCCGCCTCGCCGGCCTGTTTGTTCTTGTAGTACTGGAACCCCTGCCAGCCGACCGAGGCCAGCGCGGCCACCACCGCGATCGCGGTCACCAAATTGCCATACTGGGCCCACCAGGCCTTCAGTTCGGAAATCTGTTCCTGCTCTTCCAGATCATAAACCGCCATCATTTTCCTCTTCGTCAATGAACAGGCATTCGGCCACCGCATCGGCGATGCCTTCAAGCGCCACACGTTGTTGCCCGCCGGGCCCACGCAGGGGCTTGAGTCCGACCTCACCGGTGGCGGCTTCGTCTTCGCCAATCACGACTGCCAGCTGCGCGCCGCTGGCGTCGGCCTTCTTCATCTGCGACTTGAAACTGCCACCACCGCAATGCGTCAGCACGGCGAAGCCATAGCCGCGCAGCGCTTCCGCCGCGCGGAACGCAAGGCGCTGGGCCTGTTCGCCGAGGTGCACGACATACACATCGGGCTGCGCCCGCTCGACTTCGCCACCGCCTTCACGCCACAAGGCCAGCAGACGCTCGACCCCCATCGCGAACCCGGCGGCCGGCGCAGGCTTGCCGCCGAGCTGCTCGACCAGGCCGTCGTAGCGCCCGCCCGCACACACCGTTCCCTGTGCGCCGAGACGCGTGGTCACCCACTCGAATACCGTGCGGTTGTAGTAATCGAGTCCGCGCACCAGGCGCGGGTTGATGCGGTAGGGAATGCCGGCATCCTTGAGCAGGGCCTGCACGCCATCGAAATGCTTGAGCGATTCGTCGCCGAGGAAATCGATCAGTTTGGGCGCGGCTTCGACGAGATCCTGCAGATCAGGATTCTTGGTGTCGAGGATGCGCAGCGGATTGGTATGCAGGCGGCGCTTGGCGTCCTCGTCCAGGCGCTCCTGGTGCGCCGACAGATAGGTGATGAGCTCGGCACGATGGCGTGCTCGCTCCTCGCTGGAACCGAGCGAATTGAGCTCGAGACGCACGTCCTCGAGACCGAGATCGTCCCACAGCCGCGCGCACATCAGGATGTGCTCGGCGTCGATGTCGGGGCCATCGAAGCCCATCGCCTCGACGCCAATCTGGTGGAACTGACGATAACGCCCTTTCTGCGGACGCTCGTGCCGGAACATCGGGCCGTGGTAATACAGGCGCTGCGGGCCGGCAAACAGCATCTTGTGCTGGATCGCGGCGCGCACGCAGGAGGCGGTGCCTTCCGGACGCAGCGTCAGCAGCTCGCCGTTGAGGGCATCCTCGAAGGAGTACATTTCCTTCTCGACGATGTCGGTGACTTCACCGATGGCGCGCTTGAACAGCGGCGTCGGCTCGACGATCGGCATGCGGATGGGGCGATAGCCGTAGCTGCGCAGCCAGTCGCGAACAATATCCTCGAAATGTTCCCAGGCCTCGGCCTCGTCGGGCAGGATGTCGTTCATCCCGCGAACGGCTTGCAACGTCTGATTGCTTTGTTTCTTTTCAGTCATAAGGGGACGGTTCAGACCGCCTTTTTTGTGTATCTGGTCGCCACGTAGTTATCCACGATGGCCTTGAATTCGGCGGCAATGTTATCGCCGCGCAGGGTAACCGTTTTTTCGCCGTCGACGAATACCGGCGCCGCCGGGGTTTCGCCGGTGCCGGGCAGCGAAATGCCGATGTTGGCATGCTTGCTTTCGCCCGGCCCGTTGACGACGCAGCCCATCACGGCGAGCGTCATGTTCTCGACGCCGTCGTACTGCTCGCGCCACACCGGCATCTGCTCGCGCACGTAGTTCTGGATGCCCGAGGCGAGTTCCTGGAAGAAAGTGCTGGTGGTCCGCCCACATCCCGGACATGCCGTGACCATCGGCGTGAACGCGCGCAAGCCCATGGTCTGCAGGATTTCCTGCGCCACGACGACTTCCTGCGTGCGGCTGCCGTTGGGCTCCGGCGTCAGCGAGATGCGGATCGTGTCGCCGATGCCTTCCTGCAGCAGCACCGCGAGCGCCGCGGTCGATGCGACAATGCCCTTCGAGCCCATGCCGGCCTCGGTGAGCCCAAGGTGCAGCGGGTAGTCGCAGCGCGCTGCCATGTCGCGATACACCGCGATCAGGTCCTGCACGCTCGACACTTTCGCAGACAGGATGATGCGGTCCCCGCCGAGACCGTATTCCTCCGCCTTTACGGCAGATTCCAGCGCAGACACGACCAGCGCTTCGCGCATCACCGCGCCGGCGTCACGCGGCTCAGCGCGCTTGGCGTTCTGGTCCATGACGCGGGCAAGCACCGACGGATCGAGGCTGCCCCAGTTGACGCCGATGCGCACCGGTTTGTCGTACTTGCAGGCAATTTCGATGATCGAGGCGAACTGCGGATCGCGCCTGGTGCCGGCGCCGACGTTGCCCGGATTGATCCGCAGCTTGGCGAGCGCCTCGGCGCAGGCCGGGTGATCGGCGAGCAGCTTGTGACCGTTGTAATGGAAGTCGCCGACCAGCGGCACGTCCATGTTGAGCGCGAGCAGGCGGTCGCGGATATGCGGCACGGCCTTCGCGGCAGCCTCGTTATTGACCGTGATGCGCACCAGTTCCGAACCGGCACGCGCGAGTTCGGCGACCTGCATCGCGGTCGCAAGCACGTCGACGGTATCGGTATTGGTCATCGACTGCACCACCACCGGCGCATCCGAGCCGATCAGCACGCGTCCGACGCGGACTTGCCGCGTGCGGTGACGCGGCATCGCCGCGGCGGGGCGCTCTAGGGAGGGGTTTGTTGCCAATTCAGCTTACTCCAGGGTCAATCTTGCGACGCTGACACGCACGTACGGCGTCATGTCGTAGGGCTTGCCGCGATACTCGAGCGACACCTGCCGGGCGTTGCCCACCACCAGGGCAAACGGCGGTTTGCCCTGCACGGTGCGGGTACCGCCGGCATGGCTGATGCCCGAATAAACGATCGAACCGCTGGCGTCACGCACCTCGACCCATGACTCCCCCTCGAAACGGAACACCATGTGCTCGACGCCGTCGGCGCGCGCGGCCACGGCGACTGGCGCTGCGGGGGCGACTGGCGCTGCGGGGGCGAGCGGCGCCGGCGCAGGCGGCGCGATGGCCGGGACGCTCGCGGGGGGCACGGAACCGGGCAGCGCCGGCACGAGCGGCGGCGGATTCACCGTGGTTGCACTGTCGGGGACTGCAGGGGGCGTCGGCATCGGCGAAATTGCCAACGCCGTGCTGTCGGTGCCGGGCGACGTGACGCCGGGAGAAGGCATGACGATGGGCTCGCCCGCCGGTGCTGCGTCGCCGGGGAGCGCCGCGTCAGGCGCAGGCTCGGTCACGGCGATGGATTCATCAGGCATCTGAAACCAGTCGAAATACCAGCCGGCGATCACCACCACCAGCAGCCCCCCGGCGATCAGCGCCGCCGGAAGCTGCACGGCACGCGACGCGCCGCCACTCGGCATGACGCCCTCGGCATTGGAAACCGGTACCAGCTCCACTACCTGCGCGCCCGCTTCGAACTCGAAAGCCGCCAGCACCGCTGACGGATCGACGCCGAGATAGCGCGCATAATTGCGCAGGAATCCGCGTGCGAACGCCGGGCCCGGCAGCAGGTCGAGCCGCCCGGCCTCCATCGCTTCAATTTGCCTGCTGGTCAGTTTGAGGGCGTTTGCCACGTTGCCGGTCGTCTCGCCGCGGCTCTCGCGCAGACGGCGCAATTGCGCGCCGACCGCGGCGGCGTCGGCAGACGGCGCCGCACTCCCCTGCGGGTCCAGATGCACTTCTGTCACTGGTATTTTCCCTGAATCATGGCCTGATATTCCGGGCTATCGGCAAAGCGCCCGCGCAACTGGGCCGCATAGCTCGCCTCCGCATCGCGGTTGCCCATGCGACGCTCGGTACGCAGGCCCAGCCATATCGACCGGGCACTCGGCTCGCCCTGCTGGTGCAATTTCACCAGATACGTACTCGCTACGCTGTAGGCGCCGCGGCGATAGGCAATTTCCGCGAGGTGATACATCGCCTGAGCGTTGCCCGAATCGAGTTGCACCGCGCGCTGGAACTCGTTTTCGGCCGCGGCATCGTTCCCCTCGCGCAGGTAGCACAACCCGGCATTGGTGTACGGCCGCGTCGGCGTGCGATAGTAAGGATTGCGCGCCGCCATCGAGAGCCGTGCAAGACCGTCCTGCGTTTGCCCGGTGACGCACTGGAACCAGCCGTAGCTGTTGTTGAATTCCGGATCATTGGGCGCCAGGCTCAGCGCGCGCTGGAAATTTTCGCGTGCGGCATTGGGGTCTTCGACATACATGTACACCAGCCCCATCAGGTGATAGGCCGGCGAATAGCTGGAATCGCTCTGGAGCGCGATGCGCGCCTCGTCGAGCGCGACGGCGTAGCGTCCGACCTGGAAATATGCGAGCCCCAGCTCGACGTGCACCTTGGCCGTGGCGGTCGTCTTGCCCGAAGCGGGCATATCCGATACGGGCCGATCGGCCAGCGGACCGCCCGCACCAGGGGCAAGGGGCGCGGTAACACACCCTGCCAGCGCCAGCGCGAACAGGGGAATTGACAGCTTCGCGATCATCCGCTTCATGCACGATCCTCGGTCGTTTTCACCAAACGTACGGTACGGCGCGTGCGATCCTGCACTTGGCCGGCGAGCTGGCCGCAGGCCGCGTTGACGTCATCGCCACGCGTCTTGCGGGTCGTGGTGACAATGCCCGCGTCAATCAGGATACCTGCAAAGCGGCGGATTCGTTCGGGGCTCGAGCGCTCGAATCCGGAGTTCGGGAAGGGATTGAACGGGATCAGGTTGAACTTGCATGGCACGTCACGCACCAGCGCCACCAGCGCCCGTGCATGGGCGTCCGAGTCGTTCACGCCGTCGAGCATGACGTACTCGAACGTCACGAAATCGCGTGGCGCGCGCTCGAGATAGCGCTGGCACGCGGCCATCAGCTCACGCAACGGATACTTCTGGTTGATCGGCACCAGGCGGTCGCGCAGCGCATCGTCCGGCGCGTGCAGCGACACCGCCAGCGCCACCGGACATTCGTCGCGCAGGCGATCCATCGCCGGCACGATGCCCGAGGTCGATACCGTGACCCGGCGGCGCGACAGGCCGTACGCATGGTCATCGAGCATCAGACGCAATGCGGTGACGACGTTGTCGAAGTTCGCGAGCGGCTCGCCCATGCCCATCATCACGACATTGCTGATGACGCGGCCATTGTCCGGCTCGCCTTCGGCATCCTTCGCGCCGGCCGGGGCGGCACTGCCGCCGAGCAGCTTGTTGGCGAGCCACAGCTGGCCGATGATCTCGGCCGCACTCAGGTTGCGGTTGAAACCCTGCTTGCCGGTGGAACAGAAGGCGCAGTCGAGCGCGCAGCCGGCCTGCGAGGAGATGCACAGCGTGCCGCGGTTGGTTTCGGGAATGAACACCGCCTCGACCGCATTCGCGCTGCCGACGTCGAGCAGCCACTTGCGCGTACCGTCACTGGACACCGTATCGCGGATGGCCTGCGGCGGGCGAATGCAGGCTTCCTGCGCGAGCTTTGCGCGCAGGCTCTTTGCGACGTCGGTCATGTTGTCGAAATCGGTTTCGCCGAAGCGGTGCATCCAGTGCATCACCTGGCGCGCACGAAAGGGCTTTTCGCCCCGTTCCGCGAACCAGCTGACGAGACCATCGACGTCGAAATCGAGCAGATTGACCGGTATAAGCATGTTTTCCTGTGCTGCCCTCAAAATGCAATCGGCCCGCGACGCACGAAGTGCGCGGGCCGATCCGCGGGCATAGCCCTGAGAGGCTTAGCGGGCGTAAACGTTCATTCCGGGGAAGAAGAACGCGATTTCAACCGCGGCGGTTTCCGGCGCATCGGAACCATGGACCGCGTTCGCGTCGATCGAATCGGCGAAGTCGGCGCGGATGGTGCCCGGAGCGGCCTTCTTCGGGTCGGTGGCGCCCATCAGGTCGCGATTCGTGGCGATGGCGTTTTCGCCTTCCAGCGCCTGGATCATCACCGGACCGGAGATCATGAAGGACACCAGATCCTTGAAGAAGGGGCGCTCCTTGTGGACCGCGTAGAACTGGCCGGCTTCGCGCTCGGACAGGTGCACCATCTTCGAGGCGACGATCTTGAGACCCGCATCTTCAAAGCGCTGGTAGATCTTGCCGATCACGTTCTTGGCGACGGCGTCGGGCTTGATGATGGACAGGGTGCGTTCGATTGCCATTTGAAAACTCCGGATTGAATCGGTAAGCAGAAAGTGAGCGGAAAAAGCGTAGCTCGTGATTCTAGCAGTTTTTCGCGGGAGACTCTCGGCAAGGCCACCACCTAAAGGAATGCAACCGGATGCTGCGGTGCAATGGCGCGGTTCTTGCGGAAGACCCTTGCCCCAACTCGGGAATACGGGATTCACCATGACGCAACCCAACAACTATCGACGCACTTCCGACATCGATTTGCTGACAATTTACGAGATCAGCAAGGTTCTGACCTCATCACTCGATTTCCGGCAATGCATTCACAGCGTCCTGCGCCTGCTGTTGTCGCAGCTGCAGATGCGTCACGCCCTGGTCGGTTTGGTGCAGGCGGACGAGCAGTTGCACATACTTGGTGCGGCGGGCGTGCCCTGGCCGATGACCGAGGCGCCCGTGCTCGACCCGCGAGAAGGCGTCATCGCCAAAGTGTTGCGCAGCGGCTCGCCGATCGTGATTCCCGACATCTCGAACGACGCCAATTTCACCAATCGTACAGGGCGCGACCCGCAGCAGCTGGTGGGGGTGTCGTACATCGTCGTGCCATTGAAGATCGACCGCGCGGTGATCGGCATCCTGTCCGCAGACCGCCACCCCGACGGTGACGAGCCGATCAATTTCGAGCGCGACGTGCGCATCCTGTCGCTGGTGGCGAACCTGCTGGGGCAGACCTACCGCCTGCATCAGTCGGTCGCCGCCGACCGCCAGGCGCTGCTTGAAGAGTCGTATCGCCTGCAGAAGCAGTTGCAGGGCAAGTACGACATCGAAAACGTGGTGGGACGCTCGAAGCGCATGAAGGAGGTGTTCGCCGACGTGCATCAGGCGGCGCCATCCGGTGCGACCGTGCTGTTGCGTGGCGAATCGGGCACCGGCAAGGAGGCGATCGCGCACGCGATCCATTACCTGTCGCCGCGCGCCAAGGGGCCGTTCGTGAAGCTCAATTGCGCGGCCCTGCCGGAAACCTTGCTTGAGTCGGAGCTGTTCGGGCACGAAAAAGGGGCCTTCACCGGGGCGACTTCGGAGCGCAAGGGGCGCTTCGAACTGGCGAAGGGCGGCACGATTTTCCTCGACGAGATCGGCGATATTTCGCCCGCCTTCCAGGCGAAGCTGCTGCGTGTGCTGCAGGAGCAGGAATTCGAACGCGTCGGCGGCAACAAGACGCTGCGCGCCGATGTGCGCCTGGTCGCGGCAACCAACCGCAATCTCGAAGAGATGGTGCAGACCAAGGAGTTTCGCGCCGACCTGTATTTCCGCCTGAACGTGGTGACGATCTTCATGCCGTCGCTGCGCGACCGCAAGGACGACATTCCCTTGCTGGCGGACTTCTTTCTCGATCGCTTCAACAGGGAAAACCGACGCCAGCTGACGATCACGCCGGGTGCGCTGGACATCCTGATGGAGTGCAACTGGCCGGGCAACGTGCGCGAGCTGGAGAACTGCATCCAGCGCGCAGCGACGATGACACGCGCGAACGTGATCCGCGAGGTCGACATGCGCTGCCAGAAGGGGCAGTGCTTTTCGGCCGTGCTGCTCGAAAGCGCACAGTCGCGGGCGTGTTTTCCGGTGGTAGGGATACCCGGGCGCGCCACGATCGCACCGCCGGTGTCGCGCCGCCCGGCGGCGGCGCCAGCGGTTCAGCCCGAGGACGCGGCCGGAGAGTTCGCCGCGTACGAGCGCGCCGCGCCCGTGAGCGAGCGCGACCGCCTGGTCGACGCGATGGAGCGCTGCGGCTGGGTCCAGGCCAAGGCGGCGCGCCTGCTCGGACTGACGCCGCGCCAGATCGGCTATGCCCTGCGGAAGTACAACGTCGAAGTGAAACAGCTTTGATCCGGTTGCAGTCCGGAGCCCCCGCAGCACGCGCTCACCGAGCGGCGGGGGCTCCAGCGCGCAAGGCGGGTCAAACCGGCCGGTTGTCGGCCACCTTCACAGGCCCCATCTCGGCCAGCGCCTGACCGTAGTCCACACGCGGGAAGCCGCCACCCGAGACGTTCGCTGCAGCGTTGACGATGGCGTCGATCTTGCCTTCGGCGGACTTTTTCTTGAGATCGCCCTTTTCCAGATACAGCAGGTCGAGCAGTTCGTTGTAGACAGTGGCTTCGTCGAGCGGGAGCACATGAAAACTCACGCCGTCGATGTCGAGCAGGTACTTCTTCGAGATATCGACATTGCCGGCGAAGATGAAGTACTTGCCGCCGGGGACCAGCGCGCTGCCGAAGGTGACACGCAATTCATCGAGATGCGCGAGCGAATCGACGTGCGCGGCAAGGAAGCTCAGCTTCTCGCCCTCGACCGCGAGGATCACCTGATCGGCCTTGATCTCGGGCGGGCGCTTTTCGCCTGCAAGGGAGGGCGGGAATTTGAGACCGAGTTCGCCGCGGAAGCCATAACGATCGGTTCTTCCGGTCGGGCCGGAAAAGGTCGGGGACAGCAGTGTGCCTTCGAGGGTGCTGAACAGGGTCGGCGTGGACATGATGTGGGTCTCTCGTGCAATGAAAAAAGGGGACTCGTGCCGACGGGCTTTCCGCAAGAAGCGCGCCACGCCACCGCCACGGTTTCTCAAAGCCCCTGCAAGACTGCGATGCGACTGGATTTTCGCGCCCGAACGGGGCACGTGCCACGCCTTCGTGCGATGCAAAGCTTGCCGTCGCGACAGGGCGGCATTCGGACACGACGCGACATTGCTGTCGCACATGCGACATCGTCCGCGAAACTCGCACTCCCTGAAACATCGTTTATTTTTAATGACTTGCAAGCACACTGAGGCGCTGGCACAGGCATTGCAACGCCATTCGCAAACGCTGCCCCGAGCCGAACGACGCGCGCCGGAGCAGCTCACGCCGGATCACTGCGAATGGAGCATTTCATGTCACCGCACGGACTCTCCCTGCCCGAAGCCCCAACTGCCCGCAAGATCATCCCACTCATCGTCGGCGGTCCCGCATCCGCAAAATCAGGCGCCTGCAGCACCGCCGTACAAGGGGGCTGCGGTTCGGGCAGCTCCGCCGGCCTGCCCCAGCACATCCGCGACAAGGTGCACGATCACCCGTGTTACAGCGCTGAAGCACATCACCACTTCGCCCGCATGCATGTCGCGGTGGCGCCGGGCTGCAACATCCAGTGCAATTATTGCAACCGCAAGTACGACTGCGCCAACGAAAGCCGGCCCGGCGTGGTGTCGGAAAAGCTCACGCCCGAGCTCGCAGCGAAGAAGGTCCTGGCGGTGGCGGCGCGGATTCCGCAACTGTCGGTGGTCGGAGTGGCCGGCCCCGGCGATGCGCTGGCCTTGCCGGAGAAGACTTTCCGCACCTTCGATCTGATCAAGGCGGCGGCGCCGGACATCCGCTTGTGTCTGTCGACCAACGGCCTCGCCCTGCCCGACCACGTCGAGCGCATCAAGGCGCTCGGGGTCGACCATGTGACGATCACGATCAACATGATCGACCCGGATATCGGCGCGCAGATCTACCCGTGGATCTTCTTCGACCACAAGCGCTGGCGCGGCGTCGAGGCCGCGCGCATCCTGCACGAGCGGCAGATGCTGGGCCTGGAGATGCTGGTGGCGGCCGATGTGCTGGTGAAGGTGAACTCGGTGATGATCCCCGGCATCAACGACCGGCATCTGGCCGAGGTGAACGAGGCGGTGAAGTCGCGCGGCGCCTTCCTGCACAACATCATGCCGCTGATCTCGGATGCGGCGCACGGCACGCATTTCGGCCTCACCGGCCAGCGCGGCCCGACGCCGGCCGAACTCAAGGCCTTGCAGGACAGCTGCGAAGGCGAGATGCAGATGATGCGCCATTGCCGCCAGTGCCGCGCCGATGCGGTCGGCATGCTGGGCGAGGATCGCGGCGCCGAATTCACGTCGCACAACATCGACGCGATTGCCGCCGAGACTGATGCCGACAGCATGATGGAGGCACGCGCTGCGTATCGCAGCTTTGTCGAGCGCGAGCGCGCCGACCAGAGTGCTGCGACAGATGCGGCAAAGGCGACGGTCGGCGCGACCGGCGAGACGCGCCTGGTGGCCGTCGCGACCAAGGGATCGGGTCGCATCAACCAGCATTTCGGCCACGCCGAGGAATTCCAAGTGTACGAAATCTCAAGCGCGGGCGCGAAATTCGTCGGCCATCGCAAGGTGTCGCTGTACTGCCAGGGCGGTTACGACGACGACGAGGCGCTGCCCGGCATCGTCGAGGCGCTGGCGGGCTGTGTCGCGGTGTTCGTCGCCAAGATCGGCCACTGCCCGCGCAAGGACCTGACCGCTGCCGGCATCGAGACCGTCGAGACCTACGCCCACGAATACATCGAAGCCTCGCTGATCGACTGGTTCGCCAAGTCGATGCAGGCGCACCAAGTCAATGCTGCCTGAGGAGAATCAGCCATGTGTGTAACCCTTACCCCTGCTGCCGCAACGTTCATGAAACGCATCGTGCGCTTCGGCGGCGGCAAGGCCGACAGCGGCTTCCGTCTGTCGGTGAAAGCCGGAGGCTGCTCCGGTTTCGATTCGAGCTTCACGGTGGAGACCGCTCCCGGCGACGGTGACGCGGTGATCGAGCAGCACGGCGTGCGCCTGTTCCTGACCGCCGACAGCTGCACCCTGTTGCGCGGCTACACCGTGGATTTCACCGAAAGCCGCATGGACAGCAAACTGAGCTTCAGCAAGGCGGGAGCGCCCGAGGCCTGCGGTTGCGGCGCGGGAGCCCCGGGCAGCCAGACGACGATCGTGTTCATGCGGCCAAGTGTCGGCTGCGTGAAGAAATAGGCGCAGCGATCATGTTTGCGCGCGACTCGGACATCGTCGAACTCGATGGGCCGCCGGCCTTCGACTATGGCGAGAAAGTCATTTCGAGAAAAAACGTCAAGAACGACGGTACCTTCTACGGCAGCGACGTGGGCGACGTGCTGGTGAGGAAAGGCGACATCGGTTACGTCAAGAGCATCGGCAGTTTCCTGCAGCAGTTCTATATCTACGGCATCGACTTCGTCGATCGAGGCTACGTGGTCGGCATGAAGGGGCGCGAACTGCGCTCGCTCGATGCGCGCGATACCACGGACGATGCGGACGAAGCATTTTCCGACGAGGAAGCGATCACATGAAAGTCACGGTCCGCAAGGAAGCCACCGGCAATTATTCGATCTACGTGGCGAAGAAGGATCTGGAGGCGCGCGTCGTCAGCGCCGAACAACCCGCGATCTGGGGCGGCAAGGTCGAGCTGGATAACGGCTGGACGCTGGAGATGCCTGCGATGGCGGCTGACACCCGCCTGCCGATCACCGTCGAGGCACGCCGCCTGGGCGAAGCCTGACCTACTGGAGAGCGCGACCATGAACGCCCCGAACAGTCTCGCCATCAGCCTTGAAGGGATTCTTCGCGGCTTGAGCAACGACACCCTCATTCCCTACCTGGGGGCCGAAGCCGTCTTGCTCGACTCCGCCAACGCGGGGCTGCCGGTCAGCCATCCGGCGTTGATCGAGCGGATGAGCAAGAAGGTGCCGATCCCCGGCCGCCTGCGCACCAACCTGACCGCGGCGGCGCAATTCATCGAAACCCACCGGCACCGCAAGGTGCTGCGGGCGATCATGAACGAAAGTTTCGCGCAGCCGGCCATTCCGTCGCTGCTGCACCGCTGGCTGGCCGGATTGCGGCCGGCACTGATCATCGACCTCGGCTATGACGCCGCGACCGCCACGGCGCTCGCCGAGGGCTCGTCGTGGGGCCAGGTGCAGGGCGTCAGCCGCGCCGAGTCGCGGGCCGGCCAGGGAATCGAATGGGTGCGCTATTACGACGCCAGCGGGAAAGACTGCGAGCAAAGCGCCGCCCCTGACTGGCGGACATTGCTCTACAAGCCGCTGGGCAGTGTCGCGCCGGCGGGCAATTTCCTCGTTTCGGACGCCGACTTCGTCGAAGTGCTGACCGAAATCGACCTGCAGACGCCGATTCCGGCCGAAGTGCAGAAACGCCGTGCGACACGCGGCTTCGTGTTCCTCGGCTGCCGCTTCGACAACCAGCTGGCGCGCACCTATGCCCGCCAGGTGATCAAGCGCAGCAGCGGTCCCCACTTCGCGCTGATCGAGGACGAGCTCACCCGCAACGAGCGACAGTTCGTCGAGGAACAGGGCATTACGGTGATTCCGGGCTCGGTCCGACACCTGCTCGCCGCGCTCTGCCTCACCGTCGCCTGACGCGCGGTGCGGCCGAAGGGCCGCCGGCAGGCAGCGCTCACGCACCGTCCGGGGCCTCCACAAGGCTAGCACCGAGCGCCAGCAGCGCCGGTGCCTGGTGCTCGATCTCCCGCCGCACGGCCCCATCGAGGCGGCGCAGCCAGCGTGCGGGAATGGCCTCGACACCATAGTGGGCGCCGGCAAGCATGCCGGCGATGGCGCCGGTGGTGTCGGCGTCGCCGCCCCAATTCACGGTCGTGATCACACAGGACTCGAAGCTGTCGGTGCTGAAGAAGGCATGCAGCACGGTCTGCACGGTATCGACGACATAGCCGGTGGCGCGCTTCGGATAGGGATCGAAGCGGAACTGGCGGTGCGCTTCGACCAAGGCCAGCGCGGTGCGGCGGGTCTGCTGCAGATTGTCGCGCCAGTGCCCGCCGTGCAGCAGATCCGCCAGCATGCGCGCAAAGCTCAGCGTGGCGGCATCGGACAGCGGGTGATGGTGGGTGACGTGGGCCTGTTCGATGGCGCAGCGCGCGAGCCGTTCGGCATCACGAAAAGCGAACAGTATGGCGGGCAGGTTGCGCATCAGCGCGCCGTTGCCGGCATCCCCGTCGGAAAACGCCCCTGCGAGCGAGCCGTCGCGTCCGTATCGGACGAGCCCGCGGCGACAGGTGTTGCCGACGTCGATCGGCTTCGACTTCAGCCACGCCAGCCAGTGCGCGGCGATATTGCGCAGATCCCAGCCGCCCGACTCGAGGATCGCCGCGCCCAGCGCCAGCGACATCTGCGTGTCGTCGGTGACCTGCCCCGCCTTGAGCCTGAGCCAGCCGCCGCCGACGATGTCGCGCAGCTCTCCGTACTGCTGCCGGATCTCGTTGGGCGTCAGAAACTCGACCGTCGCGCCGAGCGCGTCGCCGACGGCGAGGCCGAGGTAGGCACCGAGGGCCCGTGAGTGCAGCGAGGCTTGCGCCGCGCTGTTCATAGCGTCGCCATCTTCACGCGATATTCGCCCCCCAGCACCAGCAGCTCGCCCTCGCCGCGCAGCACCGGCCCCGGCATCAGCGCGTTGCAATACACGATCTTGCAGATCGGCACCTCGACTTCGAGGATGGTGTCGCCGAACTGGTCGGCAATCTCGCGTTGTGTCGTGAATGAGACAAGATTGTTCAGCCGCGCAATCGCCTCGCGGGGGCGGCAATGCAGTTTGCCGTCGGCGCGCGGCAGCCATGCGACCACCTGGTGCTCGGCAAAGTCGTTGACGCCGCGATACAGCCTCAGATGACGAAGCCCCGGAAACAGCCAGCGCCGGAACACGTGCTGCGCGTACTCGTAGAGCAGGTCGAGCTGCAGGTGGATGCAGTTGTTGTGAAAGCGCGCGCTCATTTTCTCCTCGACATAGGTCATCCACGCCGCCGACGGGTACCGCCCGAGCACCATCCTGTGGAAGGTCGGTTGCAGCCCGAAGCGCGATTCGACCCAGCCTTTCAGGACCGCCGCCTCCTTGCCGTTGGCATTGAAACCCCAGCCACGCAACAGGCGCAGATAACTCGCGCGAAAGCGCTTGCGGCCGAGGGCGTCGCGCTCGGACGGGGCGTCGAGCTCGAACACCGAGCGCATGTAGATCTGGAACGCGAGCACCGCCTCGTCGCCATTCGTCGCGTCCTGCAGCATCGCGAACAGCGCACGATTGGTTTCGCTCACCCCGTGGATCGTCAAGGCAAGCGGATTCTCGTTGAAGACCGCGCTGGCGAGCAGCCCCGTCGGAATGCCGACGAGGTTGGTCGAATGCCCGTATGCCGCGTCCAGGCGCGCGCTCATCGGCCGCGTCGCCACGAGCTCAGTAATTGCTGAAATGTCCTTCGCGTTTCGCCTGCGCACGCGCGCGCTGGACCATCGCCGCCGACTGGCCGTGGGGCGCCGGTCGCGACACCTGCTTTTCCAGCGAGGCGCTGCCGCACTGCGGGCATTGCGGCGTCTGGCTGCCACGCACCAGCAGTTCGAAGGTCTTGTCGCAGGCGGGGCAGTGGAAATCGAAGATGGGCATGGCAAAGCTCCGGTAATCGGTTGTCGGTTCCGAATACCGCAGCAAGATTGATGCCCCACCCGACTACGCGGCTTTTCGCCCTGCCCCGCGCGCAAACCCGACATTTGCGAGGGGAAACGCGGGGCCACTGTCCGACAGACGCCGCGCATTTGTCGCGTTGCCGACAGCGTCAAAGCGTGCCACGTGGAAGCCGCATTTCTCCCCGAATCCTGCATGAACACTGGGCTTGCGCGATTTATTCGACGACTGGCACAACCCTTGCCATAGGGGAAGTGTGCCGGTTCGCCGGCTGTGAAAAGCAGGGCTCACTTTTCTTGAGGAGAAATGAAATGTCGCTTCGTCAAATCGCGTTCTACGGTAAGGGTGGCATCGGCAAGTCGACCACCTCCCAGAACACCCTCGCCGCGCTGGCCGAAATGGGTCAGAAGATCCTGATCGTCGGCTGCGACCCGAAGGCCGACTCGACCCGCCTGATCCTGCATGCCAAGGCCCAGGACACCGTGCTGTCGCTGGCCGCCGATGCCGGCAGCGTCGAGGATCTCGAGCTCGAGGATGTGTTGCGCGTCGGTTACCGCGACATCCGCTGCGTCGAATCCGGTGGCCCGGAACCCGGCGTCGGTTGCGCCGGCCGTGGCGTCATCACCGCGATCAACTTCCTTGAAGAAAACGGTGCCTACGACGGTGTCGATTACGTCTCCTACGACGTGCTCGGCGACGTGGTGTGCGGCGGCTTCGCGATGCCGATTCGCGAGAACAAGGCGCAGGAAATCTACATCGTGATGTCCGGCGAAATGATGGCGATGTACGCCGCCAACAACATTTCGAAGGGCATCCTGAAGTACGCCAACGCCGGCGGCGTGCGTCTGGGCGGGCTGATCTGCAACGAGCGCCAGACCGACAAGGAATGGGATCTCGCCGACGCGCTGGCGCGCAAGCTCGGCACCTCGCTGATCCACTTCGTGCCGCGCGACAACGTCGTACAGCACGCCGAACTGCGCCGCATGACGGTGCTCGAGTACGACCCCGAGTCCAAGCAGGCGGGCGAATACCGCCAGCTGGCGCAGAAGATCCACGCCAACAAGGGCAACGGCACGATCCCGACGCCGATCACGATGGAAGAGCTGGAAGACCTGCTGCTCGAGTTCGGCATCATGCAGAAGGAAGACGACAGCATCGTCGGCAAAGCCAAGGCCGTCGCCTGATAACGGCGCGCAAGGAGAATTGACATGAGTGCAGTTCTGGATGGCAAGACGCGCAACAAGGCGTTGATCAATGAGGTGCTCGAGGTCTACCCCGAGAAGGCCGCGAAGAAGCGCGCCAAACACCTCAACGTGTATGAAGAAGGCAAGCCCGACTGCGGCGTGAAGTCGAACATCAAGTCGCTGCCCGGCGTGATGACCATCCGCGGCTGTGCCTACGCCGGTTCCAAGGGCGTGGTGTGGGGCCCGGTCAAGGACATGATGCACATCAGTCATGGCCCGGTCGGCTGTGGCCAGTACTCCTGGTCCACGCGCCGCAACTACTACAACGGCACCACCGGGGTGGACGCCTTCGGCGCCATGCAGGTCACCTCCGACTTCCAGGAAAAGGACATCGTCTTCGGCGGCGACAAGAAGCTGGACAAGGTGATCGACGAGATCACCCAGCTCTTCCCGCTCGCCAAGGGCATCTCGATCCAGTCGGAGTGCCCGATCGGCCTGATCGGCGACGACATCGAGGCGGTGTCGAAGAAGAAGTCGAAGGAAATCGGCCTGCCGCTGGTGCCGGTGCGCTGCGAAGGTTTCCGCGGCGTGTCGCAGTCGCTCGGTCACCACATCGCCAACGACGCGA
This sequence comes from Aromatoleum diolicum, assembly GCF_012910955.1. GTDB lineage: Bacteria > Pseudomonadota > Gammaproteobacteria > Burkholderiales > Rhodocyclaceae > Aromatoleum > Aromatoleum diolicum. The sequence goes on from NZ_WTVQ01000001.1 coordinate 208,228, forward strand.
TCCGCGACTGGGTGTTCGACAAGGCCGACTACAACGCGCCTTTCGAATCGACGCCGTACGACGTCGTGCTGATGGCCGACTACAACATCGGCGGCGACGCGTGGTCGAGCCGCATCCTGCTCGAGGAAATGGGCTTGCGCGTGATTGGCCAGGGCACCGGCGACGCGACGCTCAAGGAAATCGAGATGATGCCGCGCGCCAAGCTGCTGCTGCTGCACTGCTATCGCTCGATGAACTACATCGCGCGGCACGTGGAAGAGAAGTACGGGGTGCCCTGGTTCGAGTACAACCTCTTCGGCCCGACCAAGATCGCCGAATCGCTGCGCGGCATCGCTGCCTTCTTCGACGACACGATCAAGGAAAACGCCGAGAAGGTCATCGCCAAGTACACCGCACTGTCGCAGGCGGTCATCGACAAGTACAAGCCGCGTCTGGCCGGCAAGACGGTGATGCTCTACGTCGGCGGCCTGCGTCCGCGTCACGTCATCGGCGCGTACGAAGACCTCGGCATGGAAGTGGTCGGCACCGGCTACGAATTCGGCCACGGCGACGACTACCAGCGCACCACCCACTACGTGAAGGACGGCACGCTGATCTACGACGACGTTTCCAGCTTCGAACTGGAGAAGTTCGCCGAGAAGATCCGCCCCGACCTGATCGGCTCCGGCGTCAAGGAGAAGTACATCTTCCAGAAGATGGGCATCCCCTTCCGCCAGATGCACAGCTGGGATTACTCCGGCCCCTATCACGGCTTCGACGGCTTCGCCATCTTCGCCCGTGACATGGACATGGCGATCAATTCGCCGGTATGGGGCATGACCAAAGCCCCCTGGAAGAAATAAGGAGATTCATCATGCCTCAGAGTGCAGACAAGGTACTTGACCACTCCGACCTGTTCCGGGAGCCCGAATATCAGGAGATCTTCGAGCGCAAGAAGGGCTTCGAAGGCGGCTGCGGCGCGGCCAAGGTCACGGAAATCGCCGACTGGACCAAGTCGATGGAATACCGCGAGATCAACTTCAAGCGCGAAGCCCTCGTCGTCAATCCGGCCAAGGCCTGCCAACCGCTCGGCGCGGTACTGTGCGCGTCGGGCTTCGAAGGCACCCTGCCCTACGTGCATGGCTCGCAGGGTTGCGTCGCCTACTTCCGCTCGCACTTCAACCGTCACTTCAAGGAGCCGTGTTCGGCGGTGTCCGACTCGATGACCGAAGACGCGGCGGTGTTCGGCGGCCTCAACAACATCGTCGATGGCCTGGCCAACGCCCACGCGCTGTACAAGCCGAAGATGATCGCGGTGTCGACCACCTGCATGGCGGAGGTCATCGGTGACGACCTCGACGGCTTCATCAAGACGGCCAAGGCGAAAGGCTCGATCCCCGAAGACTTCCGCGTGCCGTTCGCGCACACCCCGAGCTTCGTCGGCAGCCATGTCACCGGCTACGACAACATGCTCAAGGGCTTCCTGACGAACTTCTGGGAAGGCAAGACGCGGGTTGAAACGTCCGCTCCGGCGATCAACATCAACGGCGGCTTCGACGGCTACTGCGTCGCCAACAACCGCGAGATCAAGCGCCTGATGAAGGAAATGGGCGTCGCGGCGACGATCATCTCGGACCCGTCCGAGGTGTTCGATACCCCGGCCGACGGCGAATTCCGCATGTATGCCGGCGGCACCACCGCCGAACAGATGGACGCCGCGCTCAACGCCAAAGGCACCGTCTTCATGCAGGGCATCTCCGCCGTCAAGTCCGCCGAGTATGTGGAAAAGGCCGGACAGAAGACCATCTCGCTGCACTGCCCGGTCGGCGTCGCCGGCACCGATGCCTTCCTGATGGCAGTCGCCGAACTCACCGGCCAGGCGATCCCCGCCTCGCTGGAAACGGAGCGCGGCCGTCTGGTGGACGCCATCACCGACTCGCAGGCCTACCTGCACGGCAAGAAGTTCGCGCTGTTCGGCGACCCCGACATGCTGCTCGGGCTCACCGCCTTCCTGCTCGAACTCGGCGCCGAGCCGGTGCATATCGTGTGCACCAACGCCACCAAGGAATGGACCGCGAAGATCACCGAACTGCTCGCGGCCAGCCCCTTCGGCAAAGAAGGCAAGGCCTGGCCTGGCAAGGATCTGTGGCACATGCGTTCGCTGCTCGCCACCGAGCCGGTCGACTTCCTGATCGGCAGCTCGCACGGCAAGTACCTCGAACGCGACACGGATACGCCGCTGATCCGTATCGGTTTCCCGATCTTCGACCGCCACCACCATCACCGCTTCCCGATCTGGGGCTACCAGGGCGGTCTCAACGTCCTCGTCAAGATCCTCGACAAGATCTTCGACACCCTGGACGCGACGACCACCGATTCGGCCAGCTTCGATCTGGTGCGCTAAGGAGAACCCGGCATGCCCAACATCACCTTCAGCTCACCGAAGATGCGCAAGGACGTCACGGTCTATGCGGCTGCCGGGGATCGCACGACGATCCTCGGCGTCGCCAAGCACCACAGCGTCGAGATCGATTGCGAGTGCGAAAAAGGCGAGTGCGGCTCTTGCACGGTCGAAGTCATCCACATCGGCAACAAGCCGCCGATGGCGGTGCACGTCACCGAAAAGGAGAAGCTCACGCTGCTGACCTCGGGCAAGCTCAAGAAGTCGGAATTCGACGAACTCGAACTCCTCGACCTCGCGCCGCGCTACCGACTGGCCTGCCAGTACATGCTGCTCGACGAGGACATCGTGGTGAAGTTCTGAGCGCCTGAACCCCGCTCACGGCATCCAGCGATCTCTCCGCGTCGCTTGCCGCCCGGCCCGCCCGCAAGGTGGGCCGTTTTTCTTTGGCGACACCGAAATCCGGAACTACCACAGACAACCCGAAACCGACACTTTGATCGTGTGCGTAGCGGACGCACAAGGTGGACGCAACAGGCGCCCGCACTGCGACGCACGATGCTAAGCGCCCCGCTTACCGGGCGTCTTGTTGACTCATGAGATGGCCGTTCAGACCTTGATGATAGGAGCTTGCCCGCACTGCGCACTTCCGTAGTGAATTGCCATGACCTTCTCGACGTTTCCCCTCTGAAAGATCATTCCGCCGGGGCGATACAGGTAGTCTGAGCCAGACTCCACTCTTTTCGTATGCAGGTGAAATACGAACCCCAAGAATGAAGTGGTGACCCCGACGCACTCTTCATCCATCCAGTTTAGGCGAATGGTGAACTCGGGCATCATCTCAGTGGTGCCGCACGCCGGGCGTTCCAGGAACAGACCGCAACCCTCGCTGAAGTCCGCCTTCCGCATAAGTATGCTTGGCCACGTCGGATTGAGGCTTGACCGAATGACTTGGCCGTTCCTTGTTGCGTTTCCCGACGCGAGCAGAGTTGCGGCAGTCTTGAGCATCCATCTTTCAACGTTCAGACCATTTACAACGCATTCTTCGCGTTGTTCGGTTTCCACGATGCGTTTGGGCAGCTGATGCAGACAGCGAAACAACAGGCTGGCTGACGAATCGAAGTCCGACAGCTGACTGTTGTGCAAACGACATAGAACGCGTCCCGTAATGCTGTTGACACCGACTCGCTTCAAGCCCTTGCACCAAGGCAGGCCCTCAATATATACAGCGTTGTCCCCGAGTTGAGAGAGGAGACTCTTCGAAATGAGGTGATCTCCGCTCAATTTGGCGTCGCAGGGAGAGTAGCCGCTCAAGTAGCAGGCAGGGTTTTTCACGACGGGTGTCTCAACTTGCGCAGTTACGCGGCCTATCGAAGTTCAGGGGCAGACGGACAGCGAAGCTGGCTGGCTGCCCCGAACGGAATGTTGGGCGGCACCGCGCGAGATGCGTATGAGGAGTCAATTTACTCTCTTGCGGCAGTAGTCTATTGCTGACTGCACCGACTCCCGGAATCCCATTGTCGGGAGACGCACTCGCTCACCATATGGCGTGACATATTCGAGAGAGTCCAGATTGACGAGGAACTGCAGCAGAACGTCATTCGTGACACCGAAACCTGCCTCGTATCCATTGTCATACTTGGTCATGGCAGCGTGCCAAGTATGGAACTTTCCATTCAGAACCACCCCGATCTTCGAGTCGTTCAAGACTGATTGACTGATTGGGGTACCGAGACGGCTCCCAGTGACCTCGGCAAACGAGAAGATAGGGTCACATCGGCGTGCGTACTCAAATACGATTAACGCTGTTCTTCCGTAAGCACCCGGGGAAGTCATCTGTGATGGAGCGCCGCGATTGAGGAGGATGGTGTCCACCATCAACTTGATCGTGGACACCATCATGGAGATTGCGAAACCGCAACGCCAGAAGCGGCAGCACAGCGAGGAATTTCGGCAGGCGGTTGTTCAGGCGTGCGGCGAGCCGGGCGCGTCGGTGGCTGGGGTGGCGCTGGCCAACGGCGTGAATGCCAACCTGGTGAGGAAATGGATGGCCAAGCGCGGCGTGAGGCCGCCAGGCCAAAGCGTGCGGCGGGGTGAATTGCAGGCTGCCGTTTCCGAATTTGTTCCGCTCCACGTTGCGCCGGCATCGCCCCCGGACATCCGCATCGAGCTTTGCCGGGGCAACACGACGGTGCGCATCGAGTGGCCTGTGCAGGCGGCCGGCGAATGCGGCGCCTGGTTGCGTGAGTGGCTTCGATGATCCGGATCGACGCGGTCTGGCTGGCGGTGCAGGCGCTGGACATGCGGGCCGGCACCGACACGGTGCTGGGTCGGGTGGTTCAGGTGTTCGGTGAAGCGCGGCCGCACCATGCCTACCTCTTCGCCAACCGTCGAGGCAACCGAATGAAGGTGCTGGTCCATGACGGCTTCGGCATCTGGCTGGCGGCGCGCCGACTCCAACAGGGGCGCTTCCATTGGCCGGCCGGCGAGACGACGGCAACGCTGAGTCGGGCGCAGTTCGACGCCCTGGTGCTGGGGCTGCCGTGGCAGCGGATCGGCGACGACGGCATCATCCGGGTGCTGTGAGCCGCGGCAATTCTGACCTACCCTAATAGCCAACGAGCATCAGGGCGGGCATCATGCCCGCATGCTTCTTCCTGCCCGGCTTGACGAACTGAATGCGGATGAACTGCGCCACCTGGTGCAGGAATTGGCCGCCGAAGTCAGCCAGCAAGCGGCGCTGATCGGCCAGAAGGATCACGAGCTGAACTGGCGTCAGGCCAAGATCGACAAGCTCACGCATGAACTGGCGTTGCACAAGCGCTGGCGGTTCAGTGCCCGATCCGAGCAGCTGTCGGCCGAGCAGGCGCGACTGTTCGAGGAAACCGTCGACACCGACCTCGCCGCAATCGAAACAGAACTCGAACAGCTGTCGAGTCCGAAGCCACCGGACGAGAAAGCCAAGCCGCGTCGGCAGCCGCTGCCGCCGCATTTGCCACGCCACGACATCCACCACGAACCGGAGCAGAGGACCTGCCCCTGCGGCTGTCAGCTCAAGCGCATCGGCGAGGATATCGCCGAGAAGCTCGACTACACGCCGGGCGTCTTCACCGTCGAGCGGCACATTCGCGGCAAGTGGGTCTGTGCCCAGTGCGAGACGCTGTTCCAGGCCCCGGTGCCGGCGCAAGTGATCGACAAGGGCATTCCGACCGCCGGCCTGCTGGCGCACGTGATGGTCGCCAAGTTCGCCGATCATCAACCCTTGTATCGGCTGAGCGGCATCCTCGATCGGTCCGGCATGACGATTCCGCCCTCGACGCTCGGCCAGTGGGTCGGCGTAACCGGCGTCGCGCTGCAACCGCTGGTCGACGCGCTCAAGGAGGCGTTGCTCGAGCGTCCGGTATTGCATGCCGATGAGACGCCGGTGGCGATGCTCAATCCCGGTGCCGGCAAGACGCATCGGGCGTATTTATGGAGTTACGGCACGCCGGTCTTCGAAACGATGAAGGCGGTGATCTACGACTTCGCTGACAGCCGGGCGGGCAAGCACGCGAAAGCCTTCCTCGGCGACTGGCGAGGGACACTGGTCTGCGACGATTACGCGGCCTATAACGCCCTGTTTGCCCACGGGATCACCGAAGCAGGATGCATGGCCCATGCGAGGCGACGCTTCTTCGACCTGCATGCCAACCACCAGAGCCAGATTGCCGGCGAAGCGCTCGAGATCTTCGGCCAGATCTATGGCGTCGAGCGCGACGTGGCCGACCTGACCGCCGATGAACGGCTCCGAATACGACAGGCGAAAGCGCGACCGATCGCCGATGCCTTGCATACCTGGCTGATGACGCAACGACAACGCGTGCCAACCGGTTCGGCGACGGCCAAGGCCATCGATTACAGCCTGAATCGATGGGTGGCACTGACCCACTATCTTGACGACGGCCGGGTGCCGATCGACAACAACTGGATCGAGAATCGAATCCGGCCGGTGGCCCTCGGCCGTGGGAACTGGCTATTCGCGGGCAGCCTGCGCGCCGGCCAGCGGGCGGCGGCGATCATGAGCCTGATTCAGTCGGCCAAGCTCAACGGCCACGATCCGTATGCCTATCTGAAGGACGTCCTCGCCCGGCTGCCGACCCAACCGGTCAGCCGGATCAGCGAATTGCTGCCGCATCGCTGGCAGCCCCAATCTCGCGCCTGCTGATCCGCGTTACCGGCCGTCAAGATGAGATGGCCGGTTGGATACGTTCTTCTTTTGGTACCGGCGTCTGGTAGCGCCACTTGGGCAAGAGGTCCATTGGCCCCTCTGCTGTCGACACGCCAGGAGGCTTGAGCATGAGCAACGGTGGTGGCGCCTGCGAGTGCAATAGCGGCAAACGCGTAGGCGATAGCACGAGCGCGAGAGAAGTTCATAGCTCGATCCGGTCAACGTGGGGAGATTGTGACGTCCAACGTCCAAGCTCAGGGGCGCTGCGGGGCATTATTGTGCAGCGTCCCTTGGAGGCAGTATTAGGCAAAATGTCGCCGTCTTGCAGGCGCCAACTTTCGATGACGTGCGTTTGATCTCTTGTGTTCTAATTCACCAAATACCCAACCAAACCCCGAAACCATGAATGATTGCAACGGGAAAGAAGATGGCTCCCGCAATGAGGAACCCCCACTTTGCCGTAGTGAAACAAACATAGAGATGGGTGAGCCAGGCGGCAACGCAGGCGATGCCTATTAGCAACGCTATTTCAGCTTCGCCTTTCTGACGATTGAAGATATTTTTTAGCATACGGTTTCTCCCTCGAGGCTTAAAAAAAGCACGACGAATATTCATGATGACGTGATTGCTGCCCAATGTGCTGTAGACGGCAAGAGTGACGATTACCCTTGTCAGTGACGCATACGCCGGAACGCGTTGCAGTGTAAGCGATTGTTCTAAACCAACAAGCCTAAGGAACATGATCTTATACGTCAATCATAGAGGGCATGACGTCGAGATTTGCCCCGACCGGCGCGCCAATCCAGAATCGGCGCACACGAGAGATCAACGCTGTGTACCGAGATATCCTGGAATTCTGGTTCGACGAGGCGTCGCCGGCGCAATGGTGGAAGAAGGACGCAACGTTCGACCATCTGGTCGCTGATCGCTTCGGTCACGTGCACGCGCAGGCCGCGCGCGGCGAGTTGTTCGAGTGGCGCGGCACGGCGTCCGGGCGGCTGGCGGAGGTGATCGTGCTGGATCAGTTTTCGCGCAACGTGTTCCGCGACTCTGCGGCGGCCTTCGCCTGTGACGGGATGGCGCTGGTGCTCGCGCAGGAGGCCATCGCGGCAGGGGCGGAGCAGGCGCTGCGGCCGGTCGAGCGCAGCTTCCTGTACATGCCCTTCATGCACAGCGAGTCGCTGAAGATCCACGAGATTGCGGTGCAGCTGTTCGAACGCAATTCCATCCGGGACAACCTGGACTACGAGCTGAAGCACAAGGCGGTGATCGAGCGCTTCGGGCGCTATCCGCATCGCAATGCAGTACTGGGAAGGGAATCGACCCCGGACGAGGTCGAGTTCCTGAAGCAGCCGGGTTCGCGTTTCTAGACCCGTTCGGTCCGGCAATCCCGCGAGGCGGGCCGTTTCTCTATGAGACCGATCAGAGAATCATGCTGCCGAGATACCACGCAAGACCGGCCATCAGCGCACTGCACGGGATCGTCAGGACCCAGGCCCAGACGATGCTGCCCGCCACGCCCCAGCGCACGGCCGAGACCTTGCGCGAGGAGCCGACGCCGACGATGGCGCCGGTGATGGTGTGCGTGGTCGACACGGGGATGCCGAGCGCGGTGGCGAGGAACAGTGTGATCGCACCGCCGGTTTCGGCGCAAAAGCCGCCGATGGGTTTCAGCTTGGTGATCCGCTGGCCCATGGTCTTGACGATGCGCCAGCCGCCGAACATGGTCCCCATGCCGATCGCGAGATAGCAGGCGATGATGACCCAGGTGGGCACCGGGTCCGAACTCTGGCTGATGCCGGCCGCGATGAGCAACATCCAGATGATGCCGATGGTCTTCTGCGCGTCGTTGCCGCCGTGGCCGAGGCTATACAGCGACGCCGACACGAGCTGCAAGCGGCGGAACCACTTGTCGACCTTGCGCTGCGAGGTGCGGAAGCAGATCCACGACACCGCGACCATCAGGATCGACCCGAGGAGGAAACCCAGCAGGGGCGACACCAAGATGAAGGCGATGGTCTTGATCAGGCCCCCGGCGAGCAGCGAATCAAAGCCGCCCTTCGCGACCGCGGCGCCGACCAGGCCGCCGATCAATGCGTGCGACGAGCTCGACGGAATGCCGTAATACCACGTGATGACGTTCCACACGATCGCCCCGACCAGTGCGCCGAAGACGACGATGTGATCGACGATGGCGGGGTCGATGGTGCCCTTGCCGATCGTCGTCGCCACCTTCAGCTGGAAGACGACGATGGCGAGGACGTTGAAGAATGCGGCCCAGGCGACGGCCTGATGCGGCTTGAGCACGCCAGTCGAAACGACCGTCGCGATGGAGTTGGCCGCATCGTGGAAACCGTTCATGAAGTCGAACAGCAGTGCCAGCACCACGAGGAATATCACCGTGGCGAGGCTGATCTCCAGAGTTGTCATATTGTTTTCCGGGGAGATCGCAGGTCAGGAGTTTTCGAGAACGACGGCCTCGAGGATTTTTGCGACGTCCTTGCAGCGATCGGTGACCGATTCGAGAAGTTCGTACACGCCTTTCATCTTGAGCACCTGGCGGACGTCCTGCTCCTCGCGGAACAGGCGCGACAGAGCCGTACGCAGGACACGATCGGCATCGGATTCGAAACTGGAGATTTCGCGACAGATGCGCAGGATTTCGTGGCCGTTGTCCATGTTCGACAGCAGGACCACCGCGGAGCGCACGCGCTCGGCGCAGTACAGGGAGAGGTCGGCGAGCTTGCGCGCCTCCTCGGTGACCTCGACGATGTCGTACAGGGAGACCGTCTCGGCGACGTCCTGGATGGTGTCGAGCACGTCGTCCATGCGCGAGATCAGCTGATGAATTTCGTCGCGATCGAGCGGCGTGATGAAGGTGGAGTGCATCAGCGCCATCACGTCGTGAGTCAGCGTGTCTGCCCGTGTTTCCGTTTCGTCGATGTCGGCGATGGTCCTGGCGACCAGAGCTTCGTCCTTGCCGACTGCCTGCATCAATGCGGCCAATGACTTGGCACCGATCATGATCTCGTCGGCATGGGCGTCGAAAAGCTTGAAAAACTGTCCCTCTCGGGGCATGAAGCGGGAGAACATGATGGTATGTGCCTGAAGGCGGATAAAAATAGCTGCGGATTCTACCACCGGCGGTAAGCAGACTTCTTGACCCATGCCAAACGCCGCAACCGTGTACATGGCTTACGACGTTGCGGCGGCGGCGATCCGACCGCGCCCCCGGTTCAGGACGCCCTCCAGCGCCGCAAGGACATTGCCTTTCGGACACGCGCCCCGGCCAGTTCCAGCGCCGCGTCGCGCGGCAGCAGCCTGCGTGAGGTGGCGGCCACCAGTACCTCGCGGGTGTTGCGCCGGACCTTCTCGGCGATCGTGTCCAGCGCGGCGGTTTCGATACCCCCGCGATATTCGACCGCGGCACAGATCACCCCGCCGGCGTTGGCGATGAAATCGGGCACGCACAGTACGCCGTGGTGATGGAGATATTCCTCCGCGGCCCGCGTAAACGGGATGTTGGCGCCCTGAATGACGAGACGCGTTTTCAGGCGACCGACATTGTCTTCATGCACCACGTCGGGACGGGCGGCGGGAATCCAGATGTCGCATTCAAGGTCGATCACCGCGTCGCGACCCGACTTTACCCCGCGGGGGTAGTCGAGCACCGATTTCCCGTCGGCCTTGAGCAGATCCAGCACTGCCAGGTCGATGCCCGCCGGATCGAACAGCGTTCCGCGAGAATCCGACGCGCCGACCAGGACGGCCCCTTTCTGCGCCAGAAAGCGGGCGGCATGCCTGCCCACCGCACCATAGCCCTGGATCACGACGCGCGCGCCGGCCAGCGGAAAGTTGCAGTAAGACAGCGCCACCTCCGCCGCGTTGGCAACGCCCCAGCCGGTGGCGCCGATCTCGTCCAGCGGAATGCCGCCGAACTCGCGCGGCAAGCCGACGGCGCGACCGATTTCGTCCTTGACCCACGCCATGCAGGTCTCGTCGGTCCCCATGTCGGGACCGAAAATGTAGTCGCGGATATCGCCGAGCGCGCACGCCAGGCCGCGGATCAGGCGTTCCTTGTCGGCGACGGGCATTTTCGGGTTGCCGTAGAGCACCACCTTGCCGCCGCCATGCGCGAGCCCTGCGGCGGCGTTCTTGAAGGTCATCGCGCGCGCGAGGCGGAAACATTCTTCCGTGCTGACGTCGGGCGCCATGCGCACGCCGCCGATCGCCGGTCCGGCGGCAACGTTGTCGACCACCAGTACGGCCTTCAGGCCGATCGCCGGCTCATGGACATGGATGACTTTGGCCGGGCCCAACTCGTCCGCAAAGCGAAATTCGTCGCTCATTGCAATCCCCATGATCCGGTCGATCAAGCCCCTGCGTCGCCGGGGCGAAGCGGCCGCCCTGATCCAGCCCGAACGGCCGGATCAGGCACCCGATGCAAAAACTGCGTTCACATCATCACAGCTTGATGCCAAAGGCCTTGCCGATCGCTTCGGCGGCTTCCGGGCTGTCCCACTCCTTGGCACCATAGACCTTGTGCAGCACCCGTCCTTGCGCGTCGATCAGCAAGGTAAGGGGCAGTCGGTCGGCACCGAGCATGTTTTCGAGGAACAGCTTGCTGTCGATGAAGTGCGGGAACGACGTGTCGGCCTGTTGCAGGAAGGCCTTGGCACGATCGCTGTAGTCGTCGGTCGAAATACCGATTACGTTGAAGTGTTTGCCGTGGCGGCGCGCGAGGCGGTCGAGCGATCCCATTTCTTCGCGACACGGGGCACACCAGCTCGCCCACACATTGATGATCAGCGGCTTGCCGCGGTATTCGGACAGCAGCGTCGAGTTGCCCGACAGGCCCTGCATCGGGGCCTCGCGCAGGATCCCGCCGACCGGCACCTCGCCCGGCGTGGCGGCTGACGCTGTCGTCGATAGCAGGGACAGGCACAGAAGGAGGGAATAAAGTGTCTTCATGCGGAAGAGTTTACCAGCCGATCGCCATTGCTCGACAGGGACACGGCAACCGCCGGCACAATTTCCGCGGCGGGCCGTGCATGCGCCGCACAGCGCCGGAGCGTCACGCACGCCTTTGGTGCGCATTACTGGTGCATTTTTCCCATTAGCAGTCTAATACTCTGAAAATACGGCAATCCGCGCACTGGCACAGTATTCGCTGATACTTGTTGAAACGTTTCTGGACTGAATCATCATGACGCCGACGTTCTACGACGAGATGCACGATACCGCCGGCACAACCCGGCCGCACTATGCCCACTTCGAAGCCTGGGCAAACGCCTTGCCGCCCGAGTTGATGGCACGCAAGCGTGCCGAAGCCGACCTGGCCTTTCGCCGCCTGGGCATCACTTTCGCGGTGTATGGCGAGGAAGCCGGGACGGAGCGGCTGATTCCCTTCGACACCATCCCGCGCATCATTCCCAGCGCGGAATGGAAGACCTTGCGTGCCGGACTGAAGCAGCGCGTCAAGGCGCTGAACATGTTCCTCGACGATATCTATCACGGGCAGGACATCCTACGCGCGGGCAAGATTCCGCCCGAAGAGGTGCTCAACAACGCGCAATTCCGCCCGGAGATGCGTGGCTTCAAGGTGCCGAACGGGATCTACGCGCACATTGCCGGGGTCGATGTGGTGCGCGCCGGCGAAGGCGAGTTCTACGTGCTGGAGGACAACCTGCGCGTGCCGTCCGGCGTGTCGTACATGCTCGAGGACCGCAAGATGATGATGCGGCTGTTCCCGGAACTGTTCGCACACCAGAAGATCGCGCCGGTCGAGCATTACCCCGACCTGCTGCTGGAGACGCTGCGTGCGGTGGCTCCCAACGGCGTCGATGATCCGACGGTGGTGGTGATGACGCCAGGGGCGTTCAACTCGGCCTATTTCGAACACTCCTTCCTCGCGCAGCAGATGGGCGTGGAACTGGTCGAGGGGCGCGATCTCTACATCGACCATGATGTGGTGTATATGCGCACGACGCACGGGCCGAAGCGCGTAGACGTGATTTACCGCCGCATCGACGACGACTTCCTCGATCCGGAGGCCTTCCGCGCGGATTCGATGCTCGGCGTGCCGGGTCTGTTGAAAGCCTATCGCGCCGGCCGGGTGACGCTGTGCAACGCGATCGGCACCGGCGTCGCGGACGACAAGTCGATCTATCCGTATGTCGGCGAGATGGTGCGCTTCTACCTCGGCGAGGAACCGATCCTCAACAACGTGCCGACCTGGCGCTGCCGCGAGCGGCATGACCTGAAATACGTGCTGGACCACCTGGCCGATCTGGTGGTGAAGGAAGTCCACGGCGCCGGCGGCTACGGCATGCTGGTGGGACCGGCGGCGACGAAGGCGGAGATCGAGCAGTTCCGGCAGGCGCTGATCGCCCATCCGGAAAAATACATCGCCCAGCCGACGCTCGCGCTGTCGACCTGCCCGACCTACGTCGACAGCGGCATCGCCCCGCGCCACATCGACCTGCGGCCGTTCGTGCTCTCGGGCAAGGAGGTGTCGCTGGTGCCCGGCGGCCTGACCCGCGTGGCGCTGCGCGACGGCTCGCTGGTCGTCAATTCGTCACAGGGCGGCGGCACGAAAGATACCTGGGTTCTGGAGAATGGCCATGCTGAGCCGCACCGCTGATCATCTTTTCTGGATGGCCCGCTATACCGAGCGGGCCGAGAATCTGGCGCGCCTGCTCGACGTCACCTACCAGATGTCGCTGGTGCCGCACGATGCGCAGACCGAGCGCAGCAGCTGGAATGCGGTGCTGGTGCTCAACAGCCTGGAAGCGCCGTACGCCAAGCGGCACCGCGAAATCACCGCGGCGAACGTGCTGCATTTCATGGTGCGCGACGATACGCATGCTTCGTCGATCTACAGCTGCCTGCGCAGCGCGCGCGAGAACGCGCATGCGGTGCGCGGCACGCTCACGGCGGAGATGTGGGAGACGATCAACGAGACCTGGCTGCAGGTGAGCAGGCTGAGCATCGTGGAGATCAACCAGGGCGGCATCGCGGCCTTCTTCGACTGGGTCAAGCAGCGCGCCTCGCTGCTGCGCGGCGCAATGTTCGGCACGATGCTGCAGGATGAAGCCTTTCAGTTCATCCGCCTCGGCACCCTGCTCGAACGCGCGGACAACACTGCCCGCATCCTCGACGTGAAGTACCACAGCCTGGCCAGCGCCGGGCAGCAGCAGAGCCAGGAACAGGGCGAAGAGCTGGTCGGGGCCAACGACTTCTACCACTGGGGCGCGCTGCTGCGCTCGGTGTCGGCGTTCGAGGTGTATCGCAAGGTGTATCGCGACGCCATTACGCCGGAGCGCGTCGCGGAACTGCTGATTCTGCGCGATGACCTGCCGCGCGCGCTGCATTCGTGCCTGCACGGCGTCGTGACGATTCTCGACCGCGTGCGCAACAACCGGTCCGACGAAACCCTGCGCCGCGCCGGGCAGATCTACGCCTCGCTGCAGTACGGGCGCATGGAGGACATTTTCGAAATGGGATTGCACGCGTGGCTGGATGATTTCATCGAACGGGTCGGCGATCTGGGCGGGCGCATCAGCAAGGATTTCCTCGTCGGCAGTTGAATCCGGCGTTTCCCCGCGCACCGCCCTCCGGGGCCGGTCGTACCGACGGCCCGCACATTTTTTTGCGAGCGAAGACCATGACCTATTGTGTTGCGATGAACCTCGAGGCGGGGCTCGTCTTTCTGTCCGATTCGCGCACCAACGCGGGCGTCGATCACGTCAATACCTTTCGCAAGATGACGGTGTGGGAACGCACCGGCGAGCGCGTGCTGGTGATGATGACGGCCGGCAACCTGTCGGTCAGTCAGTCGGTGATCAATCTTCTCAATGAGCACCTTGCCAGTGCCGAATCGCCGAACCTCTACAACGCCGCCAACATGTTCGAAGTCGCACGCCGGGTTGGCGAGGCGGTGCGCGAGGTGGACCGACGCGATGCGGCGGCGCTGAAGGAATTCGGCGTCGACTTCAACCCCTCGCTGATCATCGGTGGCCAGATCCGTGGCGAAGCGCCACGCCTGTTCCATATCTACGCGGCCGGCAATTTCATCGAAACCACCAACGACACGCCCTACATCCAGATCGGCGAGGCCAAGTACGGCAAGCCGATCGTCGACCGCATCGTCAGGCGCACCACGACACTTTCGGATGGCGCCAAATGTGCGCTGGTGTCGATGGATTCCACGATCCGCTCGAACCTGTCGGTCGGCCTGCCGCTCGATCTGTGCGTCATCGAGCGCGACGCCCTCGCGGTGAAGTCGCATATATCGATCGGCCAGGACAACACCTACTACGCCCAGATTCGCGGCCAGTGGGGCGAGCGGCTGCGAGAGGCGTTCACGGAACTGCCGAATCCCGAGTGGCTGTAGGCGCCGTGCCGACTCATTCGCCCCCTTGAATTGAAGCAAACGGAGAACTGCCGTGTCGATCCACGTCGCCCTGAACCACGTCACGCACTACCAGTACGACCGGCAGGTGAACCTCGGCCCGCAGGTGATTCGCCTGCGACCGTGCCCGCACAGCCGCACACGCATCCTGTCGTATTCGCTGCGGGTGCTGCCGGGAAATCACTTCATCAACTGGCAGCAGGATCCGCAGGGCAATTACCTGGCCCGCCTCGTCTTCCCGGAACCGACGCGCGAATTCCGCGTGGAGGTCGACCTGGTCGCCGAGATGGCGGTGCACAACCCTTTCGACTTCTTCCTCGAGCCGGAGGCGGAGGACTTTCCGTTCGCCTACAACGACGCCCAGCGGCACGAGTTGCAGCCTTACCTGGAGAAGGTCGCGGACAAGGCCGCTGCCGGCGATAAATTCTCCGCATATCTTGCGGGCATTTCGCGCGAAAAACAGCGCACGGTGCCGTTTCTGGTCGCGCTCAATGCGCAACTGCAGAAGGACATCGGCTATCTGATCCGCCTCGAACCCGGCGTGCAGACGCCGGAGGAAACACTGCAGAAGGCCAGCGGATCGTGCCGCGATTCGGCGTGGCTGCTGGTGCAGTTGCTGCGCCATCTGGGGCTGGCCGCGCGCTTCGTGTCCGGTTACCTGATCCAGCTGACGGCCGACGTCAAGTCGCTCGACGGCCCCTCCGGCCCCGAGGCGGACTTCACCGACCTGCACGCCTGGTGCGAAGTCTATTTGCCCGGGGCGGGCTGGGTCGGACTCGATCCGACCTCCGGCCTGTTTGCCGGCGAGGGCCACATCCCGCTGGCGTGCAGCCCGGAGCCGTCGTCGGCGGCGCCGATCAGCGGGGAGGTCGACGAGTGCGAGTGCGAGTTTGCGCACGCGATGAAAGTCGAGCGCGTGTGGGAGGCGCCGCGCGTCACCAAGCCGTACAGCGAGGAACAATGGGCGGCGATCGAGGCGCTCGGCCATGAGATCGACGCCAAGCTCTTCGGTAGCGACGTGCGCCTGACGATGGGCGGTGAGCCGACCTTTGTCTCGGTCGACGACCCCGATGGCGAAGAGTGGAACACCGCCGCACTGGGGCCGGCGAAGCGCGTGCTGGCGACCGACCTGTATCACCGGCTGCGCGACAAGTACGCACCGCGAGGGCTGATGTTCTTCGGCCAGGGCAAGTGGTATCCCGGGGAGCAGTTGCCGCGCTGGTCGCTCAACGCATACTGGCGGCGCGACGGCGAGCCGATGTGGAGCGACACCGCGCTGTATGCCGACGAGCGCCACCCGGGGACAGCCGACGCGGCGCTTGCGAATCGCTTCCTGTGCGCGGTGGCCGGGCGCCTGGCGCTGGATCCGAAGCATGTCTTCGATGCCTACGAGGACGCCTTGTATTACCTGTGGCGCGAACGGCGCCTGCCGGCGAACGTCAATCCCTTCGACGCGCGGCTCGACGAGCCGATGGAGCGCGAGCGCCTGGCGCGCGTGTTCTCACAGGGTTTGTCCAGCGCCGTCGGCGCGGTGCTGCCGGTGGCGAAATCCCCCGCGGGACGATGGATGAGCGGCCAGTGGTTTCTGCGCAGCGAGCGCTGCTACCTGATTCCCGGTGATTCGCCCCTCGGCTATCGTCTGCCGCTCGATTCGCAGCCCTGGGTGCGCAAGACCGATTTCCCCTATCTGCATCAACCCGACCCGACACAGAGCTTCCCGCCCTTGCGCAGCTACGCCGACCTGCGCCAGGATGCGGCTTCGGGTGCCGCCATACGGCTTACCGACGCGCACCCGGCAGCCGGCAGCGAAGCTTCGTCCGGACGCGTGCCGCAGGCGGGGGAGTCGGCAGACTGGGTCACGCGCACGGCGATGTGCGCGCAGGCGCGCGAGGGCACGCTGTATATCTTCATGCCGCCTACGGACGCACTCGACGACTATCTCGACATCGTCGCCGCCGTCGAGGCCACCGCGGCAGAGCTGCAGCAGCCGGTGATTCTGGAAGGCTACGAGCCGCCGTCGGACCCACGCATCACGCACTTCCGCATCACGCCCGACCCCGGCGTGATCGAGGTGAACATCCACCCGGCGAGCAACTGGGATGAACTCGTCGAGCGCACGACGCACCTCTACGAAGCGGCGCGCGAGTCGCGGCTGTCGACCGAGAAGTTCATGATCGACGGTCGCCACACCGGCACCGGCGGTGGCAACCATTTCGTGCTCGGCGGCGCCACGCCGAACGATTCGCCCTTCCTGCGGCGGCCGGATCTGCTGCGCAGCCTGGTGAGCTACTGGCATAACCACCCCTCGCTGTCGTATCTCTTTTCCGGACTCTTCATCGGACCGACCTCGCAGGCGCCGCGCATCGACGAGGCGCGCAACGATTCGGTCTATGAGATCGAGATTGCCTTCCGCGAGATGGAGCGGCTGCGCGGTCTCAGTGATCAACCCGCCGGGCAGTGTCCGCCGTGGCTGGTCGACCGGCTGCTGCGCAACCTGCTCATCGACGTCACCGGCAACACGCACCGTGCCGAGTTCTGCATCGACAAGCTGTACTCGCCGGACACCGCGACCGGCCGCCTCGGCCTGCTCGAATTCCGTGCCTTCGAGATGCCGCCCCACGCGCGCATGTCGCTCACCCAGCAGTTGCTGCTGCGCAGCCTGATCGCGCGCTTCTGGCAGCAACCCTATGCGCCGCCGCGGCTGGTGCGCTGGGGCACCGAACTGCACGACCGCTTCCTGCTGCCGCACTTCGTCGAGCAGGATTTTGCCGACGTGATCGAGGAGATCAA
This sequence comes from Aromatoleum diolicum, assembly GCF_012910955.1. Classification (GTDB taxonomy): domain Bacteria; phylum Pseudomonadota; class Gammaproteobacteria; order Burkholderiales; family Rhodocyclaceae; genus Aromatoleum; species Aromatoleum diolicum. Next base: position 226,018 of record NZ_WTVQ01000001.1, read on the forward strand.
TGCGTTCGGCATTCCGATGCAAACGGAATGGTTCGCGCCGCACTTCGAGTTCCGCTTCCCGAAAGTCGGCGACTTCGCCGTGCGCGGCATCGAAGTGGATCTGCGGCACGCCCTCGAACCGTGGCATGTGATGGGCGAGGAAGGCGCCGCGGGCGGTGCCGTGCGTTATGTCGACTCCTCGCTCGAACGCCTGCAGGTCAAGGTCCGCGGCATGCCGCCCGACCGCTACGCGCTGACGGTCAATGGTCACCCGCTGCCGCTGCAAACGACCGGCACCGTCGGCGAGGCGGTGGCCGGCGTGCGCTACCGTGCATGGCAACCGGCCTCGTGCCTGCATCCGACCATCGGCGTCGATGCGCCGCTGGTGTTCGACCTGGTCGATACCTGGATGCAGCGCTCGCTGGGCGGTGCCCAGTACCACGTCGCCCATCCCGGCGGGCGCAACTACGACAGCTTCCCGGTCAATGCCTTCGAAGCGGAAAGCCGCCGCCTGGCACGCTTCTTCCGCTTCGGTCACACGCCGGGGGCAGGCACTTTTGCACACCTGCCTCCTTGCGAACCCAACGCCACCTTCCCCTTCACGCTAGACTTGCGCGCATTCTGACCGGTCCTGCTCCGCCACCCGAAGATGCCGCACACGCTGCTTTCGCTTTACTCCCGCCCGACCGGCCGCTACGACGAGTTGCTGGCCGCCGGCGGGGGTTTGCGGGCGCACTGGCGACCGCTGTTCGACGCCCTCAACGCCTCGACGCCGGATCAGATGCGCGCGCGGCAGATGTTCGTGTCCGAGCGCATCCGCGAAAATGGCACGACCTACAACATCTACGCAGATCCGCGCGGCACCGACCGCCCGTGGACGGTCGATCCGCTGCCCTTCATCCTGCCGGCGGCCGAATGGGCGCACATCGAGCACGCCGTGAGCCAGCGCGCGGCACTGCTCGATCGTGTGCTGGCCGATCTCTACGGCCCGCAAACGCTGATCCGCAGCGGCGCGCTGCCGGCCGCGCTGGTGTACGGTCACAACGGTTTCCTGTGGTCCTGCCAGGGCAGCCGGCCGCCCTCCGGGCATTTCCTGCACGTGTACGCCGCCGACCTCGCACGTTCGCCGGACGGCAATTGGTGGGTGATCGCCGACCGCACGCAAGTCCCGTCCGGGGCCGGCTACGCGCTGGAAAACCGGCTCATCGTGTCACGGCTGTTTCCCGATCTGTTCCGCGATCAGCAAGTGCATCACCTGGCGGCCTTTTTCCGCCATCTGCAGGACAGCCTCACCCACTGGGCGCCGGTGGACGCCGGAGAGGCGCCGTTCGTCGTGCTGCTGACGCCGGGGCCGTACAACGAGACGTACTTCGAACAGTCGTACCTGGCTCGCTATCTGGGCTTTCCGCTGGTCGAGGGGCAGGATCTGACGGTTCGCGGCAACACGGTCTACCTCAAGACACTGACCGGCCTGCGACGCGTGCACGCGATCCTGCGCCGGCTCGACGACGACTACGCCGACCCGCTCGAACTGCGCGGCGAATCCTCGCTCGGCGTGCCGGGTCTGGCCGAGGCGGCGCGCGCGGGCCGCGTGCTGCTCGCCAATGCGCTGGGCAGCGGCGTGCTGCAATCGGCAGGCTTGCTCGCCTTCATGCCGGAACTGGCCGAACATCTGCTCGGCGAACCGCTGGCGATGCAGGCGGTGGCCAGCTGGTGGTGCGGCGAAACGCCCGCGCTCGACTATGTCACCGAACATCTGGATACGCTGGTGATCAAGCCGGCCTATCCGTCACAGCACATGGAGCCGGTATTCGGACGCACCCTCAGCGCCACCGAGAAGGCCCGCTGGATCTCGCGCCTGCGTCAGCGCCCGCATGCCTACGTCGGACAGGAGCTGGTCGAGTTGTCGCAGGCGCCCACGCTGCCGCCGGCGACTTCGTCGGGCCTCGACCGCAGACTGCTGTCGCGCGCCATCGGCCTGCGCGTGTATGCCGTCATTACCCCTGACGGCTGGCGCGTGATGCCCGGCGGCCTGACCCGCGTGGCCGGCGGCGGCGAAGTCGACATCCTGTCGATGCAGCGCGGCGGCTCGTCGAAAGATACCTGGGTGCTGTCGGACCTGCCGGTGAGCCAGTTCACGATGTTGAAAGGCGAACTCGGCGCCCGCGACATCGTCCGCGCCACGCCGCAACTGGCCAGCCGCACGGCGGAAAACCTGTTCTGGATGGGGCGCTACGGCGAGCGCGTGGAAAACACCGCGCGACTGCTGCGCATGGCCTGCGAGCGCCTGTTCGAGGAAGGCGACTCGTCCGCGCCACGCAAGCATGCGAAGGCCGGTCAGCCCCTTGTCAGCCCGCCGGGGCAGCTCGCGGCGGCACTGCGTTATTGCGAACTGTTCGGTTTGCTGCCCGACGAGAAAGGGCGATCGACCGGGCGAAGACTGGTCGAGGGCGTGCACAGCAGCGAACTCGCCAGCAGCCTCTCCAATACCCTGCGCCGTACCCTGTGGGCCGCGACCCAGGTACGCGACCGCTTGTCGCTCGATCACTGGCACTCGCTCAACCGCCTGCAGGACATCCTGCGCCACCCGCCCAGCGCCGGTGTCGCCCTCCCCAGCCTGCCGGTGACGCTCGACCGCGTGTTGTTGAACTGTGTCTCGCTGGCCGGATTTGCGATGGACGACATGACGCGCGACGCCGGCTGGCAATTCCTGATGATGGGGCGGCGCATCGAACGCATGCAGTGTCGCGCGCTCGCCGTGGCGCGCTTTCTCGACGACTGCATCGGCAACCCGGGTGGCATCGAGAGCCTGCTCGAACTGGGCGACAGCACCGAAATCTATCGTCAGCGCTACCTGCGCACGCCCGACCTGCTGCCGACGCTCGACCTCATCGTCTTCGATCCGGACAACCCGCATTCGGTGATGTTCCAGGCCGAAATGCTGTTGCGCTACCTCGAACCGCTGCAGCGCCAATGCTTTGAAAGCACCGACGTGGAGGTTGAACTCGACATCGCGGCCTTCCGGCGTGCGAGCGAAGCGGTGAGCGGATTCTCGCTGCTCGATCTGGAACGCGGACGTCCGGAGCCTTGCGCGACGGAGCAGCAGTGCATCAATTGCGGCGGCTGCACCGAACTCGCGGGCCACCTGCGGCTGCTGCACGATGCCGCCGGCGTACTGTCCAATCGCATCGCGGCGCGTTTCTTCACGCACGTTGTCGCCACGTCGCGCGTCATGTCGGCCTGAAAATGCGCTACCACGTCGCCCACACTACCGATTACGACTATGAAGCGCCGGTGCAGACGGCGCGGCATCTGCTGCACCTCGCCCCGCGCGACTGCGCGTGGCAGCATGTCGAAACACACACGCTGCGCATCAAACCGATGCCGACAAGCCAGGCTGACGGCGAGGACGCGTTCGGCAATCCGGTGCACCGCATCGAATTGGCCGTCCCGCATGAGCACCTGCATGTCACGAGCGAAGTGACACTGTGCGTCGAGCCGCGCCCGTGGCACGGCGGCGTCGAGCCCCAGGCATCCTGGGAAAGCGTCCGCGAGGCGCTGCGCTACCATGCCAGGCCGGTCGCGGACGCGACGATCGATGCACAGCGCATGCTCTTCGAATCACCCGGGGTGCGCGTCAAGCGCGAACTGGAGGAGTACGCGACGCCCTCCTTCGCCCCGCGGCGGCCGCTGCTGGACGCCACCCGCGACCTGATGGAGCGCATCCACCGCGAGTTTCGCTACGATCCCGAGGCCACCGAAGTCGGTACCTCGGTGCTCGAAGTGCTGCAGAAGAAGCACGGCGTGTGTCAGGACTTTGCGCACCTGATGATTGGCTGCCTGCGCTCGCAGGGGCTGGCGGCGCGCTACGTGTCGGGCTACCTGCGCACCGATCCCCCGGCGGGACAGCCGCGCCTGGTGGGCGCCGATGCGTCGCACGCGTGGGTGGCGGTTTTCTTTCCGCAGCTGGGCTGGATCGAGTTCGATCCGACCAACAACTGTCTCGCCGACGAAAGCCATATCGTCCTCGGCTGGGGGCGCGACTTTGGTGACGTGTCGCCGGTCCGCGGCGTCATTCAGGGTGGCGGCGAACACACGCTGGAAGTTGGCGTGACGGTGACGCCGCTCGACGACGACGCGGAGGCTCCCGCCGCAGCCGCGCCTGCACGCAAGCGGCGCTGATCCGGCCTGGCTGTCGGGCGCTGTCGCCTTTCGTACAAACGCCCTGTCTCAAGCCCGACACGGCGTAGCGGCGCCCCCCCAACACACTGATTCAAAACGGCTTTCATAACTGGCACCGTTCGTGCAATGGGATTCCTGTCCCCGACACTTGTGCCACAAGCGCAGACAGGAAGCCACCATGAGCGCACTGAAACAGAGAATCGACAGCCTGCTGATCGAACCCGGTTGCGCCACCAATCAGGGCAAGAGCGACAAGGCGCGCAAGGAAGGCTGCAAGAAGCCGCTGACGCCGGGTGCCGCGGCCGGCGGCTGTGCTTTCGACGGCGCCAAGATCGCGCTGCAGCCGGTGGTCGATGTCGCCCATCTGGTGCACGGCCCGATCGCCTGTGAGGGCAATTCGTGGGATTCGCGCCACGTCTATTCCTCCAGCCCGCAGACCTACCGCACCGGCTTCACCACCGACATGGGGGAGTTCGACGTCATCTACGGTGGCGAGAAGCGCCTGTACCGCGCGATCAAGGAAATCATCGACAGGGTGAATCCGCCCGCGGTGTTCGTGTACCAGACCTGTTTGCCGGCGATGATCGGCGACGATGTCGAAGGCGTGTGCCGGGCGGCCAGCGCGAAGTTCGGCACGCCGGTGATTCCGGTGAACGCACCGGGCTTTGCCGGCAGCAAGAACCTTGGCAACAAGTTGGGCGGCGAGGCGCTGCTCGACCACGTCGTCGGCACGATGGAGCCGGAGTTCACGACGCCGTGCGACATCAACCTGATCGGCGAATACAACGTCGTCGGCGAGTTCTGGCAGGTGAAGCCGCTCTTCGACGAACTGGGCATCCGCGTGCTGGCGACTTTCTGCGGCGACGCGCGCTACAAGGACATCGCCAGCTCGCACCGCGCGAAGGCCGCGATCATGCTGTGCTCGCAGGCGCTCATCAACATCGCGCGCAAGATGCACGAGCGCTACGACATCCCGTTCTTCGAAGGCAGCTTCTACGGCATCGCCGACGTGTCGGACTGCCTGCGCAAGATCTCGCAACTGCTGGTGGAGAGAGGCGCCCCGGCCGACCTGCCGGCGCGCGCCGAGGTGCTGATCGCGCGCGAGGAAGCCCGGGCGTGGGCGCGCCTCGAGCACTACAAGGCACGGCTCAAGGGCAAGCGCGTGCTGCTGTTCACCGGTGGCGTGAAGTCGTGGAGCGTGGTATCGGCGCTGCAGGAAGTCGGCATGGAGATCGTCGGCACCTCGATGCGCAAATCGACGCACAACGACCGCGCGAAGGTCATCGAGATCATGGGCACCGACGCGCACATGTTCGACGAGCTGCCGCCGCGCGAGATGTACAGGATGCTCAAGGAATCGAAGGCCGACGTGATGCTGTCGGGCGGCCGCTCGCAGTTCGTCGCGCTGAAAGCCAAGACACCGTGGGTCGAGATCAACCAGGAACGCCACCACGCGCTGGCCGGCTACGACGGCATCGTCAATCTCGTCGCCGAGATCGACAAGGCGCTCTACAACCCGATCTGGGCGCAGGTGAAGCAGCCCGCGCCGTGGGAGATCGAGGAACTCGAACTGCGGGGGACTGCACATCATGGCTGAGATCATTGCGGGCAAGAAAGCCTGTACCGTCAATCCACTCAAGATGAGTGCGCCGATCGGCGCGGCGCTCGCCTTTCTCGGCATGGACCGCGCGGTACCGCTGCTGCACGGCTCGCAGGGCTGTACCGCCTTCGGGCTGGTGCTGTTCGTGCGCCACTTCCGCGAGACGATTCCGCTGCAGACCACCGCGATGAGCGAGGTGACGACGATCCTCGGCGGTCAGGAAAACATCGAGCAGGCGCTGCTGAACATCAAGAAGCGCGCGAATCCGGCGCTGATCGGGCTGTGTTCGACCGGCATCACCGAAGCCAAGGGCGACGACGTCGGCGGATTTCTCAAATCCATCCGCGACAGGCACGCCGAACTCGCAGGCACCGAGGTGGTGTTCGCGCCGACGCCGGACTTCATCGGCGGCTTCTCGGACGGCTGGGCGAAGGCCGTCACCGCAATGGTCGACGCGCTGGTGCCGCGCAGCAAGGTGCGCACGCCGTGGCAGGTGAACATCCTCGCCGGCTGCCACCTGACGCCGGGCGACCTCGAGGAGATCCGCGAGACGGTCGAAGCCTTCGGCCTGACGGCTATCATCCTGCCGGACATCTCGGGCTCGCTCGACGGCCACATTCCCGAGACCTTCCTGCCGCACACGCTGGGCGGCACGCGCATGGAGGACGTCAAGCGCATGGGCGAGTCCGCGCTGACGATCGCGATCGGCGAACAGATGCGCCCGGCGGCGGAACTGCTGGAGAAGAAGACCGGCGTGCCCGTCCGCGTATTCGAGCGCCTCAACGGGCTCGCCGCATGCGACGCCTTCATGGCGCTGCTGTCGGACCTGTCCGAGAACGAGGTGCCGAGCAAGTACAAGCGCCAGCGCAGCCAGTTGCAGGACGCGATGCTCGACGGCCATTTCTACTTCGGCGAACAGAAGGTGGCGATTGCCGCCGAGCCGGATCTGCTATACGCGCTGTCGCACTTCTTCGCCGACATGGGCGCGCAGGTGACGTGCGCGGTCGCGCCGCAGGACGCACCGGTGCTGACGCGCGTCGCCGCCGACACGGTGCGCATCGGCGACCTGCAGGATTTCGAGGACCACGCCGCCGGCTGCAACCTGCTGGTGACGCATTCGCACGGCCGCCAGGCGGCGGCGCGGCTGGGCATTCCGCTCCTGCGCGCCGGACTGCCGACTTTCGACCGGCTCGGCGTCGCACACAAGCTCACGGTCGGCTATCGCGGCACGCGCGATTTCATCTTCGAGGTGGGCAATGTCTTCATGGAGCAACTGCACGCACATGAGCAGCACATCACCCCCGCCAGCCTGCGGGCCAACGCCACTGCGGCCTCCGCGCCGGCCGTGGATGCGCCGGCTTGCGCTGGTCACTGATTCGTCCCTGGGAGAACTCGGCATGAAAGTCGCCTTTGCAACGGAAAACCTGATCGACGTCGATGCCCACTTCGGCTGGGCGAGGAAGATCGCGATCTACGAAGTGCAGCCCGAATCGAGCCGACTCGTCGAGGTCGTCGAATTCGCCGGCGACCTCGATGAGGACGGCACCGAGGACAAACTGGTGCCCAAACTCGACGCGGTGCGCGACTGCGCGATCCTGTACGTCGCCGCGATCGGTGGTTCGGCGGCGGCGAAGGTGGTGAACCTGCGCGTGCATCCCGTGAAGGTGCCAACGCCACAGCCGATCGCCGGGATCGTCGAACGCCTGCAGGAAGTGCTGCGGGGCACGCCGCCACCATGGCTGCGCAAGGCCCTGCTCAAGGGCAAGGAGCGCAGTTTCGATTTCGACACCGAGAGCGAGGCCGAACATGTCTGAAGTGATGACTCCCGACGCCGCCAAGGCGATCATCGGCGCCTCCCCCTTCCTCGGCCAACTGGTCACCATGCTGCGTGCGCAGGACACCTATGGCAGCTGGGACGGCAAGTCGGACGCCGAGGTACTGATGCCCTACATCGTCGACAAGGCAGCGCGCAAGCTCATCCCCATCATCGACGATCCCGACCCGGACGTGCTGTGGCGCGTCGAACTGTTCTACAACGCGGCAGGACTCGCGATCGAGCGCAAGACCGGCATCATTGCCGCGCCGATGATCAAGATCAATCACGAAGGCTTCGGGCGCGCGACCCTCGTCGTCGGGCGCCTGATCGCCTATTCGAAATACCACCGCGACATCCACCGCTTCGGCTTCGACAGCCTGCAGGCACTGGCCGAGGGCGGCGACCGCATCGTCGACGAGGCCGCCGCACTGATCGGCCGTTTTCCCGATGTAGCCAATTTCGGTTGAGGTCTGCGATGACGAGCGACGAACTCAAAGTGCTGGTGAAGAAGCTCAACGCCCAGGCCACCCAGGCCAAAATGGACCTGCACGACCTGTCGGAAGAACTGCCGATCGGGTGGGAGCGCATTCCCGAGCAGGCGCAGAAGACCTGGGAGGCGTATGCCCGCCTGACCGAGGCGCGCAAGCAACTCGCCGCCCTCGGTTGACTGCACCGCGACCGGCCGCTAAGCCGCAGACATTTTCACGGAGCCATCGATGTCTTACTACACCGTCACCCTGCCGTCCGGGGTCGCCTGGACGCCCAATTTCATCGCCGCGATCAACCACGAAAAATGCATCGGCTGTGGCCGCTGCTACAAGACCTGTGCGCGCGACGTGCTGCAACTGATGGCCGTCGACGACGAGGGTGCGATGTTCGCCATCGACGACGGCGACGATGACGAATACGAGAAGAAGGTGATGCACGTCGCCCACCCGGAGAACTGCGTCGGCTGCGAATCGTGCAACAACAACTGCGCGCGGCGCTGCATTTCCTACTCGCCCAAGGCTCTCTGACATGCGCCCCGCGGCCGATTACCTCGCGATGATCGACGCGCGCTGGAAACCCGGCGGCAGCATGGCCGCGCCGGGCGAGCGGCACGAGGAATATCACGACGTGTGCCGCCTGCTGCTCGACGGCGCACCGGCCCGCTGCAACCCGGCCGTCATCGCCCTGGCGGAATGCGTCGCGCGCGCCTGCATGGGCGAAGACCACCTGTGGCACGACCTCGGCCTGCCGTCGCGCGCCGAACTGTCGGCGCTGCTGCACGAGCACTTCGCGCCGCTCGCCGCGCGCAACGTGAATGGCATGCGCTGGAAGAAGTTCTTCTACAAGCAGCTGTGCGAGCAGGTCGGGATTGCCGTGTGCCGCGCCCCCTCCTGCGGCGTGTGCGCGCACTACGCCGATTGCTTCGGCAGCGAGGACGTCTCCTTGCTCGCCGTCATCGCCTGAACACGAGTCATCCCATGAAAATCGCCATCGCCACCGACGACTTCGCCAACGTGTCCGGGCATGCCGGCCAAGCCGCCCGCTGGCTGCTGTACGACTGCACGCCGGGCGCGGCGCTGCCCTCCGCGCAACGCATCGAACTCGCGCGCCCGCAGGTGTTTCATCACTGGGAATCCGACGCTCCGCACCCGCTCGACGCCGTCGAGGTGATGGTCGCGCGCAGCGCCGGCGACGGCTTCCTGCGGCGCATGCAGAAACGCGGCGTGACGGTGCTGCTGACCGGCGAAACGCAGGCCGAGGGCGCGATCCGCAAAGTGCTCGACGGTGAGGCCCTGCCCGATCCGCGCTGGGATGCGTCGCAGCTGCTGTGCCGCTTGCGCGACCTGTTCTCGCGCCACTGAATCACGCCGTCCGCGGACACGCGCTGCGCTGTCGCCGCAGCACGACCGCCTCAGCGGCGCGGCTGCAGTGAAAGAGGCGCCGCGGCAGCGCTGAAAAAGAACGGTATGGCGCGCGTCAGGATCAGCGCGAAAACGAGTCCGAGACAGGCACCGAGCGCCGCCGCCACATCGCTGCGCCCTACGCGGTCACCGACCACCGCGCCGATCGCGATCAACAGCGCGGGCAACAAATACCCGAGCAAAGCCGCGCGGTTGATGGCGCCTTGTTCGGCACTGAGCGTCACGCTGTCGCCGGCCTTCAATCCGTCGCACGCCGCCACCCGCAGCAGCGTGGTCCGGCCGCCTCCCGCAAGCTTGCCGACACCGCAAGCCTTGCGGTGCCCGCAGCTCGCGCAGCCCTGGACGGGAACGGCGACGAGCGCCTCGCCATCGGCAATCGACCGCACGATAGCAGCGTGAGTGACGGAATCGGACATCGCAACGCTCCAGTCAGAAGGCGTAGGGCCGGTGCAGCCATTGCCTGACCACCATGAGGTCACGGTCGGGCAGGTAGGAAAACCCGGCGGCAGCGTCCGAGGCCACGGCCACCGCCACCCAGTGCGCGACCGCCTTGCCGGTCAGCAGGCTGAAATACCACGCCATCGGATAACCGACGGCCCGGTCGAAGGCGAGCAACGCGGCGTGCAGCGACAGACCGCTGGTGCCTTCGCGGGCGCCGAAGCGCGGCGCTTCGCCGGTCACCGCGGCAACCGGCGTGGCACGCACGATCGTTTGCCGATAACGGTCGAGATGTTCGCGCAGCGCGACCGCCCAGTGGTTGCTGAAGGCCGTCGCCGGCCCGGCGCTGGACGCATCCCAATCGGCGACGAAACGATGGATCGGCTGGGCGTCGAGCGACTGTGTGCGCATGCTTGCGAGCAGATCGCCGATGTGCGTGAGGCGCCGGAACTGGTAATGCGCCGCTTCGATCGGCGTGCCGCAGCGGCGCGTATCCGCTTCGCCGCAACCTGCACAATCGTTGCAGCGCGCATCGACCAGCTCGTCAAGCGTGCCGGGCGTCGCGCCCTGCGCGAACAGTCGCTGCGCCCAGGTCTCCTGCAACTCCTCGACTTCCAGCTGCAGGAAATCCGTGCTGCCGCCACTGCCTGTCGCCGCTGCAAAGTAGTGCGTGCGCCCGGTCAGACGCGTGGCACGCAGCGCCGAGCCGGCATGGTCCTCGAGCAACAGCGCCATGTCGCCGTGGCGTTCATCCAGCGCATCGGACGCCCACTGTTCCAGATTGTCCGAAATGCGCGAGCCGTCGCCGCCGAGCACGCCGCCCAGGCGGTACCAGCCGCCGCGACACAAGACTTCGCGGAACGACCAGTCGGGCAGGTATTTCGATATCTCGCGCGCCAGCACGGCCGGCCCGGCGGCGACCGGCGTCACGGTACAGGCTTCCACGATGGGCTCGGCGAGCAGGCGACAACGCTCGCTCCAGGCGGTGGGTGCGTTCATGCAGGCAGGCTTCCGGAAAGGCCGGACGCACTGCATCCGGCCACAGTGGCGAGGGAATCAGAGGTAGACGATGCAGTTGTCCCCGCCGGGGCACACGGCCACGCACTGGGGCGAGTCGGCATCGCCTTCGCACTCGGTACAGGTATCCGCGTTGATGCGGAAAATGCCGCTTTTCTCGGTGATCGACTTGCTCGGACAAGCCGGCTTGCAGTCGCCGCAAGCGGTGCATTCGTCGGCAATAATCTTCATGGCCATGGTGAGCTCCTTCGCAATGAGGGGAAACGCGTGACGGCCCCGCTCAGTCACGATGCGGTGTGCGCCCAGCGCGACACCCGCACCCGACCAACCGGGGGGACAAGACCCTCAATGCAAGGACGGTGCCAAAACCCTCAACCCGCCGCAAACGCCTGAAAACACGTCAGAAATGCGCTGAGCGCCAACACCAGGGTGGAATGCCGTCAATGTCGCATCTGCGACAGGCCTTACAGTCATCCATCCCGGAACCAGCTCGCCCCGCCGCTATCGAAAGGACATGCGACAACAGGAGAACAGCATGGAACATACCCCGCCGAGCCACGGATCGATGCGCCGCCGCCTGATGCACTGGCTCTCGGGCATGTCACTGCTGCCACTCGCCGGCGGCCTGCTCGCCCAGGCACCGGGCCGCAGCGTCACGCCACTGCGCACGACCCCCGAAGACGATCTCGGCCCCTTCTATCCGCCCGACTGGGGCGGCGACATCGATGCCGACCTGACGCGCCTGAACACCGCCACCACCCGCGCCGAAGGGCAACATCTGCAGCTCGGCGGCGTGGTACGCGACACCAACGGCCACCCGGTCGCCGACGCAGCGGTCGAAATCTGGCAGGCCGACTCGGGCGGCCGCTATCGCCACCCCGGCGTCGATCCGCGCACGCGCGACGCCGGCTTCCAGGGCTACGGCCGCACGATGACCGATGCCGACGGCCGTTACATCTTCCTCACCATCATGCCCGGCAAATACGGCAGCCGTCCGCCGCACATCCACTTCCGCGTCGCCCAGCCCGGCCGCGCCGAGTTCGTTACGCAGATGTATTTCCGCGGCAACAACCGCGAAGGCAACGGCTTCGCCCCACCGGAACGCGAAGCGCTGACGGTCGATCTGGTCCCTGAAGACCAATCCAGGCCGGGCGGCACCCTCTCGGCCCGTTTCGATCTGGTGCTCGCGGCGCGCTGAGCCACCGTAGCGCCCGCTCGAGACCTTCCCAAGCACGCCATTCCCGCGCCTCCGCCGCCTGTCGTTTTTGCGACAGGCGCGTCGCGCTTTGTCGGTCTTGTGCCGCCGCGAAGCAACGCGCGCGCGCACCGACGGCACCCCGCAATGCGTCGCAATGCCAGCAACCATAAGGGTTTTCGCGATTGGTGCAGCGCATGGCACGGTCCATGCGAAATGCAGTCCATCCCGGCTGCCGCCGTGACTGCGCAAGCGACGAACCGACAACCATGACCGCCACCACGGAAATCCTCCTGTTGCTGCTCTCCACCGCCCTCGTCAACAACGTCGTGCTGGTGAAGTTCCTCGGCCTGTGCCCGGCACTGGGCGTGTCGAAAAACATGGACGCCGCGCTCGGCATGGGCCTCGCCACCACCTTCGTCATCACGCTCGCCTCCGCGCTGTGCTGGATGCTCGATCACTGGCTGCTGGCCCGGTTCGGCCTCGGCTTCCTGCGCATCCTCACCTTCATCCTGGTCATCGCTGCGGCGGTCCAGTTCGTCGAGATGGTCATCAGGAAGACCAGCCCCGGCCTCTACCAGAGCCTCGGCATTTACCTGCCGCTGATCACCACCAACTGCGCGGTGCTCGGCGTCGCGCTGCTCAATGTCCAGCAAAACGCCGGCTTCATGAAAAGCGTGCTCTACGGCTTCGGCTCCGCGCTCGGCTTCACGCTGGTAATGCTGATCTTCGCCGGACTGCGCGAACGCCTCGCGCTGGCGCGGGTTCCCGCCGCCTTCACTGGCGCACCGTCCGCCTTCATCACCATCAGCCTGTTGAGCCTCGCCTTCATGGGCTTCTCCGGCCTGATTTCCTGAGGAGCGCAACATGCTGATCGCCGTCATCAGTCTCACTACCCTGGGTGTCGTGCTTGGCACTCTGCTCGGGCTCGCCAGCCGCCATTTCCGCGTCGAAGGCAACCCGGTGGTGGCCGAAGTCGAAAGCCTGATGCCCGGCTCCAACTGCGGCCAATGCGGTTTTCCCGGCTGTGCCGGCGCCGCCGCAGCGATCGTTAACGGCAACGCCCAGCCCACCTGCTGCCCGCCCGGCGGCAAGGCGCTGGCGCAGGCCGTCGCGGCCAGGCTTGGTCTGTCGCTCGACCTGTCCACAGTCGCCGACGCCGGACCACAACTGGCGATGGTCGCCGAAGAGATCTGCATCGGCTGCTGCCGCTGCATCAAGTCCTGCCCCTCGGACGCGATCCTCGGCGGCGCCAAGCAAATCCACAACGTGCTGCGCGAAGCCTGCAACGGCTGCGCCAGCTGCATCGAGCGCTGCCCGACCGGCGCCATCGGCCTGAAGCCAGTCCCGGTCACGCTGCAGAACTGGGTGTGGCCGAACCCGACCAGCGCGTAACCGCCACGGACTCCGACATCATGGGAATCTTCGACAAGATCTTTCGCCAACTCGGCCGCGGCGAGCCCTGGGGGGTACACCCCGACGAACACAAGCGTCCCGCATCGGAGGCGCCGATCCGGACGCTCCCGGTGCCGCCGCTGCTCTATATCCCCTTCTCGCAGCACGTCGGCGCGGCAGCCGAGCCGATCGTGCATGTCGGACAGAAGGTCCTCAAGGGTGAGTGCCTGGCCGTCGCCAAAGGCACCATTTCGGCGCCGGTGCACGCCTCGACCTCCGGCGAGATCATTGCCATCGGGCCGATCACCGCGCCGCACCCGTCCGGTCTGGAAATCATGGCGATCACCCTGCGCAGCGACATGGAAGATCGCTGGCTGCCGCTCGAGGCCATCGTCGATCCCCTTGCCGCCGCACCGGAAGTGCTTGCGCGGCAAGTCGCCGACGCCGGAATCGTCGGCCTGGGCGGCGCCACCTTTCCCGCCTCGGTCAAGCTCGGACTCGGTCGCCGTTCCGGCATCAAGACCCTGATCCTGAATGGCAGCGAATGCGAGCCGTATCTATCGTGCGACGATCGCCTGATGCGCGAGCGCGCCGACGGCGTCATCCGCGGAGCCGTGCTGATGCGCCACGCCACCGGCGCGCGCGAAGTCCGCATCGGCATCGAAGACAACAAGCCCGAAGCTATCGTCGCAATGCGCGCTGCGGCGGCCGGCGTCGCCGACGTCAGCATCTGCGTGGTTCCCGCGCGCTATCCGATGGGATCGGACCGCCAGCTGATCATCGAACTCACCGGCATCGAAGTGCCCGCCGAGGCACGCGCAGCCGATGTCGGCGTGCTCGTGCATAACGTCGGCACCGCCCACGCCATCCACCAGGCCATCGACCTCGGCCGCCCCCTGGTGTCGCGCGTCATGACCCTCAACGGCGCCGCGCTGCGCCAGCCGGGCAACTACGAAGTCCTGATCGGCACGGTAGTCGATGACCTGATCGCCTTCTCCGGGGGCATGCGCAACACCCCCGCGCGGCTGGTGATGGGCGGCCCGATGATGGGCCAGGTGCTCCCCTCGCCGCTGGTGCCGGTCGTCAAGGGCTGCAGCGGCATCCTCGCCCTGTCCGCCGAAGAAGTGGCCCAGGGCGAACCGGGCCCGTGCATCCGCTGCGGCAGCTGCACGAAAGCCTGCCCGGTGGGCCTGCTGCCGCTCGAAATGAACGCCCGTATCGCCGCCGGCGCGCTCGACGGCGCCGTCGGACTGGGCCTCCACGACTGCATCGGCTGCGGCTGCTGCGCTTACGTCTGCCCGTCGCACATTCCGCTGGTACAAGCCTTCAACCACGCCAAGGGCGAACTCGCCGCGCAGGCACGCATCAGGCAGCGCAACGAGGCCACGCGCAAGCTCGCACAGGCACGCACCGAACGTCTCGAACGCGAAGCGCGCGAAAAGGCCGAAGCCGCGGCGCGGCGCGCAGCCGAACGCAAGGCACAGAAAGCCCGGGACGCCGCTTCAGCCGCCCCCGAACAAGCAAACAGCGAAGGAGCGCCGGCATGAACCTGAACCCCCTTCCCGACGGCGACGCCGAACTCGCCCCCCTCGCTCCTGCCGCCACCCTCGTCGCCGTCACCGCCTCGCCTCACGCCCACGGCGGCGGCTCCGTCGCGCGCGTCATGCAGCGCGTGATGCTGGCGCTCACCCCCGCCACCCTGTTCGGCCTGTGGCTGTTCGGCTGGCCCGCGATCAACCTCTTCGTCCTGACCATCGGCGGTTGCCTCCTCGCCGAACGCATCTGCCAGCGGCAAATGGGCCACAAAAGCAGTCTTGGCGACGGCTCCGCCGTCCTCACCGGCTGGCTGCTCGCCCTGTCGCTGCCGCCGTGGGCGCCCGGCTGGATCGCAGTCCTCGGCGGCTTCATCGCCATCGTCATCGGCAAGCAGGTATTCGGCGGACTCGGCCAGAACCTGTTCAATCCGGCGATGGTCGCACGCGTCGCACTGCTCGTCTCCTTCCCGGTCGTCATGACCCAGTGGGTCGTGCCGCAGCCGCTGTTTTCCACCGAAGCCCCCGGCTTCATCGACAGCCTGCGCATCACCCTGCAGGGCCCCGAGCTACCCGATGCCATCGCCTCCGCTTCGCTGCTGGGCCACACCAAGACCGAACTGTCGCGCGGCGTCGAGCTCACGCACGCGCTCGCCGCCGGGCCCGCCGCGCTCTTCGACTGGGCCGGTCTGCGCAGCGGCAGCCTCGGCGAAACCGGCGCCCTGTTACTGCTGGTGGGCGGTCTGTACCTGCTCGCCACCGGCGTAATCCGCTGGCACATTCCCGCCGCCGTGCTCGCCGGCATTGCCCTGCCCGCGCTCATCGCCCACGCTGCTGATCCGGAACGCTACCTGTCGGCACCCCAGCACCTGCTGTCGGGCGCGGCGATCCTCGGCGCCTTCTTCATCGCCACCGATTACGTCACGTCCCCCAACACCGGCCGCGGGCAACTGATCTTCGGTTTCGGCACCGGCCTCATCACCTGGATCATCCGCAGCTGGGGTGGCTACCCGGAAGGCATGGCCTTCGCGGTACTGCTGATGAACGCGATGACACCAGTGATCGACCGCTACTGCAAGCCGCGCATCCTTGGTCGCCAGACGAACGGTCAGGCGCTCGAACCGAAACTGATCGACAACACCGGGGGCGCATGATGACCGCCGAAATTCAGCGCCGATTCACGCTCGAATCCGTCCGCGAGAAGCTCCCCTACCAGCCGCTACTGCTCGGCACCGTCGCCCTCGCCGCCGGCGCCGCGCTGACCCTTGCCAACAACGCCACGCGCGAACCGATCGCCGCCGCCGAAGCGCACGACATGCAGATGACCCTCGCGCAGGTGCTGCCAAGTGGCATCGCCGACAACGATCTGCTGCAGGACACGCTCGAGCTGCCCGGCCCGCAAGCGGGCAGCACGCGCAAGATCCACCTCGCGAAAAAGGCCGGCGCGATCACCGGCGCGGTCTTCAACGTCTCCGAGCGCGGCTATGCCGGCGAGATCCGCCTGCTGATGGCCGTCGACACCGACGGCAAGGTCCTCGGCGTGCGCGTCCTCAAGCACAGCGAAACGCCGGGGCTGGGCGACAAGATCGAGATCACCCGCCATCCCTGGATCACCGGTTTCAACGGCAAGTCGCTGGGCGAGCCGGCGGCCGACAAATGGGCTGTCAGGAAGGACGGCGGCATCTACGACAGCTTCGCGGGCGCCACCATCACCCCGCGAGCCGTGGTCAAGGCCGTCAAGGGCGGACTGGATTACTTCGCCACCCATCGCAACGCAATCCTCGGAGACCCGCAATGAGCGCCGGAAAACTGATGCGCGACGGCTTGTGGGACAACAACATCGTCTTCGCCCAACTCCTCGCCATGTGCCCCGCCATGGCCGTCACCACCTCGGGCACCAACGGCCTCGGCCTGGGGCTCGCCACCACCGCAGTGCTGGTCGTTTCCAACCTGCTCGTCGCCTCGATCCGCCACACCGTCAGCTCGCAGGTGCGCATTCCGGTGTTCGTCGTGCTCATCGCGACCCTTGTCACCATCGTCGACCTCGTGCTCAACGCCTGGCTGCACGAACTGTACAAAGTGCTCGGCCTGTTCATCGCCCTGATCGTCGTGAACTGCGCCATCCTCGGCCGCGCCGAAGCCTTCGCCGTCAAGAACACCGTCGCCGCATCCGCCGTCGACGGCCTGGCCATGGGCCTCGGCTTCACCTTCGCGCTGACCGTGATCGGACTGATCCGCGAGATCCTCGGCAGCGGCACCGTGTTCAGCCAGGCCAGCGCGCTCCTCGGCACCAGCTTCGCCTTCCTCGAAATGAAGATTCCCGCCTGGGACGGCGCCCTGCTGATGATCCTGCCGCCCGGCGGCTTCGCCGTGCTCGGCTTCCTGCTCGCCGGCAAGCGCGCTTGGGAACTGAAACAGCAACGCGCCGCCCGCAGCGCCGCATCCGGCTGCACCCTGCCCGATCACGCATCGGCCTGATTCGAAGGAGCGCCCCCATGCAAGTCGGCATCGCCTACTCCGAACCCGCCCAGCAGGTCTGGCTCAACATCGACGTACCGGACGACGCCACCGTCCGCGACGCCATCGAACACTCCGGCATTCTCCGACAGTTTCCGCACATCGACCTGGCGACGCAGAAAGTCGGCATCTTCAGCAAGGTCGTCAAGCTCGACAGCCCCCTGCGCGCCGGCGACCGCATCGAGATCTACCGCCCGATCACCTGCGACCCGCAAACCGTGCCGCGGCGGGATGTCGCGGACGATGACGAATAATCTGTCGCGGACGCCTCCGCCGGCGCGACAGACCGCACCATGAAGCGGCGCACAGTGCACCGCAACCAAAGCAGATTTCGCGATACGACAATCGACATATCGACACGCGCCACGCGATGCGCCATCGGGCAGGCTCACGCAAAGTGCAGTCGCGGGTCCCGAGGAAACGCTGCTCATGTTGCCGACATTACCCGGTAACACCTGTTGCTGACACGCAGGACAGCGGCCAAGCGGCTAGAATGCGACGACTCTCCTCGGGGTCGCCCCGTCCATTCTCGAACGGTAGCCCGACATGAAAAAATTCAATGATCTCGGCATCGGCACGCGACTCGTGATTGTCGTTCTCGCCATGCAGCTTGTCGCCTGGACAGGATTGTTGTTCTGGGTCGCCCACGAGCAACGGGCCGTCGCCACGAAACTCTCGCATGACATGGCCGAGACCGTGAACCAGCTGGCCATGGCGCAGCTCATGTTCATGAAGGAAACCAAGACCATCGAGAAGCGCAAGATCTTCTACGCGCAGATCGAGGAATCGCTGGGCGTCAAGCGTCTTCGTGTCATCCGCGGCGAACTGGTCAGCGACGAAATGGGCGAAAGCGACGACCCCGATGCGGAGAAGATGGACGCGCTCGAAAGCGAAGCAATGACGTCCGGAAAAACCGTCTCCCATCTCGTTCAACGCAACGGGGAGGAGTTCATGCGCACCGTGATTCCGTCGCTGGCGGTCAAGAACTATCTCGGCAAGGACTGTCTGGAATGCCACGCAGCCGACGTCGGCCAGGTCCTTGGCGCGGTCAGCATGGAAATCAGCCTCGCGAGCGCCAATGAACAGGCGCGCAAGTCAACGGTTGGCGTAGTGCTGGCGGCCGCGGCGCTGACCATTCTCCTGGTTGCGGCGGTGACGGCATACGTTCGCGTGTCGGTGACGCGTCCGCTGCGGGACATGACGCGCGGCCTGCAGGACATCGCCCAGGGCGAAGGCGACCTGACCCGGCGACTGCATGCCGGCAGCGACGACGAATGCGGTCAGGCGGCAACGGCGTTCAACCGCATGATGGACAAACTGCAGCCGCTGATCGGGTCTGTCGGTCACTCGGCCGCGGAGGTCGTCGAACAGGCCGAAGTCCTGGCACGCGATTCCGCCAGACTGCGCGACGACTCGGTGCGACAGAGTCAGGAAACCGCCTCGGTCGCCTCGGCGGTCGAACAGATGGTCGCCAGCATCGCGAGCGTCGCGAAGACCAGCGAGGACGTGCGAGCCCTGTCCGATCGCAGCCGCAACACGACCGGGCAGGGCAACGAGCGCCTGCACGAACTGGACACGCGCATCCGCGAGGTCGAATCGGCGGTTGGCCAGATCACCGAACAGGTGCGCGAATTCCTCGCCCGCACCCGGTCGATATCGAACATCACGCAGGAAGTGAAGGACATCGCCAACCAGACCAATCTTCTCGCGCTCAACGCCGCCATCGAGGCCGCACGCGCCGGCGAGGCCGGGCGAGGCTTCGCCGTGGTGGCCGACGAGGTCAGGAAACTGGCCGAGAAGTCCGCAAACTCTGCTGCCGAAATCGACCAGATCACGACCGGCCTCGAAACCGACTCCGCAACGGTTCAGCACGCGATCGATCGCGGCCTGCGGGTGCTGCAGTCCAGCCGCGCATCGATGGAGGCCGTGGCGAGCATCCTCGACGAAGCGCGCCGCGCCGCCGAAGACGCCGCCAGTGGTGTCACCGCCATCAGCGACGCGACCGAAGAACAACACCAGACCAGCACCTTCATGGCCGGAAAAGTCGAATCCATCGCGGCTTTGGCCGAGGAGAGCCGCGCTTCGCTGCAGGCGGCGTCGGAAGCCGCGGCGCGCATGGCCGATCTGGCCAAGACGCTGCAGGCGGAAATGCATCGATTCCGTACCTGAACGGCGTGCGCCCCACGGGCGCGCGCCGTTCAGGCGGAGACCACGCGCCGCAGCCCCCCCACGGCCACGCGATGCTCCCCGCGTGCCGTCTGAAACACCTTGAACACCTTCTGCTCGATCCCGTTCGACGCAATGAAATCGCCATACGCCGTCGCCAGCATGTCGCGGCACGCGGCATGGGCAGAGGCCGGCGGCAGTCCTTCGACCCCACCGCGCGTTGCCAGGTACTGATAAAAGCGCTTCAGAATGTGCAGGCGGCTCACATGCACCACCGCCGCATCGTAGGGAATCGCAAAATAGTCGAGAAAATCCTCGGCACTTTCCAGGCGTTTCATGTCCTCCACCAGCGCGCTCATATCAGGACTCCTTCAGGAATGGCCGCACGACTTTCGCGATGGAAACGCATCACGTCGCGCAGATCGGGATTTTTCTTGGTCCGCATCGCATGCTCGCGCACACGCTCCAGAATCTGCTGGGCGGTCGCGGCATCCACTGTCAGCCCGAGCTCACGGCAGGCATTGACCACCGCCGCGGCTCCGGAATGCTTGCCCAGCACGAGACGATGGCTGCGCCCCAGTTCGGCCGGATCGAAGCTCTGATAATTGCCCGCATCCTTGACCAGGCCGTCGACATGGATACCCGCCTCGTGGGTAAACACCCACCCGCCAACGATCGGCTTGTTGGCCGCGACGGGCCGCCCCGACGCTTCCGCCACCAGTTCCGAGATCAGGGGCAGCTGCCGCGTGTCGATCCCCATGTCGATCCCGTGCAGATGGCGCAGCGCCATCACCGCCTCTTCCAGCGCGGCATTGCCGGCGCGCTCGCCGAGGCCGTTGACGGTCGTGCTGATATGCGTCGCCCCGGCCTTCACCGCCGCCAGCGTATTGGCGGTCGCCAGCCCGAGGTCATCATGGGCGTGCATCTCGATATCCAGATCACTCGCCGCGCGTAGGCGCGCAATCGCCTGATAGGTCGAAAACGGATCCAGCACACCCAGCGTATCGGCATAGCGGAAGCGCACCGCCCCCGCCGACTGCGCGGTTTCCAGCACACGGCACAGGAAATCGGGATCGGCGCGCGAAGCGTCCTCGCCGCCCACCGAAACGACCAGACCGCGCGCTTGCGCGAGCATCACCGTGTCGCGCAGACGCGCCAGCGCCCAGTCGCGGTCCCGCCCGAGCTTGTGACGAATCTGCTGATCCGACACCGGCACCGCAAGATGGATGATGTCGGCGCCACAGCCCGCCGCGGCCTCGAGATCGGCCACACACAGCCGGCACCACACCATCAGGCGCGCCGGCAGGCGCAACGCGACGATCGCGCGAATCACCTCACGCTCGGCCGCGCCCATCGCCGGTACGCCGATCTCCATCTCGCGCACCCCGGCACCAGCCAGCGCCTGCGCAATCGCCAGCTTCTCGTCTGCCGTGAAGGCGACGCCGGCCGTCTGTTCGCCGTCGCGCAGCGTAGTGTCGTTGATTGTCAGCATGATCGTTCCACAGGGCAGGGACACCATCACATTGCAAGGACAGTGCCACCCCGTCGGAACGCCTGCCGGAGCCCCGAAACACCTGCAAACGGACACCGAACTGCCCCAATCCCGCCGCACAACCGGCCGACGTCACCCTGTCGCCGCCACCATGGTCACGAAGGCGACAAACGGGCGCTTGCCGACGCCGACAATTGGTCGAAAGCCGACAAGCACGCAAAGCCGTCAAACGCAGGTCGAAAAAAAAGCGCCGGACCAGCCGGCGCTTTCTCCGCAACAGATCAGGAAGCTGTTACAGCATGGCCTTCAGCAGCTTGGCCATTTCCGACGGGTTGCGCGTCACCGTGAAGCCGCACTCTTCCATGATGGCGAGCTTGGCGTCAGCGGTGTCGGCACCACCGGAAATCAGCGCACCGGCGTGGCCCATGCGCTTGCCGGCCGGCGCGGTCACACCGGCGATGAAGCCGACGATCGGCTTCTTCATGTTGGCCTTGCACCACTGCGCGGCTTCGGCCTCGTCCGGACCGCCGATCTCGCCGATCATGATCACCGCGTCGGTGTCCGGATCGTCGTTGAACATGCGCATCACGTCGATGTGCTTCAGGCCGTTGATCGGGTCGCCGCCGATACCGACCGCCGACGACTGGCCCAGACCGATTTCGGTCAGCTGCGCCACGGCTTCATAGGTCAGGGTGCCGGAACGCGACACCACGCCGATGCGGCCCTTGCGGTGGATGTGACCCGGCATGATGCCGATCTTGATCTCGTCCGGCGTGATCAGGCCCGGGCAGTTCGGTCCCAGCAGCAGGGTTTCCTTGCCGCCCTTGGCAACCTTCTCTTTCATCTTGTTGCGCACCACCAGCATGTCGCGGACCGGGATGCCTTCGGTGATGCAGATCGCCAGATCCAGGTTGGCCTCGCAGGCTTCCCAGATCGCGTCGGCAGCACCCGCCGGCGGCACGTAGATCACGGACACGGTCGCGCCGGTTTCAGCGGCAGCTTCCTTCACCGAAGCGTAGATGGGGATGTCGAAAATCTTCTCGCCCGCTTTCTTCGGATTCACACCGGCGACGAAGCAGTTCTTGCCGTTCGCGTATTCCTGGCACTTTTCGGTGTGGAACTGGCCGGTCTTGCCAGTGATACCCTGGGTGATGACCTTGGTGTCTTTGTTGATCAGGATGGACATTCAGACTCTCCTTACTTGACCGCTGCGACGATCTTGGTCGCGGCTTCCGCCATGGTGTCTGCGGTAATGATCGGCAGGCCCGATTCGGCAAGGATCTTCTTGCCGAGGTCCTCGTTGGTGCCTTTCATGCGCACCACGAGCGGGACGGAGAGATGAACTTCCTTGGCTGCGGCAACCACGCCGGTGGCGATGGTGTCGCACTTCATGATGCCGCCGAAGATATTGACCAGGATGCCCTTGACCTTGGGGTTCTTGAGCATGATCTTGAAGGCTTCGGTAACCTTCTCGGTCGTCGCGCCGCCACCGACGTCGAGGAAGTTGGCCGGCTCGGCGCCGAACAGCTTGATCGTGTCCATCGTGGCCATCGCCAGACCGGCACCGTTCACCAGGCAGCCGATGTTGCCGTCGAGCGAGATGTAGGCGAGGTCGAACTTCGAGGCTTCGATCTCGTCCGCGTCCTCTTCGTCGAAGTCACGGAAATCGACGATCTCCGGATGACGGTAGAGCGCGTTCGAATCGAAGTTGAACTTGGCGTCGAGCGCCTTGATGTTGCCGTTGCCTTCGAGGATCAGCGGGTTGATTTCCGCCAGCGAGGCATCGGTTTCCATGTAGCAGGTGTACAAACGCTTGAGCGCATCCACCGCCTTCGCGACCGAGGCTTCCGGCACGCCGATGCCGCGCGCCAGTTTCTCCGCCTGCGCGTCGGTCAGGCCGACCAGCGGATCAACGAATTCCTTCAGGATCTTCTCGGGCGTGCTGTGCGCAACTTCCTCGATGTCCATGCCGCCTTCGGAGGAGGCCATCATCGCGACCTTCTGCGTGGCGCGGTCGGTCAGCGCGGCAACGTAGTATTCCTTCTTGATATCGGCGCCTTCCTCGATCAGCAGGTTGCGCACCTTCTGGCCTTCGGGCCCGGTCTGGTGCGTAATCAGCTGCATGCCGAGGATGTCGTTGGCGTGCTGACGGACTTCGTCGAGCGAGCGCGCGAGCTTGACGCCACCGCCCTTGCCGCGGCCACCGGCGTGGATCTGCGCCTTCACGACCCAGACCTTGCCGCCCAGCTCTTCAGCGGCCTTGACAGCACCATCCACCGACACGGTGTGAAAACCGCGCGGCGTCACGACGCCATACTTCCTTAGTAGTTCTTTTGCCTGATACTCATGAATCTTCATGGTTGCCCTTCGATCGAAGTCGCGACGCTCAAGTCGCCGCGGACAGGTTGATGGGACGCTTCGGAGCTTCGCTCCACGATATACGCCGTCTCCCTCGTCCGACGCATACCGCTGCCGACCGGTCATGCGCTGACCAGCCCGACCTCATGACCCGCCCCCGAATCGGGCGCGATGGCCGCAAGATCGCGGGATTATAACCGGAATTGCGCAACGCAGAATCGCCCGTGCCACAAGCCCGCCAGTGCCGGACACCCGCCACGGTGCACCGCATCATGCCTCGGGTGGCGGCTTGCGGTACCACTGCGGGTAATAGCGCCGCACCGTCTCGCTCGAACTCTCGAGCGCGTGACACTTGTCGAGCTGAAAGGGCTTCTCGGCACTCTCCTCGTTGTCACGCCGGAAAGTCGCAGCTGTCTGAATCGCTGCCGTAGGCAGGCTCAGCAGGAGTTCGGTCAGGTGTGAACACCCGCGCACATCGGCGAACATCTCGCCGACGGTGCGCCGGAAACCGCGCACCAGATTCAGCCCGACCAACCGGAGATAGGCCGGCCCGATGGTGTCGCACCCCCCCACGTACGGCACCCAGTCCGAACACGCCTCGGCCTCGACGATATTGAACTCCGCATCGACGGTGACGCGCACGCGCATCTCATGCACCGGATCGCCCGCCCGGCGGACCCCGGACGCCAACCGGTAATCCTGCGCCTTGGTGTCACGCAGACAAGCCTCCAGCTCCAGCATGCCATCGTCACGGCGGTAGCCTTCGACGGTGACCTGGCGAATATGCGCCTTTTGGCGCGCACATTTGGGTGGAGAAAGCGGCATGTGACGTACGGCAACGTATGGAGATCAGCGCATGTTACCGCGAATCGACGGGCTCGGCCGGCGCACGCCACGGGCATCGACGGTATCGTCTGTTCTGCATGGCCACGCTGCGGTGGCGCACCGCTCGAACGAATTCCTCATGCAAGGCCGCGAAATGCGTCAAAATCCTTTGTCTTCATGGCTCATCACGCAGCCATCATGCAAATTCGTTACAATGCGCGGCAATGATTTGATACAAGATACCAATTGAAGCCTGTATCCCGCCAGTACAAGAGCGGACAATGACGAAACAGCTGCGCCTGACCACTGCCCACTCCGCATCATTCATCCTCACGGCGATGTTGATACTCTCCCCTGCCAGGGCGAGTGCGGCAGTTTTGGGGGAGCCAACCGTTCTATCGCCCATCGGCGAACCGCTCCGCATCGAAATCCCCCTGCTCGGGGGTGACCTCGCCCGTGCCGGCGACTGTCTGCGCCTGGTTTCGGACCACCCCCGCGACAGCATGCCCTGGGTGCGCGGCGCTCGCATCAGCATCATCGGGCGCGGCACCAACGCGCGGGTCGTGGTTTCGCACCCCGCTCCGAGCTTCGAACCGGTACTCAAGCTGGGCATTGAAGACATTTGTGAAAGCCGTCTGCGGCGCGAGTACACCCTGCTGCTATCGTTCCCGAGCGAGGTCGCGACGCAAACAGCCCCGGCGGCAAACGGGAAGGCCAGGTCCGAGGACGACATCGTCCAGCCACCGAA
>NZ_WTVQ01000020.1 GCF_012910955.1 Aromatoleum diolicum
TTCCCCGCTTGTGGGTCGGCAGGTGGGGGGGAATTTCCCACGTGCATCCGCATAAAACTTTAAGTTATTGAAAATAAGCAATTTTATAAATTGGCACGCGGTTTGCTCAATGTCCCTCGGGATTATCCCGTTGAGCACCCGCTGCTGCCGTAGTAACCAAACAGCGGGGGCGATCGGAGCGCGGCGATCATCTTGAAAGCCGGCTTCATGAATCCACAACCCCATCAGAGGTGTCAAAATGACCATCCGTCTTCGTCACATTGCAGCACTCGCATTCGTTCCCTTGTCGCTCGCCGCAGGTTCGGCCAGTGCTGCGCTCGGAGACTATTCGGGCATGAAGGTATGCAGCACCGAGTTCGCGCAAGTGTACTGGGAGATCCAAAACGCCACATACACCTCAGCGAAAAACGCGGCGTGGAACAAGAGCGCTCTGGTCGTAAAACTCGACTCGGCGGAAAGCAAAGTGGCTGGCGGCAAGTTCGGCGAGGCGGTGGACTACCTTCAACAAATTTCGGCCAAGGCCACGGAGTGGGCCGACTTCACGCCGAAGCCGAAGCTCGAAAGCGCCGATGGGATCAATACCAGCGTTTCGGCCGCGATCGGTTGCGTGACGGTTAATACGCCAGCGATCTAAGGAAGGGGCTGCGACCGGCAGCCGCGGCCGGCCCTTCTGAGGCCGGCTGCCCGCCGGAGCATCCCCGCGCGGGAAATCGGCCCAGGTCCGCTTCGTTGCGGACGCGCCCCGCCCCGCGCACGACGGCTTCGATGCCGCGTTTCACGAAGGCCCCGCCTGAAAAGGCGGGGCCTTCGTGCGTCAACGTCCCCCTCCGTCGCGCATCGCACGGCGTCCTGCAGATCCCTGTCTCGCGCCCGCACGCTTCGATCGGGCCCGCATCGAGTGGGGAATTTCCCCCTGTCCTGGGGATTCTCCCCCCGATGTGGCCCCGCATCCCCGCGGCCGCGCCCGAGTCGCGGATGTTGCGTCGCGGCACGCCCTTTTGTCTCCGCATGTTTCAACCGGCCACGTGCGATTTGCATGGGGGGCGCAGCCACGCTGCGCGCCGGTTCGTCCAGGACTGCCTGTCTGTGGGGGATTGGGGAATTTTCCCCACCCGCATTGGGGGGATACAGCTGGGGAAAATTCCCCGGTCGCATCTGTGAGATTTTGTAAAGCATTGATAAATAGTGAAATTATGTAATGGCACGCAGGTTGCGAGAGCAGCCCCGGGGAATGTCCCAATGGGGCGCGCGCTCTCTTGCGGTTTCGGTTGCAGGGCGCGGGCTACGAGGTCTGTGGGGAGTTACAGACCGAAGCGTTGTAATCGATGGGAGAGCGACGATGAAATACCTGTACCCGATAGGGCGGGCACCAGCACACGACGGCCGTCCAGGCCGCCGGCTGCGTCTGGCCAGCCTGCTCATGGCGGCCGGTGCCACGTTGTTTGCGGGCGTCCAAGTCGAGGCGGCACCGCCGAGCGGCGGCGGCGGCACGACGACGACCGGCGCGATCGCGTGCTCGCGCACGCTGGTTGCCAACGTGGTGGCGATCGACCAGCCGCTGATGTTCAACCGTCTCGGCGCGCAGAACGTCAACGGCATGATGTTTGCGCTTGAAGACGACGTGGTCTACCACGATGACGCCACCAACAAGGACACCCCGCTGACACTGGGCGGCGCGGCGACGCCGGGCAAGGTCCAGCTGCGCGCCGACAAGCGCCCGCGTCCGCTGGTGCTGCGCATCGCGGCGGGCGAATGCCTGACTGTCAATCTGAAGAACCTGCTTACCGCGACGGCCAACCCGCGCAACGCGACGCCGCCCGAGATGCATATCGACGACCAGGTCGCAGACCGCAACGTCGGTTTCCTCGTGCAGGGCCTGCAGGCGGTCAATTCGATCGCCGACATCTCCGACAACACCGGCAAGAACCCCAGCGCACTGGTGGCCCCGGGCGGTAGCCGGACCTACACGCTGTACGGCGAGCGCGAAGGCGCTTTTGCCGTGCATAGCTACGGTGCCACGTTCGGCGCCGACGGCACCGCCGGCAACGTCGCCAACGGCCTGTTCGGCCAGGTGGTGGTGCTGCCCAAGGGCGGCCGCGCCTACCGCAACGCCGTGACCGAAGAAGAAATGCGGCTCGCGACCATCGGTCGCACGGCCGCCGGCCAGCCGATCGTCAACTACGCCGCGGTGTACCCGGCGACCGAACCGTGGAAGACCGAAGGCAAGAGCGGCGCGCCGATCCTGTCGATGGTCAATGGCACGCGCATCGTGCATAGCGATGGCGACGCGGTGGTGCTCGGGCCGAACGCCAATGGCAGCTTCCCGGCAACGACCTACCCGCTCGAAAGCATGGGCAAACGCAACCCGCCCTACCCGAACCGCCTCGAACCGTTCCGCGACTTCGCGTCGGTCTGGCACGACGAGGTCGCGACGGCGCAGGCCTTCCCGGGTTTCTACAACGACCCGGTGTTCGGCTACGTGCTGCAGGCCACCCGCGACGCGTTCATGATCAACTACGGTTCCGGCGGCATCGGTTCCGAGATCATCGCCAACCGCCTCGGCGTCGGCCCGATGCACGACTGCCTGTCCTGCGCGTACGAGGAGTTCTTCCTCACCGCCTACGTCGTCGGCGATGCGGCCCAGTTGGTCGACATCCCCGCCAACGTCGGCCTCGAAGCGCTGAAGCCGGGCCAAGTGCCGCCGGCCGGCACGACGGGCATCAAGGCGACCAAGCCGCTGTACCCGGCCGACCCGGCGAACGTGCATCACAGCTACATCGGCGACTTCGTCAAGATGCGCAACACGCACGTGGGCCAGGAACAGCACGTGTTCCACCTGCACAACCATCAGTGGCTGTTCAACCCCAACGACGACAACTCCAATTATCTCGACGCGCAAGGCATCGGACCCGGGTCCAGCTACACGTACGAGATGGTGAATGGCGGCTCCGGCAACCGCAACCGCTCGCCGGGCGACGCCATCTACCACTGCCACTTCTACCCGCACTTCGCGCAGGGCATGTGGTACATGTGGCGCATCCACGACACCTTCGAGGAAGGCACCAAGCTCGCGGTCTCGGGGAATGGCTACCATGCCGCGCCTTTCGCGTTGCGTGACGGTTCGCCCGCTGCGGGTGCCCGTGCGCTGCCGGACGGCGAACTGGTGGTCGGTGCGCCGATTCCCGCGATCGTGCCGCTGCCGGGCAAGGCGATGCCGCCGATGCCGGGCAAGGCGAGTGTCGTGGCCAAGGTGATGGATAACAACGTGGTTGCCGGATCGAAGGTGCTGGTCGATCGGAGTGCCGCCAACAAGAACGCCGATGGCACGCTGAAGAATCCGGGCTATCCGTTCTTTGTCGCCGGGATCGAATCGACGATGGGTCAGCGTCCGCCGACCCCGCCGCTCGACATGCTGACGCCCGAACAGGCGCAGGCGCTGCGCGGCAGCGGCAATGCGCTGTGGGCCGGGCTGGAGCCGGCACAGGCGGGTGGCTGGGACGGCGGTCTGCCGCGGCATGCGCTGGAAGGCATCCTGGCGGGCGGTTCCGCTGCAGTGACGACGAGCCCGGTGGACTTCCTGAAGCACCTTACCGCCGCGAAGCCGGTGTACTTCCCCGAGGAAGGCACGGACGTCGAGCAGGCGGCAATGGCGTTCCACTCGAAGACCTCGCACGCGAGCTGGTCGGTGCTGCCCAACGGCACCTCCGTCACGGCGGCGAACTTCCGCACCAACGGTGCGAAGCCTTCGGTCGCGGCGCCGTTCGCCGAACCCTGCGTGGATGACACGCAGAAACAGCTGACCAGCACCGCCGGAGCGGGCACCTGGAACAGCGGTTCGTCGATGACCGCGATGTGGACCGGCAAGGCCTCGCCGTTCAATGCGACCACGCCGCGCGTCTACAAGGGCGCCAACATCCAGTTCGACGCGGTGCTCAACAAGGCTGGCTACCACTTCCCGCAACAGCGCATCATCGCCCTGTGGGAAGACGTCATGCCGGTGATCGACAAGCTGCAGCCGCCCGAGCCGTTGGTGATGCGCATGAACACCTTCGACTGCACGATGTACCACCACACCAACCTGGTGCCCGAGTTCTACGAGCTCGACGACTACCAGGTGCGCACGCCGACCGACATCATCGGCCAGCACATTCACCTGCCCAAGTGGGATCTTTCGACCACCGACGGTGCGGCGAACGGCTGGAACTATGAAGACGGCACGCTGGCGCCGGGAGCGGTGGTCGAACGCATCCATGCGATCCGCCACTTCAACCATTGCACCGAACCGACCGACCCGCGCGACGGGACCGGTGTATGCCCGGTGCCCAAGGCTCACCCCTATTTCGGACAGTTCAACCGTCCGGACTGGATGGGCGCCCGCACCACCCAGCAGCGCTGGTTTGCCGACCCCTTGCTGAACCAGTACGACATCGATCGTGGTCTGGGCAACATCTTCACGCATGACCACTACGGCCCCTCGACGCACCAGCAGGTCGGGCTGTACGCGACGGTACTGACGCAGCCGGCGGGCTCGACCTGGTACCACGGCGAGACCGGCACCCCGTTGTACACCCGTGCAGACGGCGGCCCGACCTCGTGGCAGGCAGTCATCAACAGCGGCGACTTCGACGGCGACAAGGTCGACGACAGCTACCGCGAGTTCTACCTCGAGTTCACCGACTTCCAGCATGCGTACGAAGCCGGTGTGTATGTAGGTGCAGGCCCCGACGGCATCCCTGATGCGACGGCCTACCCGACCAGCACGGAGAGCTTCCGTTACGCCATCAACCCGCCCGCCAAGAAGACCACGCTGCCGATCTTCCCGGATATGCAGCGCATCGTGGCCGGTGGCGAGAAGGCCGGTTGCCCGGTACGTCCGTGCCCGCAGGCGATCTCGGCAGATGATCCGGGGATGTTCGTGGTGAATTACCGCAACGAACCGGTGGCGCTGCGCATCTACGATCCGGCCAAGACGGGTCCCGACGGCAAGCCCGGCATGCAGGCGGACGGGCTCGGCGGCGACCTTGCCTATGCGCTGCAAACCCGCACCGACCGCAAGATCCCGGCGTTCAACCTGGCGCCGAGCGCGATCACCCAGGCAACCGGCCCGACCGGTGGTGTCACGAAGTTCCCGCCGCACATCAACAAGGCGGGCGACGTGGCGGGCGACCCCTTCACGCCGATGCTGCGCACCTATGCGGGCGATATCACCCGCATCCGCGTGCAGGCCGGCGGGCAGGAAGAAGCCCACAGCGTCAGCATCCACGGCGTCAAGTGGCTGCAGGGTGGTTCGTCCTTCGGTGCAGCAGGCAACTCGGGCTGGCGCAATGGCCAGATGGTTGGCATCTCCGAGCAGTTCAGCTTCGGCGTTCCGGTCGCGATGTATGCGGACCCGGCACGTACCCAGGCCGACTACCTGTATGCGATCAATTCGTCGATCGAGGGCTACTGGAACGGCGCCTGGGGGGTGATGCGCAATTACTCCGAACTGCGTGACGACCTGTTCCCGGTGCCGAACAACCCGAAACCGGTGGGCGTCGCCAACGCGGCGGACTTCAACGGCATCTGCCCGAAGAACTACGTCGATCCGAAGCTCGGCTCGCTGCCGGTCACTCAGCGCAATTTCAACGTAGTGGTCGCGCTCGCCAACGACATCCTGCCCAACCCGTACAACCTGACGATCGGTATGCCGGGTAGCGACGGTCAGCATGTCGGCGGTCCGCTCAAGGCCAACGGTGGCACCCTGGTGTACAACCAGCGCGCAACCAGCATCCCGGCCGCGACGGTAATCGACGAAGTCACCGGCGAAACGATGACGATCGGTGGTCATGCGGGTCCGCTGCACGACCCGACCGCGGCGATGTACGTGCGTGCCGAGGATCTCGATCCGACTACCGGCAAGCTCAAGGCCGGCGTGCCGGTGGAGCCGATCGTGCTGCGGGCCGCGGCTGGCGATTGCGTCAATGTCACGCTGGAGAACCGTCTGCCGGCCGTGATGCCTGACCTGCCGTCGCCCAACCTGATGTCGCCGGTCGTGATTCGTGACCGCTTCAGCACCGTGGGCACCACCAGCTTCAACAACAACCTGATGCGTCCGTCAAGCCATGCTGGCTTCCACACCCAGCTGGTGACCTTCGACGTGACCAAGTCTGACGGCACCAACGTCGGCATCAACCCGGTGCAGACCGTCGCACCGCGGGCGGGCACGACCGGCAGCTACCCGACGACGTCCTATCAATACTACGTAGGAGACCTGGCACGCGCGTATTCCGCGCAGACATCCACACTGAAGATGAGCACCGATACCGTCACGGCGGTCGGGGTCGAGTTCGGCGGCGTCAACATCATGCCGGCGGACAAGATCAAGCAGACGCAGAAGGGTCTGAACGGAGCGCTCGTTGCACTGCCTCCGGGTTCCACCTGGGTCGAGGACGCGAACATGCGTGCCGCGGCCACGGTGACCAAGATCACGAAGCCGGAACTGCCGACCTACCGCGATTTCGCGCTGCAATGGGCGAAGGGTCTCAACATGCGCTGGGCTGACGGTCAACCGGTGGAGAACATCGCCGCCGAAGGTCCGATGGTGCATGAGGATCCGGAGGACAACTCGGCGATGGCGGTGAACTACAAGGTCGAGCCGCTGTGGTATCGCTTCGCGAAGGCGCCGGATGCGCCGTTCGGTCACGCCAACGGTGCGGGTTTCGCCGCTGTGCCGAACGCCAACATGGCATACAGCAACGCGCTGGTCGGAGGCGACCCGGTGACCCCGGTGCTGACGGTCAATCGCGGTATGCCGTTCCGCATCCACGTCGTGCAGTCCTCGGGCGGCAGCCGTGGCGGCACCTTCGGCCTCCATGGCCACGTGTGGCAGCGTGATCCGTACCGTTCGCACAACAGCGACGCATCGGGTTACCCGGCGCGCAAGTTCGGTGTGGGTTCGACACGCATCCTGTTCAACCCGCTCGGCATGTTCATGGGCGGTCAGGAAAGCATCCTGCCGGCCAGCCACTTCACCTTCAACATGGCCAGCGCGGGTGGCGGCAACGGCGTCGTCGGCGACTACCTGTACCGCGACTTCGAATCGCTGGGCAACCTCGGCGGTCGCTGGGGCATCGTGCGGGTGCAGTAAGCAGTTGCAGCACGGGGCGCGGCGCGAACCGCCGCGCCCCGCAAGCAGGAGTTTCAAGAGCAGTGGCAACACGCAGTACCGCAAGTGCTTTTGATTTGGGGGGGGTCATCATGGCAGAGGAGACTCCCTCACTTTTTCCGGATGAGTAAGTCGCTGCTCAGGGCAGTGGCCTCCATCCGATCGAATTCGCAGTCCGGGTCGGCTCCACCAGGTTCCGACCCTGCAATTGGGGAGACAGACGTGCGCAAACTTCGCTTCGCAACAATCTCGGTGCTTTTGTCGTGTGCATTGTCGGGCAGCCTCGCCGCCGCGCCGGCGCCGGCCTCCGCCCTGCCGGGCGCCAAGGACGCGGCCCCCGCAGCCAGCGGTCGCCTGGTGCGCGACGGGGTGGCGATCGATTTCGAAGCGCGCCCGACGGCCGGCGGTAGCGAGCTGGTCGAAGGCGGGCTCGCCGACATCCGTTTCCGCATCAGCGACGCCAAGAGCGGCAAGGCGCTGAGCGGCCTCGCGCCGGGCGCGTGGCTGGATCTCGCGCAGGTCATCTCCTCCCCGAAAGGCGAGCAGAAGGAATGCAAGGACAAGATCGCGCTCTACCTCAAGGGCGTGGTCGGCGTGCGTCCGATGGTCGACCTCAACAGCTATTACCTGCTGGTGCTCAACAAGGACGCCAGCATCACCGTGGTGGACCCGCTGATGTCGGTGGCGGGCACCACCAGCACGCTGACGCGCATCATGTTGAAGCGGCCGCCGGTCGATTGGGTCAAGAGCGCCGACGGCAAGCATATTTTCGTGTCGATGCCGATCGCCGATCAGGTGGCGGTCGTCGATGCGGCGAATTTCAAGGTCGTGCGCGACGTCGATGCCGGCGACGAGCCGGTGCGCGTCACCGTGCAGCCGGACGGCCGCTACCTGTGGGTCGGCAACAACTCGCGCGACCCCAACAAGAGCGGCGTCACGGTAATCGACGCGAAAACTTTCAAACCGGTGAAAAGCTTCGCCACCGGCAAGGGCCATCACGAGATCGCCTTCAGCGAGGATTCGCGCCACGCCTTCGTGACCAACCGCGACGCGGGCACCGTGAGCGTCTTCGACGTCGCGAAGATGCAGAAGCTGCAGGACGTGGCGACCGGCCCGCGGCCGATTTCGGTGGCGCTGTCGGCGCTGTCCAAGGCCATCTACGTCGCCGACGGCGAGGCCGGCACGATCAGCGTGATCGACGCGCACAGCCTCAAGCCGCGCAAGCTGATCCAGGCCAAGCGCGGCCTCGGGCCGGTGCGCTTTACCCTCGACGGGCGCTACGCCTTCGCGCTGAACACCCTGGAGAACACCGCCACGGTGGTGGATGCGGGCAGCGACGAGGTGGTGCATGACATCAAGGTCGCCGCCGAACCCTACCAGGTCACCTTCACGAAAACCTTCGCCTACGTGCGCGGGCTCGCGACGGAGCACGTGACGATGGTGAACCTCGGCTCGCTCGGCAAGGGCCGCGAACCGACGCTGCAGAGCTTCGCCGCCGGCCCGGAGGCGCCCAAGCTCGCCGGCGACCTGCCGCTCGCCACCAGCCTCGCCGCGCGCAACGACGAGTCCTCGGTGTTCGTCGTCAATCCGGTGAACAACACCACCTACTTCTATATGGAGGGCATGAACGCGCCGATGGCCGGTTACC
This sequence comes from Aromatoleum diolicum, assembly GCF_012910955.1. Classification (GTDB taxonomy): domain Bacteria; phylum Pseudomonadota; class Gammaproteobacteria; order Burkholderiales; family Rhodocyclaceae; genus Aromatoleum; species Aromatoleum diolicum. Next base: position 8,793 of record NZ_WTVQ01000020.1, read on the forward strand.
TCAACCGCGGCCACACCGCGCGCGCCGTGACGGTGGTCGACCGGGCGATGCGCCAGGCCGAACCGGGCGTGTTCACGACGCAGGTGATGTTGCCCGCGGCCGGGCGCTTCGACGTCGCCTTCATGCTCGACCGCCCGCAAGTGCTGCACTGCTTCAGCGCCGAGGTGAAACCCGGCCAGGCCACCGACGCCAAGCTCGCGATCCCGCGCCTGGAATTCCTGCCGGCGCCGGTGACGGTGCAGGCGCCGTCGAAGGCCGCGGTGCGCTTCCGCCTGGTGCAGGGCCGCAAGGACGAACCGCGGACCGGCGTCACCGACCTGCGTGTGCGCTATTTCCTCGCGCAGGGCGGACGTCGGCTCGACGCGCCGGTGCGCGAAGTCGGCGACGGGGTGTATGAGGCGCAAATCGACGTCACCGATACCGGTGCGTACTACGTCCATGTCGATTCCGCCGCGCTCAAGGAAGACCGCGACCGGCCCTACCTGACGCTGCGCGCCGTACCTGCGGTCGCACAGAAATGATCGCCCCGGAACATGTCGAGGAGAAGATGATGAACGCCACCCGCAAAACCGTCCTCCAGTCCTGCGTTCTGGCGCTGGCGCTGGCCGGCGGCCTGACCCAGCCGCATGAGGCGACAGCCCATTCGGAACATGCACAGCGCGCTGTCACCGCTCGCGCCGACCATGCTTCGCATGACGTCAATGCCCACGCCGAGCACGCGGTCAAGCCTGAACATGCCGGCCACGCCAGCGCCACCTCCCCTGCGGATCATGCCAACCACGCGAATCATGCAGATCACGCCAAGCACGCCGCCGCCGGGAAGAACGCGGAAGGCGTGAATGTGCGTTTCGCCGACGTCGCGCTGCTCGACCAGGACAGCCGCGAACGCCGCCTCAAGTCCGACGTCATCGGCGACCGCATCGTCGTGATGGACTTCGTCTACACCAGTTGCACCACGGTGTGCCCGGTGGTCTCCGCGATCATGAGCGAAGTCCAGAGCAAGCTCGGCGCGCGCGTCGGCCGCGACGTCGCGCTGGTGTCGATGACGGTGGACCCGGTCCGCGACACCCCGGCCCGGCTGCGCGATTACGCGCGCTCGCGCGGCGCAGGGCCGGGGTGGTCGTGGCTCACCGGCAGCACCACGGCGATCAACGACACCCTCAAGGGGCTCGGCACCTGGACGCCGGACTTCGAGGATCACCCGGTCGTGATGATGGTCGGCGACGGCCGCAGCGGCCAATGGACACGTTTCTACGGCTTTGCCGATCCCGCCGCGCTGGTGGCCCAGGTCGAATCGCTTACCGCGGCGCGTGGCGCCACTGCCAAGGAGTAGGACCATGAACATTGCACGCTCGATCACCGCCGCTTCGGCTTCCGTTTCCGCTTCTGCATTGACCCTCGCCGTCGCGCTTGCCCTCGCGCTTCAGGGCGGCGCCGCGTTCGCGCACGGCAAGGATCATCCCGAGGCGGGCGCCGCGGCGGCGTCGCAGCCCTCCGCCACCAAGGCGGCCCCGGTGGCGCAGCCGGTGTCGGCGGGCACGCGCGATGCGCGCGCCTACTTTTCCGACACCCTGTTGCTGACGCAGGACGGCCGGCAGGTGAAGTTCTACAGCGACGTGCTGAAGGACCGCGTCGTGTTGCTGAACGTGGTGTTCACCAATTGCAAGGATGCGTGCCCGCTGATCACGCGCAAGCTCAAGGAAGTGCGCGCCGCGCTCGGCGAGCCGCTCGCGAGCAAGGTGCATTTCATCTCGATCAGTTCCGATCCCGAAAAGGATTCGCCGCAGGCGCTGAAGGCCTTCGCCGCGAAGAACGAAGCCGACAATCCGAACTGGACCTTCCTCACCGGCGACAAGGCGAACGTCGATTTCGTGCTCGCACGCCTCGGTCAGCTGGGCGAGAGCCCCGAAGGGCACTCGACCCTGCTGATTGCCGGTGACGTCGGCGCCAAGCGCTGGAACAAGATCCGCCCGGATGCCGCGCCGGTCGCGATCGCCGAGCGCCTGAAAATGCTCGCCGATCCGGTCGCAAGCGCCGCGCTGAACGCGGGCGCGGGCAAGTAACGATCATGGCGAGCCGCCGCATCTTCCATTGCCTCGGTGTTGCCGCCGCGCTGACATGCGCCGCGGGCACCGCTGCCGCAATCGAACTGTCGGCCTCGGAGCGTGCCGGCAAGCGGATCTTTCTCGAAGGTCGCAGCGCGACGGGCAGCAGCATCGCCGCCCGCGTCGGCGCAGGCGACACCGCGATGCCGGGAACGGTGGTGCCGTGCGCGAACTGCCACGGCGCCGACGGGCGCGGCCGCCGCGAAGGCGGCGTGCGTCCCTCCGACATTACGTGGCGGCGGCTCGCCACCCCCTACGGCCAGCGCCTCGAAAGCGGGCGCGAGCATCCCGCCTACGACGCCGCCAGCCTCGCGCGCGCCGTCAGCCACGGTGTCGACCCCGCCGGCAACCGGCTCGACCCGGCGATGCCGCGCTTCGTGATGTCGGCGCGCGACCTCGAGGATCTCACCGCGTATCTGAAGCGGCTCGAGGACGATCGCGACCCCGGCCTCCTCGAGGACGTGCTGCGCCTCGGCACGCTGCAGCCCGCGAGCGGCCCGCTCGCCGAACTCGGCGGCACCGTTACCGCGGTGCTGCGCGGCGCGATCGACGCCGTCAATGCCGACGGCGGCATCCACGGCCGGCGTGTCGAACTGATCGTTGCCGACGCGGGCAGCGACGCCGCGGCGGGTGAGGCGGCGCTGCGTCGCCTGGTCGAGCAGGACAAGGTCTTCGCGGTGCTCGCGCCGCTCGCGCCGGCGCTCGACGGCAGGCTCGGCGAACTGGCCGACGCCGCGCGCATTCCGCTGGTCGGACCGCTTGCCCAGCTGGCAAGCGGTGGCGGCCGTTTCGTGTTCGACCCCCTGCCCGGATTGGGCGAACAGCTCGGCGCGCTCGGCGAATACGCCGCGACGACGCTGAAGCTCGGCAATCCGCCCGCCGCGATCGTGCACCCCGACGACCGCCGTAGCGCCAGCCTCGCGACCGCACTCGCCGAGCGCCTTGGCCGTCGCGGCTGGTCGCAGGTGCGCGCGTATGCCTACGCTCCCGGCGCCTTCGATGCCGCCGGGGCGGGCACGGCACTGGCCGGGCAGGGGGCGAAGGCCGTGTTCTTCGTCGGCCGCGACGACGATTTCGGCGCCCTCGCGGCGCAGAAATCCGTGCAGAAGTCTGCGCCGTGGCTGTTCGCCGCGGCGACCCAGGTCGGGCCGGCGGCGCTCAAGCTCGCCCCCGCGCAGGCCGAACGCGTGTTCGTCGCCTACCCGACGCTGCCGCAGGACTGGTCCCCGCAGGGGGCCGGCTTGCTGCGGGCGATGCGCGAGCGCAGCGGCGTGGGCGAGCGGCACCCGGCTTTCCAGGTCGGCGCGTACGCCGCGGCGCTGGTGATGATCGAAGGGCTCAAGCGCGCCGGGCGCGACGCGAGCCGCGAAAAACTGGTCGCCGCGCTGGAGAACCTGCACGGCTTCCAGACCGGGCTGACGCCGGCGATCGGCTTCGGGCCGGGGCAGCGGGTCGGCGCGCCGGGGGCGCACATCGTCGCGGTCGACGCGGCCAAACGCACGTTCCGTCCGACGGGCCGCTACGTCCGGCTGGACACGACGCAAGAGTGAGGGAGGGAGCGCAGTGAGAGCGAACCAGGCACAGGGCAGGATCGCCGTGAAGGCGCGGGAAGGGAGAGAGGGACAGTCGCGTGCGGGCCGACGGTGGCTGCGTCGCGGGGCTGTGTTCGCCCTGTGCCTGGTTGTGGCTCTCAGCCTCGCCGTACCGGCGATGGCGCAGGAAGTGGGCGTGGTCGCCCGCGTCAATGGATCGGACATCACCGTTTTCCGGCTGGAACGGCACTTCGAGGATTACCTCAAGCAGCAGGCGCGCAATGTCGCCGCGATCCGCAATCCGGAAGTCTTCAAGCGTCTCAAGCGCGAGGCCCTCGATCAGCTGATCGACAAGGAACTGCTGTGGCAGGAGGCGCAGCGCCGCGGCATCGTCGTCGACGACGCGGTGGTGCGCGAGGCGCGCGCCGGGATTGCATCCGGCTTCCGCACCCCCGAGGCGTTTCAGCGGCGCATGCAGGAGGCCGGCTTCGACGACGCCGCCTACGATGCCTATCTGCGCCGCGAACTCGCCTCCAGTCGGGCATTGAGCGAGCTGATCGGTCCGGTGAAAGTGTCCGACGAGGACGTGAAGCGCGTGCTCGCGCAGCAGTCGCCGCCCCCCGACATGCCCAAGGCCGCGGTCGAGGCGCAGGTGCGCGAGCAACTGCTCGCCGGCCGCCGTGCCGAAGCCAGCCGCGCAGCGCTGCAGCGACTGCGCACCGGCGCGCAAATCCAGACCTTGCAGCGGTTCTGACGGGGCACCCGACGCCAATGCGCCCGACAGGGGCTTCGGTGGCGGTCGAGCATGGGGATACACCCGCTTTGGGGTGCGAACGGGCGTGGCGCAATGGGGCGCCCCCCACTTTCGGGGTCACGGTGCAAAAAAGCGTTTTGTTATTGAATCAACGGTCTGCGCAGAACCTGCAACTTTCTTTTGCGTGGCACGAAGCATGCTGGCAAAGTTCATGCACAACCTTCACCCGGTGCGAGTCACCCACGGGTTTCGGAGAAAGGAACATTACATGCCAGCGGCGAAACGAGTGCTGATTGTCGAGGACGAGGAAATCCTCGCCGGCAATCTCAAAGCTCACCTGGAGCGCGCATCCTGCAATGCGCGGATCGCTGCCGACGGTGCCAGCGCGATCCGCGTTTTTGACGACTTCGCCCCCGACGTGCTGGTCCTCGATTACCGCCTGCCGGACATGAACGGCTTCGAGGTGCTCGATGCGATCCGTTGCCGCTGCAGCCTGTGCGAATGCGTACTGATGACCGGCCACCCGACCAGCGAGGTGTATAGCGGCGCCGCCGAACGTGGCATCCGGCACATCCTGTTCAAGCCGTTCCCGATGCTCGAACTGTCGAGACTGGTGTGCGCGACCGCGCCGTTCCTGCTCGCCGGTCCGCTGCATGGCGACCTTGCGCCGCACGATACGCACCTGCCGGTGCCGGGGGAACGCCGCCACAACACGCGGCGCGGTTTCCCGATGCGCCTATTCGACGGGACTTGGTTGTATGCTGATCGTCGTCACCCCGTCGGCATGAGTCCGGACGAAGACAAGAGCGACGGGGACTGAAGCGCTGCAAGACTGAAGCAATGAACGATGCGGCGGCCACGTGATCGCCGCGACGCGAAGCCGCTCATGACGAGCGGACTTGAGGGTTCTGCCAATGGATCACCTTCCTGTCTCTGCCATGTGTGCGACACATGACCAGGCGCCGGCCGCGCGCCTTGACGTGGCCTTGTTGCGTGCTGCGCGCGAGCGCGCCGCGGTGCAGGGGCGGCGCGTGATCGACGAGCTCGAAGAGCAGGCCGCTCTCGAACCGGGCGAATTCGTCCGCCGTCTCGGCGCGACGCTGCATTACCCGGTGATGGACGGCGAACTGCTGTTTGCCAGCGCCCCGGATTTTGCGCGCGTGCCGCTGGCCGAGGCGCTGAAGCACGAGTTCGTGATGGTGCGGCGCCCCGACGACCCGGCGGGCGTCGTCGTCGGCGTGTTCTCGGACCCCTTCGATGGCGGGCGCCTCGCGTGGATCGACGAACGCCTCGGCAGTGCGTCGCTCTGTCTGGTGCATCCGGCCGACCTCGCCGCCTATCTCGCGCGCCACGAGGAAGATTTCCACGCCGTCGACTCGCTGGCCGCCGGCGCTGACGAAACCGCCGAAGCGGAAGACATCGAAACGCTGTCCCTGGCGCGCATCAGCGAGGATTCCAGTGTCGTCGTCAAACTGGTCAATTCGACCCTCTACGACGCCCTCAAGCTGCACGCCAGCGACATCCACCTCGGCGTCACCGGCACCGGGCTGGTGATCAAGTACCGCATCGACGGCGTGCTCAACACCGCCAGCCGGGTGCATGGCGCCGAAGTCGCCGAGCAGGTGATCTCGCGCGTCAAGGTGATGGCCGAACTCGACATCGCCGAAAAGCGCGTGCCGCAGGACGGCCGCTTCAAGGTCGCGATCAAGGGCCGCCAGATCGACTTCCGCGTCTCGATCATGCCCAGCATCTTCGGCGAGGACGCGGTGCTGCGCGTGCTCGACAAGCAGGATCTGGCCGACCAGATCCACGGCGTGCGCCTCGACGCGCTCGGTTTCGAGGCCTCGGTGATGCGCACCCTGCGCCGCCTCGCCAGCGAACCCTACGGCATGGTGCTGGTGACCGGCCCCACCGGCAGCGGCAAGACGACGACGCTGTACGCGATGCTCACCGAGATCAACCGCGGCGTGGACAAGATCATCACCATCGAGGATCCGGTCGAATACCAGCTCCCCGGCGTGCTGCAGATCCCGGTCAACGAGAAAAAGGGCCTCACCTTCGCGCGCGGCCTGCGCTCGATCCTGCGCCACGACCCGGACAAGATCATGGTCGGCGAAATCCGCGACCCCGACACCGCGCAGATCGCGGTGCAGTCGGCGCTCACCGGCCACCTGGTGTTCACGACCATCCACGCCAACAACGTGTTCGACGTCATCGGCCGCTTCGTGCAGATGGAGGTCGACCCCTACAGCTTCGTCTCGGCGCTCAACGGCATCCTCGCGCAGCGCCTGATCCGCCTGTCCTGCCCGGCCTGCGCCGTCGAAGTCACGCCGGGCGACGACGAACTGCTCGCCTCCGGCCTCAACCCCTCCGACATCAAGGGCTACCGCTTCGTGCACAGCCCCGGCTGCGGCCGCTGTCGCGGCACCGGCTACAAGGGGCGGACGGCGATCGCGGAATTGCTGCTGCTCGACGACGAATTGCGCCAGACCATCATCGATCGCCAGCCGATCTCGCGCCTCAAGGAACTGGCGCGGCGGCGTGGCCTGCGCCTGCTGCGCGAATCGGCGCTGGACCTCGTGCGCGAAGGCAAGACCACGCTGGAGGAGATCAACCGTGTCACTTTTGTCGCGTGAGCGTTACCTCGCGGTCATCACCCCGACGCGCGTGAGCCTGCTGCGCGGCCGCGGTCGTGGCGCCGTCGATGCGCTCGGCAGTGTCGCGTGCGCCGGCGACAGCGCGGGCTGGACCGCCGCTGCCGACGCCTTGCAGCGCCTGCTGACCGAATCCGGTGTACATCGCGGCGAACTGGAGGTGGTGCTGTCGAGCCATTTCGCCCGTTTCCGCCTGGTGGCGTGGAGCGACGCGATCGGCTCGCCAGACGAACTCGAGGCCTACGCGCGCATCGGTTTCGAGGAGGTGTACGGCCCGGTCGCCGCCGGCTGGGCGCTGCGGGTGTCACCCGAATCTGCCGGGCGGCCGCGTCTGGCCGCCGCGATCGAGCAGGCGCTGCTCGACCGTCTGCACGGCCTCGCACAAAGCGCAGGGCTGAACCTGGTGTCCGTGCAGCCGCATCTGATGGCGGCCTACAACCGCCTGTTGCCGCGCCTGCGGCGCGACGATTTCCTGTTCGCCGTGGCCGAACCCGGCCGCTGCAGCGTGCTGCTGGCGCGCGCCGGGCGCTGGGTCAGTGTGCGTTCGAGTGCCGCCGACGACTCCGAGGGCGCGGTGGCGGCACTGCTCGAGCGCGAGTGCGAACTCCACGGCCTCGCCGGCGAGGCCATGCCGCCGGTGTATGTGCACGCGCCGGGGCGTCCGCAGGGGGCCTGGCGGCCGGTGCATGGCGCCGCGCCGCAAGCGCTGGCGATCGGCGCGCCCGCCGCGGCGACGTCCGACCCCTGGCTCGACATGGCACTGGCGGTGGCCTGATGCGCAGACTCGAACTCGACTTCCGTCGTCGCCCCCGGCCCAGTGCGGCAGGGTGGGGGCTGCTCGCCTGCGGTGTGATCGCGCTGGCTGCCGTGCTGGGGGTCGAACGACAGTTTGCCGCCGATACCGCCACCCACGAAGCCACCGTGCGCCGCATCGAACAGACCCTGCCGGGCGCGGCACAGGCACCGCTGTCGGTGGCCGACACCCGGGCGCGTGACGCCTCGCTGGGCGACGTGCAGCGCGTGCAGGCGCAACTCAATCTGCCCTGGGGCGAACTCTTCGCCACGCTCGAATCGCTCGCCAGTGCCGATGTCGCGCTGCTGGGGCTGACCCCCGATGCGCGCAAGCGCCAGGTGCGCATCTCGGCCGAAGCGCGCAACCTCGCGGCGATGCTCGAATTCCACCGCAAGCTCGAAGACAGCGCCGCCCTGCACGACGTGTCGCTGATCAGTCACGAAATTGCCGACGATGCGCAGGGGCAGCCGGTGCGCTTCAGCCTGGTCGCAGGATGGGTGATCGACAATGCGCGTCCATAGACTTACCGCCATCGAAGACGTGCGCCGCCTCGGCCTGCCCGGCCTGGCAGGGGCGCTGCTGCTGCTTGTTGCGATGGCCTGGACGCTGCTGTCGGTGTTGCCGGCGCGTGAGGCACGCGACCGCGCGCAGGCCAGTGCGCAGCGCGCCGAAGCGCGGCTCGCCAGCGTGCAGCGCGGTGAAGTGCCGGTCAGCGAGGCGCCGGGCCGGCTGCTGCAGGACTTTTTCGCCGGCCTGCCGGCCCAGCCCGGCGCGACGACCGCCATCGACCGCCTGTTTGCGGCCGCCGAGCAGGAACGCCTGTCGCTGGCGCGCGGCGAATACGCCCTCGTCGTCGAGCGTGACATGGCGCTGGCGCGCTACCAGATCCTGCTGCCGGTGCGCGGCGCCTATCCGCAGGTGCGCCGTTTCCTCGCCGGCGCGCTCGAAGCGGTGCCGGCGCTCGGTCTGGAAGACCTCGATCTGCAGCGCAAGCAGGTGTCCGATACCGAACTCGAAGGGCGCATCCGCATGACCCTGTATCTGTCGAGGCGCTGATGGCGAAACGGCGCAATGTTTTCTGGCTGATCTTTCTCGGCGCCGCCATCGTGCTGGCGCTGATTCCCGAATTTTTCGACGCGCCACCCGAGGAGGTGGTGCAGCCCGTGCCGCCGACGCAACGTCGCGGCCAGCTGGCCGAACTGCGCTCGCCGCCTGCCGCGACCGCCACTACGGCGACGCCCGCGGAGGGCACTGCGGCCTTGCCGACGCCAGGCGACGCAGTGTCGCCCGCCGGCACCGCCGCGGCACCGTCCCAGGCTGCGCAACGCGCCGGCTCGGCTGCCGGCCCGGAAGTCGACCTGTTCGCCGCGCACAGCTGGTACGTCGCCCCGCCGCCGCCGCCAACGTCCGAGCAGCCCGTTGCCCCGGTCGCGCCGCCGAAACCCGTCGCCCCGCCGCTGCCCTTCGAATATTTCGGCAAGCTCGACGACAGCGAGCGCGTACGGGTCTTCCTGCAGCGCGGCGACAGAATCTACACCGTCGGTGTCGGCGATGTCATCGATGGCACCTACAAGGTGAAAAGCATCACCGACTCGCAGATGACATTGATTTATCTTCCGCTTGACCTCACCCAGACCCTGTCAGTGGGAAGCAAACTATGACCGATCTCACTTTCCGCCGTGGCGTCCGCCCCTGCCTTGCGGCGCTGCTGGTGATGCTCGCGCTGTCGGGTTGCGCCACCAACGCGTTCCAGCGCGAAGGCCAGCAGTTGATCGAGGAGGGCCGCTACGAAGAGGGACTGGCGAAGCTCGAGCAGGCGGTGCACGAGTCGCCGCGCGACACCCGGGTGCACATGACCCTGTCGGCGCAGCGCGAACGCGCGGTGGCGGCGCTGCTGGCGAGTGCCGACCGCGCCCGCATCGCGCGCGACCTGACGGCGGCGGTCAGGACCTACGAGCGCGTGCTGACGATCGAGCCGGCCAACGAGCGCGCCCGTTCGGCGCTGCAAGAGATCGAGCAGCTGCGCAATGTCACCGAGATGCTGCGCCAGGCCCAGCTCGCATTGCGCCGTGGCGATCCCGACAGCGCCGAGCGGCAAGTGCGCCAGATCCTCGTGCTCGATCCGCGCCACGAGGGCGCGCTGGCATTCAAGCGCGAAATCGAGGATCTGCGCGTGCGCAGCGTCACGACCTATCCGCAGCTGCGTTCGAAACTCGCGCAGCCGGTGTCGCTGGAGTTCCGCGACGGCAACATGAAGCAGATCTTCGAGGTGCTGGCGCGCACCGCCGGCATCAACTTCATCTTCGACAAGGACGTGAAGCCCGACCTCCGGGCCACGCTGTTCGTGCGCCAGGTGCCGGTCGAACAGGCGGTCGAACTGCTGCTGATGCAGAACCAATTGCAGCAGAAGCTCATCAACGAAAACACCGTCGTCATCTACCCGGACACGCCGCAAAAGCAGCGCGAATACCAGGACCTGACGATCCGCACCTTCTATCTCTCCAACACGGACGCCAAGACGGCGCTGAACTTGGTCAAGACCCTGCTCAAGAGCAAGGACGTGTTCATCGACGAAAGGCTCAACACGCTGACGCTGCGGGACACTGCCGATGCCGTGCGAATGGCCGAGAAGCTGCTGTTTGCGCAGGGCCAGCCCGACCCGGAAGTGGTGCTGGAAGTCGAAGTGCTGGAGATCTCGCGCCAGCGCATCCTCGACCTCGGCATCCGGTGGCCGAGCGTCTTTACCGCGCTCAGCGACGAACTCGGTCCGATCGAGATGCTGAATCAGCTGAAGGGCATCGGTTCGCGCCGCATCGCCGTCGATACCGGCCCGGTGGCGCGCATCAATGCCAGCGACAACGACGTCAACACCCTCGCCAATCCGGTGATCCGCGTCAGCAACAAGGAAAAGGCGCGCATCCACATCGGCCAGCGCGTGCCGGTGGTGAGCGCCACCTCGACGCCATCGACGCAGGGTCCGGTGATCACCGAAAGCATCCAGTACCTCGAAGTCGGTCTCAAGCTCGAAGTCGAGCCGACCGTGCACCTCAACGACGAGGTGCTGATCAAGATCGGCCTCGAAGTCAGCAAGGCCACGGCGCTGGCGCCCACCCGCAACGGCACCATCCCGGTGCAGGTCGATACGCGCAATGCCGCCACCGTGCTGCGCCTCAAGGATGGTGAAACCCAGGTGCTGGCGGGGCTGATGCGCAACGACCACGACATCACCGGCGACCGCATCCCCGGGCTGGGCGACATCCCCGGCGTCGGCCGGCTGTTCGGCAGCAACAAGGACTCCATCGGCAAGGCCGAGCTGGTGCTGTCGATCACCCCGCGCATCGTGCGCAACATGCCCTACATGAACCCGTACGACATGGAATTCACGTCCGGCACCGAAGGATCGCTGCGCATGCGCCCCGACCCCGGCCTGCGCCACGCGGCGACCGCACTGGCCTCGGTTTCGCAGGCCGTCGCTGCGCCCGCGGGGGCAGCGGCTGCCGACCTTGGCGCCCCGGATGTGGCCCCGGCCAGCGGCATCGCCTTGTCCTGGAGCGGCCCCGCGCAGCTCAAGGTCGGCGAGGAAACCGAGCTGGTGTTGCGCGCCAGCGCCGCCCAGTCGTTCAAGAGCACGACGCTGCAGCTCGCTTACGATCCCGCCGCGCTGCGGGTCGTCGCCGTCACCGAGGGCGATGTGATGAACCGCGACGGTGCGATTTCCTCGTTCGCGCCACGCATCGACGAGAAAAACGGCCGCATGTTCGTCGCCTTGTCGCGCTCCGGCGCGCAGGGCGCGAGCGGCGAGGGCGCGCTGCTGCGCCTGCGGGTCGTCGCGCTGCAGGCGCAGGATGCGCCGGCTTCGCTGCGGGTGACGAGCGTGTCGGCGGTGGGCGAGAGCAATCGCCCGGTGTCCGCGCCCCTGCCGGCGGCGCTGGAACTTCCGGTGGTACGCTGAACGGCACCCGGCGACGATGCGCGCGCGCGGCTTCTCCCTCGTCGAAGTTGTCGTCACGGTCGCGATCGTCGCCCTGCTCGCGTCGATTGCCGCGCCGCTGACGGAGACGGTCGTGCGCCGCGGCAAGGAGAACGAGCTGAAGACGGCGCTGTACCGCATTCGCGATGCCATCGACGCCTACAAGCTGGCTGCCGACGCCGGCTACATCGAAAAACTCGCGGACGCCACCGGCTACCCGCCGACGCTGAAGGTGCTGGTCGAGGGCGTGCGCGACGTGCGCAGTGCCGCCGGGGCCCGTGTCTATTTTCTGCGCCGCATCCCGCGCGACCCCTTTGGCGACCCGAACCGGCCGCCGGAGGAAACCTGGGGCCTGCGCAGCTACGCCAGTCCGCCGGACAGCCCGCGCGCTGGCGTCGACGTGTTCGACGTCTATTCGCTGGCGCCCGGTAACGGCCTCAACGGCACACCCTACCGCGAGTGGTGATGGCTGAGGTGAATACTGCAGTGATGACAACCGAGGCAAGCCATGAACAACACCATTCCGGCTTCCCGATGAGGCCAACGCAATGAAACGACGCGCCGGCTTCACGCTGATCGAACTGCTGGTGGTGCTGTCGATCATCGCCACGCTGTTGGCGATCGCCGTGCCGCGCTATTTCGGCAGCATCGAGAAGTCGCAGGAAACGGCGCTGCGGCAAAGCCTGTCGGTCATGCGCGAGGCGCTCGACCACCACTACGGCGACATCGGCAGCTATCCGGATTCGCTGCAGGCGCTCGTCGAAAAACGCTACCTGCGCAGCGTGCCGATCGATCCGATCACCGAGCGCAACGACACCTGGGTCCTGATGCCACCGCCCGCCGGCGTCACCGGCAACGTCGGCGACGTGCGCAGCGGCGCCCCCGGTAACGGCCGCGACGGCACGCCCTTTGCGGAGTGGTAGGCGGTGCGTAAGCGCGAGCACGGCTTCACCTACCTCGGCGCACTGTTTCTCATCGTGCTGATGGGCCTGGCGCTCGCCGGTACCGGCGAAGTGTGGTCCACGGCCAGCCAGCGCGCCCGCGAAAGAGACCTGCTGTGGGTCGGCAACCAGTACGCACAGGCGCTGCGGCGCTATTACGAGAACTCTCCGGACATCAAGCTGTACCCGCTGCGGCTCGCCGAGTTGCTCGAGGACCAGCGACGTCCGACGCCGCAACGGCACTTGCGTCGCCTCTATCCCGACCCGATTACCGGCAGCCGCGAGTGGGGCCTGATCCTGGGTTCCGATGGCCGCATCGTCGGGGTGCACAGTCTGTCGGAACGTCCCACCCGCAAACGCAGCCGCTTCCCTCCCGCGTGGTCGGATTTCGACGGCGTGGCGACGTACGCCGAATGGAAGTTCCTGGGGGACCGTGCGTTCAGTGACGCCGCGAAACCCGGTCCGGATGAGGCCTCCCCGACACCGGGGGCGGATCCACGCAAAAGCTTGAAGGAGCTGACGCGCCCCTTGACGGGCGCCGGCACGACCAGCCCGCTTCTGCCAGCGCGTTGAGCGCGGCCATCGGGGCAGGGGTGCGAGGGGTGCGCAATGGCCCAGATCGGCCGGGCGCAACAAATAAAAAAAGGCCCGGCTTGCGCCGGGCCTTTCTCACTTAAATCGTGCCGTTGGGCAGATTAGAGCGGGCGGATGTTGCCAGCCTGCTTGCCCTTCGGGCCGGACGTTTCGTCGAACTGAACTTTCTGACCTTCGGCCAGGCTCTTGAAGCCATTGCCTTGGATCGCGGAGAAGTGCGCGAACAGGTCTTCGCCGCCGTTGTCCGGGGTGATGAAGCCGAAGCCTTTGGAGTCATTGAACCACTTAACGGTACCAGTTGCCATTTTGAATTTTCCCAAATCGGAGTTAATCAGGGGCGGTTGCCCATAGTTGCGACAATCGGGATCGGGGAAAGACGGACTGAGTACCAATGGACGTCGAGCTCGAAAAACCACGCGATTACTGATGCGCACCTGCAGTCTGGTCAAAAACTGCGCCGCGGTCAACTGCCATCGGATAAACGATGCCTGGTGTGCTGCCCGCGAGATGCCCATGATGGGCATTTACCCCTGAACAAGGGCGTGCAGTACCCCTGTGGCGGACACGCTCGTAACATCCCGCTACAATCGCCCGCAAGGAGAACGCTATGAATATCGAATGGTGGCAGTGGGCGGTCGCCGGTATCGTGATGATCCTCGCCGAGTTGGCGGTTCCGTCCTTCTTCTTGATCTGGTTCGGCATCGCCGGCCTGGTGATGGCGGGCGTGCTGCTGATTGCGCCGGGGCTCTCATTCACGACCCAGCTCGCGCTGTGGACGGCGCTGTCGCTGGTCATGGTCGCGCTGTGGTTCCGCGTGTTCAAGCCGGGATTCCACAAGACCCGCATCGGCACCGCCGACGGCGAGGTGCTGGGCGAAGTCGGCCTGCTGGTCGGCGCGGTCGCGCCGTTCAAGCGCGGCAAGGTACGTTTTCAGCGTCCGGTGCTTGGGTCCGACGAATGGGTGTGCCTTGCCGAGACCGCGATCCCGGCCGGCGAGCGGGTGCGCGTCGTCGCCGTGGAAGGCAGTTTTCTTAAAGTTGTGAAAGCCTGAGGAGGCAGCATGAGTGAAGGGTTCATCGTCGTAGTCGCAGTACTGATTTTCGTCGTCGTCACCCTCGCGAAGGGGGTGCGCATCCTGCCGCAGGGCGAGGAGTGGATCGTCGAGCGGCTGGGCAAGTACCACGGTACGCTCAAGCCCGGCCTCAACATCATCATTCCCTACCTCGACCGCATCGCCTACAAGCTCGTCACCAAGGACATCATCCTCGACGTGCAGGAACAGGAAGTGATCACCCGCGACAACGCGGTGATCCGGACCAATGCGATCGCTTTCGTCAAGATCACCGATCCGGTCAAGGCGGTGTATGGCGTCACGGACTTTTCCGAGGCGATTCGCAACATGATCATGACCACGCTGCGCTCGATCGTCGGCGAGATGGATCTCGACGCCGCGCTGTCGTCGCGCGACAAGATCAAGGCGCGCCTGCGCGAGAGCATCGCCGACGAGGCCGTCGACTGGGGCCTCACCGTCAAGTCGGTGGAAATTCAGGACATCAATCCGTCCGAATCGATGCAGCGCGCGATGGAACTGCAGGCCGCCGCCGAACGCGAGCGCAAGGCCGCGGTGACCAAGGCCGAAGGCGCCAAGCAGGCGGCGATCCTGGAAGCCGAAGCGCGCCTCGAATCCGCCAAGCGCGATGCCAACGCCCAGGTGATGCTGGCCGAAGCCTCGGCCGAAGCGATCCGCCGCGTCGCCGCCGCGGTCGGCGACCAGACCGTGCCGATGATGTACCTCCTCGGCGAAAAATACATCGCCGCGATGGAACGCCTGGGGGCCGGCGATAACGCCAAGGTCGTCGTGCTGCCGGCCGACCTGCAGGAAACCGTGCGCGGGCTGATGGGGCGCGGCAAGTCGGCCGGGCTGTAGGCGGGGCCCCTGCGGATACGGTCGGGCGCCGTGACGGCATCGACCGGTCCGACAGTGACGCTGCTGCGACGCGCGCGCGTGGCCGAAATACACATTGTTACTGCCGCGTAATACGGTCGCAGGCGTGCCGTTCGTCCGTGGCGGCCGCGGCACATCTCTGCGCGACGGCAGTCTGAATGTAATCAACAGCTTACGCAGATCTCGCCAAGCGCCCGAATGTCGACATGACCCGTCTATCGGGCGGGCCGCGCAGCCTTGCGGCCCTTGTGCGCCGCTTGCGCCCCGGAACTTGGCAACCTGTTGATCGATCGAAGACTTACCTCGATCCACCGGCCGCCAGCGAGCCGTCTTGAATCGTGCGTGCTTGCTGCGGGCGCGAGCTGGATCGATGCCAGGTACTCGTCCCAGGTGCGGGCGAGACGTTCGGACGGACACCACAGGCAGGAGGATGATATGAGTTCCCTATATCGCAAGTCTTTGCTGGTCGGCGCCATCGCAGCGCTGGTTGCGGTCCCGACGGGAGCCCTCGCGGGCTCGTACACGGAGGGTCAGACCAAGCAGCCGATGCGCTCGCAGATGGGCACTTCAGGACAGGTGCAGACGATGACGCCGAGCCAGTTGCGTGGCACCGAAGTGGTCGGCATCAACGGTGAAACGATCGGGTCGGTGAAGAGGGTCGTCCAGAGCCGTCAGGAGAAGAACATCCATGCGGTGATTTCCGCCGGCGGACTCCTCGGTTTCGGCGACAAGGAAATCACCGTGCCGCTCGACCGCATGCGTTATGAGGACGGCAAGCTGCGGCTGAGCGCAACCGCGGACGAACTGAAGGCAAGGCCCGAGTATCGCGCCGAGCAGTACGTCGAACTGCGACCCATGGACCAGCCGATCAGCGAATTCTCGGCGTTCGAGACGGTGCCGGACAGGCCCGCGATGTATCGCGGCAAGGGGAGCACGTGGGATGGCGGGCGCAGTACCGACCCGAACGCGTTTTACCCGGAAAGGCCGGTGTTCACGCCGTAAGTGCCCGGAAACAACGCCGCTTCGGACGAGGATCGCCTGAATGCGGCAACGGCCGGCACGCCGCATGACGTGCCGGCATTTTTTTCAGTTGTCGAAGGCCGCGAGGTCGGCGGTGTCGGCGGTGTCGGCCGACGGGTTCGCCGCGGTGGCAAGGCAGTTGCTGAGCACCAGGCGCGGCGGCTCGAACGAGAAGATGAACGGCGCCGCGCGCTGCAGCGCATTGAGCCCCAGGATGGCGCGCGTGGCGCCCGGAAAGACTGCCGCTTCGACATCCTTGAGCCAGCATCCGCCGCCGATGCTCAAGGCCTCGATCGCGTACACCGGCACGTTCAGTTCGCTGCCGTTGGCGAGCCTGCCGCGCAACTGCTTGACGTAGCGCACCTGGCCCGTTTCTTCCAGCTGCGCGAGCATCTCCTCGTTGATCGTCATGTAGCCGGAGCCGGTGTCGACCATCAGGTCCACGTTACCGAGTCCGGCAATCCGCCCTTCGACGTAGAAGGTCGTTGCGCTGGTCGCACGCATGTCGACGGTGGTGTCGAACTCGCCGGCGGACGCGAGGCGGAATGTGCCTGCAAGCAGTGCGGCCAAGAGGCACAAAAATTTCCTCATCGAACGATCCCCGGAAAAGCGGTTTAACGGTTACGCCCGGATCTCCGGACATACAGATACTAAACGAAGCAATGGCCGTGCCGTCGAAAAGCGAGCACGATAACCATAACGGCCCGGCCCATGATTTCTTTAGGCTGCTGACGCGCCGACACATCGGCCGGCCGGCGAGGAATTCGTGACGCAAGGGCGGGAATGGCAGTTCTCCGCAGCATTCCCGAACCCGAGTCCTATATTTGAGAACCGCGCGGGTGCGCTGATGTCGATCATTGCGCGCCCCTGCGGGCAGTTCGCAACGTACTGATGGAGGTTTCCATGCGAGCGACTGTTCCACCCGGCCCTGGCCACGATCCGGCGCCCGATCCGGCGCCCGAGCACGACCCGGTTCCCGATCCGAGCAAGGATCCGGATCCGGAAACGGACGATGACGCGGCCGAAGTGAAGACCGCCTAGGCTCGCACCGGCAGTTGCACGCTGTTCGGGCGTATGGCAACCCGGTCGCCCTATCCTGGTGCGGCGCGCCGCGGCGACCGCGGGTGAGGACGGCAAGGGCGGCCGTTCACCGTACCGCCAATCGCTCGCGGCCGAGGCCGCTGCGCATCAGCCAGTCGAACGCCGAATCGGCGGTGACCGTGTCGATGCGGTCGCTGAAGCGCCGCGCCGCGGGGTGGTCGTCAAAGGCGATGTTGGCGCTGCCGACGCGGGCGCCGAGGCGGCGTACGGCATTGATGTGCAGCGTCGTGGGCTGGTAGCCGCGCAGGCGTAGCCAGGCCTGTGCGCGGTGGCGGTCGGTCGCGGCCGGTTCCAGCACGTGGGCGAGCGTCTCCAGCGCCCACTGGTTGCTCTGCTGGTAGCGCGTCGCCCACGCATAGGCAAGCATGTTGTAGCGCGGTTCGTGCAGGCGCGCGACGGTGAAGTTGTCGCGCAAGCGTGCCGCCAGCACCGCGCCCGCCGCGGGCTCGAGCGTCACGATGCCGGCCTCGAAGTCGTACAGGTCCTCGCCGAAGAACTCGGCCAGGCCGTGGCGAAACAGGCTCGCGCGGTCGCTGCCGCAGTGGTTGAGCTTGTGCACGACGCGCCAGGCGCCGTGTCCGCCCGCGGCATCGCCGTCGCGGTAGGCGATCGCGATGTGCGAGTAGCGCAGACCCCATTCGCGCAGATCCTGCCCAGCGCGTGCGACGATCGCAGCGCGTGCGCCGCTGCGCTCGAGCGCAGCTGCGGTGCGTGCGGCGAGTTCCAGGCTGCGCACGAGTTCATCGGCCGTGAGCCTGCGTTCGGTGCAGGGCTGGCCGGCGAGCGCCGGCGGCGCGAGCCAGGTGGCGACGGCGACGAGGAGGGCAGTGATGGCGGCGCGCAGGCCGCGCTGCAGGACGTCGCGGGCGTTCATGGCGTGATCCGCTCGCTGTAGAGCAGCGATTGCCCCAGCGCATTGGGCACGAAACACAGGGCGGCGCCCGCCGCCGACAGGATCCAGCCTGCTGACAGCGCGGTGACGGTGATGAGCGTGCCGACTGCGACCAGCGATGCGCCGACCGCCTCGGCCCCCAGTTCGATGCTGGCGCGCACGCCGTCCGAGGCGCGCTCGAGGATCCACAGCGTACCGTGCGCGGAGGCTTCGACCGCGGTGACGGTAAGCACCGCCCCGGCCGACAGGATCATCACCGGCGCGGCCACCACGGAGGCGAGCGGCAGGGCCAGCGACAAGGCCGAGACGGCACTCGCTTCCGACGGCCCGCCATGGGCGCGCGCCGCGCCGCAGCCGAGCGCCAGTGGCACGGCGAGCAAAAGGGAGAGGGCCTTGCGGCGTTCGCGTTGTTCCAGTTTCATGATGTTCTCCTCGGGTGGTGCCCGGCGCCTCAGCGCGCGGGCAAAGTAGTGGTCTCGGTGTGGTGTGTGGCGCGTGCGGCGACGTGCGCCGCGCCACACAGTTCGGGCTCGCCGGCGGCGCTCAGGCGGGCTTCCGCACGGTCGGCCTCCCACGCGTCGCGCAGCGTCTTGGCCAGCGTGAAGGCGCAGGAAATCAGGTACAGCCAGCTCACCAGCAGATAGGCTTTCCAGGTCGGGTTGATCTCCATGCGCCACAGCGGGGTGTCCTTCGGCCCACCTTCCGAGTCGCGTACGAATTTCGCCAGTGCGAACGCGCTGGTGAGGCAGAATGCATAACCCATGACCATGAAGGCGCGATCGAGCTCGGCGCCGGGCAGCGCCACCAGACCGCCGGTACACACCAGCAGCGCCAGCCCGAAGGAAATCCAGACCTGCATGCGCCAGGCGCGGGTATCGCGGCGAACAATCGTTTCCATCTCGTGCTCCCTTGCGTTGATGACGTGGCCGATGATTCCCTTGTTGCGCTGCCGGTACAATTTCACCGCGCGAAGTCCGCTGCAGATGCGCTGAAGGTATCGAAATGCGATACTTGATGACGTTCGCTCGTGCCGGATATCGCATGTCGATAATCTGGGCGCCAGGCTGTCACCAACGGAACCGACCATGAGCACCACCGCCGATCTCGTCACCGCGCTGAAGGCAGAACTGAAGGCCTCCGCGCTTACCTACGCCGCGCTGGCCGAACGTCTCGGCATCGCCGAGTCCAGCGTCAAGCGCATGTTCTCCGCGAGCGGCGACATGCCGCTGTCGCGCATCGATGCGGTGTGTCGCGCGCTGAACCTCGACTTCGCCGATCTGGCGCGCAGCGTCGCCGAGAAGGAACCGCTGCTGATGGAGTTGTCGCTGGCGCAGGAAAAGGCCGTCGTCGGTGATCGCAAACTGCTGCTGGTCGCGATCTGCTGCCTGAGCCACTGGACGCTGGAACAGATCGTCGCCACCTACCGGCTCGGCGAGGCGGAAGTCGTCAAGCACCTCGTGCGCCTCGACCGCCTCGGCGTGATCGACCTGCGCCCGGGTAACCGCTACCACCTCAAGCTCGCCAAGGGCTTCCGCTGGCGCGCGCAAGGGCCGGTGATGCAGTATTTCCGCGCCGAGGTGCTGGACGATTATTTCGCCGGTGGCTTCGACGGCGAATCGGAGATGCTGATGGTGGTGCATGGGCAGATCGGCCGCGGCCTGGCGAATTCCTTTCGCGAGCGCCTCGCGCGCATCGGCCAGGACTTCGCCCAGCAGCACATCGCCGACCAGAAACTGGCGCCCGCGGACCGCCGCCCCTACACGATGGTGATCGGCATGCGCTCCTGGCTGATGGCGGCCTTCCGCGACATGAAACGCCCCGAAGTGATCTGGCCCGACGCGCCGCCGCGCTGACGCTCGCTCGCGCCCGACCGCCATCCCCTTTCACGCCATCGAACGACGAGACCCGACCATGTTCCGCCCGCTCATCAAGATCGTCCTGCGCAGCTTTGCCCGCGTGCTGTTCCGCGTGCGCGTCAGCGGCAGCGTCCCTTCGGGGGAAGCGCGCCTGCTGGTGATCGCGAACCACGAATCCTTTCTCGACGGCCTGTTGCTGGGCCTCTTCCTGCCGCTCGACCCGGTCTTCGTCGTGCATACCGGCGTGGCGAAGAGCCGCTGGTTCCGCCTGGTGCTGTCGCTGGTCGATTACCTCGCGGTGGACCCGACGAGCCCGATGGCGATGAAGAAAGTGGTGCGCCTGCTCGAATCCGGCCGGCCGGTGGTGATCTTCCCCGAAGGGCGCATCACCACGACCGGCAGCCTGATGAAGACCTACGACGGCCCGGCCTTCGTTGCCGCGCGCACCGGTGCGACGATCCTGCCGGTGAAGATCGACGGCGCCGCGCGCACCTACTTCTCGCGCATGGGCGGGCGTTTTCCGCGGCGCCTGTTTCCGCAGCTCGCGCTGACGATCCACCCGGTGACGCGCATCGACATGCCCGTCGCCCCCGTCGCGCGCGAGCGCCGCCGCAAGGCCGGCGAGGCGATGCGCCGCATCATGCAGGAGATGATCTTCGCCAGCCGGCCGCAGCAGACGCTGTTCGAGGCCCTGCTCGACGCCGCGGCGATCCACGGGCGCGCGCGCCGGCTGGTCGAGGATCTCAAGCAGGAGGAGTATTCCTACGGCGATCTCATCAAGATGGCGCTGGCGCTCGGTCGCCTCGTCGCGAAGGAATCGGCGCCCAATGAACACGTCGGCGTGCTGTTGCCGAATCTTGCGCCGACGCTCGCGCTCGTCTTCGGGCTCAGCGCCTTCCGCCGCACGCCGGCGATGCTCAACTACACCGCCGGCGCCGACGGCATGCAGGCGGCGTGCACCGCGGCGCAGATCCGCACCGTCGTCACCTCGCGCGCTTTCGTCGAACAGGCCAAACTCGGCGACAAACTGGCTGCGCTCGAAGGCGTGCGTTTCGTGTATCTGGAAGAACTGCGTGCCGGCATGGGACTCGCCGACAAGTTGTGGCTGATGTCGTGGGCGGTGCATTTCCCGCGTGCCGCGACGCACATCGGCGCGCCCGAGGATGCCGCGGTGGTGCTGTTCACGTCGGGTTCCGAAGGCAAGCCGAAAGGCGTCGTGCTGTCGCATCGCGCGCTGCTGGCGAACATCGCGCAGATCCGCGCGGTCGTCGATTTCTCGGTCGACGACAAGATCCTCAACGCGCTGCCGCTGTTCCATTCCTTCGGTCTCACCGCCGGCGGCCTGCTGCCGCTGCTCTCCGGCGCCAGCGTGTTTCTCTACCCCAGCCCGCTGCATTACCGCGTGATCCCGGAGCTCGCCTACGACCGCGGCTGCAGCGTGCTGCTGGGCACCAGCACCTTCCTCGGCAACTACGCGCGCTTCGCCCACCCCTACGACTTCTACCGCCTGCGCTACGTCATCGCCGGCGCCGAGAAACTCGCCGAACCGGTGCGCCAGACGTGGTTCGAACGCTTCGGCATCCGCATTTTCGAAGGCTACGGCGCGACCGAAACCGCACCGGTGATGGCGGTGAACACCCCGATGGCCTATCGCAGCGGCACCGTCGGCCCCTTCCTGCCGGGGCTGCAGGCGCGCCTGCTGCCGGTGCCGGGCATTGCCGAGGGCGGCATGCTGCATGTCTCGGGTCCTAACCTGATGAGCGGTTACCTCAAGGTCGACCAGCCGGGCGTGCTGCGGCCGCCGGTCTCGGACGCGGGCGAGGGCTGGTACGAGACCGGCGACGTCGTGAAAGTGGACGACGACGGTTTCGTGCGCATCGTCGGCCGCGTCAAGCGCTTCGCCAAGGTCGCCGGCGAGATGGTGAGCCTCGAAGCGGTCGAGAAGCTCGCGGCCGCGACCGCCCCCGCGGCCCAGCATGCCGCGTCGACGCAGCCGGATGCCGCCAAGGGCGAGGCATTGGTGTTGTTCACCAGCGACCGCGAGTTGAGCCGCGAGCGCCTGCTCGTCAGCGCGCGCGAGCACGGCTTGCCGGAGCTCGCGGTGCCGCGCAAGATCGTGCCGATCGACGCGCTGCCGCTGCTCGGGACCGGCAAGATCGACTACGTGACGCTCAGGCAGTGGGCGGAGGCGGCGTGATGCCCACGCCATTCTCGCCCGTGCGCCGCCGCTGGCTCGCTGCCGGCCTCGGCCTCGGCGCGCTGTCCGCGACCGGTGTCGCCGCGATGCTGGGCCGGCCGTGGCTGCTCAATCCCTGCCGTGCTGCGCTGCCGCCGGAACTGGCGCAGCACGATCTGGTGCTGGGCGCCTGGGAAGGACTCGATCCCGCGCAGGTGTGGGACTGCCACGCGCACCTCGCCGGCATCGGCGATGGCGGCAGCGGCGTGAGGATCTCGGAGACGATGCTGAGCCCGCTCCACCCGCTGCAATATCTGCAGCGCCTGTTCTACCTCAACGCCGGCTGCGCGCACGAGGCGCCGGGGCGCGTGGACCAGAGCTACGTCGAACGCCTGCACAACCTGATGGAAGGCATGGCGCCGGGCTTCAAGCTGATGCTGTTCGCCTTCGATCACGCGCATGACGAGGCCGGCCGCGCGCAGCCCGAGCGCTCTGCCTTCTTTGTTCCGAACGCCTATGCGCGCGACGTTGTTCGGGCCGCGCCGCAGTGGTTCGAATGGGTGTGCTCGGTCCATCCGTACCGGCCCGATGCCGTCGCGGCGCTCGAAGCGGCCGTCGCCGACGGCGCGCGTGCGGTGAAATGGCTGCCGCCGGCGATGGGCATCGATCCCGCCTCGCCCGCCTGCGACCGCTTCTACGCGGCGCTGGTGCGCCTCGACCTGCCGCTGATCACCCACGTCGGCGAGGAGCAGGCGGTCGCCGGCGCGGGTCACCCAGGGTGGGGCAATCCCCTGCGCCTGCGGCGTGCGCTCGAGCATGGCGTGCGCGTCGTGATGGCCCATTGTGCGAGCATCGGCGAAGATATCGACCTCGATCGCGGCGAGAACGGGCCGCGCGTGGCGAGCTTCGAACTCTTCGCCCGCATGATGGCCGAGCCGCGCCACGCGCCGCGGCTGTTCGGCGACATCTCGGCGATCATCCAGCGCAACCGCAAACTTGCCGTGCTGCGTGCAATCGTCGAACGCGAGGAATGGCACCCGCGCCTGCTGTTCGGCACCGACTACCCCCTGCCGGGCATCGTGCCCCTGGTGTCGCCGGCGCTGCTCGCCAGCGAGGGCATGCTCGATGCCGCCGCGGTACCGGTGCTTGAAGCGATTCGCGAGCACAATCCGCTGCTGTTCGCCCTGGTGCTCAAGCGCCACCTGCGCAGCCGCGGCAAGCGACTGGCGCCACAGATTTTCGAAACCCGACGTTTTTTCTCCCGGACCCCGACATGAGTTCCCAATTCAAGCTGATGGGCGAGCGGCGCTTCCTGCCCTTCTTTCTGACCCAGTTCCTCGGCGCCTTCAATGACAACCTGTACAAGAACGCGCTGGTGGTGCTGCTCACCTTCCAGGCCGCGCGCTACACCACGCTGTCGCCGGGCGTGCTGGTGAATCTCGCCGCGGGCCTGTTCATCCTGCCGTTCTTCCTGTTCTCGGCGACCTCCGGGCAGCTGGCGGACAAGTTCGAGAAGACACGCCTGATCCGCTTCGTGAAGCTGTTCGAAATCGCCGTCATGGCGCTCGCGGCCGTCGCGTTCGCGCTCGATTCGCTGACGCTGCTGTTCGCCGCGTTGTTCCTGATGGGCGTGCATTCGACGATCTTCGGCCCGGTGAAGTACGCGGTGCTGCCGGTGTACCTGCGCGAGGAGGAACTCGTCGGCGGCAATGCGCTGGTCGAATCCGGCACCTTCATCGCGATCCTGCTCGGCACGATCGCCGGCGGCGTGACGATCGCGCTGCCCGGTGGCGCCGCGTGGCTGTCGGCCGCGGTGCTGGCGGTCGCGGTGCTGGGCTACCTGACGAGCCGCGCGATTCCCGCGGCGCCGGCGGCCGACCCGAACCTCCGGATCAATTGGAACCCGCTCACCGAGACCTGGCGAAACATCGGCTTCACGCGCGGCAACCGCACCGTGTTCCTGTCGATCCTCGGCATTTCGTGGTTCTGGTTCTACGGCGCGCTGTTCCTGTCGCAGTTCCCCGGCTACGCCAAGGACGTGCTGGGCGGCGACGAGCACGCGGTGACGCTGCTGCTGGCGCTGTTCTCGGTGGGCATCGGTACCGGCTCGCTGCTGTGCGAGCGGCTCTCCGGCAAGCACGTCGAGATCGGTCTGGTGCCCTTCGGCTCGATCGGCCTGACCCTGTTCGCCCTCGACCTGTGGTGGGCGAGCCCCGTCGCGATCCACACCGGCGACCCATTGCCGCTTGCGGCGGTGCTGATGAACCCGCTGAGCTGGCGCGCATTGTTCGACCTCGTGATGATCGGCCTGTTCGGCGGCTTCTTCATCGTGCCGCTGTATGCGCTGGTACAGTCGCGTTCCGAACCGGCGCACCGCTCGCGCATCATCGCCGGCAACAACATCCTCAACGCGCTGTTCATGGTCGTCGCGGCCGGCATGGGCGCGGGACTGCTCGCCGCCGGCATGACGATCCCGCAGCTGATCCTGATCACCGCGCTGCTCAACGCCGCCGTGGCGCTCTACATCTACACCCTGGTGCCGGAATTCCTGCTGCGCTTCATCGTCTGGCTGCTCGTGCACACCGTGTATCGCCTGCGCGTCGAAGGCATCGAGCACGTGCCGGAGGAGGGGCCCGCGCTGCTGGTGGCGAACCACGTCAGCTTTGTCGACGCGTTGATCATCACGGCCGCGTCGCGCCGTCCGATCCGCTTCGTCATGGATCATCAGATCTTCCGCTGGCCGCTGCTGTCCTTCGTGTTTCGTTCCAGCCGCGCGATCCCGATCGCCTCGGCGAAGGAGGATGCGGCAATGATGGAGCGCGCCTTCGAGGAGGTCGCCCGGGCGCTGGAAGCCGGCGAACTGGTGGGCCTGTTCCCGGAAGGCAAGATTACCGCCGACGGCGAGATTCAGCCCTTCCGTCCGGGCATCCGCCGCATCGTCGAGCGCACGCCGGTGCCGGTGGTGCCGCTGGCCTTGCGCGGCCTGTGGGGCAGCACTTTCAGCCGCAAGGATGGCCCGGCCTTCAGCCGCCCGTTCCGCCGCGGCCTGTTCAGCCGCATCGAGCTGGTCGGCGGCACGCCATTCCCGCCCGATGCGGCGACGCCCGAAAGCCTGCACTCGGCGGTGGCGGGACTGCGCGGGGAAGTGCGTTAGTCGCGCCGCAGGAAGGCTTCGAGCGCCGCGGCGACCTGCTCCGGCTGGTCGTGCTGCAGGTTGTGGCCGGAGTCGGTGACGGTCACGCGCTGCAAGTTCGCGAAGCACGCCAGCCGCCGTTCGATCTCGTCGGGCGTTTCGCCGAACCGCTTCAGCACGTAGCCCTGGTCCGACAGCAGCAGCAGCACCGGCGCCTCGATCGCCCGCCACGCCTCCAGCGCATCGTCGGACTGGTAACGGACCGGCGACGCCACCCTGTGCCAGGGGTCTCCGCCCATCGTGACCTGCCCGTCGGGCAGCGTGCGCGAGACCGTGTGCGCGAGGAAGGCTGCGCGTTCCGCCGTCAGGCGCGGATTGACCTGCAGCAGGCGGCGTGCGAACGCGTCGTGATCGGGATAGTTTCGCTGCGGCGGATCGCTTTGCAGGCTGTCGAGCCAGCGCGTGATGTGTCCGGGCGCTTCGTGCGGCCGGGTCGTCGTCAGGCCGAGAAAATCCATCATCACCAGCTGCGCGACCCGCGCGGGCCGCACGCCCGCGTAAGCGCTCGAGATGCCCGCGCCCATGCTGTGTCCGACGAGGCGCGCGGGGCGATCCGGCGAATAATGGGCGAGCAGTGCGTCGAGGTCGCCGTAGTAATCGGGATACCAGTACGGTCGCCGCAGCCACTCGCTCTCACCATAGCCGCGCCAGTCCGGCGCGATCACATGCCAGTCCTGCTTCAGCGCGTCGACGACGAACTGGAAGGTCGCCGACGTATCCATCCAGCCATGCAGGAAGAACACCACGGGGGCGTCCGGCGTGCCCCAGTGGCGGACGTTGTAGCGCAGCCCGCGGATGTCGAGCTGTTCGCAGCGGGAGTCGAGAAAGGCGTTCATGCACGCGATGATAGCAATCCCCGGCGCCCTTGCGACGGCGCCGGTCTCATCGCGCCGATCACGCCGCCGTGATCTCCCGCGCTGTCAGCGTGTAGCGGAATTTCGCCGGGTCGAGGCTGTCGAACCGCCCGTCGCGGTTTTCGCCCTGCGGGTACATCAGGTAGGGTACTTCCGGCCCGTCGCTGCCGGGCAGGCGGAGGTCGTGGCCGACGTTGTACGCCACCCAGTTCATTTCCCAGGCGCCGAACAGCACCTGACGCGCCGCGGCGACCTTTGGGTCGAGCATCGACAACTGGCCCGGCGGTTCCTCGAGCGCGACCTTGCGCACGTCAGCGGGGTCCACGGGCACCCAGCCGAAGCGTTCCAGCCACACTTCGGCGCGGCAGTGCTGCGCCTTCGACACGTCGCCGCTCTTGCCCAGGCTCTTGTAGCCATAGCGCGAATCCGCGACACGTACGCCATACACGTCGCGCGCCGGCACGCCCACCGAACGTGCCAGGCCCACATACAGCGCGTTGAGGTCGGCACATTTGCCCGACAGGTCGCCGGTTTCCAGCATCGTGCGGATGTCGCCGAGCCCGCAGCCGCGGGTCTTGGGGTTGCGGAACGTGTTGGCGACGATCCATTCGTAAATCGCACGTGCCTTGTCCACGTCCGATGTGGCACCGCGCACGATCTCGCTGGCGGTGTCGCGCACGATGCCGTCGGTCGGCAGCAGCACCGTGGCACGGGTGTACAGCGTGCGTTCATCCGCCGCCAGCTGACGCACCGGTCCGGGGCGTGACAGGTCCACCGCGCGGTCGCGCGTGGCGAAGCGGCTGACCACTTCGACTACCGGCGCGGCCGTGCCGGCGGCCCATTCGGCGGACAGCATCGACGCGCCGTACACCGGGTCGGTCAGCACGCGCATCTGCTGCGCATTGCCCTGCCACTGATTGCCCATCGGGCGAATCCACTCGGCGTCGCTCACGGACGGCAGTGGCACCCACACGCGGGTGATGCCATCCGTGGCGGACGGTTCGATGCGGCTGCTCAGCTCGAACACGCGCCAGCCGTTGTCCGGCGTCGGCGCGAACGCGGGCTGGTGGACGGGGTCGGGCGTTGCGGCGCGGCTCCACGCGGGCAGCGTGAGGCCGGCGGCGATGGCGGAGGTCTTGAGGAAGTCTCGGCGGTTCATGGTCGGGTTTCCGGAATCGGTTTCAGGCTTGTGTCGGCCGTTTGGCCGCGAAGGCGCGGAGATGCGCGCGCACGCTGTCATGGTGCCAGTCGAGTTCGCCGCGCACGCGCAGTTGCGGCTGGTGGGCGGCGTCGAGCAGCAAGGTGGTGGGCAGGTAGCTGACGTCCCAGGCGCGGGCGATGACCTGCTCCGGGTCGGCGACCACGGTCGGTTCGAGCAGGTGCTCGTCGAAGAAGCGGCGCACGTCGTCGGCACGGTCGGCGACCGCAACGGTCACCAGCGCGATGCCGGGTTCGGCTTCGTCGAGGCTGACCAGCGCGGGCATCTCGATGCGGCAGGGCTCGCACCAGCTTGCCCAGAAATTCACCAGCACCGCCCGCCCGCGCAGCGGTTCGAGCGCGCGCCGCAAGGCTGCGGGAGGCAGGGCCGCGAGCTTGAATGGCTCGAAACGTGCACTCGGTGAGGTGGTCCGTGTCGAGCCGGGCACGGACAGGGCGGGCGGCGCGAACGCTGCCGCAACGAGGCCTCCCATCGAGGCGAGCACGCGCCTTCGCATGGCGCGACGCTGGTGGGACATGACAATGTTTCCCGATTCCGTTACGGGAAGTTCCGGAGCGCTTGCCGTGCGGCGGCATGACCGCGGGGCACGGCTCTCCAGCACTTCCCTAGCCACCCCGGTGCGGAAGCCGCCGGGGTTTAATCGGGGAGCGCCGTGGCGCCCCCGTCGGTACATCAAGTGCGGTACACAGACCGCGGGGCCGGGCGGCCGATACGCCGATCGGCCCGATTTTCCCGGGGACCGCCGATTCGCATCGGCGGTCCTTCGTCCGCCGGCAGGCTGTTGCCTGCTGCGCCGGACTATGCGCATTATCCCAGCTTGCGCCGTTTTGCAGAAACAGTAATGGCGACCGCGGGTAAGGGGTTGGCGGCGGTTTGCGGGTCCTGTTACAAATCGCACCGCCGGGTATCCGCATGGGATTGTTTTTGCGGTGTGATAAAATTAACGTTTAGGCATGGCCACTTGGCACTGCCATTTTGCGGAGAATTCCTGTGAATCGTTGGTTGTTGCTTGCTGTGGCCGCATCGGTCGGCCTGTCCGCCTGTTCCAAGAAAGAAGAGACCGCTGCGCCCGCCGCTGTGGCACCGGCACCGGTAGCTCCCGCCGCCGCGCCGACGGTGTCCGCCGCAACGCCGAATTCCGGCAAGGTCATCGAGTTGCTGCAGGGCGGTGGCTACACATATGCGGAAGTCGAAACCGGCAACGGCGAGAAGGTGTGGCTGGCCGGTGGGCAGATTGACATCAAGGTAGGCGATGCCGTGCAGTGGGGCGACGCCGCGGTGATGACGAATTTCGCTTCCAAGTCGCTGGGTCGCAGCTTCGACCGTATCCTGTTCGTGAATGCCTGGGGCCCGGTCGGTGCCGCCATCACCGGCGTCGCGCCGCACGGCACGGCGCCGATGGGTCAGCAAGCGCCGATGCCGACGCCGCAAGCCGCGCAGCCGGCACAGACCGCTCCGGCCAACGTCGGCGAGGTCAAGAGCGTCATCAGTGGCGGCGGTTATACCTACCTGGAAGTGCTCAAGGGCGACAAGACCGTGTGGGTCGCCGCGCCGGAAACCGCAGCCAAGGCCGGCGATACGGTGAGCTGGAGCGACGGCATGGTGATGACCAACTTCACCAGCAGCTCGCTGAACCGCAAGTTCGATGAAATCATCTTTGCCAGCGCGGTGAAGATCGGCAAGTAAGCGCACGCGCGGCGCCGGCGGCTTTGCTGCCGCGTCCGCCGACCCGGTGTTTCCGCAAGGGGCCGTGCCTGCACGGCCCCTTGCTTTTCGCCCCTCCTATGCGCCGCGCCGATGCCGCCGCCAGCGCCGCGCTCAGCGCACCGGAATCGGGATGGCGCGGTCGACCGGTACCGCGGTGACGCTGTTCTGCGGGCTGCCTTCGATGATCTTGTCCGAGTAGGTCAGATAGACCAGCACGTTGCGTTTGGCGTCCACCATGCGCACCACCTGCAGGCGCTTGAACAGCACCGACAGGCGTTCGGAGAACACTTCCTGCTTCAGCGGCAAGGGCTCGCGAATCTTGATCGGTCCGACCTGACGGCACGCAATCGAGGCTTCGGACAGGTCTTCGGCGAGGCCGACGGCGCCCGACAGCCCGCCGGTCTTGGCGCGCGATACGTAGCAGGTCACCCCCTCCACGCGCGGATCGTCGTAGGCTTCAACCACTACCTTGTGATTGGGGCCGATCAGCTTCCACACGGTGGATACGTCGCCGATCGTTTCGGCATGTGCCGTGCCGATGGCGCACAGGGCGCCGCTCAAGGCGAATGCCGCAAGGTGCCGCGGGGCTGCAAGGGTCATGCTGGCCGGATCTCCGTGATCGTCATTGGTCGTGATGGGTGCGTCCGCTGCGGGTGCGCTTGCGTTCGCTCTGGGTGCGTTTGCTGTCGAGTCGGCGCCTGACCGAGGCTTTGGTCGGCTTGGTGGCGATGCGCGGCGTCGGTGCCTCGTGGGCTCGCTGGATCAGCGCGGCAAGGCGTGCACGCGCATCGGCGCGATTGCGTTCCTGGGTGCGAAAGCGCTGTGCGCTGATCACGATGACGCCATCCGAGGTGGCGCGCCGCCCCGCCAGGCGGATCAGTCTTTCACGCACCGCGTCGTTCAGCGAGGGAGAATGCGCGGCATCGAAGCGCAGTTCGACCGCGGTGGATACCTTGTTGACGTTTTGGCCGCCCGGTCCGGAGGCGCGGACGAAGCGCTCTTCAAGCTCTTCTTCGGGAAGAACCGGCAGGGGCGGCAATGCTGACATGACCGCAGTATAGACCGGCCGCCGGCATGTGGTCCGACGTGCATGCAAGGTGGCATTTTCGGTGGCTTCGCGCCGACGAACGGGGCAGAATCGCGCGGAGCACGCGGGTTCATGTTCCGGCGTGCGGCGATTGCGGTCCCTTGGGGCGTCGCGTGCCGGGCGATCCGGTGGGCGTCGCGAATCTGGTGCCGAAATTGCCTTCGAGGCTTCGGCGAATGTCTGGACGTGTAATCCGATGACGGGAAAACGATTCTTGCTCAGTCTGGTCGGGCTGTGCATGGCATTGATGGCGGGGGAGGGCGGAGATGCCGTCGCTGCCCTGAAGGCGGTCGAGGTGCCGTCTGCGGATGAGCCGCCACCTGCGCCGCAGCCTCAGTCACAGCCTGCCCACGCGGCAGAGCCGACGAGCGCGCGCGATGAATTCTACGATCCCAGCAACCCCGCCTTTGATCGCCTGCAGCGGGCGGGCGAGGCGCTCGACGGCATGCCGTTGGACCGCGACGGCAAGGTCGACTGGATGACCGCGCTGCGTCGCCAGACGATCGCACCGCGCCAGCGCCTCGACGGCAAGGATCGCCCGCCGCCGCTGGATCTCGACATCATCATGCGCAACACGCGCCTGATGCCGAACGTGCGTTTTCCGCATCGCGCACACACCGAATGGCTCGATTGCAGCAACTGCCATCCATCACCGTTTGCAGAAAAGGCCGGCAGCACGCAAATCCGCATGGAAGACATATTCCGCGGGCAATTCTGCGGCAAGTGTCACGATCGGGTCGCCTTCATCACGCATCGCAACTGCTACCGCTGCCACAGCGTGAATCCCGACGGCACGCCGGCGCTGCCGCCGTCGGTATTGCCCGTGCATCCGGCCGCCCCGATCGCGCGCTGACCGCATCGCCGGCCGCATCGCCGGCCGGGAATTCGGGCACGGCCGGGCGCGCGGCGTCATCCATTTGGCGATTAGCGCGGGCGCGCCGCCAGCCAGGCCGGGAGCGCATCGGCCGGCAGTGGCTTGCTCAGCAGATAGCCCTGTATCGCGTCGCAGCCGGACTGGCGCAGCAGATCGAATTGCGCCTGGGTTTCGACGCCTTCGGCGAGCACCTTGATGCCGAGTTTGTGCGCCAGCGCGATGATCGCATTGGTAATCGCGTGATCGCTCTCGTCGTGGATCACGTCGGTGATGAAGGAGCGGTCGATCTTCAGCAGTTCGATCGGGCAGCGCTTGAGCTGGCTGAGCGAGGAGTAGCCGGTGCCGAAGTCGTCAATCGACAGGTGGATGCCCAGGGCGCATAGCCGGTCCATGGTGTTCACGGCGGAGCCGACGTTCTCCATCACGATGTCTTCGGTGAGTTCGAGCTCCACCGACGAGGGGGGGACGCCCGCCTCGGCGATCGCGCGCGCCGCCATGTCGACGAGGTCTTCGCGGCGGAAGGACTGATTCGACAGGTTCACCGCCACGCGCAGCTGGGGCCAGCCGGATTCACGCCAGCGGCGCAGCTCGGCGCAGGCCATGCGCAGCACGCTTTCATCGAGCGCCGCCATCAGGCCGGCTTCCTCGGCGGCCGGCAGGAACTGCGCCGGCGAAATCAGGCCGAGCTGCGGATGCTGCCAGCGCACCAGCGCCTCGAAACCGATCAGGCTGCCGTCGAGATTCTGTTGCGCCTGGTAGTGCACCTGCAGCTGGTCCTCGGCGTCGAGCGCGCTGCGCAAGGCGTGCTCCAGCAGCAGGCGCAGCTCGGTGCGCGTGCGCATCTCGGGGGCGTAACGCATGAAGTGGTTCTTGCCGGCGGCCTTGGCGGCGTACATCGCGAGATCGGCATTCTTCACCAGTTCATCGGCATCCAGCCCGTCGCCGGGGGCGCAGGCGGTGCCAACCGATGCCGTCACGTACAGCTCATGCGGGCCGATCTGCACCGGTTGGCGCAGCGACTCGACGATCTTCGCGGCGACGAGGTCGATGTCGTCGGGGCGTGCAATTTCGTCGAGCAGCACGACGAACTCGTCGCCCGCCCAGCGTCCGACGATGTCGCCCGGGCGCAACACGTCGCGGATGCGCTCGGTGATGCGTTGCAGGAGCATGTCGCCAATGCTGTGGCCAAGCGAATCGTTCACGAACTTGAAGCGGTCGAGGTCGCAGAACAGCAGGCCGATGTGCTGTTTGTTCCACGGCAGGCGGACGAGGCTGCTGCGCAGGTGGTCGAGGAACATGCGCCGGTTCGGCAGCCCGGTCAGCACGTCGTAGCTGGCGAGATAGCTGAGCCGTTCCTCGTGGCGCTTGCGCTCGGTGACGTCCTGAACCAGCAGCACGCGGCCCTTGTTGCTGGCGCCAAGCATGATCGGGGAGACCGAGACCGCGACCACGGTCGGCGGTTCGTGACGGCCCGCCAGGCGGCACTCGAAGCCCTGACGCGCCGTCGGATCTCCCATCAGGCCCTCGACATCGCTGTCGGTGACGAACACTTCGCGCAGGGCGCGACCCTCCAGCGCTCCCAGCACCGACTCGTCGTAGAGCCGGCGCATCGCCGGGTTGCAGCGTTCGATGCGTCCGGCCTCGTCGAGCACGACGACGCCTTCGGCCAGCGATTCGATGATCGATTCGACGTATTCGCGCGATACCAGCGAGTGCGCGAGATCATCCGCCATGTGGTTGAAAGTGTGTGCCAACAGGCCGATTTCGTTGCTCGACGTGATGGCGACGCGGGTATCGAGGCGCCCGCTGCCGAGTCGCAGTGCGGCGTGCCGCAGCGCGCGGATCGGGCGGGAGATGTGTGAGGCGAGCAGTCCGCCGCCTCCGATGGCTGCCAGCAGCGACACCAGGCACACCGCGACGATCGCGTACAGGTAGTGCATCGACTGGCTCTCGGCGCTTTCCTGCTGCTCGTGGAACTCCCTTTGCTCGCCGGCTGTCGCCTCGGCAACGGCTGCGAGCAGGGTATCGAGGGCGGCCTTGATCCTGGCCAGCTGGGCGTGAACCGCCTTGTCGCTCAGGGTCGTGCCATCGATGCGCAGCATCTCGATGCTGTGGGCGAAGGCGTGCGCGTGCGCCTCGATCACTCGCGCTTCATCCAGCTCGTTCGGAAAGGACTTCGCAACCAGGGTCCGGTAGGCATCGACCGAAGCCATGAGATCGGCAATCGACGGCGGCGCGGCGTGAGCCGGTGCGGCAGGGGCCTCCGCGGACTGTCCGGTCGAGGTGCTTGCGGTCGCCGCGCGTTCTTCCCGGTTCCGCGGCTGTGCCGCCACCGCTGCAGAAAATGCCAGCGACGTGGCGTCGGCGCGAACCGTCTGCAATGCCGTGAGTATCGGCTGAATGCGGTTGATGGCGGTGTCGAAGTCGCGCGATACGGCGCGCAGCGCCAGATAGCCGGTCGCGCCGACGACCAGCACGAGGAGTGCAAGCAGCGCGTAGCCGGAAAAGATCTGTGTGCGGAGCTTCATGAATGGGCGCGCGATATGCGGTTTCGATGCAGCACCGGAAGTGGGGCAATCCGCCCATTCTCGATGATGGGGCCGCGCGCCGCAATGCGGACATCCGCATCGGGGGCAATCACGTGGTCAATCGTTGCGCAGCGATTGCAGGATCGCTGCGCCGAGCGTCGCCGTGCTCTGCGCGCCGGAGACGGCGAGCTTGCGGTTGAGAATGAAGAATGGAACGCCGCTGACGCCCTGTTTCTGCACCTGTGCCGCCATGCGCTTGACCGTGGCGACGTCCTCGCGGCTGTCGAGGTAGTCCTGTACCTCGTCCCGGTCGTCGCCGTTGGCGACGGCAATATCGACCAGCGTGGCGATGTCGCCGATGTCGCGCCCTTCCTGGAAGTGCGCGGCGAACAGGGCTTCGCCCAGCGCGGTGATGAGGGCCTGGGTGTGGCCGAGCGACTGCGCGCGGTAGGTCAGGCGATGGGCGTTGAGCGTGTTGGGGCGGGTCTTGATGCGCTCGAATGCAAAGTGCAGGCCGTCCGGCGCCGCGGCTTCGGCCACGCGTGCCAGTGCGTCGTCGGCCCCGCGCCGGCCGCCGAACTTGGCTTCCAGAAACGGGCGGTAGGGCTCGCCACCGGCAGGCGTGTCGGGGTTGAGGAAGAAGGGCAGCCAATTGATGCGCACTTCCAGTTCCGGATGCGAGGTGCGCACCTGTTCCACGGCACGGGCAAGACGCGTCTTGCCAAGGAAGCACCAGGGGCAGACGAAGTCGGAGACAAAATCAATATCGAGAATCATGAGGCGTGGGGATGCGATGAATGGTGGTGAGCCTGCCCGGGCAGCCTGCCGCGGAGGGGCTGCAATGCCTGTCAGGCGCTCAAGGCGCGTCCGGCCTGTCGTGAAGCCAGCGTGCTTCCCAGAGTGCCACATCCGGCAGATGCCGGGAATGCTTCGCGGCAACAAGTGTGTCGAGTTGCGCGATCAGTGCGCGCATTTCCGCGTCCGGGGCGTCGGGCAGCACCGGGGCAAGCTGCACGATCAGGTCGCCCGCGGGCTGGCCGCCACGCCCGGGGAAACCGGCCCCCGCAACGCGCAGATCACGGGCGGTGGCGCTGCCGGGGGCGAGCTTGAGCATGCGTGTCCCGCCCGGCATCGGAATCGCGAGTTCGCCGCCGATCAGCATGCGCAGGGCGCTGACCGGTCGGCTCAGGAGCAGGTTGCGGCCGTCGAGCCGATACAGGGCGTGTCGCGCGAGGCGGACGCGCAGGATCAGGTCGCCGGGCAGGCCGGCTTCGTGTGCCTCGCCGGCGCCGGCGATGCGTAGCTCGTCACCGCCCAGCAGGCCGGGGGGCAGGGGCACGACGAGTGGACGGACGGTGCGCATGCGGCCGCTACCCGCACAGGCCGGGCAGGCGTGTTTCGTCAGATAGCCGCGTCCGGCGCAGTGCTTGCAGCCGAGCAGCCCATGCTTGCTGCGAATGCGGCCGGTGCCATGGCAGTGCGCGCACAGGCGCGTGTGCATGAGGACTTCCTCGCCGCTGCCCTGGCACTCGGCGCACTCGGTCTCGTCTTCGAGCTTGAGCGTTGTTTCGCCGCCGCAGTACGCTTCCTCAATCGTCAGTGTCAGGTCCTGCCGGCGATCGGCGCCGCGCGGGATGTCGTCGGCATCGGCACCCCGATCCTCCGCGGCCGCGTCGTCGGACTGATCGGCGCCGTCTTCATCGTCCGCTTCGACAGCCAGACCGGCGAGCAGGTCTTCATAGGCCGCGCGCAGTGCCTTGAAATGCTCCAAGGCTGCGGGGTCGGCGTTGCGGTCGGGGTGCCAGCGCATCGCCAGACGGCGGAAGGCCTTCTTGATCTCTTTCGCGCTGGCACCCGGGGCGAGTCCGAGCAGGTCGTAGGCTTCCATGGGCTCAGCGCTCCGGTGCGGGCGACAGCGGCGTCGCCAGGCGCTCGAGCATCGCGCGCACCGCCTTGATCTGTCCACCGTTACGCGTTGCATAGGCCGCGTCGGTATAGCCCCACCAGTCCCAGCAGCCCTTGGGGTTGTACACCCAGCGCAGCGATCCCCACGCCAGGCCGCTGCGCGGACGGGCCTGCGGGTACAGCACCAGCAGGCGGTTGGCGTCGGCCCATTCGTTGTATCCCGCGCGCTCGACGAAACGCCGGCCGATCTGTGCCTCGCTCTGGCGGCAGCCGTGAAAGGCGACATGCACGCGGCAGCCGCCGCCGCGGCAGGCGGCGGGAACATAGACGTAACCCTGGTCGGCGATGCTCAGGTCGACGGGTGCCACGCCGGTGAAGGGACGCTGGTCGAACGCGAGGATCTCGCCGCCCGCGCTGGTGCTGCGTGGCGCGAGCGGACCGAGCAGGTGCGCGAGCATTTCGCCCGCGGCATCGAGGTCGCCGCAGCGGTTGATGTAAGGGGGCTCCGACGTGCCGCAGGCGTTGGGTTGCGGATCGGCGACCGAGATCATCGCGTGTCCTGCCGGTGCAACGTCGACGAAGCGGATGGCGTCGCCCGCCACCTGCTGGCGGTAGAAACCCAGCAGCGCGTCGACGACCGGTCGTTCGACGGTGCGGTCCGCACCGCCTGCGAGCACCCACACGCGATCGTCGCGCAGGCCCGCCGGCGCGTCGATGCGCCCGGCGCGTGCCTGGGTGTCGATGCGGGCGAGGGTCCGTGCGGTGTCGGGGACGCGTGCGCCGGTGCCCGGTTCCATGCAGTTGTTGAGCGCGCGCCACATGCTGCCTTCGGCGCATTCGTAAGGGCCGGCGGCAAGGACGCCGATGCCCGCCACCAGTGAGGAATGGGCGACCTGGAACTGCACCGCCATGAAGCCCCCCGACGAAATGCCGGAAACCGTCAGCTGCGACAGTTGCGCGCCGAGCGCGGGCAAGGGCGACGCGCCTTGGGCAGCTGCGCCCGCGGCCAGTGCCGCAAGGCAGAACCCGCCCATAAGGCGCTTGAGGGGTGTGAGCAGCTCAGTCATGCCGCACAAGATAACAGTTCAGCGGCGGTTCTCGCCGAGGCGTTGCAGGTCTTCGCTGCGCAGATGGGTCAGCAGCGCCTTGCCGTCGCTGTCGACGCGGAATTCGCCCCACTGTGCGCGAGCAAAGTCGGCGGCCCGTCCTTCCTGAAAAAAGAATCCGTTCGGCCCGATGCTGGTGATGCCGTCGCGCGAACGCAGTTTCATCGCCACCTGCGCGGGGGCGTCGGGCAGTCGGTCGCCGAGCGCCGCCAGCGATGCGCGTCCCTCGCCGTCGAGCGCCAGATGCGCATAACCGCCATGCGCTTCGCCGCGCAGGATTTCATTGTCGATCGCGTAGGCGAGCGCCATGTAGTCGCCCTGCATCAGCGAGCGCGGATCGACGGGCGCAAGACGCACGAGCACGATGCGACCGCTTTCGAGCATGCGCTCGTTGCCGCGCACCGCGAACAGTGCGGTGCCGGCGACCAGCACGAATGCCGCGATCAGTGCGGCACGAATCATCCGGGTACTCATGCTGTCTTCCTTGTCTGGGCGCGTAGCGCGACTCGCAGTGCCAGGAGCAGTGCGCCACTGGCGGTAAGCGCGAGCGATTTGACCAGCAGCGTGCTTTGCAGGCTGTAGTAGAACTCGCCGAGGTAGAGCCCTGAAAACACGAGCGACATGACAATCCACGGCCGATGGCAGGCGTGGAAGCTTGCAAGCAGCAGCGTCGTGCCGACGATCAGCCCAGGGGCGGGATGCGCGGCGACGGCGAACAGCATCGCGGCGGCGAGCGCCGTCAGGCGCAGGGAGCCCGCCCGCCGGCACAACCACGCGACGGTGCAGAGCAGCACCAGCGCGCTGCCGATACGGTAGATCGGCAGCACCAGCGATGTCTGGCTGCCGAGCAGCAGTTCGCCCACGACGCCGATCGCCGACGGGCTATTGCCGTAGGGTGCCAGACACAGCGCCGCCAGCGTCGTGGCATGGGCGGCAGCCTTGAGCAGCGGCGCCCGCGGGTAGGCAGCCCACGCACTGCGGCCGAGCCACAGGGCCGTCGCGGTGGCGGCAAGGCTTACGCCGAACACGGCCAGGCCGCTGCCGGCGCCGATCAGGTAGCCGAGGCTGGACAGCGCGATCAGCACGCACACGCTGCGGTGCAGTACCGTGGCCGGGATCGCCGCCATTACCGCACTGAGGGCGAGCGCCGCCAGCGCGACATCGTCGGAGCCTTCGAGCAGTTCGAAAAAGCGATCGGCGACGGACGACAGCACCAGGCCTTGCCCGGCCAGCGAGAATGCCAGCGCCATCTGGTCGGTGAAGGCCTTGCGGCCGTGGAACAGGAAAGCACTGGCGGCGAGCAGCACCATGCCGCCGATGCCGCGCGTGACCGGACCATTGTCGAACATCATCAGCGGGCCGAAGAAGGAAGACATGATCATCAGCGCGGCGATCCACGCGGCAATTCCGAGCAGCAGCGCAAGCCACCAGGGCGTCGGGGTGCATGCGGCCAGCGTCGAGTGCTGCGCGTCGTCGATGATCGCGTTGCCGTGCAGGCGTTCGAGCAGCACGGGGGAGGGGGAATGACTCATGCGCCGCGTCC
Organism: Aromatoleum diolicum; assembly: GCF_012910955.1. Taxonomy (GTDB): domain Bacteria; phylum Pseudomonadota; class Gammaproteobacteria; order Burkholderiales; family Rhodocyclaceae; genus Aromatoleum; species Aromatoleum diolicum. Next base: position 47,142 of record NZ_WTVQ01000020.1, read on the forward strand.
CTCCTTGTACAGCCGGGTCAGCCACACTCCGGCGAAGGCCGTGGTGGCGATGACGAACACGGCGATCAGGTTCATCGCGAAGAAGTCCGCGCCGTGCGCGAGCAGGCGGGCCAGCGCGGCACTGGCGACCGCGATCGCCGCGAATATCGTCAACGCGAGCATCGGCACGTCGCGGCGCTGCCTGAGGTAGGCGCCGGAAAACGCCGCGGCAACGACCACGAAGACGGCGCCGACGCCGAGATATTCCTCCTCCCACCAGCCGACGCATGCGCCGAACGCCAGCGGGGCGAGCACGCCGAGGCCGGCAAGGCGCTGCACATGGCGGCGCGGTACGACGAGCAGCCTGTCCCCGGCGAATTCGAACGCGAGCAGCACCAGCGTGTTCAGCGCGGCGATCGCGAACAGCGACTCCGGCTCGCCGAGGGCACCGAGAAAGCGTGCCCAGCGCGACTCCGACAGGTAGCGCAGCAGGCCGGCGTTGGCCACGACGAGCCACAGGCTCCAGCACGCCGACGAGCGCGACAACAGTGCGAAGGGCAGCATCAGCGTCGCCCAGGCGACGAACAGCTCCCACACGTCGGCGCCGGTCTGATAAGTCTGGCCGATCAGTGCCAGCAGGGCGCCGGTGGCGAGGCAGGCGGCGAGCAGGGCCGCGCGATACACCGTGCCGAAGGGCGCGGCGGCCAGTGCAGTGCCGATGCAGGCGGCGAGGGCCGCGAGCGCCATGCCGAGCTTGGCGAAGCGATGCAGATCGTCCCAGTTGTAGGCAAAGAAGAAGATCAGCCCCGCCGCCAGCAGCAGTGCACCGGCAAGCGCCAGGACCTGATCGGCGGCGCTCAGCCATTCTTCGCGTGCGGGCGACAGCGGCGCGATTGCCGTCGCACGTTCGAGTTGCTGTGGTGACAGCGTGCCCGCTTCGGCGAGCGCCAGCAGCGCTCCGCTATCTGTCAATTTCCACGACATGTGCGTATCCGGAGTGTCGAAATATGCAGTTTAACAACAAGCGCAGCGCCTTGCCCGTGCGGCCGACGATTGGCGCGTCGCGCCGTGGCTGGCACAATCCCCATGCGGCCCGCGGCGTTCAGGCGGACGCCCGGCCAGCGTCGGCAACCGTAACCACCATCGAACCACGGAGGTCGCCCGCTCCTCGCGATGCGGTGCGCAAAATTCCATGCCAGGAACCCTGATCATCATCACTGCGCCCTCGGGCGCCGGCAAGACCACCCTGGTGAAGGGGCTGCTCGAGCGCGACCCGCAGATGTTCCTGTCGGTGTCCTATACGACGCGCGACCCGCGCCCCGGCGAGCAGGACGGGCGCGAGTACCATTTCGTCGATGTCGCCACTTTCCGCGCGCTGCGCGATCGCGGTGAATTCCTCGAATGGGCCGAAGTGCACGGAAACTACTACGCCACTTCGAAGGTCTGGCTTAAGGAGCAGATCGCCGCCGGGCGCGACATCCTGCTGGAAATCGACTGGCAGGGCGCACAGCAGGTGCGCAAGAGCTTTTCCGACGCGGTCGGCGTGTTCGTGCTGCCGCCGTCGCTGGAGGCCTTGGAGTCGCGTCTGCGCGGACGCGGCACCGACAGTGATGATGTCATCTCCCGGCGCCTGCTTGGCGCGCGCGGCGAGATGCGCCATGTCGGCGAATTCGACTACGTTATACTGAACGATGAGCTGCGGCGTGCCGTCGACGATCTTGTGGCGGTGGTGAAGGCCTCGCGGCTGCGCTACGCCAACCAGCGTTTGCGGCACCTGCAGTATTTTGATTTTCTTCAACAGGACTAACCATGGCTCGCGTCACCATCGAAGATTGCCTCAAAAGAATCCCCAACCGCTTCCAGCTCACCCTGGCGGCGACCTATCGTGCCCGTCAGATCACCATCGGCTCGGCCCCCCAGGTCGAACTGGACAAGAGCGACAAGGACAAGCCCACCGTGATCGCCCTGCGCGAAATCGCCGCCGGCAAGGTCGGGCTGGAAATCCTCAACCGCGGGCAGGCCTGATCCCCGCCGGGGAGGGGAGCTCGTGCCATGGATGCTGCCGCCGCGATTCCCGCTCCCGAACCGTTCCGACCGGCGCCCTCGTGCGTGTTGTCGCTTGATTTCGCCGAACTCAAGGCCAAGCTCGCGACCTATCTGCGCCCCGAGGACGTCGGCCGCATCGAGGCCGCCTATCACTTTGCGGCGAGCGCCCACGAGGGCCAGTTCCGCATCAGCGGCGATCCCTACATCTCGCATCCGGTGGCAGTCGCCGACATCGTCGCCGACTGGCACCTCGACCCGCAGGCCCTGATCGCCGCGCTCCTCCATGACGTCATGGAGGACACCCACATCTCCAAGCAGGAGATCGCCGAACGCTTCGGCAAGACCTCCGCCGAACTCGTCGATGGCCTGTCGAAACTCGACAAGATCGAATTCCGCTCGCAGGAAGAGGCGCAAGCCGAGAATTTCCGCAAGATGCTGCTGGCGATGGCGAGCGATCTGCGGGTGATCCTGATCAAGCTTGCCGACCGCCTCCACAACATGCGCACGCTGCACTGCGTGCGCCCCGCCAAGCGCCGCCGCATCGCCAAGGAAACGCTGGAGATCTACGCGCCGATCGCGAACCGGCTGGGGCTGAACAACCTGTTCCGCGAGTTGCAGGAACTCGCCTTCGAGCACAAGTACCCGATGCGTTACCGCGTGCTGTCGCGCGCGATCAAGGCGGCGCGCGGCAACCGCCGCGAGGTGGTGGGCAAGGTGAGCCAGGCGGTCGAGGAGCGGCTGCCGCAATGGGGCATCGCCGCCGAGGTGTTCGGCCGCGAGAAGCACCTGTTCTCGATCTACCGCAAGATGGCCGAGAAGCACCTGTCCTTCTCGCAGGTGCTGGACATCTACGGCTTCCGCGTCATCGTGCGCGATGTGCCGAGCTGCTACCTCGCGATCGGCGCGCTGCATTCGATGTACAAGCCGGTACCGGGCAAGTTCAAGGACTACATCGCGATTCCCAAGGCGAACGGCTACCAGTCGCTGCACACCACGCTGATCGGACCCTTCGGCACGCCGGTGGAGGTGCAGATCCGCACCGCCGAGATGCACCACATTGCCGAGAGCGGCGTCGCATCGCACTGGCTGTACAAGGAAGACGAGAAGACCCTGACCGAGCTGCAGCAGAAGACGCACTCCTGGCTGCAGTCGCTGCTGGAGTTGCAGTCGGCCTCGGGCGGCGCGACCGAATTCCTCGAACACGTGAAGATCGATCTGTTCCCGGGCGAGGTTTACGTGTTCACGCCGCAGGGCAAGATCCTGTCGCTGCTCAAGGGGGCGACCCCGGTGGATTTCGCCTATGCGGTGCATACCGACATCGGCAACCGTTGCGTCGCCTGCCGCATCAACGGCGACCTGATGCCGCTGCGTACCGAGCTGCGCAACGGCGACCAGGTCGAGATCATCACCGCGGCACACGCCAATCCCAACCCGGCCTGGCTCGCCTACGTGCGTACCGGCAAGGCGCGCGCGCAGATCCGCCACTTCCTCAAGGGCGCGCAGCACGAGGAATCCGTCGCGCTGGGCGAGCGGCTGCTCAACCAGGCTTTGCGCCCGCACGGGCTGACGCTGGGCCAGATCAGCGCGTTTGCGTGGGACCGCTTCCTGCGCGACCGCGGCGTGCGCAGCAAGAAGGAAGTCTTCGCCGACATCGGCCTTGGCCGGCGTCTGCCGGTGATCGTCGCGCGGCGTGTGGCGCAGGCGCAGGATCTCGAATCCGGCCGCCCGGATGTGGTCAAGCCGAAGCCCGCCGGCGCGATCCTGATCCGTGGCAGCGAGGGCATCGCGGTGCAGCTCGCACGCTGCTGCCAGCCGATTCCGGGCGATCCGATCATCGGCGTGATCCGCAAGGGCCAGGGGCTGGAAGTGCACCTCCACGACTGCCAGCTGGTGGCCAAGCTGCGCGGTGACCGCGGGCGCTGGGTGGACGTCGAGTGGGAGGCGGGCGAGGAGCGTCTGTTCGACGTCACGATCCGTGTCCTCACCAAGAACGTGCGCGGCGTGCTCGCGCGCGTGGCCAGCGCGATTGCCGACGAAGATTGCAACATCCAGAACGTCGTCATGGACAATGAACAGGGCGGGCTGTACACGGCGATGAGTCTCACCGTGCAGGTGCGCGACCGCATGCACCTTGCCCATGTGATGCGTAGCGTGCGGCGGGTGCCCGAGGTCGTGCGCATCGGCCGCACCAAGAGCGACGTGCGCAGCTGAATCTCGATGAACGAGCCCCTGCAGCCGGCCGGCGGCGCGTCCGCCGCGACTGATCGCCGCGTTCCGGTGACGCTGCTCACGGGCTTCCTCGGTGCCGGCAAAACCACCCTGCTCAATCACCTGCTCGGCGATCCGGGCATGGCGCGCGCGGCGGTGCTGATCAACGAATTCGGCGAGGTCGCCATCGACCATCATCTGGTCGACAAGGTCGACGAGACCCTCGTCGTGCTGGATTCCGGCTGCGTCTGCTGCAGTGTGCAGGGCGATCTGGTGAAGGCGCTGAAGAACCTGTTCATGCGGGCCTTGCGCCGCGAGATTCCGGGGCTTGAACGCGTGCTGATCGAGACCACCGGCCTCGCCGATCCGGCGCCGGTGATCTACACGCTGATGCAGGAGCCCTTCATCGCCGAGCGTTACCGCTGCGATGGCGTGATCACCGCGGTCGATGCGACGCACGCGCAGGGCCAGCTCGACAGCCATCGCGAGGCGGTGCGCCAAGTGGCGATGGCCGACCGATTGCTGCTGACGAAATGCGATCTCGCGACCGCGGACGACCGCGCCGCACTGGCCGCGCGGCTCGCGATGCTCAATCCCGGCGCGCCGCAGGTCGAGGTGTACGGCGGCGAGGTGGCGGTGTCGGCGGTGTCCGGCTGCGGCCTGTACGACCCGGGCGGCAAGAATCCGGACGTCGCGCGCTGGCTGGGCGACGAGCAGGTGCGCGCGCAGGCGGAGCGCGCGGTGTCGCCGTCCGCGAGCTGGCGCCGGCCCGGTGCGAAACCGGCGCCGCCGGCAAGCCATGCCGCGCGTCACGACGACCGCGTCGCGAGCTACGTCCTCGCTTTCGACGAACCGCTCGACTGGCTGGGCTTTTCCGACGGCCTCGGCCTGATCCTGCAGGTGTATGGCGCACGCATCCTGCGCATCAAGGGATTGCTGAACGTCGCCGGCGACCCGTTGCCGCGTGTCGTGCAGTGCGTCCAGCACGTCGCCTATCCGACCAGCAGCCTGCCCGCCTGGCCCACGGGCTCGCCTTACGACGATCGCCGCAGCCGGCTGGTCTTCATCGTGCGCGAGCTGCCGCGCGCCGAAGTGGAGAACATCCTCGCGAGCTTCTGCGGGCAGATGCCGGCCGCGACGTAACGATGCGCACGTTTGGTGTTCATTGCTGCTGGGCGACCAGTTCGCCGAGGCTCATCAGCGCATGCACGTAGCGGTCGGAGAACGGGTAGCAGCCGGACAGGCGGATGTGCTGCGTGTAGCGGCCGCTGGGCGAGAACAGGTTGCCCGGTGTGATGCTGATCCTGCGCTCCAGGGCTGCGTCGAACAGACGGTTCGCGTCGCCGCCGGCAGGCAGTTGCACCCACAGCAGGAAACCCCCGGTCGGCTGGGTGGCCCGCGTGCCGGCCGGAAAGGCGCTGTCGATCAGCGCGCGCAGCCGGTCGATCTGGCCCGCGTAGGTGCGGCGCAGGCGGCGCAGGTGCTGGGCGTAGCCACCGTTCTCGAGAAACACGCCGAGCGCCTCGCACAGCAGCGCCGGCTGCGACACCGAGGTACAGAACTTGAGTTCGCTGAGTTCGCGCCGGAAGCGGCCGCCTTCCATCCAGCCGATGCGAAAGCCCGGCGCCAGCGTCTTGGTGTAGGACGCACACACGATCACCCAGCCGTCGCGGTCGAAGGCCTTCACCGCCGGTTGCAGTGGCGTCGCGTACTGCAACTCGGCGTACAGCGCGTCCTCGATGACCGGCACTTGGTAGGTATTGGCGAGGTCCGCGAGGCGCCGCTTGGCGTCGAGCGGCATGCTGGTGCCGAGCGGGTTGTGCACGTTGGGCATCACGACGATGGCCTGCAAGCGCTTTTCCGACAGCAACAGTTCGAGCGCGTCGAGCGACATGCCGGCGTCGGGATGCGTGGGCACTTCGATGGTCTTGAGCCCGAGCCGTTCGGCGAGCGGAATCAGGTTGAAGTAGGTCGGTGATTCCAGCGCGATGGTGTCGCCCGGCCGCGTGACGGCGCGCAGCGCGAGCTGCAGCGCCTCCATGCAGCCATTGGTGAGGATGATGTCGTCCGGCGCCAGCGTCATCGCCAGATCCTGCGCATGGCGGCAGATTTCGCGGCGCAGCAGCAGCGAACCAGGCGGCAGCGAATAGTCGGTCAGCAGGTTGGGGCGGTGGCGTGCAAGGTCGGCGATCAGCCGGCCGAGGCGCTCGCCGGGGTAGAAGTCGCCCCCCTTGGGGCAGGCGAGGGACAGGTCGATGGTGTCGGGGCTGGACTGGGCTGCGAGGACGCGCGTGATCTGGTCGAGCACCACGGTTTCGGCAGGTTGCGCGGTGGTGCTGGCCGGCGCGAAGCGCGGCGCCGGCGGGGTAGGCAGGCGCGAGCGGACGAAATAGCCGGACTGCGGTCGCGCCTCGATCAGGCCGTGCGTTTCCAGCTGGCGGTAAGCAGCCAGCACCGTATTGATGCTTAGCCCGCGGCTTTTGGCCGCCTCGCGCACCGAGGGCAGGCGCTCGCCCGCCGGCAGGCGGCCGTCGTTCATCGCGTGGCGGAGCTCCTGCGCGAGGGTCTGGTAGAGCGGCTGCGGGGCGTCTTGCATCGTGTTGGCGGACATGTAGGGGGCAGTACGCGACGATTTGAATGGATACAGCTGAGAATCTGTCAATCTGTGTCCAGTATAAATGTACTTTTCTGGTGCTGTAACCACGTCGCGGCGATCTCTATCCTTGGTGGCATGTGAGCAGTCCCCCAAGGAGAAGTCATGTTCGATGTGCCCTTGATGACCTACGTGGTCACGATGTCCGTCACGCCCGGGCCGAACAACCTTATGCTCGCCGCCAGTGGCGTCAATTTCGGCTTCCGCCGCACCGTTCCGCACCTGCTCGGGGTCAGCGTCGGGCATGCCGTCCAGGTGATGCTGGTGGCCAGCGCACTCGCGTGGATGCTGGTATGGCTCGATACCGTGCGGCTGCCGCTGGTCGTCGTCGGCTGCAGCTACCTGCTGTGGCTGGCGTGGCGTCAGGCGCGTGCCGGTCAGCCGGGGGGTGCCAAAGACGCGCGCCCACTGGGATTTCTCGCTGCGGCGCTGTTCCAGTGGGTCAATCCCAAGGCGTGGATGATGGTGCTCAACGTCGCGATCCTGTTCCTGCCGCGCGGTAGCGGCTGGCAGGCCGCAGCGACGCTGGCGCTGTGGTGCGCGCTGGTCAACCTGCCGTGCATCGCGCTGTGGGCAATCGCGGGGGACCGGCTCAGTGTATGGATGAAGAGTCCGCGGGTCCTTAAGGTGTTCAACTGGACGATGGCGGCGCTGCTCGCGGCGACGGCGGGCTGGATCCTGATCGACGAGACGCTGTCGCATTGACAGAATGAGCTGGCGACGCCGAGGCACGCCCGCCTGCGACGCCTCGCCGCCCGCTTGGGGTCGCGTGCAATCGCATTGGCGTGAACCCGGCGTAGGTCTACAATGCGTCGCCTTGCATAGGGAGAATAAGATGGCGATCTACGAATCGGAACACACCAAGTTCATGCGCGAGTGGATGGAAAAGCATCCACAGGAAATCCAGGAACAGAAAAAGGGGCGTGCGCTGTGGTGGGACAAGCCGCAGGAAGTCCGGACGCAGGCAAGCTACGATGCGTCGAGCGTGCCCGTCAAAGCCTATTACTACGATACCAATCACTGATCCCGCTGCCGTTTCGGTGCACCTAGGCGGCGCCGGAGCTGTGTTCTGCGGACTCCCGAACTTGCCCGATCCGCGTGTCGCTGCCTGAATCCCTGGTCCTGATCGACGTCGAAACTACCGGCGCGAATCCGGTGCGCGACCGCGTGACGGAGATTGCCGTGCTGCGCATCGAGCGGGGGGAGATCGTCGAGCGCTGGGAAAGCCTCGTCAATCCCGAGTGCCCGATCCCGTCGTTGATCCAGCGCCTGATCGGGATTACCGATGAAATGGTCGCCGGCGCGCCGACCTTTGCCAACGTCGCCGACGAGGTGCGCGCACGGCTCGGCAGTGCTGTCTTCGTCGCCCATAACGCGCGTTTCGATTACGGCTTCATCCGCAGTGAATTTACGCGCATCGGCCAGAGCTTCGATGCGCCGGTGCTGTGTACGGTGAAGCTGTCGCGCGCGCTGTATCCCGAACATCACCGCCATGGTCTCGATGCGCTGATTGCGCGCCACAGCTTCACCTGCGACGCGCGCCACCGTGCGATGGGCGATACCGAGGTGCTGTGGCAGTTTGCACGCCTGGTTACGGATGTCTTTCCCGCCGATGTGCTGGCGCGTGCCGTCGAGCGCGCGATGAAACAGCCGGTGCGTCCCGCCGAGCTGCCCGTGGGCGTGCTGGAAGGGCTGCCCGAGGCGCCCGGTGTGTATTTCCTGTACGGCGACAATGATCAGCTGCTGTACATCGGCCGTAGCGCAAGCCTGCGTGCGCGCGTGACGGAACATTTCTCGCCCTCCGTGAAGGGCAAGGATGCCGATCTGGCGCGCCGCGTGCGTCGCGTCGATTGGGAGGAAAGCGCGGGCGAACTGACCACGCTGCTGCGCGAGGCGGAACTGCTGCGCAGTCGCCGCCCGCCGCACAATCGCCCGGCAAGCGGTGGCGATGAGGCCTTCGGCCTGCAGATGATTCCGGGCCGCAAGCGGCCGCCCATCCTGCAGCGCGTGGTCCTGGGAGGCAGCGATCCGGCCGCCTGGGGCGACGTCCACGGCGCGTTCCGTACACGCAAGGAGGCCGACAACCTGCTGAGAGAGTTGGCACACGCCTACCAGCTGTGCCCGCGGCGCCTCGGGCTGGAGCATGGCAGCAACGGGGCGTGTTCGGCGCATCTGGCGAAACGTTGTGCCGGCGTATGTGCCGGCAAGGAAAGCATCACCGCACACGACGAGCGCCTGCTGGGGGCTCTCGGCGCAGTCAGGCTGCGAGCCTGGCCGTGGCCGGGCGCGGTGGTCGTGACGGAGCGTTGTGCGCACAGCGGCAGCGAGGCCTTCCACCTGCTGGACCGCTGGTGCCACCTCGGCAGCGCTGACAGTCCAGACGGGCTTGCGCAGCTTCGAGCAAAACTGCCGTCGCGCCGCTTCGATCTGGATATCTACCGCATCCTGGTGCGCTGGCTGGCCGCCGATGCGCACCATCGGGCGGTCACGCCGCTCGACAACTGAGCGGGGGGCGCGTCCGTGCGTCGTTCGTCCCAGACCCGCTTCAGGCAGCGATGCGTTCGAGGCGCGGCAGGTCGGTCAACGTGATCGCGCGGCGGCCGCGCGGCAGGATGAACCCGTCGCGGGTCAGGCGATTGAGGACGCGCGAGAAGGTTTCCGGCGTCAGGTTCAGTTGCGAGGCGATGGTCTGCTTGTCGCACTGCAGGTGCACCTCGACGTTGCCGGCGTCGCGGTCGGCGTGCTGGACAAGGTAGTGCGCGACGCGCTGCGTGCTGCTGCGCTGGATGCACTGTTCCATGCCTTCCATCAATTCGCTCATGCGCTCCGACAAGCGTGCCATCAGCGCCATCGCGAAAGCCGGTTGCGCCGCCATCGCAACCTGCAGGGCATTGCGCTGCAGGTGCAGCACCACGCTGTTGCGGGTGGCCTGCGCGGCAAGGGTCTGCCGGGTGTCGCTGAGAATGTTTTCCTCGCAGAAAGTGTCGCCGGTACCCGCCAGGCGGACGATCTTTTCCGCGCCTGCGCTGGAGATCAGGAATAATTTGACCTCGCCTTCAACGACCAGGAACATCCCTCCGGGTTCGGCGCCCCGGTGCATCAGCATTTCGCCGCGCGAGGCGCGACAGGCCCGCACGCCGTGGGCAAGCCGACCGAGGGTGGCGGGGTCGAGGCGATTGAACGGGGCAATGTGTGCGAGCGTCTGAACGGTCTGGGGATGGGTCGTGGTCGCCATGCTGTTTTTCTCCTTGGACAGGCCCGCCCCATGGCGGTCGATGACTCAAGGCGGAGTCTAGGTCGCGCTGTCGCGACAATCTACAAGGCATATTTTCGGCGATGTGCAATGCATACCCCTTTGTAGGTATTGGTGGTATGTTGTAAGTGGTTGAATCATTGAGTTTAGTTTTTTTGAAGAGGCGTTCTGTGACGGAGCCGGGTATATGGAGGTATCTCCATGAACATTGCCGTGGATGAGCGCTCCGGCGTGCCGCGCGGACTTTGGTTGCGGGTGTGGGACAAACTCGCAAGCCGGGCGATCCTGCTGTTGCTCGTGTTCGCGTTCGCGGCGGTCGCGCTGATCGGCGTGGTCGGCATCGGTGCGTCGGTCGTGGTGGTCGAGTCGGTGCGCGGCAGCGCCAGTGCCATCAATGTCGCCGGCAGCTTGCGGCGCCTGACCCATCGCGCCGGCGGACTGGCACTGGCGCGCGGGCTGAATGGCGCCGCGGAGCAGGCGAGAGTCGAGGAGGCGGTTGCCCAGTTCGAGACCGCGCTCGCGCATCCGGCTCTGAAGGACGTGCTCGAGCGCGAGCCGAGTAGCGTGTTTTCATCGATCTTCCGCGGCGTCGATGCCGGCTGGCGTGCGCGGATCAAACCGCGCCTGCTGGAGATTCCGACGCCGGGGGAGGATGATCCCCTGGCCGTCGGCCATTACCAGGCATTGCTTGGCGAGGTGGATGCCTTCGCGGAGCAGATCAACACGCTGGTGGCGGTGCTGGAGACCGATGCCGAGTCGCGCATCCAGCAATTGCGCTCGATGCTCGCGGCAGCGCTGGTGCTGTTGCTGGCGGTGGTGATTGCCGCGCTGTACGCGCTGCGCCGCAGCGTGTTCCAGCCGCTCACCGATCTGCGTGCCTGCGCGGCGCGCATCGCGCGGGGCGATTTCGACGTGCGCAGCCGCTATACCGGGCGCGATGAGCTCGGTCGCGTCGGTGAATCCTTCAACGCCATGGCGGGCGAGCTGTCGGCGGCTTATCGCGACCTGGCGACACGCGTGGACGAGAAAACCGCCGACCTGACGCGCAGCAACCGTGCGCTGGAACTGCTGTACTACGTCATCTCGCGCCTGTACTACGCTCCGACCAGCAGCGAAACCTACGCTGAAACCCTGCGCGATCTCGAATACACGCTGGGGCTCAAGGGCAGTTTCGTGTGCGTCGAGGCCAAGCATGGCGGGGCCGCTACCGTGCTGTCGTCGACATTCGGCGACTGTGCACAGCGCGGCGACAGCGGTGACGCATGTGCCCATTGTCCCGGTCGCCAGGCGCCGTGGAGCTACCAGCGGGAAGGCGACGTGGACGTGCTGCTGGTGCCCCTGCGCGACACGGATCGGCAGTACGGCATGCTGCGCCTGGCCTTGCCGATCGGCCAGCGCCTGCAGGACTGGGAGCGCACGCTGCTTGAAGCCGTGTCGCGCCACATGGGCATCGCCCTTGGCATTTCGCACCAGAGCGAGCGCGACCGCCTGCTGGCGCTGCAGGAAGAGCGTTCGATCATCGCCCGCGAACTGCACGATTCGCTCGCCCAGTCGCTGTCCTTCATGAAGATCCAGGTCAGCCTGCTGGCGCCGGCGCTCGCGGGACCGCAGCCGCGCGACGAGGCCCAGGCCATTCTTGCCGACCTCAGGGAAGGCATCAATGCCGCCTACCGGCAGTTGCGCGAGCTGCTTGCCACCTTCCGTTTGCGCATGGAAGGCGACTTTGCACGCCTGCTGGGCAACACCATTGCCGAGTATGCCGGCCGCAGCGGGATCCCGATCGACCTGGACATTCAGCTCGGGCGCTGCCACCTCAGCCCGAACCAGGAAATCCACGTCCTGCACATCATTCGCGAAGCGCTGTCGAATGCGACGCGCCACGCCCAGGCGAGCCGGATTCATGTGGGGCTGTCGTGCGACGGAGATGGCGAAGTCAGCGTCGTCGTCGAGGACGACGGCAAGGGCCTGGACATCCCGTCGTTGGCCGAACCGCACCATTTCGGCTTGAGCATCATGAGCGAGCGGGCGCATGGACTGGGCGGCCTGCTCGACGTTCAGCCCCGACCGGCCGGCGGCACGCGTATCGTGGTGCGTTTTCACCCGCAGGCCGCCGAAACCTCGTCCTCCTTTCCCGCTTTTACGGACGCATCATGACCGAGACCCCGCAAAGCGTCATCATCATCGACGACCATCCCCTGTTCCGCAAAGGGCTCATCCAGCTGCTGCGCACCGTCCCCGGTTTCCGTCTGGTGGCCGAAGCGGCCGACGGCAAGGAAGGGATCGCACACATCCTCCGCCTGCGGCCGGATCTCCTGCTGCTCGACCTCAACATGAAGGACATGTCCGGTCTGGAGGTGCTGCGTTTCGTCAAGCAGGCCGATCTCGATACGCGCGTGGTGATGGTGACGGTCTCGGATGCGGCCGAAGATCTTGTTGCCGCGCTGCGTGCCGGCGCCGATGGCTATCTGCTCAAGGACATGGAGCCGGAGGAGATGGTTGAGGCGCTCAAGTCTGCAGCCGCCGGGCGCATCGTCGTGTCCGATGCGCTCACGCACCTGATGGCTGCCGCGCTGCGCCAGGAAAAACGCCCCGAAAGCGCGTCCGCCGCCGGGCTCACCGAGCGCGAACAGCGCATCCTCGAGCGTATCGCCGGAGGCCTGTCGAACAAGCAGATCGCCCGCGAGCTCGACATCGCGGAAGGCACGGTGAAGGTGCACGTCAAGCACCTGCTGCGCAAGCTCAACTTCCGTTCCCGCGTCGAGGCTGCGGTCTGGGCGGTCGAGCACATGCGCACCGAACGCTGAGCGCACCAGCGCCTGCCGCAGCCGGGCCTTTTAGATATGAACGATTCTCGCCTTGATGCCAGTCAAGGTTCGGCTTCGTCCGTGCGTGTCCAATGAAAACCCATGGACAAGTCAGGGTAATGCAGGCGCTTCATGTCGATCTCTCGTCGCGGCTTTTTGCAGGGCCGCCTCCGTCCTGACAGTGACGCGCTGCGCCCACCCTGGGTAGCACGTGGTGACATGTTCGAAGAGGTGTGCACGCGTTGCGGTGACTGTCTCAGGGTGTGCCCGACGTCAATCCTGATCGCGGGCGGTGGCGGATTCCCGGTCGTCGATTTCAGTCGCGGTGAATGCACCTTCTGCGGCGATTGCGTCACTGCGTGCAAGCCAGGTGCGCTGATGCGCCGCAGTGAAAGCGTCGCGCCGTGGAACGTGAAAGCAGCGATCGGCGATGCATGTCTGGCGCGCCGCGGCGTCGAATGCCGGGTGTGCGGCGAAATCTGCGGCGAAGCTGCGATCCGCTTCCGTCCGACTGCGGGCGGGGTCGCACAGCCGCAATTCGACGCGGGACGCTGCACCGGCTGCGGTGCCTGCTACGCACCCTGTCCGGTCGGCGCCATTGCGTTAACGAAGAATGTGGAGAAGCACGAATGAAGATCGCAAGCCTCGTGGTCAGGGTCAGCCCCGAGCACATCGACACGCTCAAGACCGCGCTCGTGGAAATCCCGGGCGTCGAAGTGCACGGCGCGAATATCGAACAGGGGCGCGTGATCGTCACCGTCGAGGACGGCGAAGGCTACGCCATGACCGATTCGGTGCTGGCGGTGAATATGGTTCGCCATGTGCTCAGCGTGACGCTGGCTTACGAATACACGGACGAAGGTTTGGAAAACGAAATTGAACACCCGGAACCGATCCCGGGCCTGCCGCTTCAGGCGGCGGACGGTGTCGGCAGCGCTCAGGACAAGGAGGCTTGAAATGACCATGGATAGACGCGAATTCATCAAGACCAATGCGATTGCTGCGGCGGCCGCCGGCGCCGGCATCGGCATCCCGGTAGTGGCCGGGGCCCAGCAGCCCGCCAATGGTTCCACCAAGGTGCGTTGGGACAAGGCCGCCTGCCGCTTCTGCGGTGTCGGCTGCTCGGTACTGGTCGGCGTGCAGAACGGCCGCGTGGTGGCCACGCAGGGGGATCCGGATTCACCGGTCAACCGTGGCATCAACTGCATCAAGGGCTACTTCCTGTCGAAGATCATGTACGGCAACGACCGGCTGACCAAGCCGCTGCTGCGCATGAAGAACGGCAAATACGACAAGAACGGCGAGTTCGCACCGATCACCTGGGATCAGGCCTTCGACATCATGGCCGAGAAGTGGAAGGCCGCGATCAAGCAGCACGGTCCCGAATCGGTCGGCATGTTCGGCTCCGGCCAATGGACGATCTGGGAAGGTTATGCCGCGGTCAAGCTGCACAAGGCCGGCCTGCGCAGCAACAACCTCGACCCCAACGCGCGTCACTGCATGGCCAGCGCGGTCGCAGGCTTCATGCGCACCTTCGGCATCGACGAGCCGATGGGCTGCTACGACGACATCGAGAACGCCGACGCCTTCGTGCTGTGGGGCTCCAACATGGCGGAGATGCACCCGATCTTGTGGTCGCGCATCACCGACCGGCGCCTGTCGAAGGAAGGCAGCGAAGTGCATGTGCTGTCCACCTACGAGCACCGCTCCTTCGAGCTCGCCGACAACGGCATGGTTTTCGTGCCGAACACCGATCTGGCGATCCTGAACTACATCTGCAACTACATCATCCAGAACAAGAAAGTTAACACCGAGTTCGTCAAGGCACACGTCAACTTCAAGAAGGGCGAGACCGACATCGGTTTCGGCCTGCGCCCGAACCATGCGCTCGAAGCAAATGCCACCAACAACGGCTACGCCGGTGCCGACGGCAAGCCCAAGGGCAATACCGGCGCCGCAACCGACATCAGCTTCGACGAATTCGCCAAGTTCGTGTCCGAGTACACGCTGGAAAAGGTGTCCAAGCTCTCCGGCGTGCCGGCCGAGCGGCTTGAACGCATGGCGAAGCTCTACGCCGACCCGAAGAAGAAAATCATGTCGTTCTGGACCATGGGCTTCAACCAGCACACCCGCGGTACCTGGGTGAACAACATGATCTACAACGTGCACCTGCTGACCGGCAAGATCTCCGAGCCCGGCAACAGCCCGTTCTCGCTGACCGGTCAACCCTCGGCCTGCGGTACCGCGCGCGAAGTCGGCACCTTCGCCCACCGCCTGCCGGCCGACATGGTGGTCACCAATCCGATGCACCGCGCCATCGCCGAAAAGATCTGGCAGCTGCCCGAAGGCACCCTGCCCGACAAGATCGGCCTGCACGCCGTGGCCCAAAGCCGTGCGCTGAAGGACGGCAAGCTCAAGTGCTACTGGACTGCCGTCACCAACAACATGCAGGCGGGGCCGAACATCAACGGCGAAATCTATCCGGGCTGGCGCAATCCGGAAGCCTTCGTCGTCGTGTCCGATGTCTATCCGACCGTGTCCGCGCTGTCGGCCGACCTGATCCTGCCCGCGGCAATGTGGACCGAGAAGGAAGGCGCCTTCGGCAACGCCGAGCGCCGCACGCAGTTCTGGCGCCAGCAGGTGTCCGCGCCGGGTCAGGCCAAGTCCGACCTGTGGCAACTCCTCGAATTCTCGAAGCGCTTCAAGGTCGAGGACGTGTGGCCGGCCGAACTCATCGCCAAGAAGCCCGAGGTCAAGGGCAAGACCCTGTTCGATGTCCTGTTCAAGAACGGCACGGTGAACAAGTTCCCCCTTGCGGACGTCGAGAAGGCCAATGGCCACGCGATTCCTGGCTACATGAACGATGAATCCAAGGAGCTGGGTTTCTACTTGCAGAAAGGCCTGTTCGAGGAATATGCCGCGTTCGGTCGCGGACACGGTCACGACCTCGCCGATTTCGCCACGTACCACAAGGCGCGCGGCCTGCGCTGGCCGGTCGTCGAAGGCAAGGAAACCCTGTGGCGCTTCCGCGAAGGCTACGACCCCTACGTGAAGACCGGCGAGGGCGTGAAGTTCTACGGCCACAAGGACGGCCGTGCGGTGATCTTCGCGCTGCCCTATCAGGATCCCCCGGAAATGCCGGACAAGGAATTCGACATGTGGCTATGCACCGGCCGCGTGCTGGAGCACTGGCACACCGGGACGATGACCCGGCGGGTGACGGAACTGCACCGTTCGGTGCCCGAGGCGCAGGTGTTCATGAACCCGGACGATGCCACCAAGCGCGGGTTGCAGCGCGGCATGATGGTCAAGGTCGCCTCGCGCCGCGGCGAGATCACCGCCCGCCTGGAAACACGCGGCCGCAACAAACCGCCGGCGGGCCTGATCTTCATCCCCTTCTTCGATGAAGGGCGACTGGTCAACAAGCTCACGCTGGACGCGACCTGCCCGATTTCGAAGCAGACCGACTTCAAGAAATGCGCCGTCAAGGTGCTGAAAGTCTGAGGAGCCAGGCATGAGGCAGGGTGGCGCTGCGGCGCCGCCCGGTTTCGGGTGAAGGGATCATGAGCGACATTCAGGACAAACCGGCCGGACCCGTGGGCAACCCGCCCCGCCGCCGCTTCCTCAAGGAAGTGGCGGGGGTGGCGGGTGGCGCCTGCCTGCTGTCGCTCGGCGTCGGCCTGTATGCGAAGCAGGCGAGCGCGCGGCCGGCAACCGCCCTGCGCCCTCCCGGCGCGCTCGCCGAAAGCGACTTCCTTGCGGCCTGCGTGCGTTGCGGCCTGTGTGTGCGCGACTGTCCCTACGACACCCTGAAACTCGCCGAGCTCGGCGACGGTGTCGCGACCGGTACGCCGTACTTCACCGCGCGCGACGTCGCCTGCGAGATGTGCGAAGACATCCCCTGCGTCGTCGCCTGCCCGACCGCCGCGCTCGACCGCGGCCTTACCGACATCGGCAAGGCACGCATGGGGCTGGCGGTGCTGATCGACCACGAAACCTGCCTCAATTTCCTCGGGCTGCGCTGCGACGTCTGCTATCGCGTCTGTCCGGTCATCGACAAGGCCATCACCCTCGAGCGCATGCATAACCCGCGCTCCGATCGCCACGCGATGCTGTTGCCGACCGTGCATTCCGACTACTGCACCGGCTGCGGCAAGTGCGAGAAGTCCTGCGTGCTACCGGGCGAGGCGGCGATCAAGGTCTTGCCGGTGAAGCTGGCCCAGGGCTCCCGTGCCGAACACTACCGCAAGGGCTGGGAAGAAAAGGATGCGGCCGGCGGATCGCTGATCGGCGACCAGATCGAAATGCCGGTGCGCGGGCTCGAAGGCAAGGCCTATGGCGACACCCGCGTGGGACCGGGCGAAGGTCCGGCCACCCGGGAACCGGTGCAATCGCCGTCCGGAATCGACTCGGGGTGGAAGCCATGAGCGCACCGGCCAACGCGATCAGGGCTGCTCGCGCCCGCCCCGGGGGTGAAGCTGTCGCGGTCAAGGGCTGGCTCATCGCGCACAAGTGGCTGCTCCTGCGCCGCCTGTCGCAGTTCGGCATTCTCGCGCTGTTCCTCGCAGGGCCGTGGTTCGGGCTGTGGATCGTCAAGGGCAACCTTTCCTCCAGTCTCACCCTCGGCGTCCTCCCGCTCACCGATCCCTACCTGCTCGTGCAGTCGCTCGCGGCGGGAACCCTGCCATATCGCGAGGCGCTGCTGGGTGCCGGCATCGCACTGGCCTTCTACCTGCTCATCGGCGGTCGCGTGTATTGCTCGTGGGTGTGTCCGGTCAACCTCGTCACCGACGCGGCGGCCTGGCTGCGCCGCCGGCTCGGCCTCAAGGGCGGCAAGATCCCCTCGTCGGACACCCGCTACTGGCTGCTCGGCTTCACGCTGCTGGCGGCCTTCGCTACCGGCAGTCTTGCGTGGGAATGGGTCAATCCGGTATCGATGCTGCACCGCGGGCTCATCTTCGGCTTCGGCCTCGCGTGGGGCATCGTCGGCGGCCTCTTCCTGTACGACCTGCTGATTGCCTCGCGTGGCTGGTGCGGCCATGTCTGCCCCATGGGGGCCTTCTACAGCCTGCTCGGCGCGACCGCGCTGATCCGCGTCAGCGCCGACAAACGCGACGCCTGCAACGACTGCATGGATTGCTTCGCCGTCTGCCCCGAGCCTCAGGTCATCCGTCCCGCGCTCAAGGCGGCCGGCCAGACTCACCCGGTCATCCTTGACCGCAATTGCACCACTTGTGGCCGCTGCGTCGACGTATGCGGCAAAGACGTTTTCCGAATTACGACCCGATTTGATAGGAGCGAGTCATGAAAAAACAGACCCGTAACCTGGCGATAGCGCTAGTTGCCGCCCTGAGTTTCGGTATTTTCGGCGGTCAGACCGCGTTTGCCGAAGGGCTGCAGAGCTTGCGCGGTGCCGCGGTGGATGCGCCCGAGCCGCCGGCGCCCGGCGCCCGCATCCGCCCCGACGGCCCGCCCATGGCGCGCGACTACGTACAGCAGCCGCCGCTCATCCCGCACAAGGTCGAAGGCTACGAAATAACCCGGAACTTCAACAAGTGCATGGATTGCCACTCCTGGAGCCGCTACCAGGAGTTCAACGCCACCAAGGTCAGCCTCACCCACTTCAAGGACCGCGATGGCGGCGAATTGTCGAACATTTCCCCGCGCCGCTATTTCTGCATGCAGTGCCACATCCCGCAGACCGATGCCAAGCCGCTGGTGGAAAACACCTTCAAACGTGCCGAGGGCTTGCGCTGATTTTCGGGCCAAACGGACAGGGAACCAACATGACTGACGACAACAACAACGGAAAACGCAGCCTGTGGCAGCGCCTGCGCCGCATCGCCTTCGGTGTGGTGGGCGTGGCTTTCGTCGCCGGCATCGTGTTCTGGGGCGGATTCAATACCGTCCTGGAATTTACCAACCGCGAAGCCTTCTGCATCGGTTGCCACGAGATGAAGGAAAACGTCTTCGAGGAGTACCGCAATACCATCCACTACCAGAACCGCACCGGCGTGCGTGCCACCTGCCCCGACTGCCATGTGCCGAAGGAGTGGGTGCCGAAGATGATCCGCAAGATCCAGGCCTCCAATGAAGTCTTCCATCATCTGCTCGGATCCATCAGCACGCCCGAGAAGTTCGATGACAAGAGAATTCAATTGGCGCAGAACGAATGGCGCAGGATGAAGAAGAACAATTCGCAGGAGTGTCGCAATTGTCATAACTACGAATACTTCGACTACTCCGTGCAGGGGCGTCGCTCGAACAAGGCGCACCAGGCCGGACTGTCGGAAGGCAAGACCTGCATCGATTGCCACAAGGGTATTGCCCACTCGCTGCCACCGATCGCGCAGGACATCGGTGCTCCGCACGATGCCGTGGCGCCCGAGGTATTCCACCCCGTGACTCCGCCCAAACAGAACTGAGGTCTCGCAAACCTCGACCCGGGTTCCCGCGGTCTCGCCCTTGTTTGGCGAAATCGCGGTTTTCCCCGCAAGCAGGGCTCCCGAAGCAGCGCGGTCTGTGGTTAAATCCACGCCCATGCTTTATGCTAACGATCTCGCCTGTGTGAAGGGTGACCGCCCGCTGTTTCGTGGCCTCAACCTGCAGGTCGCGCCAGGCGCCATGCTGCGGGTGGCCGGTCCGAATGGATACGGCAAGACCAGCCTGCTGCGCATCCTGTGTGGCCTTGCTCTCCCGGAAAGCGGCGAAATCCGCTGGAATGACGTCCCCATTAATCGCGACCGTGAAACCTTCCACCGTGCGCTGCTGTACCTGGGGCATGCGGCGGCCCTCAACGACCTGCTGACGCCGCTCGAAAACCTGCGCTTTTCCTGCGCCGCGGGCGGCGACAAGGTTGATGAGGACATCTGCATCGACGCCCTCGTGCGTATCGGTCTCGCCGAGCAGCTCGACCTGCCTGCGCGGGTGCTGTCCCAAGGGCAGCGCCGGCGGGTCGGTCTGGCACGCCTGTTCCTCGGCACCCGACGCAAGCTGTGGGTGCTCGATGAACCTTTTACCGCTCTCGACGTGGCCGCAGTGGCCGATCTGGCTGCCACTTTGTCCGACCATTGCGCTGCCGGCGGCATGGTGGTGCTCACGACCCACCAGGATGCCCCCTTCGCCAAGCCTCCGGCGGTGCTCAATCTTGCCGAGGTGGCGTGGTGAGTCGCGCACTGGGTCCATTCGCCGCGGTCCTTGATCGCGATCTGCTGCTTGCCTGGCGCGGTCGCGCCGATGTCCTCGTGACGCTGGCTTTCTTCGTTGTCGTCGTGTGCCTGTTCCCCTTTGGGGTTGGTGCCGAACCCAACCAGCTGCGCGCCATTGCGCCGGGGGTGCTGTGGGTGGCTGCCTTGCTCTCGACGCTTCTGTCGCTGCACCGCCTGTTTGCGCAGGATCACGTCGACGGGACGCTGGAGCAATTGCTGCTGTCGCCGGAGCCCACCGTCCTGTGGGTCGTCGCCAAGATTTCCGCGCACTGGATCGCCACCGGTCTGCCGCTGGTGGTCGCCGCTCCTGCGCTCGCATTGCTGTTTGACGTGGAGCAAAGTGCGCTGGGGGTGCTTGTCTTATCGTTGGCGCTCGGCACGCCGATCCTCGCCCTGTTGGGCGCCGTCGGTGCAGCGCTGACCCTCGGATTGCGTGGCGGCGGCATGTTGCTGGCGCTGCTCGTCCTGCCCCTGTTCGTGCCGGTGTTGATATTCGGTGCCGGTGCGGTCGACGCCCATCTCTCGGGTTCCGGTGCTCAGGCACATCTTTTGCTACTTGGTGGTGGTCTGCTCGGAGCGCTGGCGCTTGCGCCACTGGCTTGCGCAGCAGCGCTCAGAATCGCGGTTGAATGATAAAAGACATGGATAAACCAGAACGTAGCAAGAGTCTGCTCCGCTTCGCTGCCCCACAGATGTTCTACCCGCTCGCAGGGCGCCTGGCGCCGTGGTTCGCGGCGGCAGCAGTGATCTTCGTCGGTATCGGCATCTGGCTCGGCTTTTTCGTTGCACCCACCGATGCCCAGCAGGGCGAGGTCTACCGCGTCATATACATCCACGTCGCCGCGGCATGGATGTCGATGTTCGTCTATCTACTGATGGCCTTCTGGTCCGCCGTCGGTCTGGTCATGAACACCCGCCTGTCCTTCATCATGGCGCAGGCGCTGGCGCCGACCGGGGCGATGTTCTGTTTCGTTGCGCTGTGGACCGGAGCACTGTGGGGCAAACCCACCTGGGGCGCATACTGGGTATGGGATGCCCGCCTTACTTCCCAATTGTTGCTGCTGTTCCTGTATTTGGGATTCATGGCGCTGACGCGTGCCATCGAGGATCCGCGGCGCGCCGACAAGGCCGGCGCCATCATCGCGCTGGTGGGGGCGATCAACGTGCCCATCATCTATTTCTCGGTGAAGTGGTGGAACACCCTGCACCAGGGCGCCTCGGTGAGCCTCAATAAGGCCCCCTCGATGGCGACCACCATGCTGGTCGGGATGCTGGTGATGGCAATTGCCGCGTGGGCCTACACCATCGCAATCACGCTGTGGCGTGTGCGATCGCTCATCCTTGAGCGTGAGCGCCACACCGAGTGGGTGGCTGCCGAACTGAATGCGCTGGAGGGCAAGGTCTGATGCAGTGGGAGTCGTGGAGCGCCTTCTGGGATATGGGTGGTTTCGCCGCCTTCGTGTGGGGCAGCTATGGCGTCACCGCACTGCTCGTGGTCGGGGAACTCATCCTCGTGATGCGCCGTCGTAGGGATACCGTACGACGCCTGTTGCGCTTGCGCCGTGCCACTGCGGCCGGAGTCAACGGGCGGCGTGCTTTTGAGGAGATCGTTGAATGAAACCCCGTAGCAAACGTCTGGTGCTGCTCGGCGGCGCTGTGGCATTGCTGGTCGGTGCCGTTGCGTTGGTGCTGACCGCCTTCCAGCAAAATCTGGTGTTTTTCCACACGCCCACCGAGGTCGCGGAAGGCAAGGCCCCGACCGGTCGGGCATTTCGCATCGGGGGGCTGGTCGAACAAGGGTCGATCAAGCGCGCCGCCGATGGCTTGACAGTGCAATTCGCGATCACCGATACCGCGAAAGTCATTCCCGTGACCTACAAGGGCTCGCTGCCTGACCTATTCAGCGAGGGCAAGGGGGCGGTAGTTCAGGGCACGATGGGGCCGGATGGCCAGTTCAAGGCGTCCGAGGTACTCGCCAAACACGATGAAAACTACATGCCGCCGGAAGCGCAACACGCGGTAGACGAGGCACAGAAAACGGCAAAGACGGTGAAGCAATGATTCCCGAACTCGGTCATTTTTCCCTGATTCTCGCCCTCGTTCTGGCCTTCGTGCAGGCCGTCGTGCCGCTCGTCGGCGCGAGCCGCAACCGCCTGGCACTGATGGCGGTGGGGCGCCCTGCTGCGCAGGGGCAATTCCTGTTCATCGTATTTTCCTTCGGCTGCCTCACCTGGGCCTTTGTCACGAGCGACTTCTCGTTGCAACTTGCGGCCACGAACTCGCATTCCGAGACGCCGCTGATATACAAGATCACCGGCGTGTGGGGCAACCACGAGGGCTCGCTGCTGCTGTGGGCGATGTCCTTGTCCTTGTGGACGGTCGCCGTGACGGTGTTCAGCCGCAATCTGCCCGACGTTTTCATGGCACGCGTGCTCGGCGTGCTCGGTTGCGTCAGCACCGGATTCCTGTCGTTCACGCTGATTACGTCGAACCCCTTCGACCGCCTGTTGCCCGGAGCCGCGCAAGGTCGTGACCTGAACCCGCTGCTGCAGGATCCGGGGATGATCATTCATCCGCCGCTGTTGTACATGGGCTATGTCGGGTTCTCGGTGGCGTTCGCATTTGCCATCGCAGCGCTGCTGTCCGGGCGCATGGATGCGGCCTGGGCGCGCTGGTCGCGTCCGTGGACGACCGTTGCGTGGGTGTTCCTGACCTCCGGCATCGCAGTCGGATCCGGCTGGGCCTACTATGAACTCGGCTGGGGCGGCTGGTGGTTCTGGGATCCGGTCGAAAACGCCTCGTTCATGCCCTGGCTGCTCGGTACGGCGCTCATGCACTCGCTCGCCGTCACCGAAAAGCGCGGCGCCTTCCGTAGCTGGACGGTACTGCTTGCAATCGGTGCATTTTCCCTGTCGCTGATGGGTACCTTCCTGGTGCGCTCCGGTGTGTTGACGTCGGTGCATGCCTTTGCCACAGATCCCGCCCGTGGTCTTTTCATCCTTGCGCTGCTGGTGCTCGTGATCGGAGTATCGCTGGTGCTGTTCGCGTGGCGGGCACCGACCCTGTCGGGCGGCGGCAGCTTTGGTCTGGTGTCGCGCGAGTCTGCGCTACTCGGCAACAACGTGCTCCTTGCGGTGGCAAGCGGTTCGGTATTGCTCGGCACGCTGTACCCGCTGTTCATCGATGCACTCAATCTCGGCAAGATTTCCGTCGGCCCTCCGTATTTCGAGACGGTATTCGTGCCGCTGATGACCCCGGTGATCGTGCTGATGATGATCGGCCCGTTCGTGCGCTGGAAGGGCGATGACGGCGATCGCATTCTGCGCAAGGTCGCCCCGGGTCTGGTGGCGAGTGCGGCTCTGGGTCTCGGCCTGGCGTTTGCGATCGGGCACGTCAGCTGGCGGACCGTGCTAGGCCTGTCCCTGGCTGCGTGGGTGTTGATCGGCAGCATCCAGATCCTCGTCCAGCGTATTGCAGACCGCCGCGGCGCCGCCCCGGGTGCGCGCCTGCGCAGCATTCCTTCGTCGTGGTGGGGCATGTGGCTGGCGCACCTCGGCATTGGCGTGTTCATCATCGGCGTCACCATGGTCGGCAGCCTCAATACGCAGATCCAGGTCAAGATGATGCCCGGTGACACCGCACAGCTTGCGGGCTACACCTTCACTTTCCGTGGCGTGAAAGACTCTCCGGGGGCGAACTACGCGGCGGCGCGCGCGACACTGGATGTCACGCGTGGCGACAGCAAGATCGCCACCCTGAATCCCGAGAAGCGCTTCTATCAGGCTCAGCAGATGCCGATGACGGAAGCCTCTATCGATATCGGCCCGTTCCGCGATGTCTACGTCAATCTCGGCGACCAGCTCGAGGACGGAGCATGGGTGGTCGGGCTGTTCTACCGTCCGTTTATCAGCTGGATATGGCTGGGATGTACCCTGATGGCGCTGGGTGGGGTGTTCGCTGCCGCAGACCGTCGCTACCGTCGTCTCGCCGAACGCGAGGTTCCGGTCGGTGCCGCTGCACGTCAGGTTGCTTGAGAGATCCAATGAAAGCGAAGTTCCTTGTTCCCCTGTTCATTTTTCTGCTGCTCGCCGGCTTTCTCGGCTACGGTCTGAAACTCAACCCGCGCGAGTTGCCCTCGGTGCTGATCGACAAGCCTGCACCGCAATTCCGGCTCGCGCAGTTGTCCGCACCGGATGTGGCGATCGCGAATGCCGACATGCGTGGCCAGGTGTGGTTGCTTAACGTGTGGGCGTCGTGGTGTGTTGCATGTCGCCAGGAGCATCCGGTGCTCAACGGATTCTCGCGCCAGAAGGTGGTTCCGTTGATTGGCCTGAACTACAAGGATGGGGCCGACGATGCGAAGGCGTGGTTGCGTGAGCACGGAGATCCGTACGACACCTCGCTGGTCGACGCGGATGGTCGCGTCGGCATCGACTTCGGTGTCTATGGTGTGCCGGAAACCTTCCTGATCGATCAGGCGGGAGTGATCCGCTACAAGCACATCGGCCCGGTAACACCGGAAGCGGTACGTGACGTGCTGCTCCCCAAAATTGCGGAGCTCAAGCGTGCGGGTTGATCTGATGCGCCGATTGGCGCTTGTTGTGGCACTGCTGGTGCCGCCTGCGGCGTTTGCTGCCGAAGCCGAACCGCTTGCGGCGGACCCCGCGCTTGAAGAGCGCGTCATGCAGCTGTCTCACATGTTGCGCTGCCTGGTGTGCCAAAACCAATCCATTGCGGAATCGAACGCGCCGCTTGCGGTGGATCTGCGCAACCAGGTTCGCGAACAGTTCGTCGCAGGCAAGGACGAAGATGCCGTTGTCGAATATCTTGTTGCCCGCTACGGTGATTTCGTTCTCTACCTCCCGCCGTTCAAGGGCACAACCCTAGTGCTCTGGCTCGGTCCGGTACTGTTGCTGATCGGCGGTGCCGGCTGGCTGGCCTGGAGGCTTCGCCGGCGCGTCACAGAGGCTGCGCCGCCCCTCACGAATGACGAACGTGCTCGTGCTGCCGCGCTGCTGGACGGCACTGCCAATACCTCCCAGGAGCCCCGCTCGTGATAGTTTTTCTGATTCTGGCCACCATGCTGGTGGCCGGTGCCCTGCTGCTTGTCATTCCGCCGATGCTGCGTGCCGGTGCACGAGCCCGCGAACATGCGGATAGGCAGCAGCAAGCCAAAACGGTCCTGATCGTCCTGCGCGAACAGCTTGCCGATCTAGAAGCCGAGCGCGCGGCAGGCGGCATCGCGGAAGCAGACTATCGCCGCTCCCGCGAGGAGCTTGAGCAGCGCGCCCTGATCGAAGGCGGCATTGCCGAAGCGGGAACCGATGCCAGTCCTGCACGCAGCTGGGCAGTCGGCATCGTCCTCGCTGTTCCGGTGCTGGCGGTGGCCGTATATCTGGTTCTCGGGACACCCGAAGGGCTTGACCCTTCGAATGCAAAGCCGCCGCCGGAGGCAGGTCATCAGATCACGCCCGAACAGATGGTGGCGATGGTTGCCCAGTTGGCCGAGCGGCTTGAACGCGAGCCGGGGGATGCCCAGGGCTGGATGATGTTGGGACGGTCCTATGCGGTGATGCAGGATTTCAAGGGCGCCGTGTCGACGTGGGCGAAGATTGGAGCGAGCATTCCCGATAACCCCGACATCCTGGCGGACTGGGCCGATCTGCTGGCCGGAGCGGCAGGACGAAAATTTGAAGGTGACCCGGATCGCCTCATCGCACGCGCGCTCGCGCTTGACCCGCATCACGTGAAGGCGCTCGCGCTCGCGGGCACAGCGGCATTTCAGCGGCAGGACTACGCGGCGGCTTCTACCTTGTGGGAACGCATCCTGTCGAACATGAAGCCGGGCGAAGAGGTTTACGGCGCCATTCTTGCGAGCATCAACGAGGCGCGTACCAAGGGCGGGATGCCCCTGCTGGACGCGCCCGGCGCCGCGCAGCCGGCGGCGATGCCGAATGCGGGCGCTCAACAGGGCGGTGCATCCGCCGATGCCCTCACGCTGCGAGGTGAGGTCAGCCTGTCGCCGGAACTGGCGACTCAGGCTGACTCTGATGACATCGTGTTCGTTTTCGCAAGACCCGCGCAGGGCGGAATGCCGGTCGCAGCGCTGCGCTTCCGTGCGGGTGATCTGCCGGCGGCGCTCGATTTCCGGTCGGCGCAGCGTATGTCACAAGGGCCTTTGCCGGCACAGTTGGCCGTTGGTGCGCGCCTGTCGAAGAAGGGGAGTGCCACTGCGAGTGCGGGTGATCTCGAAAGTGCCCCGGTTCTCGTTGCGCCCGACGCTGCTGGCGTCAAGGTCGTCATCGACCGCGTACGCAAGTAACGCGGCATTCGCGCAGAGGGGAAGCCGAGGCCAGCGACAGCGGCCTCCGCACGGCTTCCCCGCTCGCCTTCGACGCTTGTCGGCCGATGAGCGCCCGTAGATTCCCGCAGAACAATTTGATCTCGATTCGGCCTGTTTTGAATGCGCAGCGTGCCGAATGTTCATGCCCGCGGTCACCCAGTCTGGACAGTTCTCGTGAAGTTGAACCGGTAGGCGCAGTTGAAGCTGCCCCCGGCATGTGAGCTTCGTATACGCCCCTCGGCGGATTGCGCTGTCGCAGTCGCCGTGCGTTGGTGACGTGACGTGGCATTGCGTGGTCGGTGGACGGCAAAGTCGAGCGTGAGCTGCACGCGAGAGCGTGGCGAGATTTCTGTGGCACGCGGCGGCAGGGGCAAAGAAAAAGCCACCCTCGGCAGAACGAGAGTGGCTTGATTACGTTTTGCGTCAGCAGGCGGTTTTACTTTGGCGGGCGAATATGCGCGACGCCACCGTAGCTGCCGACCCACAGCCCACCCTCCGGCGTTGTCGCCATCGAGAACACCGTGTTGTTGAACAGCCCGTCCTCGGCCTTCATGATGCGATAACCATTGCCTTCCTTCAGCGCCAGACCGTTGTTCGTGCCGATCCACAGGCGGTTCTGTTGGTCACGGTGCAGCATGAACACGTGGTTGCCAGGCAGGCCTTCAACGGTGGTGGTGTTGTTCCACTGCTTGCCATCGAAATGCGCAAGGCCGCCTCCCCAGGTTCCGGCCCAGACGGTTCCGTCCTCGTCGACAACCAGGGAAATGATGTAGTTCGGATTGAAGGCCTGGTCAACTCCCTCCAGGCCCATCTCCTTTTTCTGTTGCGCGTGGTGCAGCGATTCCTTGGCGGGGTCACTCTTGTACTCGATGTCCTTCTTGACCTTTTCGTACGGGGCGCCGATGCCGCGCGAGTGGTTCCAGTTCTCCCAGGTGCCCTCAGCGTACCGGGCCATGCCGCCCTCGGTGGCGAGCCAGATTTCGCCATTCTTGCCTTCGGCAAGGCCGTAAACCCAGTCATTCGGGAGCCCGCCCTTGGTGCTCTCGACCGTGTGCAGTTCCCACGCCGACGGATCCTTCAACTTCCCGCCGCGTACGCGGTTTACACCAGACCAGGTTGCGATCCACAGGTCGCCCGTGCGCGTTTCGATGACGTCATAGACGAAAGCGTCACCGAGTCCCTCGGGGATATTGTAGGTCTCCCACGTGTTGTTGCTTTCGTCGAGGATTGACAGACCCCCGCCGTAGGTGCCCACGGTGATCTTGCCCTGAACACGTCCAACATAGAACATGCCATTTGAGAGGAGTCCGGTCTGGTTGTCGAACAGCTTATACTCGTCGCTGCGAGTGTCATAGCGGATGACGCCGCCGGACGTTGCTACCCACACCACCCCGTTTTCAGCGTAGATCTTCTTGACGTTCTTGTTGCCGACCCGGAAATGCGTGAATTTTTCGTTAGGATCGGCGCCGACCTTTCCTCCGCGGATCTGGCCGTCCGCTGCCGGTACCTGCGCCGCCCCGCCTTGGGGGGCTGTAGCAATTTGAGGTGCCGTGGTCTTCGTCCCCTGCTGCTGGCCCAGCGTGTAGGCTCCAGCAATGGCGACTGCGCCGGCAATCACGGCTACGGCTGCAACTTTGTAATTCATGCGGCAAAACTCCATTGAATAAATTGAATTGCGCCGGGCACTTCGCTGCGATCCGGGGTCGGGAACCCTCGATGCGCTGCAATGCGCGGCCGTAGATCCTTATTTCTTGCCGATGATAGCGACACCACGTCGTGTTCCCACCCAGATATCACCGTTTGGTGCAGCGGTAAGCGTATAAACATGGGAGTCGAGAAGACCATCCTGTGTCGTGAATGAACGCCAGGTCTTGCCGTCAAAACGCGAAACGCCCTTGTCGGTTCCGAACCAGAAAGCACCCTTGTCGTCGCGTGCGATCGAATAGACGATATTCCCGACGAGGCCGTCTTTGGTGTTGTAATTGCGCCAGGTCGTCCCGTTAAAGCGGGCTACACCACCCCCCCAAGTGCCGACCCAGGCGTCGCCGTCCGGTGCGATGTGCATTGCAAAGGAATAGTTAGGGTTGTATGTCGCGTCACCGCGTTCCATGGTCGATAGGTCGTGGCGGGAGCGGGTGCCAAGGCCGGTATTGCTGCTGGCCGGAAGCTGATCCGCGTTGGGGGCGCCCAGCCCGTCCTTGTGGGTCCATGACTTCCATGTTTTGCCGTCGAACATCGAGACGCCCCCTTCGGTTGCGAACCATGTTCGCCCTTTGGCATCGACGTCCAGACCGTAGACCCACTCGTTCACCAGTTCCTTCACGTAAGTCTTGAATTTGCCGGTCTTCACATTGAAGTGATTCACGCCAGCCCACGTGCCGATCCAGAGGTTGCCCTCCTTGTCGTTGGCAAACGAGTAGATCCAGTAATCGGCGAGGCCGTGCATCGGGAAATAGGTTTTCCAGTTGCCGTCCTTGTACCGCGAGACGCCACCGGCGTTCGTCCCGAACCATTTGTAGCCTTGAGAGTCGATTCCGACGGCAAAGACATATTCATTTGCGAGGCCGTCACTGCGCGTGAAGGTATTGCGCGGCTTTCGGGAGGTGAGGTCGATCTCATGCACTCCCGCCGACGTTCCCACCCACGCCGTGTTGGTTTTCGGCTCCATGGTCAGTGCCCGCACATAAACCGGGTCGCCGACATTGAAGGTTTCCAGAATCTTGTAATCCGGAGCCGGTGTTTGTGCGAATGCGGCGCTGGTCAAGCAACTCAGGGCAAGACTGATGACGCCAAAGGTGCGTTGTGCGTTCGGGAGGTGCAAGGTCATTGTTGGAGAGTCCGCAAGTAAGCGATTACGTCGAAAATCTGGTGGTCTTGCAAAATCCCGTTGAACGACGGCATGGCCATCTTGCCGGCCTTGATCGACATCATCAGCGTCATGTCTGGCTGCATCAGTCGTTCGCCGCGGGAAAAATTGGGTGCATTGGGGATGGCTGCTAGCCCGCCGACGCCATGGCAGCCAACGCAAAATTGCCGATAAATGCGTTGCCCTTCGGATACATTGGCCGCCAGGCCGGTGGCAGAATGTCCCATCAGCGCAATAAGCGCCCCAATCAACATGCCCTTGCCTGCCATTATTTCTTGGCTCCCTTCTTCGGGCCCTGGCCACGCATGCGTGCAAGCTGTGCGGCCCAGTGATCGGCTTTCGCCGAGTCGGCCGTGAGCCCGTAGGTACCCTTGCGATAGGCGGTTGCCAAGGTTTCCACGGCCTCCACTTCGCCAAGTTCGGCAGCCTGAATCAGAAACTGGCCGGCTTCCGGAGTATTGCTATCGGTTGCACCAAGTCGTGTGTCGCCGTGCACGTAAGCCAATGCGATTACGATGATTGCCCGCGAGTGGCCTTGCGCGGCAGCTGCGCGCATCAGACGGTTGGCTTCGCCTTCGGAGGGAGCCTTGGCTTCCCCCGAGATATACATCTTTGCCAGTCCGTACTGGCCGTCCGCATTGTTCTGTTCGGCCGCTTTGAGAAGGTAGGCGGCTGCATCGATGTCATACTCCCCGCTGTCGAGGATGGAGCCATACAGCGCTTGGGCTTCAGCGTGCCCGGCGTCCGCTGCCTGCTTGAGTGGTGCCATCGCGCCGAAGACGTCACCCGCGCGGTAGGACTTCAGGCCCTCCTGATAATCCGTTGCGGGGTCGGCCCAAGCGGCCGACGAGAACGCAATAAAAGCGCAGACCAGCACGATCTGGCTGAAAGCGGGAACGCGCTTCTCAGTTCCGGGAAGTTTCATGTTTGATTCCTTGGTCGGAGTTGGAGTCTCGGATCGGTTGAGGTATGCCGGTAGCGTTCCTGGAAATTCCGTAAGCTTCAAATTCTTCCATCTTGCGGTACAGGCTGGATAACCCTATCCCCAGCCGTTGCGCAGCAAGACGCCGGTCGCCGCCGGTTTCATCGAGCATCCGGAAGATCACGCTGGACTCGAACTCGCGCAATTGATCGCGCAGGCAAAGCTGGGTAGCAATGGGTGTGCCATGAACAAGCGGGCGCGGCGCGTTGCGGATGATTTCCGGCGGCAGGTCGTCGACGGTGATGCAATTATCTTCCGCCAGGATGCACGCACGGTTGATGACGTTTTCCATCTGCCGCACGTTTCCGGGCCATGGGCAGGTCAGAAGGAGCCGCTCGACATCTTCCGTAACGGTCATGCACGTCTCCGCACCGTGCTGTTCGCGCGCACGGTCGAGGATGTAACGGATAAGGCTGCGAATGTCATCCTGGCGTTCGCGCAATGGGGGGATGTGGATGTGAAACATGCTGAGCCTGAAGAAGAGGTCTTCACGGAACGTGCCGTCCTTGACCATCTGACTCAGATCGCGGTTGGTAGCCGCGATGATCCGGCAATCGACGCGACGCGCCTGTTCGCTGCCGACCGCACGGATTTCCTTTTCCTCGATCGCGTGCAGCAGCTTGGTCTGCATCAGCATGGGCAGCTCGCCCACTTCATCGAGAAACAGGGTGCCAAGGTCGGCTTGCAGGAAGAGACCCTTGCGGGCCTTGTCTGCGCCAGTGAAGGCGCCCTTGGTGTGGCCGAAAAACTCCGACTCCATCAGGGTTTCGGGAATGGCGCTGCAGTTGACCGGCAGGAACAGGTGTTCGCCGCGACGACTTTGGTCATGGATCGCGCGGGCGAGTACGCCCTTGCCGGTACCCGACTCGCCGGTGATGAGTACCGTGCTGTCGGTCGGCGCGACTTTTCCGGCGAGCCGCTCCACCGCTTGCATTGGTGCGGAGGTAAACCGAAACTTCGCGGCGTCGCCCTTGGCAAATTTGCGGAGGACGCGGTTTTCCTCGCGGAGGCCGCGGAGCGCGGCGATCTGCTGTACGCGATGAAGCACCTCCTCGACATTGAATGGCTTGATGATGTAATCGGATGCCCCCGCGCGCAGCGCCTCGACAGCCGTTTCCATCGAAGCAAAGGCGGTGACCATGATGAAGTTGGTCTCGATGGGGGATTCCTTGATCGAGCGCATCAGGTCGACGCCATTGCCGTCAGGCATCTTGATGTCGCATAGCGCCAGATCGACGTCGCCGCGCACGAGCTTGGATGCGGCTTCGGTGCAGTTGCGGGCCTCGTCCACCGAATAACCGGCCTGCCGACACGCGTCGGCGAGAATTTCGCGCACCGCGCGCTCGTCATCAATCACCAGTATGTGCATCGGATTCCCTTCATGTTTGAAGCCCTGCTGTGTACGTCAGGCGGGACTCAAGACAGCGCGCAGAGGCAAGGTGATGCGTGCGACGGTGCCCTGTCCCGGTGTGGAGTCGAGGGTCAATGAGCCTCCGGCGTCCTGAACCAGCTCCCGGCTGAGTGCCAAGCCAAGGCCTGTACCCTTGCCGGCCGGCTTGGTCGTGAAATACTCGTCGAACACTCGGTCAAGCGTTTTGGTGTCGATACCGCCGCCATTGTCGATGATTTCGATCACTGCCTCGTGCTGACTGGCATGGGTTCTTGTGGTGATCGTACCCTGATGCTCCGCCGGCATTTCTTCCAGCGCGTCGGCGGCGTTGATCAAAAGGTTCATCAGTACCTGGGTAAGGTGGTCGCCGATCGCACGGACGGCGGGCATTTCTCCGTCCAGTTCACTGTTCAGTGTAATGCGGCGAAAACGGCGATCGTAGCTCACGAAGGCGCAGGTGTTCCGGACCAGTTCGTTCAGGTTCAGCAGTTCGGGTTCGAGTGCCTGTGGGCGTGTGAAATCTGCAATCTGCCGCGTAATCAGCGAGATGCGTTTGGCTTGCTCGAGAATCAAGCCAGGCTGGCAGGTGGCCCCATGGTTCGGGCAGTGCTGGCTCCGCTGCACCTGGCTGATAGCGCTGGCGACACCCGTAATGGCCGCGATCGGATTGTTGATTTCGTGCGCGAGTTGGGCCGCCAGCGAGCCCACGGCGACCATTTTCTCACGGTGGAACTGCTCAAGGCGGGAGCGCTCGATGTGACGCTCTCGTTCTCGCAAGTCCTGCTGCATGCGATTGACCGCCCTCATTAGGGTGCCAAGTTCATCGTTGCGGGTGACGGTCAGGGGAGTGTCGCGATTGCCATTCACAATATCGTGCGCGTGTGCTTCGAGTTTGCGGATGTCCCAAGTGAGCCGACTGAAGAAGATTGCGGTGGCGGCACCCAGCAGAATCAGTCCGATCACCAGCATTGCCAAGCCGCTAAGTGTAATGCGATCGTAATTTTCGCGATACTCGTCCAGCAGTTTCAGACGCTTTGCATGGGCTGTCTGCGTGATGCCATCGAGTTCAAGGATGAGTTCATTGAGCGTAGCCCGCGTTACGCCCAACGCCCCCAAGCTTGGCGATTGCGCCAAGTCGCGCACCAGTGCGTGCAGCTTTCCCGAGAGCATCAGGACCGCGGGGTGGCGGTTTTTGATGGCCTCCATCAGGGACAGGCTCGCCTCGATCTCGATCATCGAGCGGATCGCGGACGATGCCAGGTCGTCGTCGGAAAAACTCATATTCACGGCAAACAGCGTTCGAGCCATAGACGTGTTGATCTCGAGCAGTTGCGACTCGACGCGGTGTGCGTGCTCGAGTTCTTCGACAACGCGTAACAGTCCCTGTCTCTGTCCTTCGGTGGATACGCCGATCAACAGCGCGTAGCCTGTCATCAGGATGAATGCAACAATACCCTTGGCCCTGAGAGACAGGGTTTTCGGCTGTCGATTGTCTTGTGCCGGTTCGGTGAAACCGCTGCCGGTCAAGATTTCGTGATCGGCTGTCGTTGCGTTGGCATTCATCTCGTTTCTCATGTGCATGCGCCTCGTGCGCCAACGCCGTCGGCTACACTGCGCGCATGCGTGCGCGGTGACAGGTATTTTCGCAGATGGCAGGCACCTTGGCATCCTGCCCCTTTGATGCAATATAGAGCGCTGCGTTGCGGATACGTTCGCGGGGGACTGGTCCGGTATGGATATTGCGTCAAGCGCCGCAGGAATGGGTGCGATGCTCCGTCTCCGCGTCGTTCCATCGCACAACACAGATTTTTTCAGGGAGTGAGTCTTTCATGTTGCGTCGAGTTGCATTGTGCATGATGTTGCTGACCGGAATAGCCAACGCCGCGCCACTCGACGATGCGATTCGTCAGTATGACGGTGGTCAGTATGAATCTGCGGCAAAGCAGTTCGCACCGCTTGCCGAGGCGGGCGATGCGGTTGCCCAGGAAAAGCTGAGCGTCATGTATTTCTACGGACGCGGCGTGCCCGAGGATGAAGCGCGTGCGCTGCAGTGGGCGCGCCGCAGTGCGGATCAAGGCAACCTTGACGCGATGTTCTTCATCGGCAATATGTACGTTTTCGGCGATCAGGTGCCCAAGACGGTGCCGGACCCGGATCAGGAGGCTGCGCGCTGGTATTTCGAGGCTGCGCGGCGTGGTCATGCAGAAGCCGAATATGGCTTGGGGCTCTTGTTCCTTGCCGGCAAAGGAGTTGTGCAGGATCAGGAAGAGGCGATGAAATGGATACGGATGGCTGCCGAGCACGGTCATGCCGGGGCGCGCTCCTTCCTGGGTGGCGACCGGTCCGCCGGGCACTGACGCGTCGGCATAGCTGAATTCGGGTGCCGGGTGGATGCCCGATTGTTCGCAACGCGGTGAAGTTCGCTATGATTTCCTGGCACAGGATCGGGGGAGGCCAATGAGATCGCGCTGGTGTATAGGCTTGGCCGCGGCACTGCTGGTGGGGGCCGTAGCGGCCCAGACTCCCGCCGACGGTGCGGATCAGAAGCGCCGATTGATCGAGCAGAAGATCAGGCTGCTTGAAATGCTCATTAACTCGCCCGCGGCCAAGGGAGCGCCATATGGTCGGGAGGCGGAGTCAGCAACTTTGCTCGAGAAGGGGCGCACATCCATCGACGATGCGCGAAAGGCGCTCGCCGACGGGCGCTTCGATGAGGCGGCAAAGCTCCTGGACGAGGCGCTGAAGTCGGCTTCCAGTGCCTCGCGCAGGATGTCCGCGGGCGAGGGCGGCTTGTCCGAAAGCGCCCAGCGAAAGAGCCTCCAGGACCTCGGTGAGCAGGTCGAAATGTACCGTACGTCCCTTGGGGAACTCGCGACGGATCCGGAAAAGGGCGCGGCCGCACGAGCGCTGCTTGGCCGCATCGATGCTCTGCGGGCGGAGTCCGTGCAGCTGGCGACCGGCGGGCGTCTGGGCGACGCGAACAGGAAGTTGGCGGATGCCTACAAACTGGCGGTTGAAGAAATGTCGCGACTGCGTGCCGGTCAGGAGGTCGTGCTGTCCCTCAAGTTCGATACGCCGGCGGACGAATATGCGTATGAAAAAAAGCGCTTCGCCAGCAACGAGATCATGGTCGACATGATGATTGCCGAAGGCCGCGCTGAAGGTGACAAGCGCCGGCTTGTCGACGGATTCGTCGACAACGGGCGCCGGCTTGGCTCCCAGGCCGATACCCAGGCCAGCTCCGGTCAGTATCCGGAAGCGGTAAAGCTCATGGAGCAGGCGTCCGCCCAGCTCATTCGCGCACTTCAGGCGATGGGCGTGCCGGTATTCTGACGAAAGGATCGGCGAATGCTAAGAAAACTAAGCGCCTTGCTCTGGGCGATGTGCCTGGCGATTGCAGTGCATGCGGCTGCGCCGGTTCTTGCGCCCGCGGCTTCGGTCAATATCGCAGGCGAGCAGCGCATGTTGTCGCAGCGTCTCGCCAAAGCCTACGCGCAACTCGGACTCAATATTGTGCCTGGAGTGGCAGGCATGCAGGTCAAGGAGTCCATCT
This sequence comes from Aromatoleum diolicum, assembly GCF_012910955.1. GTDB lineage: Bacteria > Pseudomonadota > Gammaproteobacteria > Burkholderiales > Rhodocyclaceae > Aromatoleum > Aromatoleum diolicum. The sequence continues at coordinate 82,427 of NZ_WTVQ01000020.1, forward strand.
CGCGCTTCGAAGCGAATCTGGACCTTCTGCGGCCCGGCGTTGCCAGTGTCGCCGAGGCTGCGCCGATCTATAAACGTCTTGTGCAGGAATGGTCGACGCTTCGAGCCGCGGCGGTGATCCCGGTGACGCGCGATTCAGCACTTGCGGTGTCGCAGAGGAGTCAGCGCGTTCTCGACAGCGCCGAGCAATTGACCCAAGCGCTTTCCGCGGCATCGGGTGATGTCGGACGACGTGTCGACCTCGCCGGAAGGCAGCGCATGCTATCCCAGCGGCTGGTGAAGGCCTACATGCTCCAGTCCTGGGGTGTCGACTCGCGGGAAAATCGCCATGAGATGGACGCTGCTGCGCGGGAGTTCAGCGAGGGGCTGGTGGCGTTGGCAGCGCTACCCGACAATACCGCTGAGATGCGTGTCGAGCTCGAGGAGATCGCGCTGCAGTGGGAATGGCTTCAGACCGCACTTGCAGTGGAGGGGGCGACGTCCTATCGCCTGGTGGTTGCCGAGGCGGGCGACTCCATCCTTATCGCAGCTGACCGCCTGACTCGTTTATACGAGCAATCGGGCGTCCGTTGAGCCGCAACCTGTACGCTGGAGATGCAAGTATGAACATGTCACGCCGTGAGTTCATCAAGTCGGCTGCAGTGTCAGCAGGCGGCTTGGCGATGATGCCGGGGATGGTGTTTGCGGCGCCTGCTCGTGCCATGACTCTGCGGGCAGCTCCGTTTGAACAGGCCGTGCGCACCGGGGGCCCACGTACCAATTTCTGGGGCTTCAACGGTGGAGTTCCCGGCCCGGTGCTGAAATTCCGCAAGGGGGAATCCGTTCGTCTCGTCGTCCAGAATGCGCTTGATGTCGATTCAGCGGTTCACTGGCATGGCGTACGGGTGCCGAATGCGATGGACGGGGTGCCGCATGTCACACAGAATCCGATCAGGCCGGGGGATGAATTTGTATACGAATTCGCTCTCCCCGACTCCGGCACTTTCTGGTACCACCCTCACCAGTCGAGCTTCGAGCAGGTCCCGCGAGGGCTTTATGGCGCGTTGATCGTAGAAGAGGATGAGCCAATCGAAGTTGATCGTGAGCTGGTGTGGGTACTGTCAGACGTACGCATTGGTGACGACGGGCGCCAGACCGAGGATTTCGGGCGCATTCTTGATGTGGCTAATGATGGCCGCATCGGTAATCAGGTGTTGCTCAACGGCAAAGCTGCGGGAGCCGAGCTCGCGATCGACGTGCGACGAGGCGAGCGCATTCGTCTGCGACTCATCAATGCCGCCGCCGCACGCATTTTTCAGCTGGGCTTGGCTGGGCATGCGATAAACGTGATTGCCTTCGATGGTCAGGCTGTCGAACCGCATGTCGTCGAGAACCTGCAGTTGGGGCCGGGTATGCGCGCCGATCTTGTCATTGACTGCATGCAGGTGCCGGGAGGCCGCTATCTGCTGACTGACAGCCACCGCCGCAATGCCGGACCATTGGCAACGCTGATCTACAGCGATGCGCGCCCGCTGCGCGACAAGCCACTCTCCGCTCCGATCAGGCTAGCCCCGAATCAGTTGCCGGAACCCGATCTCGCGAAAGCCACCGAGCACTACATCATGTTCCAGGGGGGGATGCGCGGGGTTCCGGTGATCGGGCTCGTCGACGGCAAACCGGCCAAGACCCATGAACTGATGGAGCGGCACGGACTGGCGTGGACGATGAACTACACGGCCCGACACGAACATTCGCTGATGCATGAACCTTTCCTGCATCTCAATCTCGGCGAGCATGTGGTGTTGCGCATGATCAACGAAACCGACTTCGTGCACCCGATGCACCTTCACGGTCATTTTTTCCGCGTGATTGCGGTCAACGGAAAGAAAGTCACCCCGCAGCCGTGGCACGATACGGTCATCATGGGGCCGCGACAAAGCGTTGATGTTGCATTCGTTGCCGACAACGCCGGGGACTGGATGTACCACTGTCACATCCTCGATCATGCGGCTGGCGGAATGATGGGGACCATTCGGGTCGGCTAGGGCCTGCCAACGCTTACTGCCGTAGGCTGCGGTGAGCAACGTTCCACTTGTGCTTTAGTGTTTTGAACGCCCGGGGGCGAGCAGGATTTGCTTGACCTCCTGCATCACGGTGTCGCTCGCCCAGTCGCGTTGTCCGAGGTGCTGCCCGAGAATGCGCCCATCGGCGCCGACATACAGCGTCAGTGGCAAGGCCATTGCTCCGAGCGATGTCATGGCCTGGCTTGGGGATGTTGCGATCGCGATCGGTAATTTGATGCCGTATTTGAGGGCGAACTCGCGCACCAAGTTCTGATCGTTGTCGACCGACAATGCCGTTACGCGAATACCCGACGGCTCAAGCATCTCGCTCAGCCGTTGCAGGGACGGCATTTCAGTGCGGCAAGGCGGGCACCATGTTGCCCAGATATTCACCACCGTTGGTTTGCCCACCCATTCTGCGATGCTCAGTGACGAGCCATGAAGCGTTACCATGGCGATCGCCGGGAGTGTCGCGATTGCGTCCTTGCCGGCTGCACGGGTGGCTTGCGGCAGGCTGAGCAGCAGTGTCGAGAACACCAGAGCCAGCGCGCGAATGATTTTCCCAAGTACGCTGTGGCGAATGATTTCTTGCCCGGTTTGCCTGCGGCTATGTGTGTGTCTCATCGGCCGGTGGGTTCCGCGGCTTGCGATTGATACGTGTAAAGCGGCCAAGATGTTCGAGAATGGAGCGGCGGCTCAGCGCAAGTACGGCGATTTCGGTTGCAATTACGACAATTGCCACCAGGTAGGCGCTCCACACGTACAAGCCGTCGCCGCCCATGGCCCAGAACGCGCCCCAACTGCTCCAGGTCATGGGCGCACCTTGGCGTAGGTGGCAACCCATTCGCTGCTGCGTTCCCGCATGAGTATCACTATTCTCAGGCGGGCCAGCGCCGCCGCCGCGGTGTATGCCAGCAGACCGATTCCCATTGCCAGCATGCCGGTAAACACGGGCGGTGTCATGTTCGCGGGCGGAGTAAGACTCAACGATACCGTTCCGTACATGGCGCTCCAGCGATAAACCGAAAAATACAGCAGAGGCAGGCCGAATACGCCGACGAGTGCCAGTACGCCGCTTGCACGGTCTGCACGCCGTGGGTCGTCGATCGCCTCCTGCAGGGCGATGAAGCCGAGGAAAAGAAACAGGACCAGCAGTTCGGATGCGAGGCGTGCTTCCCATACCCACCAGACGCCCCAGATCGGCTTGCCCCAAAGCGAACCAGTCCATAGAGCCAGAAATGCGAACAGCGCTCCGGTGGGGGCCAGTGCGGACGCCAGCATCGAAGCGAGTCGGTGCCGCCGGACGACACCATATCCTGACGCCGCAGCCATCAAGACATAGATCAGGACCGAAACCCACATCGACGGTGTATGGAGAAACGCGATGCGGTAGTGCTCGCCCTGGTGTGCGTCAGTCGGAGCGACGAAAAAGCCGACATACAGGCCGAAGCCGCAGAGCACTGCGGCAGCCCACGAGAACCAGGGCGTCAAACGACCCGCGAGCGCATAGCAGTGCTGCGGACAAGCGAATCCTGGCCTCGCCACAGGGGGCGGGTCACAAATGTTTAGGGTGCTGCTGAGTGTTGGCATCTTGTTGTGCGCTTTTGGACATTGGGGTTGGTATCCACGAATAGCAATCACCATGCCCATGTTCCGCTGGTAAGAGCTGCGATGGACGTTTGGTGTGGTGCTTTGCCAACCCGGTGTCTGCTCCGAGTCGATATGCTGACGTCAGCTTCAGGAATCGTCGCGACTGGCACTGCAAAATAGAGCCTTCCTGAAATCGGGAAATCAGGGAGCGCCCCTTCTAGCTGAGCATTAGCGCGGGGAGGGGGCAGGAGCTTCCCGCCGGCTTCGCTCGTATGTTAGCCGGGGATATAGATGCCTGCGCTTCGGATGGCTTTAACGAGTTCGCTCGTCGATTGTTCAAGAAGCTTGATGCCCGCTTCGAAATCCTTTCGCGAAGCGGCCGCTTCCGCTTCGCCACGCAGTGCGCCGGCGCTGGTGAGGAATTCAGTGACGCGTGGGCTCATCGGTGCGTCGCCAAGCTTGTCTTCAAGCAACACCTTTACGAGCATCTTGTGGGTCTCGTTGCGGTCGATCTCGTAATGGTATTCCTCTTCCTTCGTCGCGAAATTCAGGGACCGCACCAGCGTGTCACCTGAGCGCATCGAGCTGACCGACGCTTTCGCAAGGAGATATGCCTGTTCAAGCGTCGTGCGTGCGCTGGGGAACTGACCTGCAGCAGCTTTGCGCTCAGCCTCGGCGATCAGCGACTCGATCTGCTTGCTGCTTTCTTGCGACTCTTTGACATTGCTTTTTTCCGTGGCGATACGTTTCTGCGCCGATAACAGGGCACGAACGCTTTCGAGCTTGTTCTTGTAGTCGGTCTCGACTTTCTTGGATGTCACCGATTCAGGGGCCGCCAGTCGGGCCGCATCGAACATCGTCTTGCTGGCCGATGACAGAAGGGCGGAAGCATTGGCCAGGTCGCCTGCCTCGAACGCGGCCTTGGCCTTGCCGTAGAGTTCCTTGGCGCTATTGCGCTTTTCGATGGCGGCAGCTTCTCCGCTGGATTCAATCTGGTTTGCGGCCGTGGATTTTTCGATCAGCGTCCCGACGGACTCGAAACGTCGCTCGAGTTGGGCGCGATCCGGCTGGCGGGCCTGAATACGGGTGGATGCGCTTTCGGTGGGCGGGGCCTCTGTCTGGGCCGCTGCCGTGAAAGGATTGATCAGTGCGCAAACTATTACTGCATGCCCAAAGAGCCCTGCGGGTATGGATGTTTTCATCATTTCGGACTCCTGGGCATACCGTTGTACATCAACTAGTTACTGGCCTGATCGTGCGACTGGGCCGTCCTTCTTCTTCGAGTGACACAGGCGGCATTCAGAGACAGGGAAGGCGACCTTGCCATGGCAGACGCCGCACTTCTGGCCAAGCAGAATCGCGGCCATGCTGATCTGGTTAGCACCTTTCTGCGGGATGAAGATTGCCGGGTGGCAGTTCGAGCAGTCGAGCCACTCCGTGTGCTGCTTGTGTGGGTAAACCACGTCCGGCATTGAGCCCTTCACTTCACGCACGATGTTCAGATCCATGACGACCGGTACCGCATTGCCGTCAATGCGGTCCCAGCGCGGATTGATGGCTTTGTCCGACAGTGCCTTCACCCAGTTGACGCGGTTGCCGGAGTTGCTGCGGGGCATGCTCTCGAATGCGGTCAAGGGGGGCAGCAGGGCGGCCGTGCCCTCGCTGGTGGGGTCATGAATGCCATCCTGGGTCGGCGGCAGGTTGCGTTGATTTGCCGGCTTCAGCAGGCGGTTGAAGCGGTTGACGTCCCCGGCGGCGGGTGCTGCAGCGGGAACTGCAGCGGCGGCTGGCGGGGTCGCAGGTGTTGCGGCGGCCTTGCCCTTGGTGTCCTGGGCGATGGCGGAAGCCGACCCGAGCAGTGCGACTGCGAGGAACGGCAGGAGCAGGGTTGGAATACGGCGGGTCATTTCTTGCTACCTCCTTGCCCGACGGGAACGGCCAGTTTCTGGATGGTGCTTTCGTGCACTTGCGTTGGAGTGTTGGGTTTTGCCGAATGGCAAAGGTCGCAGTTTTCAACCGACCAGGCGATTTCGCCGTTGTGGCATGCGCCACAGAACTGGCCATCGATGATCTTCAGCATGGTGATTTCGTTACCGCCGGCCTTGAACTGAAAGCCCAAGTCGGCATGGCACACCTTGCAACGGAAGCGGATGCGGTGGAACCAGTGCGGGAAGATCACAGGACGCATACCGGCCGCGTCAGCATAATTGTTGATGACCACGTCGCCGTACTCGGCGTGGCTGTCGGACGGGGACCACAGCGTCATGGCCACCACTGCAAACAACAGTGTGGCAAGCCCACGGCGGACCCTTGCTGCCCACGGGAACTGCTTCATAGTTCAACCCTCTTCAAAACGTGAACCGTTCCTGCCAGCCAAAATGCCCGAGATTCCAGTGGCTGGCAACCAAACCAATGCAAGCATTATTGCCGGCGACCAAAAATCGTTTTATTGGCGGCCTTCGTGCTGCAGCAATGCACGCCAATGCATCCTCGTCATCCTTCAGGATGTGCAATATCGCCGTGCGTCGGAGCGTTGATGGAAGCAAAAATCAAGCCCGTGTCTGAGGCTTCCCGCTCCCCTGTTTGTCCTTTGAGATTTCTAGTTACCAATTCGACTTGTCGAAATCTGCAATGTCTGCGTCTGCCATGAACAGGAAAGAATTCTCAAATATAGGAAGGTGCGCGGATGTCCTGCACCCATATGTGCGACTGTCAAATTCCGAACGGAAGCCTTATCGCGGTCGATCGGCGAGGAACCCACGCGTGACTCATTGCTCACCATGCGCCTGCTCGAGTTTTGCGGATTCCGGCCTTGTCGTGCCGGTGCGCCATTCCCACAATGCGGACTCGGCACGGGCGCGGAAGGGGTCGTCGGCGGCAGCACGGTGGAGATAGGTTTGCATTGCACCCATTGCTCCGGGCATGTCGCCTTGTCCTTCAAGAGCGATCGCAAGACCGTAATAGGCATTCATCTGGTCGCGCCGCAGTTCGATCGCTGATTCGAAGAAATCTCGCGCGCCTCGCCATTGTTTGAGTCCGAGCAGCGCAAAACCCATATTGACGTGGGCTTCAGGCAATTTTGGCTCGAGCGCGAGCACTTGATGGAAGGCCGTAAGGGCAAATTCATACTGTTTCATGTGCAGCATCATCACGCCTTGCTCAAAACGCGTGCGGAGCTCGCCCGAATTCGTGGCGTTGAGGGACGGCGTGCGTGTAGGCATGGTGAAGACATCGGCAAAGCGCAGGCGCGCTTGTGCAGGCGTCGGCGGCGCCGGCGTCTCCCACGTCAATAGCGCGCCGAGTGCCAGTGTCGCAAAGGTGGTAATGATTAGCGCACGGCGGCGAACGTCGACGCGACTGCGGGGGGCTCGGGGCTTGAACTCTGCTGCGGGCGTGTTTTGCATAGACGTACGATCCGGGGCGCTGCAATGGTCACGAAAAGGCCGACGCCGATGATGGTCACGGCACCGCCAGCCCCGGTCAGCGCCGCGGCCAAGATGGAAGGCAGGTCGGCGCCTTCGGCGCTGAACGCCATCTTGCGCGGAGCGCCGAGCGTTCCGCTCCACGCCAGGCCGGAGATTAGCGCGATGATCCCGCCCGCGTATAGCATCAGTGGCCGGCGGCTGGGTTCCGGCGTTGCGTGAGCATGGGCGACTGGAGTTACCCGGGCAAGTACCGCGGCCATCAGGGCCAGCGTGAAGGCGCCGATTGTACCGTGATAGTGAGCGGGAATCATGGTGGTTTGGTTGTCGATGGCTGCTCCGGCGACGATGCCGATGACGAAGAGCGCGATCGAGGCGGCAAAGCCGTCTGCGCGCAGGACAGCGCGGCCACCGCGCAGCAAGATGAGTCCGAAAAACAAAGGCGCGGGCCAGTTGGCCCAGCGCATGAGTTGAGTATGGAAGGCATGCAGGGCGCCCTGATCGAACAACTCTGTAATCTGTAGCAGGGGCGCAAGCGTCGCCGGCGCTGAGGCGGCGGCAAAAAGCGCTATGGCGAGAGGGGCGGGTGGCGGCCGTGCGCCGGCTCGCTCGGCAAGGCGTAACCATATCGCCATCAGCAGCGTAACGAAGCCGAACTGCAACACATGGCCAGTTCCCCACAGTGCATCGATCAGTGGCGCTTCGTGCTGCAGGTTGAGCAGCAGGTAGACGCTGCCCATGAAGAAGGGCCAGCGGGCGATCATGAAACCCCATTCGGCCGTGTCGCGCGGGCGAGTAAATGAAATCATTGCGGTGGCCAGGCCACCTGCGGCAAAGGATGCAAGCGACCCGACGAATATGGCGTTCTGGAGATAGGGGACGTAATTCGCGAGGATTGGTGTTCCGGGTGCGGCAAAACCGGTCGCGATCACACCGAGTGCGCCTGCGCCGGCAACGAAGAATGCAGCCATTGCGGTGACGCGACGGCGTTCGGGAAGCGCTTCAGTCCACAGCGCCCCGGCCATGGACAGATACCAGATCAAAGTCGCGAGATTGACATGAACCACGAGCGCGCGGGGAAAGATGTCGGGCGCGACGAGAGTGGTCAATACCGGTGTGCGGGCCAGGACCAGTACGAGCGCAGCGAGCGCGGACAAACCGAGGGACGAGACTGCGAGAAGAAGCCAGTATTGCGATACCGTCGGCAGAGGTTGAGTCGCTGCGGCCATTACACGGCTCCCTGGTGTGGTGTCATCGACACGAAGGGGACACCGAAAAAAGTGAGGAAGGCTGTGACAAACACAGTCAGGATCATCGCGGCATGGACGGGGGGCGAAATGCGGAACGCCAGTCGAGCGTGGATCGTGAACGCGACGGTGAGCCAAGTGATGAAAGCCCAGGTTTCAAGGGGGTCCCAGTCCCAGTAGCGACCCCATGCGTCCTGCGCCCATATCGCGCCGGCGATCAGCATCAGGGTGTGGAAGATCAGGCCGATGGCCATGCAGCGAAATGCCAACTCATCCAGCTGCGGGCTGGGAGGTAGCTGGCCGAGCCGCCGTATGCCGAATCCGAAGTGGCGCAAGATGATTACGCAGGACAAACCGACCGCCACCAGGACCGCTCCGAGGAACACCTTGCCGAGGCCGATGTGGATGTACAGCCAGGGCGTGTTGTAGGTTGGCGGATAATGTCCTTCGCCCGGGTGGGTTACCATCAGCCATCCAAGCATGATGAACATCAGCGGCATCACTATGGCAGCGGATGCGCGGATGCGCGGAATCCGCCAGTAAGCGACGGTGTAGGCGACCATCAGGCTCCAGACGTTGGAGTTCAAGATCTCGAACATGGTGATGAAGGGGCCGTGGCCGAGACGCTCCCAGCGCAGGCCGATCGATGCGGCTTGCAGTGCCAGCCCGGCAAACATCAGTGTGAGTACGCTTCGCTCCGGGCGTTTGCCAAGCACGACGCCAATCACTGCCGTGATCCCCGCGAGCACGTAGGTGACGATTGCTGCCCAAAGTAACTGCAATTCCTGTTCCATTACTAGGCATCCCAAGGCTTTGCCGCGAATTTCTGCCAAAAGTGGCAACCCATGCTGATGACCGCTACGGCACAGGCGGCAAGCAGCCATGGTAGCGTCCAGTCGTAAAATACCCGGTAGCCCATCCAACTGCGCAGGCCCTCGAACCTGAGCGTGCCGTCATTCAACGAGAGGGTGTCGCCACTACGCATTTCGTGACGCTCGTTGCCGACGCGCACGACGAGCTTGTATTTTTCCGGCAGGCGAAATGTGGAGTGCTCCTCCCGGTCCAGCAGGACTTCATCGATGTCGAGCATCACCCAGACGGATACTTCGCTTCCCGGGGGGGTCCATTCGAGCGCCTGGCTATACTCATGCATGGGATAGGGGGGGAGCTGCACAGATCCAAAAACTGCTGTTCCGTCAGCGCCCTGCCAGCGAAACGTTGGCGCGAACCCCTTGTTGAACGTCGTGTAAAAGCGGTAGCCAGCGATCACAAGCGGCTCCTGGTCGCCGATCACACTACGTTGACTGCGGCCGGTTGCATCGCGCCAGGCAACGTCGTTGCGGGTCGCGCCGCGCTGCAGCCCGGGAGCGTATTCGATGGTAAAGCCGTTGTTGACGAAGCTCACCGAAGATAGCTTGCCGTTGTGCCAGGGCCCCCGTTCGACCTCGGCAAGGACACCCTCAAAGTTCGTGCCCTCGGTGACCCCGGCATGTCCCTTCAAATATGTGAGCCGACCTGCTGCGACCAGTAATAGCAATGCGACAAGACTAAGGTGGAACACCAGCAGGGCTGTTTGGCGGCGAAATACGCCGTTTGTCGCGATGGCTGAAAGCAGGTTGACTGCGAGCAAACCCAACGGGATGACCATTGGCCACGTTCGTGCGCCTTCCTGCCGGAGCGCGAGTATCGTCCCGATAGCGAGAAGCGCGATCAGCCACAGCGTCAGACGAAGCGACGCGAGTCGGCGCAATAATGAAATGTGGGTTCTGCGTTCGATCGACTCGAGTTGCGTGTTTTCGCGCTCGATTGCTTCTGCGAGATCCTGCTGCGTCACACCGTCTCCATGCTGCCAAGCCAGGGGCTGTTATTCGCCGTCCGCTTTCGCCCCACCGAGATACTGGAAGACGGTAATGCGACCGTTAAAAGTGTCGGCGACGAACACGCGGTTGAACGGATCGACCCATACGCCGGAGGGGAGGTAAAACTTGCCCGTACTCTGCCCGACGCCACCGATGGGCATCAAGAATTCCCCGGCTTCGTTGAAGATGAGCAGATTGTCGAAATAAGACTCGACGATGTAGATATTGTTCTCGCTGTCTGCGGCAACTCCCTTCGGTCTCACGAGGTTGCCGTAGTACAGCCCACGCTGGCCGACGACTTGTGGTTTGCCACCCCCGAGCGGCAGGACCTGCACACGGTTGTTCATCGTGTCAGTCACATAAAGCTTGCCCCCAGCGATTGCAAGGTGGGTCGGGAAGTTGAATTCTCCTGGCGCTTCGCCACGCTCGCCGACGATTCGCTCCAGGCGGCCATCTTCGTTGAATACTTTTATGTCATGGGCGTAGGTGTCGGCGACGTAGAGTTCACCGTTGGCCGGATCGCGTGCGAGACCCGTGGGGCGTTGCAGTACGCCGGCTCCGATCGGTGCCAAAGCATTGCCGTTCGCATCAAGATGGGCGACGATCTGCAGCTCGGCGTCCGCTACCCATACTCCACCTGCTCGTGCCGGGGCGATGCCGATCGGGGCAATGAATTGGCGCAAACCCACCGCGCGGTCCCAGATCTTCAGTTCACCAGCCGGTTCGTCGAACACGAACACTGCGGCGCGGCTGACGTCGGTGACAAAGATCCGTCCGGCTCCATCACCGACGACCGATTGCGGACGCTGCAGCACATTCGGTTTTTCCTCGTCGAACAGACCGACCACCCACGCCAGGAATGCGACAACTCCACGGGTGTTGTCTTCGCGGACGAAATTTTCTTCTCCGGTTAGTTGTCCCGCAAACTGGTAGCGCGGGATCTCGGGTTCGGGCGGCCACATGATGCGCTTGCCTTCCGGGGCGTCGGAGAGTCCGTAATGCAAACGGGCCGGCGTGGACTGCGTTGCGCAGCCGCTCAAGGCTGCTGCGACGGCGGCCAGCAGGCAGGCGAAAAAAAACGGGACACTGCGTTTCAAGGGGTTCTCCGTGACGGGGGAAGAATCGCGAAAATGCCGATGCGTCCGCCGGGGCCGTCCGCGACATACGCGAGGAAACGATCGATCGAAATTGCGGTGAGGTTGCTCAGGCCAAGCTGGGTCGCGGGAATCGCCCCGACAATCTGGCCATTGGCGAATACTTTCAATCGGTGATCTCCGCGGTCCAATACCCACGCGCGACCGTACGTGTCTACCGCGAGATCGACTGGTGTTGCCAATCCGCCCTCGCCGAAACGCCCTATAACAGCCCCATCCTCGTCGAACTCTATGACACAACGGCAGCGCGGATCGATCCCGTAGATATTATTGGGCCCGGCGGCAAGCAGTGTGGCCGCAGACAAGTCATCACCGAAACCATCGCCACGACCAGCAAGCGGTTCGCTCATTCGTCCCGACGGATGGAAGGCAAATACTCCGCCCGCCGCATCCGATATCCACACCCGGTTCAGCGTCGGCTCCACGATCAGGTCTGCGGGTTGGAGAATTTCATATTTCGAGGCAAAAGTCGCCAGTCTCCGCCCGTCGCGCGCCAAGCGCTCGACCTCGCCACGGTCGGGACGTAATACGTAAACGCTGCCATCGGGTCCCGTTTTCAGTCGCACCCCGGCGAATGGGGGAAGCTCGCGCAGTTGGGTCACTGATTGGCTGACCGTGTCGATGCGTAGCAGTGTTCGTTGCCCGCTGTCGGCGACGTACAGGTCGGGACCGTGCGCTGCAAGTGCCGAAGGGTACGCCAGCTTGATGTACGGGCCGGTGGGCGGGCGGCCAGGCTCAATGGCGGCGGGCGATGAGAATCCGCCCACGATATAGCCGTTGGGCGCGAGCAGATTCCCCGCGCCGGAGGCAGCCGCATCCCGATTTTGAAGAGGGGGAGCCGCTTCCGCGCACAGTGTCACAACGGCACAAAGTGCCGTGAGGAGCCGTCGCCAGCATTCCAATTGCTTACCAGCGGCCAGGGCCAAGGGTCTCATGTCCACCAAAAATCCCAGGAGGAAGACCTGCCTTGCCGGAGTGGCACAGGTCGCAGTTTTCGACTGACCAAGCGGTCTCGCCATCGTGACACATCCCGCAGAAGCGGCCGTCAATGATGTCGTTCATCTTTATCTGATTCGCTCCCGCGCGCATCTTGAAGCCGAGCTCGAAGTGGCAAACCTTGCAGCGAAAGCGTATGCGGTGAAACCAGTGCGGGAATATCACCGGCCGCATGCCTTCCTTTTCGGCAAACCGATTCAATACCACATCGCCGTACTCGGCCGGAGCCTCCGCAGGCAGGAGTGACAAGCTGGTCAAAAGCATCAACGATGCCAAGCCCCGAGCTGGCGAGAGCTGGCGGGGTTTTCGCCTTGCCGCGGGGCTCATTTCATTTTCTCTTTCTTTGAGGGCGACGGGGGCGTCGGTGCAGGTGGG
>NZ_WTVQ01000021.1 GCF_012910955.1 Aromatoleum diolicum
GGCATACAGGTTATGGGAACTAAAACAATAGGGGACAGACCACGATTTTCCTTCATGGATCCATGCGGCGGGGTGAGTTCGACGTTCACGCTTGCGCGTTCGTCATCACCTAATGCGGATTACCCGTGGATGGATGCATCCCCTCTCCCTTTCCCGATCCGCGCAGCAGATCGTCGACGACGAATCGGCCGCCTGAAATCACCAGCTCGGGGTACTCGAGGCGCTTGAGGGCGTGCAGCGGGTTGCCCCGCACGGCGACGAGGTCGGCCGGGGCTCCGGGGACGAGCTGGCCGAGCGGGGCCATTCCCAGATGTTCCCCCGCCTTGCCCGTGGCGGCCGCCAGGACGGCCTCGGAAGCTTGCCGTGCGAGGCGTGCATCATGAGTTCCAGTTCGCGTGCGTTGATGCCCCAGGGCAGCTCGGTGTGGGCCATGTCGGTGCCGTAGAGCAAAGTCCCGCCGCGCGCGACGAACTCGCGCGTGTTGACGAGAACGCCGCTGCAGGGGGACAGCGTGTCGAGGGCGCCGACGATCCGCACGCCCGCATCGACGGCCCGCGCGATGATGTCCTCGGGCAGGGCTTCGCAGGGCATGTGTGCCCATTCATCGACCGCGGCGTCGAGTGCGAGGCGGGCACCCGTGGCGTTGCTGAGGTGCGCCGACACCTTGCGGCCGCGGGCGTGCGCCTCGCGGACGATGGCCTTCAACACGTCGGGCGCGAGCAGCGGCCACGGCGGCGGCACGCGCGCTGCGTGCTGGCTCCACGGGGCGCCCGGGGAGCCGCCGGGTTCGAGGGCGATCTTGATCACGGACGCGCCGGCATCGACGAGGTGGCGCACGACCTTGCGCGCCTGTTCGACGTCTGCGACTTCGACCGCGAGGGCGCTGGCGTCGCCATGGCCGTGGCCCCCTCCCCCGGCCCACACCGGCAGCGGATAACCGTGCGGCGGCGTGAGGATCGGGCCGGCGCTGAGCTGCCGCAGGCTGCCGTTGCCGCCAGCCGGCGGCCGCGCCGGGCCGGTGAGGTCGCGCACCGTGGTCGTGCCGTGGCGCAGCACCGTCGCGGGCGGGACACCCTGGACGGCGACGTGCCCGTGCAGGTCGATGAAGCCGGGAAGCAGGGTCGCGCCGGCGAGGACATGGCGGCGCGCGGCCGGCAGCGTCGCGGCCGGGCCGACGGCGGTGATCACCGCGCCCCGCACGACGCCATAGCCTTCGCGCATCGTATGGCCGTCGAAAACGCGGTCCGGGATCAGGACGTACTCGTCGGTGGCGGGCGTCGTGCCGCCGGCTTGCTCCGCCCGGACGGGTGCGGGAAGGCCGCTGATCAGGGCCACGGTGGCCAGGGCCGGCGCGGTCCGCGTGAGGACGGCGCGGAAGACTGGGGTGCGCATGATCTCGCCTCCGCAAGGGCGTGTTTCTATATATAGCCCATTGCGGCGCGTCGGCCCGGGCGATGACGGGCGCCGAATACGGGGCCGACAACCCGTTCGCGATCGCGGCCGGCACGGTCGGCGGCCGCTGCGCGGACAAGGCCCGCTACGTCCTGTGCCACCGCGCGCGGGAAATAGCGGACAGACAACGGTGCTGGTCGGCGGATCGGGCATGTGCTTCAGCGGCATTGCCGTGGCGACACGATTGGTTGATATACAATTGTTGCTGTTACCACTATTATCACAGCTACATTTCCGTGCCGGCCACATTCCTGTCCGGCACATCGCAAACCGAAGACGCGCGCCGCATGCGCTTCAGGGAGTCACGATGAGCGACGAGGTCATTCTCGAACGCCCGCAGTCCGGCATTGCGCTGCTGCGGCTCAACCGCCCCGAGGCGCGCAATGCACTGAGCCAGGCGCTGCGGCTCGCGCTCGCCGAGCATTTCACCGCGCTCGGCGCCGATCCCGAGGTCCGCTGCATCGTGCTGACGGGCAGTGAGCGCGTCTTCGCCGCGGGTGCCGACATCCGCGATCTGGCCGAACGCAGCGCGATCGACATGATGATGCGCAACACGCATCGCCTGTGGCAGGCGATCGCGTCCTGCCCGAAGCCGGTCATCGCCGCGGTCAATGGCCTCGCGCTCGGCGGCGGCTGCGAATTGGCAATGCACGCGGACATCATCATCGCCGGCGAGGGCGCATCCTTCGGCCAGCCCGAGGTGCGCATCGGCATCATGCCCGGTGCCGGCGGCACGCAACGCCTGACGCGCGCGGTCGGCAAGTTCCGCGCGATGAAGATGGTGCTCACCGGCCAGCCGGTCGGTGCCCGCGAGGCGCTGGGCATGGGACTCGCCAGCGAAGTCGTCGCCGACGGGCAGGTGCTCGCGCGCGCGCTCGAGCTTGCTGCGGAGATCGCCGCGCTGCCGCCGCTCGCCGTCATGCAGATCAAGGAAGTGGTGCTCGCGGGCCAGGACGCCTCGCTCGAGGCCGCGCTGATGCTCGAACGCAAGGCCTTCCAGCTGCTGTTCGCGAGCGCGGACCAGAAAGAAGGCATGCGTGCCTTTCTCGACAAGCGCAAACCCGATTATCAAGGACGCTGAACCATGCTGGACACCACCCGCAACGACCTGCAGCTCGGCGTCGTCGGCACCGGCCTGATGGGCCGCGGCATCGCGCAGATCGCCGTGCAGGGCGGCATCCGCGTGCTGCTGCACGATGCCCGCCCCGAGGCAGCCGGCGAGGCGCGCGACGCGATCGCCCAGACGCTCGCCACGCTCGCCGCCAAGGGCAAGATCGCCAGCGCCGACGCCGTGGCGGCCACCGCACGCCTCGCCACCGCCGACGCGCTGGAGGGGCTCGCGGACTGCGACGTCGTCGTCGAAGCGATCGTCGAGCAGCTCGAGGCCAAGCGCGAACTGTTCCGGCGCCTCGAAGACATTGTCGGCGCGACCTGCATTCTCGCGACCAACACTTCCTCGCTGTCGGTGACGGCGATCGCCGCCGGCTGCCGCCTGCCGGGCCGCGTCGCGGGCTTCCATTTCTTCAGCCCGGTGCCGCTGATGAAGATCGTCGAGGTCATCGACGGAGCGCTCAGCGAGCCCTGGGTTGGCGATGCGCTCACGGCGCTGGCGCAGCGCACCGGGCACACGCCGGTGCGCGCGCAGGATACCCCGGGCTTTGTCGTCAATCACGCCGGGCGCGGCTACGGCACCGAGGCGCTGCGTATTCTCGGCGAGGGCATCACCGACTTCGCCGCCATCGACCGCATCCTGCGCGAGTCCGCCGGTTTCCGCATGGGGCCGTTCGAGCTGCTGGACCTCACCGGGCTCGATGTCTCGCATCCGGTGATGGAGTCGATCTACGACCAGTACTACCAGGAGCCGCGCTTCCGCCCGTCGCCGATCACGCGCCAGCGACTCGCCGCCGGTCTGCTCGGGCGCAAGAGCGGGCGCGGCTTCTACACCTATCGCGAGGGCAAGGCGGAAGTCCCGCCCGCGGAGGCGCCGCCGCCAGCGACTGGCGCGCCGGTATGGCTGAGCCGGCGCAACGCCGCTGCGGCCGAGCGCGTTGCGGCGCTGCTCGAACACCTCGGCGCAACGCTCGATCGCGGCGAGCGGCCCGGCGCCGACGCCGTGTGCCTGGTGCTGCCGATCGGCGAGGATGCAACCACCGCCGCGCTCGCCGAAGGGCTGGACCCGGCGCGCACGCTGGCACTCGATGCGCTCGCGCTCGACGGCCACCGCACGCTGATGCGCACACCGCTGACGACCCGCGCGATGCGCGACGCCGCCTGGGGCCTGCTCGCGTCCGACGGCACGCCGGTCACGGTGATCAATGACAGCCCGGGTTTTGTCGCGCAGCGCGTGCTCGCGATGATCGTGAACATCGGCTGCGACATTGCACAGCAGGGCATCGCAACGCCGTCCGACATCGACCGCGCGGTAACGCTCGGTCTGGGCTACCCGAAGGGGCCGCTGACGCTGGGCGACGCGCTCGGCGCGGCGACGGTGCTGGAGATCCTCGACGCGATGCACACCTTCTATCGCGACCCGCGCTACCGGCCCAGCCCATGGCTGATCCGCCGCGCCCGGCTCGGCGTATCGCTGCTAACCGCCGATCACTGATCGACGCCGTCGGCCCGGCCTATGCAGGGGCGGCGGCGCGAGCGCAATCAGCGCCGCACGAGGCTCAATCCGCCCCCCGCAGCACCGTGCCGGCGCTTTGCGGAACACGCGACATCGCCGTCTTGCCCTTCGCGGTGAGGAAGGGCTCGACCAGCAGTTGCAGGCCTTCATCGACATATTCGGCCAGCGTATAGCGGTCGCAAAACGCCCAGTGCTTCAGGGCCCAGGCGTGCGCGAACATGACGCATTGATAGGAGAGGAGATACTCGTTGATCGGGCGCATGTAACCGCCTGTGGTGCAGGCGCGAATCGCTTTCTCGATCAGGCGGTTGGTTCGGGTTTCGCCGTCCTTGATGAGGCCGCGCCGATCCGGGCGCAGTGACTTGGTCGATCGGTATGCCAGCACCGTCGCCTCGCGCTGCGAATCGACGATCGCGCAGTACGCCCATACGGCCCGGCACAGCCGTTCGACCGGATGCGACACGCCTTCGAGTTGCCGGGGAATCTCATTTTCGTATGTATCAAGCACGTTCTTCAGCGTCAGGAACAGGATGTCGTCCTTTTCACCGAAGTATTGGTAGATCAGGCCGGTGCTGACCTTGGCCTCGCGGGCGATCTGCAAAATCGTCGTCGTGTAGTAGCCCTCCTCGGAAAAGAGCTTCGTCGCCGCACGAATAATCTGCTGACGCCGCTCCCCGACCAACTTCGGGTCGGTCACCACACTCTTGACGCTTTCTGCTGAACTCATGATCGTTCCTCGGGATTGCGATTGCCACAGCTGTCCGGAATCGAACCGGACGCCGTATTGTGCCACCACTGCACGACAGTTTCCGCCTTCGGCCTTCGGCATCACGCCTGCCCGGACCGGTGCCGGTGCTGACGATCCAGCTCGGCGGCTTGCGCCGCCCACCGGAGCGGTAGCGCCCGTTCACTATCACTGCTTGTCGAGAAAGCGCTGCACCCGTTGCTGGGTCTCGGCATCGGCGAGCAGCGCCGCACTGCCGGCAAGTTCGACCTCGAAGCCGTCCTCCGCCCCGTCGACCGCCACCGCGATGCAGTGCTTGCATTCCGCCAACGCCGCGCCGGGCAGCGCGGCGATGCGCTCGACCAGCGCCCGCGCGGTCGATTCCAGCGCCGCCGCGGGAGCGACCCAGTGCGCGCAGCCGAGCGCGACAGCGTCGGCGCCGCCGATGACTTCGGCGCCGAGAATCAGGCGCCTGGCGACGGCGTCGCCACAGATGCGGGTCATGCGCTGCGTGCCGCCCGCGGCCGGCAGCAATCCGAGCTGCGCCTCCGGCAGGCCGATCTTCGCGGTGTCGGCAACGACACGCAAATCGCACGCAAGCGCGAGTTCGAATCCTCCCCCCAGCGCCGCGCCGCCGATCTCGGCGACCGACACCTGCGGCAGCCGCTCGAGCCGCGCGTAGACCTGCTGCATCCGGCGGGTCATCGCAATCATCTGCTTGCGCCCTTCCTCGCTGCCGTACAGGGAGCGAATCAGCTCGAGATCCGCGCCGGCACAGAACAGGCGTTCGCGGCTGCGAATCCACAGCACGCTCACACGCGGCATCCGTTCGAGCTCGGCCAGAATCCGGTCGAGTTGCTCGATCCATTCTTCGTTGATCGCATTGACCGGCGCGCGGCACAGCGTGACGGTCGCAACCGAAGCTTCGATAGTCAGCGAAATCATAAGTCCCTCGCGATAAGTCCCACGGTGCCGCCGAACCGCTGGATCGCGGCACGGCGGCGAGCATAAAAACGGGGCATCGCCGGCGTGTGCGGGCAACAGAGGAGGTGAGCAGCGAAATATCGCGCACACCGTTTGATGCGATGCCCCCGAAAGCGGATCGCCGGGCTCCGGCGCAGCCGCGCTGTGTGCGGCCATGTTTCTTCGGACCCCCGCTGCCACGCAGGCAGCGGGTCACTTCACCAGCTACGGCTCAATTCCCTTCGAACTTCGGCACCTGCTTGTTCACGAACGCGTTGTAGGCGCGCTCGAAATCCTTCGTCTTCATGCAGATCGCCTGCGCCTCGGCCTCGGTCTCGAGCGCTTGCTCGATCGTCTGGTTCCATTCCTGATGCAAGCACTTCTTCGTCATCGAATGCGCGAACGCCGGGCCGTTGGCGAGCGACAGGGCCATCTCCTGTGCTTTCGCCAGCACCTTCTCGGCCGGGACGACGTCATTGAAGTAACCCCAGGCGCGGCCTTCCTCGGCGCTCATTGAGCGGCCGGTGTACAGCAACTCGGAGGCGCGCCCCTGGCCGATGATGCGCGGCAGGATGCTGCACGCGCCCATGTCGCATCCGGCCAGGCCGACGCGCACGAACAGGAACGCGGTCTTGGCCTCGGGGGTCGCGTAACGCATGTCGGAGGCCATCGAGATGATCGCGCCGGCACCGGCGCAAATGCCGTCGACCGCCGAAATGATCGGCTGCGGGCAGTTGCGCATTTCCTTGACGAGGTTGCCGGTCATGCGCGTGAAGGCGAGCAGGCCGTCCATGTCCATGCGCGTGAGCGGGCCGATGATGTCGTGCACGTCGCCGCCCGAGCAGAAGTTGCCGCCGGCGCCGGTGATCACGACGACGCGCACGTCTTCAGCATATTGAAGCTTGATGAAGGTGTCGCGCAGCTCGGCGTAACTCTCGAAGGTCAGCGGGTTCTTGCGCTCCGGGCGGTTTAGCGTAATCGTCGCGACGCGGTCGGCCACTTCGAGTTTGAAATGCTCGGGATGCCAGTCGGCGGCTTTCAACTTGTACATGAGATTCTCCTGAGGATGGACTGCCTGAAAACGTGCATTGAATGAATCGTCACTCATTTAGCCGGCCAGCGTCAGGCCACCGCTGACGCTGATGACCTGGCCGGTGATGAAGCTCGCCCGGTCGCTGGCGAAGAACAGCACCGCATCGGCGAGTTCAGACGGTTTTGCGAGGCGGCGCATCGGGGTCGCCTTGACGAAGGCCTCGCGGTGTTTCTCCGGCACCGCCTGCAGCAGCGGCGTGTCGGTCGGTCCCGGGCACACGCAATTGACGTTGATGGCGTAACGCGCCACTTCGCGCGCGAGCGACTTCGTGAACGCGATCGCGCCGCCCTTGGCACCGGAATACACGGTCTCGCCCAGGCTGCCGACGCGCCCCGCGTCACTCGAGACGGTGACGATCTTGCCCGAACCGCGCTCGATCATCTGCGGCAGGAAGGCGTGCGAGACGGCGATCGGGCCGAGCAGGTTCAGGTCGATGACCTTGCGCCAGAAGTCCGGCGTGTTCTCCATGAACGGCTGGATCTTGCCCCAGCCGGCGACGTTCGCGACGATGTCGATCTGCGGCCGGCGGCGGTACGCCTCGTCCCGGAACGCGGTGATCGAATCGAGATCGGTTACGTCGAGGCGGATGAATTCGACGCCGAGATGCTGTTCGGCCAGCGCGCCGGCCGCCGCCGCGCCCTTGCTCTCGTCGATGTCGCCGATCAATACGTAAGCACCTGCCCGGGCCAGCGTTTCCGCCGTCGCCAGTCCGATCCCCGATGCGCCGCCCGTGACTACTGCCGTTTTGCCTGCAAGGTTCATTTTCTTCACGCCTCCTGATTAACCAGTCTTTCGCCCGTGGGGTCTCCAGACGTCCGCTCCGGTCGCTGCCGACCCCGCTACCGACAAGCGCCGCCTCGATCGTTCCGGAAGCGCCGTTGCTTAAATGAATGATTGTTCAGTCAGTCAATCAAGTCAACCCCCTGCGCTCGGATTGTTGAAAATTGCCTGCAGAGTCCGCTGCCGGCCTGGCGATGGCGCCGCCACGCAGGTCGACGTCATTACCTCGCCGCAGGGCTGAACGAGGCGCCCGCGTGACGCCTGCCCGGCCGCGTTCTAAGCGGCCGACTTCATCAGTTCGCGCAGGCGGAATTTCTGGATCTTGCCGGTGGCCGTGCGCGGCAGTTCATCGACGAACCGGATCGTGCGCGGACATTTGTAGATCGACAGGTTCGCCATCAGCGTATCGAGCAGCTGCGCGGACAGCCGCGTCGGGCTTGCCGACGGATCCTTGGCGACGGCGACCAGCACCAGACGCGTCAGGCCGTCGTCCTGCGGGACGCCGACGACGACGGCCTCGGAGATGCCCGGCGCGGTCATCGCACAGGACTCGATTTCCGACGGGCTCACCCATTGCCCCGAGATCTTGAGCATGTCATCGGCACGCCCGCAGTGATACCAGTAACCGTCGCGATCGAAACTGAACATGTCGCCGGGGTAGTACCAGCCATCGCGCAGGGCCTTCGCGGTCTGCTCGGGCTGCTTCCAGTAACCGGCGAACTGCGACGGCGTCCTGATCGCGATCAAGCCCGGCGCGTCCGGCGTGACGATCTCGTTGCCGGCTTCATCGACGAGACGCACCTCGGCCCAGGGAACTTTCTTGCCGCAGGAACCCGGCCTCTGTTCGCCGCCGTCGTTGACGAGAAACAGGAAGATCGTTTCCGACGCCCCGATGCCGTCGATGATCGGTTTGCCGAACGCTTCGCGCCAGCGGTGGTATAGCGTTTCGGGAAGCTTCTCGCCGGCCGACAGAAAATGGCGGATGCGGCCAAAAGCGGGCGACTCGGCGGCGCCATCGCGCAGCAGGTTGCGGTACATCACCGGCGTGCTGAAGAGCAGCGTCGGTGCGTGACGTTCGATGACCTCGATGATCATTTCCGGGTCCGGCCACCCCGGCGCGACGATGACGGTGGCCCCGCAGCGCAGCCCCCCCATCAGCGAATGGCCGAGCGCCCAGCCGAAGAACATCTTCGACGTCGTGAAGATGCGGTCTCCCGGACCCGCGCCGAAGTACTCGCGCTCCATGCGGTCGGCGATCAGCACGCACGCGTGCGTATGCAGGACCGCCTTCGGACGCCCCGTGGTGCCCGACGAATAGACCCAGAACGCAATGTCTTCGGGCGCCGCGGGCACCGAGGCGAGCGCGTCCCCGTAGCCTTCGAGGAAACGCTCGAGCGACACCGTCCCGCCCGTCGCCTCGCCCCCGCGCACGACGACCTGCGGCCGCTCGACCAAGTCCCTGGCGATTTCCAGATAGAGGTGCAGGAACTCGGCGTCGATGAAGAGCACCCGGCAGGCGCTGTCCTCGATCACGTAGCGCACGTCGCGCGGCGCGAGCCGCACGTTGAGCGCCACCGAGACCGCGCCGATACGCATCGCGCCAAGATAGGCGGCGACCATTTCGGGCGAGTCGTCCATCAGGAACAGCACCCGGTCGGCGGGGACGACGCCGTGGCCGGCCATCGCGTTGCCGCTGCGATTGACCATCGCGTCGAGTTCGCGATAGCTCACCGAGCGGTCGCCACTGAGGATCGCCGGCTGCTCGCCGAGTCCGAGGGAAAGAGGGGGGCCGATGATTTCGTCGGCGGCGTTCATCACTCCATATCGCGCGGTATTCTCAAAGCTCATATCTGCTCCACAAGGACAGAAAAAGCCCCGACAAGACCGCCGGGGCGTATGGCAACCGGACCGGTCAATTGCTCAGCAGGGTCTGGGCTTCCGCCAGCAGCTTCTGGCCGTCATAACCCTTGGCGGTGACTTCCTTGACCCACTCGGTCGTCACCGAATCGGCGGCCTTCTGCCAGATCTTCACCTCGGCAGCGGGCACCGTATAGAAGGTGTTCTTGTGCTCGACCGCCGCCTGGCGCCCAATCAGCGTCGCGTCATCCCACACCTTGCCGGCCCACGCCGACACCTCGGCGCCGCTGTTTGCGTCGATGACCTTCTTCAGATCGGCAGGCAGGCTGTCGTATTTCGCCTGGTTCATCGCCAGCACGAATGCCGACGTCGACAGCAGCGGCATGATCGGGTCGGTCTCGGTATGGAATTTCACGACGTCCTGCACTTTCATCGCCGGCACCACTTCCCACGGGATCATCGCCCCGTCGATGACGCCCTTGGCAAGGCTTTCCGTGACCAGCGGCACCGGCATCGGTACCGGCGTCGCGCCGAGCGCAGTGAGCATGCGCGTCGCCAGGCGGGTCGGGGCGCGCACTTTCAGGCCGCGCAGGTCGTCCATGGTGCGGACCTGCTTCTTTGTCGTATGCAGCGCCATGCCGGAGATCACATGGAAAACCAGCGGCCGCACGCCCTTGTATTCGTCGGTCGCATTTTTTGTCGCGTAGGTCCACAGCGCACGACTCGATTTTTCGCCCGAGACGCCCATGAACGGCAACTCGAAGGCTTCGGTGACGAGGAAGCGTCCCGCCTGATAGCCGGGCAGCGCCCAGACGATGTCGGCAACGCCATCCTTCGCCTGGTCGAACAGCTGCGGCGGCGTCCCGCCCATCTGCATCGCCGGGTAGATCTGGCACTTCAGCCGGCCGGCGGATTCCGCGTTGATCTTTGCGCACCACGGCTCGAGGAATTTCAACTGCGTGTTCGACGACGGTGGCAGGAAGTGGTGCACGCGCAGCGTGACCACCTTGTCGGCCTGTGCCTGGGCGGCGCCGCACGCCAGCAGCAGGGAGGCCAGGAGCGGTTGGAGCAGGTTACGGGTTTTCATCGCTTCTCCTTTGAACGCGTGGAATGATCCGGTCCCGGCTAGCCGCCGAAGGTCCGTACCAGGTACAGCGAGATGACAGGGAAGAACAGCAGCAACACGATGCGCATCAGGTCGGAGGCGAGGAAAGGCATCACCCCCTTGAACGTTTCGGTCAGCGGAACATCCTTCGCGGCCTTGTTGATGATGTAGATATTCATGCCGACCGGCGGATGCACCAGGCCGATCTCGACCACCATCAGCACGAGGATGCCGAACCAGATCGACTTCTCTCCCTGGCTGAGGTCCCAGAACTCGAGCCCCATGATCATGGGATAGAAGATAGGGATCGTCAGCAGGATCATCGCCAGCGCGTCCATCACGCAACCGAGGAACACGTAGATCACCAGGACCGCGGTGAGCACCAGCAGCGGCGACATGCCACTATCCTTGACCCAGTTTGCGAGCTCCGCCGGCATCTGCGTCAGCGCGAGGCCGGTGTTGAGCATGTCGGCGCCGAGCAGCACGAGAAAGATCATCGCCGTTGCTTCGGCCGCGCCGAGGATGCTGTCCTTGACGCCGGCGAGCCGCATGCCGCCGCTGACCACCGCGAGGATGCCGCAGGCCGCCGCGCCGATCGACGCCGCCTCGGTCGGGTTCGCCCAGCCCCCGTAGATGCCGATGATCACCACCATGAAGATCAGCGCGACCGGGAACACGTTGAGGATGGAGCGCAACTTCTCGGCGAACGGCACACGTGGCCCTGCCGGACCGGCCTCGGGCTTGAGCGTGACGATGATGCGGATCACCAGCATGTAGCCGAACATCGCGATCAGGCCGGGCAGCACCGCGGCCATGAACAGCTTGCCGATCGATTCCTGCGTCAGCACCGCGTAGATCACCAGTGGCACCGAGGGCGGAATCAGGATGCCGAGTGTGCCGCCGGCGGCGAGGGCGCCCGTGGCGAGCGCCCCGGAATACTTGTAGCGCTTGAGTTCCGGTAGCGCCACCTGCCCCATCGTCGCCGCGGTCGCCAGCGACGAACCGCAGATCGCGCCGAAGCCCGCACAGGCTCCGGTCGAAGCGATCGCGACGCCGCCGCGCCAGTGACCGACGAGCGAGCTCACGCAGCGGAACAGCGCCCGCGACAGTCCGCCGTGGGTCGCGAACTGCCCCATCAGCAAGAACATCGGAATGACGGCGAGGTCGTAATTCGAGAGCCGCGCATAGGCGAGGTTCTTGAGCATGTTTAGAAAGGGCGACAGGTCGCCGCCGTTCATCGTCAGGAAGCCACCGGCGCCGACGAGGAACATCGTGATGCCGATATGCAGGCGCAGCACCAGCATGACGAGCAGGATGCCGAACATGATGACGCCGATTCCGATGCCGCTCATTTCGCTTCTCCCATCACGCTACGGAAACGACGCGCCGCGATATACAGGCCGGTCGCCGCGAACAGCACGAAACTCGGCACGATCAGCGCGATCGCGATCCAGCCCGGCCAGCCGAGCATCAGCGACGCCTCGCCCGACTCGAACGACGCCATGGCGCCGACCGCGGTGCGCCAGGAAATCAGCAGCGCGACCGCGCTCATCAGCAGCGCGGCGAGGCCGTCGAGAAAGGCGCGCAGGCGCGCCGGCAGCCAGTTCGTGAAGAAGTCCACCCGCACGTGCCCGTCCGTCATCTGGCAGTACGCGAAGAACGTCGCCGCGGCGGCGGCCGCCCCCATCTGCAGGATCTCGAAATCGCCGGGAACCGGCAGCGAGAACAGCTTGCGGCCGACGATCGAAACCAGCGACATTGCGATCAGCGCGATGAACAGGGCGCCGCCGGCCAGCGCGAACGCCCTGCTGACGGCGTACAGCCGCATGCCCCACGGGCCATGCGGCAGTTCTTCCGGATGGGCGACGTGCTCGATGGAACCGGGCTCGAGCTGGAGTCCTTCTTCGCCTGCACTGGCCGCCGCTCGAACAGGAAGCGCTTCGACGTCGCGCGGCACAGCCACCACCGTCGCATCGAAGCTCGCAAGGTTTGCATGCATGTTATGTCTCCTCCTGGTGCATCGCAATGACTGAACGCTCAGTCATTCAATGAATGAGGACTTCTGCCTCAACCCGGCACGTGAACGCGACTACGACCGGCCACCGCCTCCCATTGGGGGGGCGGGCCGTTGTCACCCGCGCCGCGTCGGAACGGGCGCCGTCACTGTTGTGCCTGTTCCTGCTCGTACGCCGAAAGGGTCTGCCGGGCGATGATGAGCTGCTGGACTTCGGTCGCGCCTTCGTAGATGCGCAGCGCCCGGATCTCGCGATACAGGCGCTCGACCGGGTGATCGCTGACCACGCCGCAACCGCCCCAGATCTGCACCGCCGCGTCGATCACCTGCTGCGCGGTCTCCGTGGAGGTCATCTTCGCCATCGCCGCCGCACGGGTGATGTTCTGCCCCTGGTCGCGCTGCCAGGCGGCGCGATAGGTCAGCAGCGCCGACACGTCGACGCCGGTGGCCATCTGCGCGAGCTTCGCCTGCGTGATCTGGAAATCGGCGAGTTTCTGGTTGAACATATCGCGCGTCGTCGCGCGCTTGAGGGCTTCGTCGAGCGCGCGCCGCGCGAAACCCAGCGCCGCGGCGGCCACCGAGGTGCGGAAGATGTCGAGCGTCTGCATCGCGACCTTGAAGCCCTGCCCCGGCTGACCGAGCAGGCTCGACTTCGGCACGCGGCACTCGTTGAAGCGCAGGCGTGCCAGCGGGTGCGGCGCGATGACGTCGATGCGCTCGGCGATTTCAAGCCCCGGCCGGTCGGCGTCGACGATGAAGGCTGACAACCCGCGCGCGCCCGGGGCTTCGCCGGTGCGGGCGAAGACGACGTAGAAGTCGGCGATGCCGCCGTTCGAGATCCACGTCTTTTCGCCTTCCAGCACGTAGCTGTCGCCGTCGGCGCGCGCACTGCAGCTCATCGCGGCAACGTCCGAACCCGATCCCGGTTCGGACAGCGCAAAGGCGGGAATGGCCTGCCCCGATGCGACCAGGGTCAAGTATCTGCGCTTCTGCGCATCGGAGCCGTGCAGCGTGATCGCACCCGAGCCCAGTCCCTGCATGCCGAAGGCGAAGTCGGCGAGCCCCGAGTGGCGCGCCAGGGTCTCGCGCAGCAGGCACACCGCGCGCGTATCGATCGTATCGTGACGGCCGCCATAGGCGGTGCCGCCAACCGCGTAGCGCAGCCATCCGGCGGCCCCCAGCTTTGCGACCAGCTCGCGGCAGGCCGCGTCGAGATCGCCATGGTGCACGCTGACGTTCGCCGCGACCCAGGCTTCGAGTTCGATTTGCATGCGACGGTGGCGCTCTTCGAAGAACGGCCATTCGAGATAGGTCTGATCACTCATCTTCTTCTCCTCCTCCATGGGGCAGTGAGCCACTGTCACCGCCTCCTCTGATGCCTGCCGTGCGCCGCACGCGCCGGCTCGCGCTGCGCGAGGTCGGCACGAACGATGCCCTGTCACATCACTTCGCCACCGGACACCGAAATGGCCTGGCCGGTAATCGCCTCCGAACCCGGCATGCACAGCCACAACACCGCATTGGCGACTTCGTCCGGGCGCACCAGATGGCCCTGCGGGTTGTGCTTCGCCAGCTCACCCTGCGCCTCGGCTTCACTGCGGCCGGTCTTGGCGCGGATATTGGCGATCGCGTCGCGCACGATGTCGGTATCGGTATAGCCGGGGCACACCGCATTGACCGTGATGCGCTTCTGCGCGAGTTCGAGCGCCAGGGCGCGCGTCATACCGATGACGCCATGCTTGGCGGCGCAATAGGCGGAGACGTAGGGATAGCCCTTCTGGCCCGCGGTGCTGGCAACATTGACGATGCGCCCCCAGCCGGCGGCGAGCATGTCCGGCAGCGCCGCGCGGGTGCCGAGATAGGTCCCGGTCAGATTGACGCTCAGCATCTGCTGCCACAGTGCCGGATCTGTCTTGACGAACGGTGCGCTCCCCGCCTGACCGGCGTTGTTGACCAGAATCGAAACCGGTCCGAGCCGGCGCACCGCAGCGGCGAATGCGGCCTCGACCGACGCCGCATCGCCGACATCCACGGTTTCGCAATTGATCTCGGTCAGCGCGCGCAAGGTTTCGGCGCGCGCTTCGAGCACGTCGCGCGTGCGCCCCATCAGCGTGATGCGGGCGCCCTGTTCGGCCAGCCGCTGCGCGATCGCGGCACCGATGCCACGTCCACCGCCGGTGATCACCGCGTGCTTGCCGGATAGTTCGCGTTCGCTGCTCATTGCACACCCTCCTTCGTAAGCGGGAACGCGTCGCGGCGGGCCCGGATGCCGATCACCATCCCCTGCGTACTGCCTTGCGATTGCGCGGGCACTTCGAGCGTCACGTCGTCGGAATCCGTCATCTTCGCCCCCCAAAATTGTGAATGAATGGTCACTCATTCACTTTCCGGCGTCAAGTCATATTCGAGCTTTCCGGACCATTCTTCCGGAGAGCCAGGGCAACCGGGATGACGCGCATTTCTGGTGAATTGCGCGTTCTCGATGCCGGCGCGGCCGACCTTGGCGGTCGCCGCACCGGATGCCCGCTCAGGGCAGCTGGCATTCCAGATTCACCAGCTTCGCGGGGGTGAACTTCTGCCGCGCGAAGAATTTCTCCAGCGTGAAGTCATCCCAATTCACCAGCGTGTACACCTTCTTCACGCCGGCCGCCTTCATGTTCATCATGAACTGGTCGAGCATTTCGGCCGCGATGCCGCGGTTCCGGTATTCGGGATGGACGCCGATCGTGTCGATCGTCGCCGACGTCTCGGGGATCCCGAACTCGCCGAAATAGACATCGCCCATCACGAAGCCGACGACCCGGCCATCGACTTCACAGACGATCGACGAGTTGATGTTGTGGGTCGAATTGAGAATCGTGTCGAACTTGCGCTGGTAATAGTCGCGGCGAGACCGTTTGGTCGCGACTTCGTCAATCGAGACGATCGCACCCAGATCGTCCTTCTTCAATACCCGCATGAGGCGGTTCTTTTCAGGCATTTCCCTTCTCCTTTTTGAGATGCGGCGCCGCCGGCAGTGGGCCGGCCGTGACTCAAGCCGCCTTAGCCTGCTTCTGCATCAGCGTGTAGCCGAACAGTGCCGCGCCCAGCGCGCCGGCGATCTGGCTGTCGATCTTGGTATCGACCGCCTTGATGCCGAGAATCCGCTCGATACGCTTCACCACACCCGGGTTCTTCGCGATTCCGCCGGTGATGAAGAAACCCTCCTCCACGCCGATCCGCTCCAGCAGGCTCACCACACGCTCGGCCATCGCCTGGCAGTACGCCGCGATGACCTTGTTCTTGGTGTAGCCGGCCTTCAGCAGGCCCAGCGCCTCGGATTTCGCGAACACCACGCAGATCGACGAAACCGCTTCCGGCTCCACATCCACGTCGAACGAGCGCGGGCCCAGTTCGGCGATCGGGATCTGCATCAGATCGGAGATGACTTCCATGCCGCGGCCGGTACCGGCTGCGCACTTGTCGTTCATCAGGAAGTTGGTGACCTTGCCCTTCTCGTCACAGTGGATGGCCTTGCAGTCCTGGCCGCCCATGTCGAGAATCGTGCGCACTTTCGAGCCACCCATGTAGTTGGCGCCGCGAGCGTGGCAGGCAATCTCGGTGATCGCCTTGTGGGCGAACGGCACGTTCACCCGGCCGTAGCCGGTGCCGACGACGTAATGGATGTCCTCGAGCTTCATGCCGACCTTGTCCATGATGCCCTGCAGCGCATTCTTCGCCGAGTCCGGCGAGTTGTTGCCGGTACGCATGCTGTTGTAGCCGAACAGTTCGCCATCACAGACGATCACTGCCTGCGAGGACACCGAACCGACGTCGATGCCGCAAGTGATGACCTTCGCGTCCTTCCAGTTCTTCGTCTCGTCGAACCAGGTGTTTTCCTGCCAGCGCCAGAATTCCTTCTTCTCGGGGGCGGCGGTGGCGGCAGCAACTTCTGCATTCATTTGATCGCTCCTTTATCCGTGTCGTTTCGCGTATCGGTTCAGTGCAGGCGTTCGGCCGCGATCAGCGCGCAACCAATGGCGCTGACGTACTCGGGGAACTCGGGCAGCAGCACCTGATCGACATCCATCGCGTTCTTCAGCGACGCGACGAAACCGGGGTTGTGACCCATGCCGCCGATCAGCACGACCTGGCCGTCAATGCCGACGCGGCGCACCATCGCGCACACCCGGCTCGCCACCGCATCCAGCACCGCCTTGGCGATGTCTTCCTTGGGCGTCGAGGAATGGATCAGCGACACCACTTCGGACTCCGCGAACACCGTGCATTGCGCGTTCATCGGGATGCTCTTGTCGGAGCGCAGGCTCGCCTCGCCGAAGTCCTTCAGCGACAGTTGCAGCGCACGGCTCATCGCCTCGGCGAAGGAGCCCGCGCCGGCGGCGCACTTCTCGTTACCGGCAAAGTCGATCGCCTTGCCATCGGAGTCGGTCTTGATGCCGCGGCCTTCCTCGGCGCCGACATCGACCACGGTGCGGGCCTGCGGATACATGTACACCGCGCCGCGCGCCCCGGCCGTCATCTCGGTGACACCTTCGGCTGCAAAACCCACCTGGCTGCGCCCGGCCCCGGTCGCAAACACCGACCTCACCTGCGCGCGCGTCACCCCCGCAGCGGCGAGTGCATCGTCGTACGCCTGTTCGGCCGCCTGATCCGCGTCCAGGTCACCCGGCAACATCAGGTGCACCTTTTTCACGGCGTAGTTGCGCTGCTGCGCGCCATCCAGCTCGATCTCTTCCAGCAGCACAACCTTGACGCTGCGGGAGCCCATGTCGATTCCAGCGGTAATCATCTTCGTGTCCTCAATCGAATTTCATCTCGTTCGTCTTGCCGGCGGCCCCGGGCCGCGACGGCGTGACGCAGGTCGCACGAATGCTGTGGCCTGCGCCGCCACCGACAGCGCGGGGAGGGCGCGGAGCGGAACTCAGGCGGCCTGGCGGCGCAGACCGAGTTGTTCCATGAACGCATCAACACGGGCCTGCGTGCGCACTTCGTCGAACTCGCGTTCGTCGCCCATGTTTCCTTCGTAGGTCATGATCGGAATACCGGCCTTGGCCATGGCCTGGCGGTTTTCCATGATGCCGACCGACAGGCCTTCGCAGCCGCGGTTGAGGTGCATCATGCAACCGTCGACTTTCCAGTCGCGCGCGATGTTGAGCATCATTTCGCTCTTCACCGACGGATCGAAGAACTGCTGCCACAGCGGCTTCGACAGGTTCCAGTCGGCATACAGACGCAGCGCCGTGTCGCGGTCGTTCATCTCGATACCTTTCTCCCACGGCAGGGTGCGCGCACCCCAGCTGCCGTCGGCTTTGGTCTCCCACGTGCCTTCGAGGCCAAAGGTATAGAGCGAGCCGACCGACACCGCGCCGTAGGTCTCGAGGTAGCGGAAGATCTTCAGGAAAGGCCACGGCGGTTGTGTGTCCGACATCAGGCGGCAGCGCTCGTTGGGCACCGCGGCGATGCCGCGCGCGACGCGGTCCTTCACTTCCTCGTACAGCTCGTCGTAGAAGTCGGCGCACCACTGCGAGGACTTGTGCAGGATCGCGAGCACATACAGCGAGTACATGGTCTTCTCGTCGAGCGGCGCCGGCACGGCTTTCTGCAGTTCGCAAATCTGCGCCCAGCGCGCGGTCGAACGCATCTCGTTCTTGATCGCGCGGATCAGCCGCTCGTCGTCGCACTTGCGCCCGGTGGCCTTCTCGACGAATTCGATCGAGTCGTGGAGCTGGCTCGTGACGTAGTCGAGACGGTCAGGCGTCAGGTCCTTGTAGGCGCCGACCGACACATCGACGTAGAAGTCGGGAATCTTCTTGGTGCGCGCGACGTGCTGGTACCACTTCGCGTGCGAGCAGCAGATCTGCGTCTGGAAGATGAAGTCCGACGTCGGCCACTTGCCGCCGTAGAAGTATTCATCGAGGTGCATGCTGCCCCAGTAGATACGCATGTAGGAGCACATGTCGCGGGCGAAGCCGTAGGATTCGGCGGCGTCGAGGCAGCGCTGGGTGAATTTGCGGTCGAGCGACACGCCGGCCGAATACGGCTCGCCGGTGAGCGGATAGACATCGTCGCCCAGCGAGGTCGGGATCGCATCGAACGACCACCCCGCTGCGGACCAGCGGATGCCGCCGTTGTCCTTGGCACGGGCGAAGTTCTGGTAGTACTGCTCGCGCAGCTCCTTGGCCTTGCCCCAGAGCTTGAGCGGTTCGGTCGGATACAGGTTCGTCATGGTTGTTCTCCTGGTGGGCTCAGAACAGCTCTTCTTCGCTCAGCGTCTCGAGCATCGCTTCGATACGGATGCGGAACGGGCCGATCGGGTTCGTGATGTCGAATTCGAGGAACAGCGTCGGGATGCCGTTGGCTTCGAGGTGACGCTTCAGGTCGGGGTAGTCGCCCTCGTGCGGGTCGCAGAACTTCTGCTGCAGGAAGACGGCGGCCTGGACCTTGTATTCCTTGGCCAGGTTGAGCACGTGGTCGTAACGGGAGTGGACCGGATAGTCCTTGGTCGGACACGCCGGACGGTCGCAGTAGCGCTCGGCGATCGCCTTGATGACGTCGTCTTCCGGCTTCGATGCGTTCCAGAAGTAGCGCGTACCCGAGCACTGGTCGTCGATGACGATCGTCGCGCCGACCGATTCGACCATCGCCATGAACGCGACGTCGTCGTTCTCCGAACCGATCGTCATGAAACGCGCGCCTTGCGGGCGGTTCAGCTGGCGCTTCGGCAGTGCGGCGAGCACCTTCTTCAGTTGCTCGTTATGCTCGCGCTTGTCGATGAACTGCGCGGTGATCGACGCGTACAGCGCCTCGACGCCGGTCACCTTCGGATCATCCTCCTTACGGTAGTCAAACAGCTGGCGCAGCAAGCGGCGGTTCTCGTCCATCACCGCGAGCGCGTCGCGCAGCATGTCGTCGGTGATCGTCTTGCCGATGAGCGTCTGCAGGAACACGCGGAAGGCCTGCACTTCGGCGTGGTGCGCCTTGCGCGAATGCGGCGACTGCACGTCGTTCGGCATCGCCACGTAGTAGTCCCATTTCACCGTCGGCACGTTCTGGCGCCACGAACTGTAGGCCTGGCGGTACTGGATGCACGACTGCGTCAGCGTCACGCCTTCAGCGTAGTCGTAGCGGCCAAGCAGGCCTTGCGCCAGCGAGTCGCGGCAGAACGGGCAGAACATGCCGAAGATGTGCGGCTCGGTCACGTTCTGCGGCTCGTGGGCGCCGAGCACGCGCACCGGCAGCATGCCCGCCGCGATCAGCAGCTCTTCGGGCGTGTAGGTGCACATCGTGGCGACGACCTGCCCGCCGGTGCGCGCCTTCCAGGCACGGGCGTAGTCGTGCCGCTTCTCGTACCACTCCTTGAACTGGTCAAACAATCCGTCGTTCATGAATCTGTCTCCTTGTGATTGCCCCGCCCTCCGGGCGATCCGCCCTGTCGGGGAGCCTGTCCGGCCAAGTCGTTCCGGTCCCGCCTCCACTTCAGTCTGTTTGATGTCCATCAACTGACTGAACGCTCGTTCACTTTAATTGAGGGATTTTCCGAAATCAAGTACTGAATGAACAATTATTCATTTTCATGCAGCGGAGTGCATGCGAACGGACCGCTGGGTGCGACCGGTTAGCCGACCACGAAATTGATCACGAGCAGTTCGAGGACGAGCCCACATGCACCATCCCCCTGCCACGCCCGCTTGTTGCTATTTTCACTTGTCATTACTCTGACAGCACGGAGTACACTGTCCGCTGCGCTGCGTGATCGCCGTTGATCACCGTCGCCAGGCGAAAAGAATTGCCTTTCGGTTACGCATCTGTCACGCAAACATGAAAATCTGGAAACTTGCTCTCGGGGCGCTGACCGCCCTCTCCCTCTCGTCCTGCGCGACCCCCTTCGGTTCCGGCAATGAGCCCGGCCAGATGCTGGTGCCGGTGAACCACACTCACCGCTACGCACCCAACATCTTCGTGGAGGACGCATGGGCGGGAAATGTCGATCCCCATGGCGGGGGAGGCAAGGCAACATGCTGCATCGCAGGCCGCAAGGACTGGTCGAAACCGGCCCTGGTGCAGTGGCGCTGGGGCGCCGAGGACGATCCCGCCACCGGGAAGATCATCGTCGCCGGCGAAGACCGCTCCGCCCTCGTCCCCTTCCCCCGTGCCCCGCATCGCATCAACAAGAGCATCAAGGACGACTGGTCGCGTGAGGACTTCCTGGCCGACGAGATCTATCTGTGCGTGATCTTCCGGACGGTGGACAAGGTCGAGTTCGCGTTCTCGTCCAGCGCCACCGCCTGTCGCCACAAGTAATCCAACCGATCTCGGGAAGAAACTCATGACCGTCAGACAGGCCGGTTCGCCCACCACGGACGAACAACTCGCGAGCGCCTGGCAGCAAGGCGCGAAGAAGCGTATGGAAGAGCAGATGGGATGGTGGACACCGGAATCGACGCCCGTCGACCGCGCTCGATGCCGCCTCTATCCCAAGCTGTCCTTCTTCTTCGACGGCACCGGCAACAATCTGTACCAGGAGATGGCCAAACCCGCGGCCGAGCGCGCGCTGTCCAACGTGGCCAAGCTCTTTCAGGCGGCGATCGATGACAGGGACGGTCAAGAAGCCGTTGCACGCTACATTCCCGGCGTCGGCACGCCATACCGCTACGCGAACGGCAACATCTCGCCAGATGAAGACAAAGGCGGGGCCTTGGGGCTGGGATTCGGTGTCGGTGGGGAGATGCGCCTCGAAGCCGCACTGTACGAGTTCCGACGCATCCTCGAGATCGAGTGGAGCGCAGGCGCGTTGCGGCACATCGAATGGATCACGCTATCGGTCTTCGGTTTCTCGCGCGGCGCGACCCTCGCCCGTGCGTTCGTCCGCCGCCTGATCGCCGAGCAATGCGAACGTGATGCCGACAACCGTTTGATGTGGAAGGCCCGTTACGGCGAGCAGGTGCGCCTGCGCATTGTCTTCCTGGGCCTGTTCGACACCGTGGCGTCGGTTGGCGGCCCCGGACTGCATATGGGCTGGGGCTCGGAACTGGCGATTCCCGAGGGCGTCGAGCGCTGCCTGCATTTCGTTTCCGGGCATGAAGTGCGGCAGGCCTTCCCGCTCGATTCGGTTCGCGTCGGCAGCGAATACCCGAAAAAGTGCGAAGAGGTGATCTACCCCGGCGTGCATTCGGATGTGGGAGGCGGCTATTTCGACGGCTTTCAGGGCCGCTCCAATTCGCTTTCGCGCATTCCCTTGCGCGACATGTACGCCGAGGCCCTGAACAGCGGGGTGATGCTGCGCAGGCTTTCCGACGCGCCGCTCGAAGTTCGCATGGAAATCGCGCTGCCGCCCGATGCACCGCTGTTGCACGCCTATCACACCTACATGGCGTCCCTGCCGGCGGCCGATGGCTCACTGGAGTCCCTGCCGACGACGGATGGCTCACTGGAGTCGCTGCTGCATGCACACCGGACGCTGAAGTTTCGCTGGCGCGCCGCGATCACGCGGACGAACAGCGACAGCCGCGTGCTTGGAGCGCTGCACCGCGGCGTCGACCCCGTGGTGTGCGACGCGGTAACGGCACACAACAACCATCGGACGTGTTCACCGACAAGCTGGACTTACGAACTGCCGCGCAAACCGGACGTGCAGGCGAAACAGCTTCTGGCCGAGCATCGGCGTCTGGTGCGCCAGATTCCCGCCATCCGCGAGCCGGTCGAATGGCAAGGCGACACCGAATGGAGCCGCCCTCGCACCCGCTACGAAGGCCTGATCATCGCCACTTGGGACGATCGGTCAGGGCTTCCGGAAGAGGTCGAAACCTTCATGGCCGAGCATGTCCACGATTCGGTTGCACACTTTACTGAATGGCCATGTGCATTGCATGAGCAGCGCGCCATTTTCTGCGACGAAACTCGCGTTCTCGCCGCAGGGGAAAAGCATCGACGCACGGCACATGCATAGCGCCATAGGTGCGGGGCAGCATGGGCGGGATGCGGCATGCCGAGCGCGCCCATCCCCCCTAAAGCCCTCACCCCGCGTGGAACTGCCCGTCGGGACGCAGCGCGATGCGCTGCAGCAGCGGCGAGAGGCGGTAGCGCTCCTCGGTGTAGTGCTGGCGCAGGTGCTCCAGCACGCGCGCGACGACGGCGACGCCGAGTTCGTCGGCCCACGCCAGCGGGCCTTTCGGGTAGTTGGTGCCGTAGCGCATGGCGGTGTCGATGTCGGCGGCCGAGCCGATGCCCTGCAGCACGCCGTCGGCGGCTTCGTTGGCGAGCATCGCGACGGTGCGCAGGCCGACAAGGCCGGCGACGTCGTCGAGGCGGCCGATCGCGAGGCCGGTGCGCTGCAGGGTGCCGACGACGCCGTTCCACGCGCCCTGGCCACAGGAATCGGCGCGCGCGAGCGTCAGGCGCGGGGTCGTTGCATAGTCCAGCGCGAGGTCGAAGAGCACAAGGTTCGCGCAGCCCTCCTCGACCGCGCGGCGCGACGCCGTACGACCGTCGGACAGCGCGAGGCGTGCGCCGCCAATTTCGATCCAGCCGCGCGCCGCGCCGGCTGCGAGCCCTTCACCGGCAAGGCGCCGCACGTCGACGCCGGCCGCCTCGATCCGTCCGATCAGCGCCGCGGCGGGGCCGAGGTCGCCGACCACCGTCAGCGTCGCTTCACCCGGCTGGGGCGCCTCGGTGTGCGGCGGCGGCAGTTTTGCGCCTTCGCCGTAGTCATAGAAGCCGCGCCCGCTCTTGCGCCCGAGGCGGCCGGCGGCGACCAGTTCCTGCTGGATCAGGCTGGGCGCGAAGCGCTTGTCGCCGAAGTAGGCGTCGAACACCGAGTTCGTCACCGCGAAATTGACGTCGTGGCCGATCAGGTCCATCAGCTCGAAGGGGCCCATCGGGAAGCCGCAGCTCTCGCGCAATGCGGCATCGAGCGTCGCGGGATCGGCGGCGCGTTCGGCGAGCACGCGCTGCGCCTCGGCGTAATACGGGCGCGCGACGCGGTTGACGATGAAGCCGGGCGTGGACGTCGCATGCACCGGCACCTTGCCCCAGTCCCTGGCAGTCGCATACAGCGTCTCGGCGATCGCGCGCGTCGTGGCGAGGCCGGAGACGATCTCCACGAGCTTCATGCGCGGCGCGGGGTTGAAGAAATGCAGGCCGGCGAGCCGTTCGGGGCGCGCGAGGGCGACACCGATCTGCGTGATCGACAGTGACGAGGTGTTGCTCGCGAGGATCGCGTCCTCGCCGAGCAGGCTTTCCAGTTCGCGGAAGAGCTTCTGCTTGATGTCGAGGTTTTCGACGATCGCTTCGATCGCGAGGCCGGCGTCACGCGCCACGGCGAGATCGGTGGCGGGAATCACGCGCGCGAGCGTCGCGTTGGCGTCGGCTTCGGCTAGCTTGCCCTTCGTGACGAGGAAGCGCAGGTCGCGCTCGATGCCGGCGCGACCCTTGTCGACCGCCTCGGCGCGGGTGTCGTACAGATACACCGGATGGCCGGCCGCCGCCGCGACGTGGGCGATGCCGCTGCCCATCGCGCCCGCGCCGATCACCAGCACTTTCACATCGGTTGTCAGGCCGTTCATCGCCGTTCCCTCTTGCCCATATTCGTCCGCGCGCTCAGTCGTCGGCGAGCGTGAAGTTTTCCTTGGTGTTGCCGCAATCGGGGCAGACCCAGTTGGCGGGCACGTCTTCCCATTTGGTGCCGGCGGCGATGCCGTCGTCGGGTATGCCCTCGGCTTCGTTGTAGGGGTAATAGCAGGCGCTGCACTGGTAGGTGGCCATGATCGTTTTCCTGGTTTCTGTCGTTGGGGGTCGGGATTGAAGTTCTGGTGCTGCTTTTATGTGCTGCTGTTTTAGCGTGGTGCCGCGCGGGCGCTCAGAACGGCGAGCCGCTCGGGAAATTCGGGGTGCGGCGCTCGCGTACCGCGGCGAGGCCTTCGCGCACTTCGGGGCCGCCGAAGCCGAGCATCTCCAGCGCGACCGAGTTGTCGAAGATCGGCCCGGCCTGGCGCAGCCAGTTGTTGAGGCTGTGCTTGGTCCAGCGCAGCGCTGTCTGGGGGCCGGCAGCGAGCTTTTTCGCGACGTCGAAGGCGGTGTCGCGCAGGGCGTCGGCGTCGACCGCCATCGACACGAGGCCGATGCGCTCGGCTTCCTCGCCGCTGATCTCGTTCGACAGCAGGAGATGCAGCTTCGCCTTCGCCATGCCGCACAAGAGCGGCCAGATGATCGCGGCGTGATCGCCGGCCGCCACCCCCAGGCGCGTGTGGCCGTCGATCAGGCGCGCGTTCTTAGCCGCGATCGAGATGTCCGCGATCAACGCGACCGCAAGGCCGCCGCCGACGGCCGGGCCGTTGATCGCGGAGACGATCACTTTCGAGCAGTTGATCATGTTGTAGACGATGTCGCGCGCTTCCTTCCACACGCGGGCGCGGTGCTCGAAGTCGTCGACCATCGCGGCGACGAGATCCAGCGTGCCGCCGGCCGAGAAGCCCTTGTCCTGGCCGCGCACGACGATCACCGACACCGCCGGGTCGCGGTCGAGGTCGCGCCAGATGTCGGCGAGCTCGCCGTGGCCGATGGCGTCGGCGGCCGGCAGCTTGCCCGGTTCGCCGAGGATCACCTCGGCGATGCCATGCTCGTGGAGTTCGACCTTCAGGTTCGTGTAGCGGCTGTAATCCATCGTCTGTCCTTCGGTTTCAATCCTTCGGTGCTTGCAGGTAGCGGCTGAAACGCTCGCGCCATTCGTCGTCGATCACCGTCGCGCGCGGGGCGCCGCCGAGATCGGCCCACACCACCGTCTGCTTCGCGCGGAAGCGCACCTGCTCGCCCATCGCCGCCGTCGTGACGATGACCATCGAGCTGCCGCCGATGCGCTCGACATAGAGCGTGAAGGTCAGCTCGTCGCCGTGCATGCTCGGCGCGATGAAGTCGACTTCGAGATGGCGCATGGGCACGCCGCGGCGGATCTCCGCGTGCAGCTTGTAAAAATCGACCCCGATGCCGCGGTCGAACCAGTCCTCGACGACTTCATTGCACAGCACCAGGCACTGCGGATAGAAGACGATGCCGGCTGGGTCGCAGTGGTGGAAGCGGATGGATTTCTTGCATTCGAAGATCATTTTTTCAGTCCAGGATGCGATTGACGAATTCGGCGACCGCCGCGATCACCGCTTCGGGCTGGTCCTTGTGCGGGGAGTGGCGGCAGTCGGCGAGCTTGACCAGTTCCACGTCGCGCGCCTTGGCGGCGATGCGGTCGATCTGGTCCATGGTGCCATATTCGTCGTCCTCGCCCTGAATCGCGAGCACCGGGCAGGCGATGTTCGGGACGTACTCCTCGATGTTCCACGCGCGGAAATCCGGGTGCAGCCAGATGTCGTTCCAGCCCCAAAAGGCGGCGTCGACGTCGGCGTGGTACTTGCCGAGACGCGCCGACAGGTCTGTCGTCTGCCACGCGACCTTGGCCTGCGCGATGCTCGCGACCGAGATGTCCTCGACCAGCACGTGCGGCGCCATCGCGACGACGCCGGCGAGCCGGGTATCGGTGCCGCCGGCGCAGATCAGCGCGATCGAGCCGCCGTCGGAGTGGCCGAACAGGATCGGGCGCTCGATCTCCAGCGCGTCGAGGAGCCGCGGCAGCACGGTCAGGCCTTCCTCGTGCATGTAGCGCACGCTGTACGGCAGTTGCGCCGGGTCGGAGCGGCCGTAGCCGGCGCGCGAATACACCACCGCCTCGCAGCCGCTCGCGTCCGCGACTTTTTGCGGGAAGTCGCGCCACATCGCCACCGAACCGAGCCCTTCGTGCAGGAACACGATGGACGGCGCGCCCTCGCGCGGATGCGACGAGGGCAGCCGGACGTATTCGAGGCGCGTTTCACCGACCAGTATCTGTTTCACATCAGGCCTCCCGCCGGGCCGCCCCAAGGGAGGCCTGCGCCCCCTCGGGGGGGTGAGGCAGGGGTTTCACGGCGCACTGCGCCGCGCCTGCCGAACGGGCCGGCTGTGCAAAGCCGGCCCTCCTCGAAACATGGTGAGCGTGGGGGCTGTTCCATTTATACCCCCAAGTGTTTCTGGATGAGTTCGGGATTATTACGCACCTCCTCGCTGGGGCCGTCGAACACCACCTGGCCCTTGACGAGGATCATCGAGCGGTCGGTCACCGCGGTCACCGCTGCGTGGTTCTTGTCGACGACCACGGTGGCGATGCCGCTGTCGCGGATCTCGCGGATCACGCGCCAGATCTCGCGCACGATCAGCGGCGCCAGGCCTTCGGTGGCCTCGTCGAGGATCAAGAGGTCCGGGTTGGTCATCAGCGCGCGGCCGATGGTGAGCATCTGCTGCTCGCCGCCCGAGAGCTGGCCGCCGCCGTTGGTGAGCCGTTCCGACAGGCGCGGGAAAGTCGCCATCACGCGCTCGAAGGTCCACTCGCGCTGCCCCTCGACGCCGGCGCGCGCCGCCATGATCAGGTTCTCCTTCACCGTGAGGTTGGGGAAGATGCCGCGCCCTTCGGGCACGTAGGCGATGCCCAGGCGCGCGATCTTGTGCGTCGGCCCGCCGGTCATGCGCTGGCCACGCACCAGCACGCCGCCCGCCTTGGGCGTCAGGAAGCCAAGCATGGTGCGGATCAGCGTGGTCTTGCCCATGCCGTTGCGCCCCATCAGGCCCAGCGCCTCGCCCTTGCGGATATTGAAATTGACGCCGTGCAGGATGTGGCTGGAGCCGTAATAGGTATGCAGGCCGATCGCTTCGAGCAGCATTTCGCGCGTGTCGGCGGCCGCGGCGGGGGCAGCAAGTGCCACTTCGTTCACTTTCAGCATCGACATGTCATTCATGCTCCGCCTCATGTCCAAGATAGGCCTGCTGCACGTCCGGGCTGTTGCGGATCTGCTGCGGCGTGCCGGATTCCAGCACCTGGCCGTTGACCATCACGGTGATGCGGTCGGCGACCGCGAACACCGCGTCCATGTCGTGCTCGACCAGCAAGATCGCGCGCGTCGCCTTCAGGCGATTCAACAGCGTGACCATCTGCGCGGATTCGTCCGAACCCATGCCGGCTAGCGGCTCGTCGAGCAGCAGCACCTGGGCGTCGGTGGCGAGCACCATCGCGATCTCCAGTTGCCTTTGCTCGCCGTGCGACAGGGTGCCGGCGATGCGTTCCTCGCGCCCGGCAAGGCCGGCTTCCGCAATCGCGGCCCGTGCCCGTTCGACCGTATCGGCGAGGCGCAGTGCGTCGGCGAACAGCCGCCACGGCCGCGGGTTGCGCGATTGCGCGGCGAGGCGGCAGTTTTCCAGCACCGAGAACTTCGGGAAAATGTTGGTGCGCTGGTAGCTGCGGCCGATGCCGATCTTCGAACGCTGGTGCGAGCCGAGGCCGGTGATGTCCTCACCCTTGAAGCGGATCGTGCCTTCGGAGGGCGGCAGGTCGCCCGACAGCATGTTGATGCAGGTCGATTTGCCGGCACCGTTGGGCCCCAGCAGGGCGTGCAGCACGCCGCGCTCGAGGCTCAGATTGACGTTGTGGTTCGCCGTCAGCCCGCCGAAACGGCGCGTCATGCCTTCGGCGGCGAGCAGAACTTCACTCATTGGTCTTTCCCCCGTTGATGCGCGCCATGATGCGGGCCGGTGTCGCCGTCATGCCGCCGGGCATGAACAGCACCGCGGCGACGATGGTCACGCCCATCAGCAGCTGCCAGTGCTTGGTCATGCCGGTGAAGAGTTCCTGCAGGCCGACCAGCGCGACCGCCCCGGCGATGGCACCGGCAAGGTTGCCCATGCCGCCGAGAATCACCATCAGCAGCACGTCGCCGGACTTGTGCCAGGACAGGTATTCCGGCGTGACGAAGCCGAACAGCACCGCGTACAGGAAACCGGCCAGCCCCGCCAGGGCGCCGGCGAGCGTGAAGGCGGCGAGCTTGTAGCGGAAGGTCGCGTAGCCCAGCGACAGCATGCGGTGCTCGTTGCTGCGGATGCCGACCAGCACGCGGCCGAAGGGCGAGCGCAGCACCAGCTTCAGCAGGCCATACACGAACAGCATCGCGCCGGCGACGAAGTAGTACAGGTGCAGCGGCTCGTTGAGGTCGAACGGCGCCCAGCCGGCGATCGCCGCATCCGGCTTGAAGTTCAGATAGATGCCGTCCGAGCCGCCGCCGAGCGGCGTGTCGTGGAACACGTAATAGGCCATCTGCGCGAACGCCAGCGTCACCATGATGAAATAGATGCCCTTGGTGCGCAGCACGAAGAGCCCGATCACGAAGGCGACGAGCGCGGCAGCGGCGACCGATACCGGCAGCGCCAGCCACAGGCTCGCCGGGTCGTACTTCGGCGTCACCAGCGCCACCGCATAGGCGGCGACGCCGAAGTAGGCCGCGTGGCCGAAGCTCACCAGGCCGGTGAAACCGACCAGCAGGTCGAGGCTCATCGCGAAGATCGCAAGAATCAGGACTTTCGCCAGCATCTCGGTGTAAAAGCCCGAACCGAAAACCGGGAAGGCCAGCACCGCGGCGAGCACCGCCAGCTTGAAGATTGTCGAAACACGGGAATTCATGATTCTTACCCCTTCCTGAAGATGCCTTCCGGGCGCCACAGCAGCACCACGGCCATCACCAGATAGACCATCAGGCCGGCGAGATCCGGCAGCAGCACCTTGCCGAAGGTGTCGGCAAAACCGATCAGCAGCGCCGCGACCAGCGCGCCCCATACCGAGCCGACGCCGCCGATGACGACGATGACGAAGGAAATGATCAGCACGCTCGAACCCATGCCCGGATAGACGGAGGAGATCGGCGCGGCGAGCATGCCGGCGAGCGCGGCGAGCGCGACGCCGAGCGCGAACACGGTGCGGTACAGCACGTTGATGTCGATGCCGAGCGCCTTGACCATGTCGCGGTCGTGGCTGCCGGCGCGGATCATCATGCCCAGGCGGGTGCGCTGGATCAGGTAGTACAGCCCGCCGGCGAGCGCCAGACAGACGACCGAGATCACCAGGCGATACACCGGATAGCTGAGGTTGTCGGACAGCGGGATCGACGCCGAGAAGATCGCGGGAATCGCCACGCCATGCACGTCGTCGCCGACCGCGAGACTGCGCAACTCCTCGAAGATCAGGATCAGGCCGTAGGTCAGCAGCACCTGCTCGAGGTGGTCGCGCTTGTACAGATGCGAGAACAGTAGCCATTCGAGCAGCGCGCCGAAGGCGAATGCGAGCGGCACGCCGAGCGCGATCGACAGCATCAGGTTGCCCGTCATGCTGGTGAGCGCGAACGCGAGGTAGGCGCCGATCATGTAGAAACTGCCGTGCGCCAGATTGATGATGCCCATGATGCCGAACACCAGCGTCAGGCCGCTGGCCACCAGGAACAGCAGCAGGCCGTACTGCAGCGAGTTCAGCACCTGG
The DNA here is from genome assembly GCF_012910955.1 of Aromatoleum diolicum. Lineage (GTDB taxonomy): Bacteria > Pseudomonadota > Gammaproteobacteria > Burkholderiales > Rhodocyclaceae > Aromatoleum > Aromatoleum diolicum. The sequence continues at coordinate 29,983 of NZ_WTVQ01000021.1, forward strand.
ATCAGGAAGGATACGAAATCCATGAGTCTTCCCCTCCGGGCGCCCTTGCGGGCGTCCGGATACGTAAGGATTGAAGCGGATGGAAGGACTGCGGAGGCTTACATGCGGCAGCCGCGTGCGGGGTCGGCGAGGGCCTTCTCCGCGACGCCGACGAGCTTGTTCTCGCGACCTTCGACCTTGCGCAGGTAGATGTCCTGCACCGGGTTGTGCGCCTTCGACAGCGTGAAGGCGCCGCGCGGACTGTCGACCTTCGCCGTTTCCATCGCCTTGGCTACGACCTCCTTGTCGAACTTGCCGCCCTTCAGGCCTTCGAGACCGGTCTTCAACATCTGCGCCGCGTCATAGCCCTGCACCGCATATACGTCCGGCTGCGCCTTGTAGGCCAGCGCGTAGGCCTTGCGGAAGGCCTGGTCCTTCGGGTTGGTCAGGTTGTCGGCGTAGTGCAGCGTGGTCATCAGCCCCTCGCCCGAGCCGCCCATCGCGTCGATCGTGCCGTCGGTGAGGAAGCCCGAGCCGTACAGCGGGATGCTCTTCTTCAGCCCGGCCGCGTCGTAGTCCTTGACGAACTTGACCGCGCCACCGCCGGCGAAGAACACGAACACCGCGTCCGGCTTGAGCGACGCGATCTCGGTCAGGAAGGGCTGGAACTCGACGTTCGGGAAGGGCAGGTAGAGTTCCTTCGCAATCTTGCCGCCGGCCTTCTCGAAGGCTTCCTTGAAGCCCGCCACCGACTGCTCGCCGAAGGAGTACTTCCAGGTCACCGTGACGACGTTCTTGTGGCCGCGATCGGCGACGATCTTGCCCATCGCGTAGGCCGGTTGCCATGCCGAGAAGGAGCTGCGGAACACGTTCGGCGCGCACAGCGGGCCGGTCAGTTCGTCGGCGCCGGCGTTGGGGATGATCAGCAGCGTCTTGTTGTCGCGCGCAACCTTGGCCATCGCCAGCGCGACGCCCGAATGCACGGTGCCGACCAGTACATCGACCTGGTCGCGCTTGATCAGCTTGCTGGCGTTTTCGGTGGCCTTCGACGGATCGGACTCGTCATCGACGACGAAGTACTCGATCTCGTGCCCGCCAAGCTTGCCGCCATTCTCGGTGACATACTGCTTGAAGCCATTGGTGATCGCGTTGCCGAGCGACGCGTAGGTGCCGGTGTAGGGCAGCATGAGGCCGACCTTGACCTTGTCGGCGGCCTGCGCGGCGAAGGCGCCGAGCGCCGGAATCACGGCGGCGAGCGCCAAGGCGATGGTCTTGCGGACGATGCGGCGGACTTGCGGTTGCGTCTGCTTCATGGTGTCTCCTCCAGTTGTATTGTCGGGGTCGATGCCCCGTGGATAGATTACGGCGATTCAGCGGCCCGCGCCCAGCGCACGCAGCTTGAAACGCTGGATTTTTCCGGTCGCGGTCTTCGGCAGCTCGTCGACGAACTCCATCCAGCGCGGGTACTTGTAGGGGGCGAGGTGCGCCTTGACGTGCGCCTTGATCTCGTCGGCCAGTTGTTCCGACGGATGGACGCCGGGCTTCAACACGATGAAAGCCTTGGGCTTGATCAGGCGCTCGTCGTCCTCGTGGCCGACCACCGCCGCTTCGAGGATCGACGGGTGCTGGATCAGGCAGGATTCGACTTCGATCGGCGACACGTAGATGCCGCTGACCTTGAGCATGTCGTCGTTGCGCCCGGCATAGACGTAGTAGCCGTCGGCGTTGCGCGAATACTTGTCGCCGCTGCGCGTCCACGGCCCCTGGAAGGTCGCGCGGGTCTTCTCGCGATTGTTCCAGTACATGACGGCGCTGGTGGGGCCGGAGATCTGCAGTTCGCCCGGCTCGTCGGCACCTTCGACGACATTGCCTTCGTCATCGACGAGGCGCACCTGGTAGCCCGGCACCGGCTTGCCGGTGGTGCCGTAGTGCACGTCGCCGGGGCGGTTCGACAGGAAGATGTGCAGCATTTCGGTGGAGCCGATGCCGTCGAGAATCTCGACGCCGAAGTGCTCGGTCCAGCGCCGGCCGATGTCCTCGGGCAGCGCTTCGCCGGCCGAGGTGCACATGCGGATCGCCAGCTCGTCGCGCTTCGGGCAGTCGGCATCGGCGAGCATCGACGCGTACAGCGTCGGCACGCCGTAGAAGATCGTCGGCTTGTGTTCGCGCAGGCGCTTGAAGGCCGCGGCGGGCGTCGGCCGTTCGGCCATCAGCACCGCAGTGGCGCCCGCCGCGAGCGGGAAGGTCAGGCCGTTGCCGAGGCCGTAGGCGAAGAAGAGCTTCGCCGCCGAATACACGATGTCGTCCTCGCGAATGCCGAGAATCGGCCTGGCGTACAGTTCGGCGGTGTGGATCAGGCTCGAATGGATGTGCACGGTGCCCTTCGGCGCGCCGGTCGAGCCCGAGGAGTAGAGCCAGAAACAGGGGTCGTCGCAGGTGGTCGGCACGGCTTCGAAGCGGTCGGAGGCGGCTGCCATGAGGCCCGCCAGCGCGTTGTCACCGGCGCCGCCGGCGACGATGACGCGTTCGAGCGTCTCCACCTTGCCGAGCAGCGCGGCGAAGGTGTCGTACAGCGGCGCCGACACGACGGCGATGCGCGCACGGCTGTCGGTGAGCATGTATTCGTAGTCGGACGGGGTCAGCAGGGTGTTGACCGCGATCGGCACGACGCCGGCCTTGATCGCGCCGAGGAACACGGCGGGAAAGTCGATGCAGTCATGCACGCACATCAGGATGCGCTGTTCGCGCAGGATGCCGAGGGTGCCGAGGGCGTTGGCGAAGCGGTTCGCGCGCGCGGCGAGCTCGTCGTAGCTGTAGCGGCCGTTGTCGTCGATGTAGGCGATCTTCGCGCCGCGGCCGGCGGCAAGGTTGCGACCGATGAGGTCGTCGGCCGCGTTGTATTGGCGCGGCAGGGTGATCTGGGGCGGACTGGTGCTGTGGTCCGCTGCGCTCAGCGTGGTCATTGCGTATTCCTCCGTTGGTCCGGTCGGTGCCGGGGGCATTCGTTGCCGGTCTTGTGCCGGCGCTGTTCGATTACGGGGTGCTGTTACGTTTCAAGAAAATCGGGGATGGAACCCGCCCCCGTCGGGAGGCATTCCGCGCCTCGTTGGCGCGCGGCGGACGCCTCGGCACGAAATGCCTCCCGACGGGGGCTGCGCCGTGCCGATTCATGGCGTCGTGCTGCTACGGACATGTTTTTTACTGGCGCGTGAACTCGATCGCGCCCTGCGGCAGCAGATACAGCACGTAGGCGCGGCCGTCGCTGACCGTCGGGCGGTGCACGCTGCCCGGTCCGTAGACGAACCAGCCCGCGCCGTGGCCGTCGAATTTCGCGTCGCCCGCGAGCGGTATGATCATGTCGATCTCGCCGTTCGGGTGCGCATGCTGTGGGCCGACGAGGTCGGCCATCTCGACGACGTCGACGCTGAAGTCGTGGATCTCGGCACAGGGCTTGATGACGCGACCGAACTTGATGCCGCCGTGCTCGCGGTCGCACATCCAGCCGGCCGCGACCGCGTCGCGACAGGCCGCGGCGATGGCCTGGAACTCGGGGCCGTCGGCGGGGAAACGCTCATTGAGGAAGGAGGCGAGCTGGCCGTCGAGCGGCCGGCCGGCGATTGCGCCGGTAACCTCGGCGATCAGCGCCTGGAATTTTTCTGGCGTCATGGTCTGTCTCTCTGTCGGAGTCGGGAGTGCTTTTTTTATAGTTCAGTTGCCGAGCAGCGCGGCATCGGCCGCGTCGCGCGACAGCGCTTCGAGCAGCGCCGGGCCGCCCTGCACCACGCAGCGGCGGTGGTACATCGCCAGTGCACGCAGACCGCCCAGTTCCTCGCCGCCACCGGCGCGCCCGGGGCCGCCGTGCAGGCAGGTGGGCATCACGTTGCCGTGCCCGGTGTGGTTTGCCCCGACCGCGGCATCGACGACCATCACGCGGCCGTGCAGATCCGCGATCGCCGGGACGAGTTCGCCGAGGAAGGCCGTGTCGCCGGAATACACCGACGCCACCAGCGAGCCGCGCCCGCGCCGCGCGATGGCGATCGCGTCGGCGGTGTCGGCATACTGGACAATCGTCGCAACCGGGCCGAACACCTCGACGTCATGCACATGACGCGCGGCGAGACCCTTGTCGCAATACAGCAGCGTCGGCTGCACGAAGGCGGACATGGACGCACAGGCATCGACCGGCTCGAAGTCCGGATCGCCGCCGAACACCGTCTCGCATTCCTCGCGTAGTTTCGCCAGACCTTCGAAGGCCGCGGCCTGCTGCGCACGGCTGACCAGCGGGCCGACACGCACGCCTTCGCTGCGCGGGTTGCCGACCTTGCAGCCGGCGAGCTTGCCTGCGACCGCGTCGGCGAGCGCCCGCGACACGCCGGACGGCGCCAGGATGCGGCGGATCGCGGTGCATTTCTGCCCCGCCTTGATCGTCATCTCGCGCACGATCTCCTTCACCGCGAGATCGAACTCCGCGCTGCCGGGCTGCGCGTCGGGCCCCAGGATCGCGGAATTGACGCTGTCGGCCTCGATATTGATGCGTACCGAGTTGGCGACGACTTGCGGGTGCGTGCGCATGCGCGCCGCGGTGTCGGCCGAACCGGTAAAGGACACGACGTCGCACTCGCCAACGTGATCGAGCAGATCGCGCGCCGAGCCGCACACGATCGACAGCGCGCCTTGCGGCAGGATGCCCGCCTTGACGACGTCCTCGACCATGCGCTGGGTGAGCCACGCAGTCGGCGTCGCCGGCTTGATGAACACCGGCACGCCGGCGAGCAGCGCCGGGGCAGCCTTCTCCCACAGGCCCCAGGCCGGGAAGTTGAACGCGTTGATGAACACCGCGACACCGGTCAGCGGCATCAGGAAGTGCTGGCCCTGGAAGACGTCGGTCTTGGCCAGCGCGACGCGCGCCCCTTCCTTCAGATGGCGCGCGCCGCCGAGCGACTTGCCGGCGCGCACATAGCTTTTCAGCGTGAAGATCGCGCCATCGATGTCGAACGCCGCATCGGCTTCGGTCGAGCCGGAGTTGCGCAGCGCGATGTCGAAATATTCTGCACGTTTGGCAGTCAACACTTCGGCGATCGCGCCGAGCATCGCCGCCCGCGCTTCATATGTACTGGCGCGCAGCGCGGGGCCGCCGGTGCGCCGGGCGAACTCCAGCGCACGTGCCACATCGACGCCCTCGGACGACACGCTGACCAGCACCTCGCCGGTGACCGGGTCCGTCAGCGCAATGCCTTCGCCGGCGCCTTCGACCCATTGTCCGTATACATGATTGGCCAGTTTCACCTTGTCTCCTCTGTGTTCCTGCATCGTGGTCTGCGCCCGATGCTGCGATTCGGCAGTCGCGCCTGCAGCGCAACCCTGTGGATATAGAATACACGCGCAAAATCCTTCGTCAAGCACTTTACTTCCACTTTTTTTGATTTGCCGCGCATCAAGCTGCAGTTTGCGCCATTAGAAACCCATACAGCCCCGAATAACATGAACTATTTATGAACTCTAGTGCACTGCACAATGTAAAAACTGCACTTTAAGTGTTGACGTATCGAAATCGCTGCACTATTGTTCAACTCACCGATGCAGCCCGCTGCACGAAAGGAACCCAAATGAGCCTCAGCTCCGAAACCGAATCGCTCCAGCAAGATGCCCGTCCGGCCGCCGACGACGCCGTCGTCGCGACTGACGGCAATATCCTGCCGACGCTCGGCAGACGGGTGCGTGAGATCCGCGACCGCCGCGGCATGACGCGCAAGCTGGTGGCCCGCGAGGCCGGCGTCTCCGAACGCCACCTCGCCCACCTCGAAGCCGGCGACGGCAACGTGTCGATCGTGCTGCTGCACAACATCGCCCGCGCCCTGAACGTCTCGCTGATCGAATTGCTGGCACCGGAAACCGAGGACACCGTCGAGAAGCGCCTGATCCGGCGCTTTCTCGAGCGCCTGCCGCAGCACCGCCTGGAAGAAGTGGTGTTTCGCCTGATGCGCGACTTCGGCCATGAGGAAGCCGTGCGGCGCAAGCGCGTCGCGCTGATCGGTTTGCGCGGCGCCGGCAAGTCGACGCTCGGCAAGCGCCTCGCCCAAGAGGAAGGCATGCCCTTCATCGAACTGGATCGCGAGATCGAAAAGGAAACCGGCATCCCGGCGCGCGAAATCTTCTCGCTGTACGGCCAGTCGGGTTACCGCCGCATCGAGAAGCGCACCTTGGAACGCGTGATGCGCGAGCACCCGCGGGCCGTGATCTCGGTCGGCGGCGGCGTGGTGGCGCAACCGGAAACCTTCGAAATGCTGCTGTCCAACTGCCTCACGGTGTGGGTCAAGGCGCAGCCGGAAGAACACATGGCCCGCGTGATGGCCCAGGGCGACATGCGGCCGATGGCAGGCAACGACGAGGCGATGGAGGATCTCAAGCGCATCCTCGAGGCGCGCCTGCCCCTCTACGCCAAGGCGGACACCGTGCTCGACACCTCGGGCGACACGGTGGACCAGAGTTTCATGAAGTTACGCCAGCTCGTCTTGAGCTGAGCCCCATACAGAGAGAGAGGAGACAGACAATGGAAGCAGTCGCGAACAAGCAGGCAGCCGTGCAACCGGTGGATTACCGCACCGACCCGTCGAAGTACCGTCACTGGTCGCTCGCGACCGAAGGCGAGATCGCCACGCTGACGCTCAATATCGACGAAGACGCCGGCATCCGCCCGGGCTACAAGCTGAAGCTCAACTCGTACGACCTCGGCGTCGATATCGAGCTGCACGACGCCTTGCAGCGCGTGCGCTTCGAGCACCCCGAAGTGCGCACCGTCGTCGTCACCTCGAGCAAGCCGAAGATCTTCTGTTCCGGCGCCAACATCTACATGCTGGGCCTGTCGACCCATGCCTGGAAGGTGAATTTCTGCAAATTCACCAACGAGACGCGCAACGGCATCGAGGATTCCAGCCAGTACTCGGGCCTCAAGTTCCTCGCTGCGTGCAACGGCACCACCGCCGGCGGCGGCTACGAGCTGGCGCTCGCCTGCGACGAGATCGTGCTGGTGGATGACCGCAACTCCTCGGTGTCGCTGCCCGAAGTGCCGCTGCTGGGCGTGCTGCCCGGCACCGGCGGCCTGACACGCGTCACCGACAAGCGCCGCGTGCGCCGCGACCACGCCGACATCTTCTGCACCATCTCCGAAGGCGTGCGCGGCAACCGTGCCAAGGACTGGCGCCTGGTCGACGACGTGGTCAAGCAGCAGCAGTTCGCCGAGCATATCGCCAACCGCGCGAAGGCACTCGCGAAGACCTCCGACCGCCCGGCGGGCGCCAAGGGCGTGCAGCTCACCCGTATCGAGCGCACGGTCGACGACAAGGGCTACCACTATGAATTCGTCGATGCCGCGATCGACGCCGCCGCCCGCACCGTCACACTGACCGTGCGCGCCCCGTCGGCCGTCACCGCGAAAACCGCCGCCGAGATCGAAGCCCAGGGCGTGAAGTGGTGGCCGCTGCAGATGGCGCGCGAACTCGACGACGCGATCCTCAACCTGCGCACCAACCACCTCGACGTCGGCCTGTGGCAGCTGCGCACGACGGGTGACGCCCAGACCGTGATCGACATGGACGCGACCATCGTCGCCAACCAGGACAACTGGTTCGTGCGTGAAACGCTCGGCATGCTGCGCCGTACCCTCGCCCGCATCGACGTCTCGTCGCGCAGCCTGTACGCGCTGATCGAGCCGGGCTCGTGCTTCGCCGGCACGCTGCTGGAAATCGCCCTGGCCGCCGACCGCACTTACATGCGCGACGACGCGGATGCCGCCAACCGCATCGGCCTGTCGGCGATGAACTTCGGCCCGCTGCCGATGGTGAACGGCCTGTCGCGCATCGCCGCGCGCTTCTACCAGGAAGAAGGCCCGATCGGCGCAGTCAAGGCGAAGGAAGGCAGCGTGCTGTCCGCCGCCGAAGCGCTGGAACTGGGCCTCGTCACCGCGATTCCCGACGACCTCGACTGGGCCGACGAGATCCGCATCGCGATCGAGGAACGCGCCGCGCTGTCGCCCGACGCACTCACCGGCCTCGAAGCCAACCTGCGCTTCGGCCCCGTGGAGACGATGAACACGCGCATCTTCGGGCGGCTCTCGGCCTGGCAGAACTGGATCTTCAACCGCCCCAACGCGGTCGGCGAGAACGGCGCGCTGAAGCTCTTCGGTTCGGGCAAGAAGGCGCAGTTCAACTGGGAACGCGTGTAACACCCGCACAGGAATCGCTCATTTAATCCCGCTCCCGCCGCGCGGCAAGCCGTCCCGCAGCCGTTGCCGCCGGCGCCTTGGCGCGGCGTGGAGTCGAAAGCAGCGAAGCAAGACCCGGTAAGCCACGCACGGCGACCGGCTCATACGATAAATCTGGAGGAGTACAGACATGATCAACTACAGCGAACGCATCCCGAACAACGTCAATCTCTCGGAAAACAAGACCCTGCAGCGCGCCCTCGAACAGTGGCAGCCGTCCTTCCTGAACTGGTGGGACGACATGGGCCCGGAGAACTCGACCGACTACGAGGTCTACCTGCGCACCGCCGTCAGCGTCGATCCCAAGGGCTGGGCCGACTTCGGCCACGTCAAGATGCACGACTACCGCTGGGGCATCTTCCTCGCACCGCAGGAAGGCCAGAAGAAGATCACCTTCGGCGAGCACAAGGGCCAGGACGTGTGGCAGGAAGTGCCGGGCGAGTACCGCTCGACCCTGCGCCGCATCATCGTCACCCAGGGCGACACCGAGCCGGCATCGGTCGAGCAGCAGCGCCACCTCGGCCTGACCGCACCCTCGCTGTACGACCTGAGGAACCTCTTCCAGGTGAACGTCGAGGAAGGCCGCCACCTGTGGGCGATGGTCTATCTGCTGCACGCGCACTTCGGCCGCGACGGCCGCGAGGAAGGCGAAGCGCTGCTCGAGCGCCGTTCGGGCGACGCGGACAACCCCCGCATCCTCACCGCCTTCAACGAGAAGACGCCGGACTGGCTGTCCTTCTTCATGTTCACCTTCATCACCGACCGTGACGGCAAGTTCCAGCTCGCCTCGCTCGCCGAATCGGCCTTCGATCCGCTGGCGCGCACCTGCAAGTTCATGCTGACCGAGGAAGCGCACCACCTCTTCGTCGGCGAATCCGGTGTCGCCCGCATCATCCAGCGCACCTGCGAAGTGATGCAGCAACTCAAGACCGACGACCCCGCCAAGCTGCGCGCCGCCGGCGTTATCGACCTGCCGACGCTGCAGAAGTACCTCAACTTCCACTACAGCGTCACCAGCGACCTGTACGGCGCCGAAATCTCGTCGAACGCCGCGACCTACTACACGAACGGCCTCAAGGGCCGCTTCGAGGAAGAGAAGATCGCCGACGACCACACGCTGCAGAACTCGGAATACGAGGTCATGGATGTCGCCGGCGACAAGATCCTGACCCGCCACGTGCCGGCGCTGTCGGCGCTCAACGAGCGTCTGCGCGACGACTGGATCACCGATGTGCAGGCCGGCGTCGACCGCTGGAACCGCATCCCGGCCAAGTTCGGCTTCGACTTCCGCTTCACGCTGCCGCACAAGGGCTTCCACCGTCGCATCGGCATGTTCGCCGGTTCGCATATCAGCCCGGACGGCCGCCTGCTGTCGGAAGCCGAATGGACGCACCAGCACAACAGCTGGCTGCCGACCGAGAGCGACCGCCTGTACGTGCATTCGCTGATGGGTCAGTGCGTCGAGCGCGGCAAGTTTGCGAACTGGATCGCTGCCCCGGGTCGCGGCATCAACAACCAGCCCGTTGATTTCGACTACGTCCGCTTCAACTAAGCTATCGAGAAGAACGGGGACGGGCACCAGCCCGTTCCCCGCCCAGTGGAGAGAGACAGCCATGAACGCGCCCGCAGAGCACGCCAGCATTGCCAGGCAACACCTGATCGACCCGGAAATCTGCATTCGCTGCAACACCTGCGAAGAGATCTGCCCCGTCGATGCGATCACCCACGACACCCGCAACTACGTCGTGAACTTCGACACCTGCAACGGCTGCCTGGCCTGCATCTCGCCCTGTCCCACCGGCGCGATCGATTCATGGCGCAACGTCGAACAGGCCAAGCCCTTCACGCTGACCGAACAGTTTTCCTGGGATCTGCTGCCCGACACCACCGCGCTCGACCAGCTCGAAGCGACCGTCATGGGCGCGGCGGAACTCCCCGCCGTAGTGCAGCAGATTACCGAAGTCGCGACCGCCGGCCAGGGCGGCCCGGCGCTGGCCCCATGGTCCGCGTCGCACCCCTACGTGAATATCTACTCGCCCGCCAGCCCGGTGACGGCGACGGTGACCGGCAACTACCGCCTCACCGCCGACGACGCCTCCAGCGACATCCACCACATCGTGCTGGATTTCGGCACGACCCCCTTCCCGGTGCTCGAAGGCCAGTCGATCGGCATCATCCCGCCGGGCACCGACGAGCGCGGCAAGCCGCACCTGCTGCGCATGTACTCGGTCGCCAGCCCGCGCGACGGCGAGCGCCCGCACTACAATAACCTCTCGCTGACGGTGAAGCGCGTCACCGAGGACCATGAAGGCAAGCCCGCGCGCGGCGTCGCGTCGAACTACGTGTGCGACCTCAAGAAAGGCGACAAGGTGCAGGTCACCGGCCCCTACGGCGCCACCTACCTGATGCCGAACCACCCCGGCTCGTCGATCATGATGATCTGCACCGGCACCGGCTCCGCGCCGATGCGCGCGATGACCGAGCGCCGCCGCCGCCGCATGAACCACAACGAAGGCGGCGAACTGCTGCTGTTCTTCGGCGCCCGCGCGCCCGCCGAGCTGCCCTACTTCGGCCCGCTGCAGAAGCTGCCGAAGGACTTCATCGAGATCAACTTCGCGTTCTCGCGGGTGCCCGGCGAACCGAAGAAATACGTGCAGGACTCGATCCGCGAGCGCGCCGACAAGGTGTTCGCGATGCTCAACGACGACAACTGCTACATCTACATCTGCGGCCTCAAGGGCATGGAAGCCGGCGTCCTGGAAGCCTTCCGCGACATCTGCCGCGCGAACGGTGCCGACTGGGACCAGCTGCGCCCGCAGTTGCTTTCGAAGGCTCGCTTCCACGTCGAGACCTACTAAGACCCACGCCGCCGGGGCGCATCGTCCCGGCCGCAACCCAACGCGCCGGCGCGCCCCGGGTCCGTCCCGGCGCGCCCGCGTCGACCACAGGGAACACCAGCGCATGAACAAGCCCGTCTATATCTGCGACGCGATCCGCACCCCCTTCGGCCGCTACGGCGGCACGCTGTCCGGCCTCCGCACCGACGACCTCGCCGCGCTGCCGATCAAGGCCCTGATCGCGCGCAACGCCGCCGTCGACTGGCAGGCCGTAGATGACGTCATCTACGGCTGCGCCAACCAGGCCGGCGAAGACAACCGCAACGTCGCCCGCATGGCCGCGCTCCTCGCCGGCCTGCCGGTCGAAGTGCCCGGCAGCACCGTGAACCGCCTGTGCGGATCGAGCCTCGACGCGCTGGGCAGCGCCGCGCGCGCGATTGCCACAGGCGAGGCCGAGCTGATGATCGCCGGCGGCGTCGAGTCGATGAGCCGCGCCCCCTTCGTGCTCGCCAAGGCCGACAGCGCCTTCTCGCGCAGCGCGAAGATCGAGGACACCACCATCGGCTGGCGCTTCGTCAATCCGCTGATGAAGGCGCAATACGGCATCGACTCGATGCCCGAAACCGCCGAGAACGTCGCCGCTGATTTCGGCGTGTCGCGCGCCGACCAGGACGCCTTCGCGTTGCGCAGCCAGCAGCGCTGGGCGGCGGCCGCCGAGCGCGGCTTCTTCGCGCGCGAGATCGTGCCGGTGGAAGTGCCGCGCAAGAAAGGCGAAGCGCTGGTCTTCAGCGCCGACGAACACCCGCGTCCCGACACCACGCTGGAGATGCTGGCGAAGCTCAAGGGCGTCGTGCGCCCCGACGGCAGCGTCACCGCCGGCAACGCCTCCGGCGTCAACGACGGCGCCTGCGCGCTGTTGCTCGCGTCCGAAGACGCGGTGCGCCGCTACGGCCTCACGCCGCGCGCGCGCATCCTCGGCAGTGCCGCTGCCGGCGTGGCGCCGCGTATCATGGGCATCGGCCCGGCACCGGCCACGCTCAAGCTGCTTGCGCGCCTCGGCATGCAGGTCGGCGACTTCGATACCATCGAACTCAACGAAGCCTTCGCCGCGCAAGGCCTCGCGGTACTGCGCCAGCTCGGCCTGCCCGACGACGGCGCGCAGGTGAACCCCAACGGCGGCGCCATCGCCATCGGCCACCCGCTCGGCGCCTCGGGCGCGCGCCTGGTCACCACCGCGCTGAACCAGCTCGAAGTGACCGGCGGGCGCTACGGCCTCGCGACGATGTGCATCGGCGTCGGCCAGGGCATCGCGCTCGCCATCGAGCGCGTCTGATACGCTGCCACGACCACCACACGACACGACACGACACGACACGCACCACGGGAGACCGAACTTGAAACCGGAAGCCATCCAGATCATCCGCGACGAGCACCTCGCGATCAGCGCCGTGCTGTATTCGCTGCGCTATCTGGTCAAGGACATGCGCAAGGGCGGCGCGCCCAACTTCGCCCTGCTGCGCGCGATCCTCGACTACATCGTGTCCTACCCCGACCGCTGGCATCACCCCAAGGAAGACAAGTACCTGTTCGCCGCGGTCAAGCGCCGCACCCGCGAAGCCGACGGCCTGATCGGCCGGCTCGAGCGCGAACATGCCCTCGGCTACCCGATGGTCGAGAACCTGAAGAAGCAGCTGATCGCCTTCCAGGGCGGCGACGCCCATGCCGGCGAGGAATTCTTCGACACCGCCGACCGCTATGCCGAACTCGAATGGGAGCACCTGCGCACCGAAGAGGACGTCTTCATGCCGATCGCCGAGCGCGTGCTGACCGCCGCCGAATGGGCCGAAATCGCCGCCGCATTCCGCGAGAACGACAACCCGCTGTTCGGCATCAAGCCCAAGGACGAAGCGGAAGCCCTCTATCAGCGCATCCTCAGTCTCGCCCCCTCGCCGATCGGCTTCGGCGGCGATACGCCGCCCTGAGCACGCGCGCCCGCGGCCTCGCCCTGGCCGCCGCGCGCGGGGCGCCACGTCGACGACGCGCTACAGCCGGTGCGTCGCCCGCAGGCGTCGCCTGACCCCGCCGCGGTAACACCAGGACACCAGCGGCCGCACCCCCGGCAAACCGATCAGCCACGCCAGCGGGCGCAGCAGCGGCACGCGCGACATCAGCAGAATGTAGGCATCCAGCTCACGATGGAGACTGCCGGCGGCGTCGCTGACATGCAACTCGCGCAGTGCCGCCTGCGGATCGACGCCGAGTTCGCACAGTTCGGCGTCGCGTCCCGTGATATCCACCCAGTTCGTCGCCGCCACGCCGGCCTTTCCCGCCAGGCGTTCGTAGCGCGCGCGATCGCGCACGCAGCGCGGGCAGGCGCCGTCGTAATAGACAGTGATGTTGTCCTTTTCATCGCTCATCGGCTTGTCCCACTGACGGCCGGGCACCCACACCCCGGCCCCTGCTCCTTGGACAAGCCGTCCGCGGCGTTCGTGCCGCCTGCGCGATTCCGGTATAGTCATCACGCATGAACACACGCGGCGAAACGGTGGTGCTGGTGCACGGCCTGTGGATGCACGGGCTGGTGTTCGGCCTGATGCGGCGCCGGCTCGGGCGCTACGGCTTCGCCACGCAGACCTGGTCCTACCCGTCGGTGCGGCACGGCCTCGCCGCTAACGCGCAGGGACTCGCGCGCTTCCTCGCCAGCCTCGAAGCCGACACCATCCACCTCGTCGGGCACAGCCTCGGCGGGCTGCTCGTACTCAGCACCTTGGCCCGCCACCCCGACCCGCGCGTGCGCCGCGTCGTGCTGATGGGGCCGCCCTACGGCGGCTCGCGTAGCGCGGCCACGCTGATGCGCGTACCCGGGTTTTCCGCGATCGTCGGCCGCTCGATGCGCGACTGGCTCGCCACGCCGCCGCCTCAGGGCCTCGACGGGATCGACATCGGCGTCCTCGCGGGCTGCCGCGGTCTCGGCCTTGCCGGCACGCTGGTGCGCCTGCCCAAGCCCAACGACGGCGTCGTGATGGTCGACGAAACCCGCGTTGCACAAGCCCGCGACACGATCACGCTAACGGTCAACCACACGGAAATGCTGTTCTCGCGGCACTGTACCGATCAGGTCGCAGCCTTCCTCCGTAGCGGAGCCTTCGTCCATTCCCCGGACACGCCCGACGCCACCCGCCAGACCTGAATGCCACCGTCCCGCACGCCGAATTCCACCGGTCGTGGCGGCCATCACATCGCCGATTGGTGCACTGCAACAAAATTAACTTGACTGCGACAAATAACAGTCTAGAATCTCAATTGTGCAGTGCAGCAAAAGCCCGCTGAAAACAGCGGGTCTGCAGACCGAGCCCCCGCCGCCCCCTCAGGAGAATACAAAATGATCGCCAACACCGACAGCTTCGCCGCCACCAGCAAGACCCTCCTTGCCACCGTCGAAACCGCTACCCGCAACAGCTTCGAATCGACCGAGCGTCTGATCGCGCTGAATCTCAACACCACGCGTGCCGCGCTCGAAGACGGCAGCGCTGCCGTGCGTGCCCTGCTCGCCGTCAAGACCCCCGACGAATTCTTCGCGCTGCAGGCCTCGCTGGCCCGCCCCGCCGCCGAAAAGGCGCTGGCCTACTTCAGCAGCAGCTACGAGATCCTCGCCCAGAGCGTCGAAGAAGCCGTGAAGCCGATCGAGACCCAGTTCGCCGAAGCCGCCAAGGCAGTCGGCGCGGCCCTCGAAAAGGCTGCGAAGTCCGCTCCCGCCGGCTCCGAAGTCGCCGTCGCCGCGGTGCAGTCGGCAATCGCCGCCGCCAACTCGGCCTACGACAGCGTGAACAAGGCCACCCGCAAGGTTGTGCAGATCACCGAGTCCAACGTCGCTGCGACGGCCAAGGCAGCGGTCGATGCCGTCAGCGCTCCCGTTGCAACCAAGACCGCGTCCAAGAAGTCGGCCTGACAAGCCCGGTCGTCCGGCGGAGGCGGCAACGCCACCGCCCGGTGACGATCACGCACTGAACTTTCGGCGCCTTCGGGCGCCGAAGTCGTTTCCGGTTACCCTTGCACGCCTCGTCCCCGCTTCCGCCGACCATGCCCACCTTACCCCGCGCCCCCGAACTCCTTGCCCCCGCCGGCTCGCTGCAGATGATGCGCACCGCCTTCGCCTATGGCGCCGACGCCGTCTATGCCGGCCAGCCCCGCTATTCGCTGCGGGTGCGCAACAACAGCTTTGGCAAGCTCGAGGCGCTCGCCGAGGGTATCGCCGAGGCGCGCGCCGGCGGCAAGGCCTTCTACCTCGTCAGCAACATCCTGCCGCACAACACCAAGGTGCGCAGCTTTCTCGCCGACATGGAACCGGTCATCGCGCTCAAGCCCGACGCCCTCATCATGGCCGACCCCGGCCTGATCATGATGGTGCGCGAGCGCTGGCCGGAGGTTGACGTCCACCTGTCGGTACAGGCCAACACCACCAACTATGCCGCCGTGCGGTTCTGGGCTTCGGTCGGCATCAAGCGCGTGATCCTGTCGCGCGAGCTCTCGCTCGACGAGATCGAGGACATCCGCCAGACCTGCCCGGACATGGAACTCGAAGTGTTCGTGCACGGCGCGCTGTGCGTCGCCTACTCCGGCCGCTGCCTGCTGTCGGGCTACTTCAACCACCGCGACCCGAACCAGGGCACGTGCACCAACTCCTGCCGCTGGGACTACAAGGCGCACGAAGCGCAGGAGGACGGCTCGGGCGACCTGCACCGCTGCGGCACCACGGCTGCGACGGGCGACACCACAGCCGATGTCGCACCCGGCATCGCACTCGGCGGCGGCCCGCGCCACGCCGCCGGCGAGCGCGTGTTCCTGCTCGAGGAAGGCACCCGCCCCGGTCAGCTGATGCCCATCGAGGAGGACGAGCATGGCACCTACATCCTCAATTCGAAGGACCTGCGCGCCGTCGAGCACATCGAACGCCTCGTCGCCATCGGCGTCGATTCGCTGAAGATCGAAGGCCGCACCAAGAGCCCCTACTACGTCGCGCGCGCCACCCAGGGCTACCGCCGCGCCATCGACGACGCGCTCGCCGGGCGCCCCTTCGACACGCGCCTGCTCGGCGAACTCGAAGGTCTCGCCAACCGCGGCTACACCGACGGCTTCTACCAGCGCCACCACACGCCGGACCACCAGAACTACCTGCGTGGCCACTCCGAGTCCGGCCGCAGCCTGCTGGTCGGCGAAGTGCTCGGCATTGACGCCAGCAGCGGCCTCGCCGATGTCGAGGTCAAGAACGGCTTCGGCCTCGGCGACCGCCTCGAGTTCATCCAGCCCCACGGCAACATCATCGCCGTGCTGGAACACCTCGAAGACGCCGAGCGCCAGCCCCTCGCCCGCATTCCCGGCGCCGGCCGCCGCGTCCGGCTGCCGCTGCCCGCCGGCACCCGAACCGACGCACCGTGCTTCGTCGCCCGTCTGCTGTAAGGAACGCCGCGTTTCAATGACCGCCGCTGGGCCGCCGGGCCAGCTTGAGATCGACGTTGTTCCACGCCAGCATCCCGGCAAATACCAGCAGGCCGCCGATCAGCGACATCAGCAGGGCCGGCAGCGAAAACAGCAGCACGGGCCAGCGCAGGTCGCGGCGCGCCATGGCCTCGGCCGGATTGGCGGGGTTCACCCACACCACGATCTCGCGCGATGCGCGCAATTCCGCCAGCACTTCCGAACTCGCCTTGTGCAGATACAGACCGGCATGCGGGTCGAAACAATCATAAGCATAGTCGATGCCCCCGATCGTGTAGCGATAGCGGACCGCGACCGCATCGAGCGGCGGATGCAGGCGCGAAGGCGGCGGCTGCACGGCTACGGTTTCCAGCACCGCCGGCACCGGCTGCCAGTCGCGACTGCGCAGCGCCTCGAAAGCCGGCAGCACCGCAAAGGACACCAGCCCCAGCAGCCCCAGGATAAGCAAGGTCACCCCCAGCAGGGGGACACCGACACGAATCACGAGACTCGCCAGACGGACTCGCAACGACGAAGGGGCTTGGGGGACGAACATATCGACAGTTTGCAGCCTGAGGAGTGAGCGCGACAGGAACTAAGTATCAGTGGCGGGCGAATTTCCGCTGGATTGCGGCCATCCGGTCCGCCTTGCGGATCAGGCGCAGGCGCGGCGCAGCGGTGGGACCCGGCGCGCCGGATTCGCCGCGCTTGGAGTCGTACATGGCCGCGTCGGCGCACTTGAGCAGCGCGTCCGGCTCGCAACCGTCGTCCGGGCACAGACTGATCCCGAGGCTGCCGGTAATGACGATCGTGAGCCCCGTGCGGACCTCGACCGGTTGCGCCAGCACCGCGAGAACCTTGTCCGCAATGGTCTGCAGCGTCACGCGCTCGGTAATGCCGGGAATCAGCACGACAAATTCGTCGCCCGCGATACGCGCGACCGTGTCGGTTTCGCGGACGCTGTTGCGCATGCGTTGCGCCACGGCCCGCAGCACGGCATCGCCGGCATCATGCCCATGTTGGTCGTTGACCTCCTTGAACTTGTCCAGATCGACAAAGAACAGCGCAAACCCCTCGCCTGTCCGCCGCCAGTGCGCCAGCGCCAGTTCAACGCGATCGAGCAGCAAGCGCCGGTTCGCCAGCCCCGTCAGCGCGTCATGCAGGGCATGATGGCGCGCGCGCCGGTGAGCCTCGTGTTCGCGAAGCGCCGCCGCGCGGTGTCTGCGCACGAACAGGACCAGTGCCAGCAGCGACAAGGCGGACAGGAGTATCGCGAGACCGAGCGATTGGGCGCTGATGTCGGCGAAGCGCAACTGCCGGCTCATGCTCAGGCGGACCGGTTGCGAGGTGCCGAAATCCATCGTAGTGACCCGGACCCGGGGCAGCAGCCGCCGCTCCAGCGCGCTTGCCGCAAACTGCGCCGGCACATCGACCAGTGGCGGATCGATCGGGCCACGGTCGCCGAGCGCCCGCAGGGTATGCGAGCTATACGGATCAATGCTCGCGGGCTGCAGCGATTCGCCCTTGACGACCAGCAAGGCATAGCGCTCCGGCCGTGGCGCTACGTCCCGTTTCCCTTTTTCGGGCGGGCTGCGGTCGGCCTGCTTCAACATTACGTAGGCCAGCGGCCCTTCGATCAGCGCAAACGGCTGCGACGCCACGGCGGCACCGCTGAGATCCGCCCGGCGCATCGTATCGCGCAGATGCGGCACGGCATCCAGGTCCAGACCGAGAACCGGGCGCGATTCGGGCGTTTCCGGCCAGATGAAGGAAATCGGGTAATACACGGCCTTGTCGGCAACCGGTGCCCAGCTGCGCCCCGCCTGGTAGTCGAAACGGCTGATGCGGCGACCCGCGCCGGCCTGCGCCGCGAGCGTCCGTTCGAATTCGGCACGTGCGCTTGCGGGAACCTTCTGCACCACCTCGAGCATGTAGATGTGCGGATTGCCCGCCAGCGTGCGACTCGCGAAGCCTGCGAGCTGGGCACGACTGGGCGACTCGACGATACCGAGGAAAGCGGCAAAACCGTCCAGCAGGGTCTCGTTGCTGCGCAGACGATCACGCAGGGTGTCGATGTCCTTTTCGGCGCGCGCGGCGAAATCGCGCTCGACGCGCTCCCATGCGTCGTGAACCGCAAAGCTGATCGAGGCGAGCGTGAACAACAGCCAGGCGAATGCCAAGACCAGATAGAGCGGCGCATCGCGCCTGCCCGCCGGGTGCTGATCCTGGCTGTTCATGTACTTCCCCTTTTCTCTGGCGTGCCCGTCCCCCCCACTAC
Organism: Aromatoleum diolicum; assembly: GCF_012910955.1. Taxonomy (GTDB): domain Bacteria; phylum Pseudomonadota; class Gammaproteobacteria; order Burkholderiales; family Rhodocyclaceae; genus Aromatoleum; species Aromatoleum diolicum. The sequence continues at coordinate 48,812 of NZ_WTVQ01000021.1, forward strand.
GACGAATGCCGGCGTGAGCGGCTCCCAAGACGGACAAGGGCCGGGTCCCGGTACGGCCGACATCACCCGACGGGCTCCCTGGTGGTCAGTCTATCCTCGCCCGTTCGCGCCGTATATACGGCAAAAGTCATAGCGTATTTCACTGATTTCATTCCGCATTACGCCGATCATGAGTTTCGCGGCGCGACACCGTCGATATTCGCCGGGCCGCCGTCCGCGCCCCTCCGCGGAGCCCCGCAGCACCCGGACCGCCGCCCCCAAGCAGCCCGGACGCACCCCGCCGGCAACAGCATCCCGACAATCCCGACCTTCTGGCGTATAATGCAAGGCTTTGTTTTATCTGGAAAACAGGACTCGCCGTGCTCGTCGCCGCCAACATCACCATGCAGTTCGGGGCCAAGCCCCTGTTCGAGAATGTCTCCGTCAAGTTCGGCGAAGGCAACCGCTACGGCCTGATCGGTGCCAACGGGGCGGGCAAATCGACGTTCATGAAGATCCTGTGCGGCGCGCTCGAATCGTCTGCCGGCAACGTCTCGAAAGATCCGCACGAGCGCATGGCCTACCTCAAGCAGGACCAGTTCGGCTACGAGGACATGCGCGTGCTCGACGTGGTGATGATGGGCCACGAGCAGATGTGGGCGTGCATGGCCGAGAAGGACGCGATCTACGCGAACCCCGAGGCGACCGAGGAAGACTACATGCACGCGGCCGAACTCGAAGGCAAGTTCGCGGAGTATGACGGCTACACCGCCGAATCGCGTGCCGGCGAACTGCTGCTGGGCGTGGGCATCGGCACCGATCTGCACAACGGGCCGATGAAGAACGTCGCGCCCGGCTGGAAGCTGCGCGTGCTGCTGTGCCAGGCGCTGTTCGCGAACCCCGACATCCTGCTGCTCGACGAACCGACCAACAACCTCGACATCAACACCATCCGCTGGCTCGAAGACGTGCTCAACGAGCGCGACAGCACGATGGTCATCATCTCGCACGACCGCCACTTCCTGAACCAGGTGTGCACCCACATGGCCGACCTGGACTACGGCACCATCACCGTGTACGCCGGTAACTACGACGACTACATGGAAGCGTCGACGCTCGCACGCCAGCGCCTGAGCGCCGCCAACTCGCGCGCCAAGGAAAAGATCCAGGACCTGCAGGAATTCGTGCGCCGCTTCTCGGCCAACAAGTCCAAGGCCAAGCAGGCCACCAGCCGTCTGAAGCTGATCGACAAGCTCAAGCCCGAAGACGTCAAGCCCTCCAGCCGCCAGTACCCGTGGATCCGCTTCGACTACGACGACAAGGACAAGCTGCACCGCCTCGCGTGCGAAGTCGAGAACCTGTCCTTCGCCTACGAGGGCATGGAGAAGCCGCTGATCAACAAGTTCTCGATCGCCATCGAGGCGGGCGAGAAAGTCGCGATCATCGGCGAGAACGGCGTCGGCAAGACCACACTGATGAAGTTGCTGCTGGGCGACCTGAAACCGCAGAAAGGCGGCGTGAAGTGGGCCGAGAAGGCCAAGCCGGGCTATTACGCGCAGGACCATTCGGCCGACTTCGCCAGCGACACCAGCCTGACCGAATGGATCGCCGACTACGCACGCGTCACCGTGGACTCGCAAGGCGGCGACCTCGAGACGCTGATCCGCGGCACCCTGGGCCGCCTGCTGTTCTCCGGCGACGACGTGCGCAAGTCGGTCAAGGTGATCTCCGGCGGCGAACAGGGCCGCATGCTGTTCGGCAAGCTGATGCTGTCGCGCCCCAACGTGCTGCTGATGGACGAGCCGACCAACCACCTCGACATGGAATCGATCGAATCGCTCAACACCGGTCTCGAGAAATTCGCCGGCACGCTGCTGTTCATCTCGCACGACCGCGAGTTCGTGTCCTCGCTGGCGACGCGCATCATCGAAATCAAGCTCGACGGCAGCATCATCGACTACCGCGGCAGCTACGAGGAATACCTCGCCAGCCAGGGCCTCGGCTGAGGTCCGACCGGTTCCGGGGCCGCCACCCCGGAATGCGCAGACCGCGCAGCGCAATGCTGTCGTAATCATCGAGCAGACCCCGGGCAAATGACGAAGGCCTGAGTCCATCGTCATTTGCATATTTACAATACCAGTTGTATATTTCGGCCCGATATTGACCCGATTCCGGGTCAACCACCATGGGCGACTGGTTTTGTTTACGACACGCGGATTCCGGCTGACGCTGACGGCATGCATGGCTTTTTCTGCCATCGCCGCGGCACGCGCGGAATATTCCGATTGCCGCACGTGCCATTACGCAACGTCGGTGGACAATGCGGCACCGGATCTCACCGGCTACTTTGTCGCACCCGGACATCATCCGGTGCGCGTCTCTTATCCTTCCCGCGCCGACTACCACCAGCCCGGTGGCTCGCAGTCCGGCATCCTGTTCTTCGATCAAAACGGCAACGGCCAGGCCGACCCCGACGAGATCCAGTTATTCAGCAGCTCGACGACCAGCACCACCGGCACGACCGGCACGCGAACGCGCTCGTCAAAGGCGACGCCCAAGGGCACGGCGGACGCCATCAGCTGGGTCATCGACTGCGCCTCGTGCCACACCGAACACGGCACGACGACGCCCGATCCGACGCACACGGCCGACTACGTCAGAGGCGCCGGCGGCGAACGCCTGCTCTGCACCACCTGCCACAACCTCTGAGCGGCACGCGTCACGTCCCGGCGTCGACGGCATGAGCCGAGCAGCACACGGCTACCGAAAGACCCCCGTGCGGGTCGGTCCGCTGCTGCAGTCGTACATGTCTCGGCTACAATCGTCGCGAACCCCTTGGCGACGAAATGATCGGCATCTTCCTCATCACCCACGGCAGCCTTGGCGAAGCACTCATACAGTGCACATGCCATGTGCTCAACAAGCGTCCCGTGCAGATGGTCCAGCTCGGCGTGTCGGCTCAGGACGACCCGCTCGACCTGCTGCCGCTCGCGCGCCAGATGCTTGCTCTGGCCGACAGCGGTCAGGGCGTGGTGGTGCTCACCGACATCTTTGGTGCGACGCCGTCGAACATCGCCAAGAAACTGATCGCGCCGGGTCGCGTCGAAGCCATCGCGGGCGTGAACCTGCCGATGCTGCTGCGAGTCCTGACGTATCGGGAAAGAGACATGCACACCGTCGTGCAGCGCGCCGTCTCGGGCGGCTGCGACGGCGTGCTGCACATCAAGTGAGCCGGGCATGCCGAGAGTCGAAGCCGAAATCATCAACAAGCTGGGCCTGCATGCGCGAGCCTCGGCAAAACTGACCCAGACCGCCAGCAGCTTCGGGGCAGACGTCTGGCTCGAACGCAACGGGCGGCGCGTGAACGCCAAGAGCATCATGGGCGTAATGATGCTGGCGGCGGCGCGCGGCGCGACGATCACGATCGAAACCTCGGGACAAGACGCGGACGCGGCCCTGCAGGCCATCCTCGACCTGATCGCCGACCGCTTCGGCGAGGGGGAATAACTACATGCCGTTCACCATCCACGGTCTGCCGGTCTCGCAAGGCATCGCCATCGGCCACGTGCACCTGGTATCGCACGCGATGCTGGAGGTCAGCCATTACCACGTGGCAGTGCGGTACCTTCCGGAGGAAGTCGAGCGACTCAATGAGGCGGTGGCGACGGTGCAGGGCGAGCTGGTCGGCCTCAAGGCCGCGGCCACTGCCGGGCAGAGTCACAGCGAGGTCGGCGCCTTCGTCGACCTGCAGATGATGATGCTGGGCGACCCGATGCTGGTTGACGCCGCGCGCGAGCTGATCACGGCGCGGCGCTGCAATGCGGAGTGGGCACTGGTACAGCAGATGGAACTCGTCGTCGAGCAGTTCGACCAGATCGAGGACCCCTACCTGCGCGAGCGCAAGGCCGACGTCGTGCAGGTGGTCGAGCGTCTGGTGAAGGTGCTGCTCGGCCATCCCGGCCATCTGCCACCAAAGCGCCGTGACGGCCTCGGCACGATCATCGTCGCGCACGACCTGTCGCCGGCGGACACGATCGGTTTCCGCGACCACAACATCGGCGGCTTCGTCACCGATGTCGGCGGCCCCACCAGCCACACCGCGATCGTCGCGCGCAGCCTGCGCATCCCGGCGGTGGTGGGCCTGCATCACATCCGCCAGCTCGTCGAAGAGGACGAACTGCTGATCATCGACGGCACGCGCGGCGTCGTCATCGTCAATCCCGACGAGCGCATCGTCGAGGAATACCGCCTGCGCCGCAGCGAACTGGAACTGGAGCGTTCCAAGCTCAATCGCCTGAAGGATACGCGCGCAACCACCCTCGACGGCGAGGACGTGAACCTGCTGGCGAACATCGAGGGGCCGAAGGATCTCGCCCAGGTCAGGGCGGTGAATGCGGACGGCGTCGGCCTGTACCGCACCGAGTTCCTGTTCATCGGACGCGACTCGCTGCCCGACGAGGACGAGCAGTACGAAGCCTACCGCACGGTGTTGAAGTCGCTGCCGGACAAGCCGGTGACGATCCGTACCTTCGACGTCGGTGCCGACAAGGCGCTCAACGGCGTGACCGCGCGCTTCGAGCCGAACCCGGCATTGGGCCTGCGGGCGATCCGCTATTCGCTTGCGGAACCCCAGATGTTCCTGACGCAGCTGCGCGCGCTGCTGCGCGCCTCGGTGCACGGGCAGCTCAAGATCATGATCCCGATGCTCGCGCACGCGCACGAGATCGACCAGACGCTGCGCCTGATCGAAAAGGCCAAGGCCGAACTCGACGTCGAGCGCATCAAATACAATCCCCGGCTCGAGGTTGGCGGCATGATCGAGGTGCCGGCGGCGGCGCTCGCGCTGGGCATGTTCATCCGCCGCCTGTCCTTCCTGTCGATCGGCACCAATGACCTGATCCAGTACACACTGGCGATCGACCGCTCGGACGAGGCCGTGGTGCATCTCTACGACCCGCTGCATCCGGCAGTGCTGAAGCTGATCGGCGGCACGATCCAGGCCGGCGCCCGTTTCGGCCTGCCGGTGTCGGTATGCGGCGAGATGGCGGGCGACCCGGCCTACACGCTGTTGCTGCTGGGCATGGGACTGCGCAATTTCTCGATGCATCCGGGCAACATCCTGGAGATCAAACAGCAGGTGCTGCGCGCCGACCTTGGCGAACTGGCACCGCGCGTGCAGCGCATCCTGAAGATGGACGAGCAATCGAAGGTGCGCGAGGCAGTGCTGCGGCTGGCGGGCTAGCAATGCGTGCCAATACGGCAGCGGGCGTCCGGCTCGCGGCGGGGCGCGGCGACGGCGCTGCGGACGCTCGATCACACCGGCGCCCATAGGAGCGGCTTCAGCCGCGAAACGGCCTGTTCGCGGCTGAAGCCGCTCCTACGGGGCAAGCCCGCCGGCCGAATTCCGGCGCACGCCCTCCGCCTTGTACCCGGCCGGTGTACGCACCAGACGACGTTTGACAATTCCTCCCGCGCGCGATAATTTTGGAGCCTTAGCGCCGATTTGAACCACAGCTTGCGGGCGCTTAATAAATCCGGCTAAAGCGAGGGCGACCCAGTCCGCGTTTCCCAGCCGGCTGGGTTTTTTTCGTTTACAAGAATACGACCATGATCCAACCCCAATCCGTCGGCGTCGTCAGCCCCCAGCGGGCGCACTTCGCCGAGCCGCTGGCGCTGCGCAGCGGGGGCGCGCTGCCCGAATACGAACTCGTCTATGAAACCTACGGCGAACTCAACGCCGCGCGCAGCAATGCGGTGCTGGTGTGCCACGCGCTGTCGGGCTCGCACCACGTCGCCGGCCATCACGCCGATGCACCCAACAGCATCGGCTGGTGGGACAACCTCGTCGGACCGGGCAAACCGCTCGACACGCGCAAGTTCTTCGTCATCGGCGTGAATAACCTCGGCGGCTGCTACGGCACCACCGGGCCGAACTCGACCAATCCCGCCACCGGCAAACCGTGGGGCGCGGAATTCCCCTTCGTCACGGTCGAGGACTGGGTCGAGGCACAGGCGCGCCTAGCCGACCGCCTCGGCATCGAACGCTTCGCCGCGGTGGTCGGCGGCAGCCTCGGCGGCATGCAGGCGCTGTCGTGGACGCTGCAGCATCCGGAGCGCGTCGCCAACGCGGTGGTGATCGCCTCGGCCGCCAAGCTCACGGCGCAGAACATTGCGTTCAACGAAGTCGCGCGCCAGGCGATCCTCACCGATCCGGAGTTTTACGGCGGCCACTACTACGACCACGGCGTGGTGCCGGCACGCGGCCTGAAACTCGCACGCATGGTCGGGCACATCACCTATCTGTCCGACGACGCGATGGGCGACAAGTTCGGCCGCAGCCTGCGCCATGGCAAGGCGATCTACAGCTACGACGTCGAATTCGAGATCGAGTCCTACCTGCGCTACCAGGGCGACAAGTTCGCGGGCTACTTCGACGCCAACACCTACCTGCTGGCGACCAAGGCGCTGGACTACTTCGATCCCGCCTTCGCGCACGGCGGCAACCTGTCGGCGGCGCTCGCGCGCGCGACCGCGGACTTCCTCGTCGTGTCCTTCAGCACCGACTGGCGCTTCGCGCCCGCGAGGAGCCGCGAGATGGTCTACGCGCTGCTGCACAACCGGCGCAATGTCAGCTACGCGGAAATCGAGAGCGACGCCGGACACGATTCCTTCCTGCTCGACGACGCGCAATACCACGCGCTCCTGACCGCCTATTTCGACCGCATCAAGGTTTAGCCATGTCCTACCGTTACGACTACGAAGTCATCACCGAATGGATTTCGCCGGGCGAAAAGGTGCTCGATCTGGGATGCGGCGACGGCAGTCTGCTCAAGCACCTCGTCGAGGTGCGCCAGGTGCAGGGTTACGGCGTCGAGAATGACCCGGACAAGTTGCTCGCGTGCACCCGCAACGGCATCAACGTGATCCAGATGGACATGGAAAAGGGGCTGGCCGGCTTCGAGGACGGGTTCTTCGACCACGTCATCATGAGCCTGTCGCTGCAGGCGATGCACAACACGCAGGGGATTCTCGCCGAAATGCTGCGGGTGGGCCGCGAGGCGGTGGTGAGCTTTCCGAACTTCGGCTACTGGCGCCACCGCCAGAGCATCCTCAACGGCCGCATGCCGGTGTCGGAGAGCCTGCCGCACCAGTGGTTCAACACGCCCAACGTGCGCTTCTTCACGATCTCGGACTTCGACGCACTGTGCGAGATGAACGGCATCGTCGTGCGCGAGCGCCTGGCCTTCGACGAAGGCACGCTGATTCTGGACGAGCCGAACTTCCTTGCCAGCGTGGCGGTGTACCGGCTCGGCCGCGGGAACTGAAGGTACGTTTTTCGCTGTAGGAGCGGCTTCAGCCGCGAATGGGCCGTGCAGTGTTTGATGGCGCCGATTCGCGGCTGAAGCCGCTCCCACAGTACAGCCCCCGGCCAGGGGCCGGGGTGTTACTCAGCCGACGACGAAATTCGCCACGTCGACGCGCACGGTGGGCCGCCCCAGCGCGACTGCGGTGACGGTGGCGAATTTTTTCGCCCAGTCGCCGCCCTGCTTGAAACGGTCTTCGCCGCCGTACTTGGCGACATTCAGGATCATGTCGAGCACCAGGATCTTGCCCATCGGGTTCGACGGCGTGCATTCGAGGGTTTCGAACTCGTTCGACAACCACGCACGCGCCTGATCCTTGGCCAGACCGGCGCTGTCGGCATCGGACACGATCGTTTCGTAATCGCGCCCGGCACCGAATGAAACGGTAATGTGCTGCGTCATCGTCTTCTCCTCTCACTTTGCGTGATTATGTGGTGAATCCATTCTGAGCGCCCATTCTCCGGCGACTTTGGCAGGCAGGCAAGCGCATACGCAGGCGTATCGCTGCAGTGCATGATTGTAAGCCGCTGCTGCCGTCCCGACGCCGCCACCGGCAATCTGGGATAATGCCGCCTGACCCTCGCCGAAAGCCCTTTCCGTGCCTCCCTCAGTGCCCAGTTCTGCCCGCCCTGCCTGGCTCGCCACCCTGCTCAACCGCCGGATGCTGATCTGCATCTTCACCGGCTTCTCGTCGGGCCTGCCGCTGTATCTGCTGCTGAACCTGGTACCCGCCTGGCTGAAGACCGAGGGCCTGTCGCTGAAGGCGATCGGCGCCTTCGCGCTGATCCAGTTTCCCTACACCTGGAAGTTCCTGTGGGCACCGCTGCTCGACCGCTTCGGCATCCTGCCCTGGCTGGGCCGGCGGCGCAGCTGGATGCTGGTGTCGCAGTTGGGCCTCGTCGCGACGATCGCGTGGCTCGGCCAGCTGTCGCCGGTGGACAACCTGTCGCTGGTGGTCGGCCTGACGGCGATGGTGGCCCTGCTGTCGGCGACGCTGGACATCGCGCTCGATGCGTTCCGGCGCGAGCTGCTGCCGGAAATCGAACTCGGGCTGGGCAATGCGATCCACGTGAACGCCTACCGCATCGCCGGGCTGGTGCCGGGTTCGCTGTCGCTGATCCTCGCCGACCGCCTGCCGTGGAGCCTGGTGTTCCTGATCACCGCGCTGTTCATGCTGCCGGGCGTCGTGATGACACTGATGGTGAAGGAGCCGCCGATCGCGAGCGGCGCGCCGCGCACGCTGCGCGATGCGGTGGTCGAGCCCTTCCGCGAGTTCTTCGGCCGCCACGGCGTGCGTTCCGCGCTGCTGGTGCTGGCCTTCCTGTTCCTGTACAAGCTCGGCGATTCATTGTGCACCGCGCTGGCGACGCCGTTCTACCTCGACATGGGCTTCAGCAAGACCGAGATCGGCCTGATTGCGAAGAATGCCGGGCTGTGGCCGGCGGTGATCGGCGGCATCCTCGGCGGCATCTGGATGCTGAAGCTGGGCATCAACCGCGCGCTGTGGCTGTTCGGCGTGGTGCAGGTGGTCAGCATCCTCGGCTTCGTGTGGCTCGCGGCGATCGGACCGGCGCCGTCCGATGCGGCGCGCCTGGCCGCCCTCGCGGTGGTGATCGCCGGGGAGGCCACCGGCGTCGGGCTCGGCACCACGGCCTTCGTCGCCTTCATGGCGCGCACCACGCATCCGGCCTATACCGCGACCCAGCTCGCCCTGTTCACCAGCCTGATGGCGGTGCCACGCACCTTCATCAACGCTTCGGCCGGCTGGCTGGTCGAGATGATGGGCTGGTACAACTTCTTCTGGGCCTGCTTCTTCCTTGCCATTCCGGGCATGCTGCTGTTGCTCAAGGTTGCGCCGTGGAACGGCGAGGCCCGCGCGATTGCCGCAGCACCCGGCCGCGCCTGACGGATTTTTCCTCGATGAGCTCCGACACCCCCACCTCCCTGATCGCCGCCGCCCGCGCGCTGTCGCACACCGTCGACGCGATGCGCTTCGCCGCGCCGGTCAGCCACGTGTACAACCCGCTCGACTACGCCTGGGCGATCCACGAACACTACCTGCGCCGCTACGGCGCGGGACGCAAGCGCGTGGTGTTCATCGGCATGAACCCCGGCCCCTTCGGCATGGCGCAGACCGGCGTGCCCTTCGGCGAGATCGACACCGTGCGCGACTGGCTGGGGCTGGCCGGTGCGGTCGGCAAGCCCGCCACCGAGAACCCCAAGCGCCCGGTCGAAGGTTTCGCCTGCGCGCGCTCCGAAGTCAGCGGGCGACGCCTGTGGGGCCTGTTCCGCGAGCGCTTCGGCAGCGCCGAGGCCTTCTTTGCCGAGCACTTCGTCGCCAACTACTGCCCGCTTGCGTTCTTCGACGGCGGCCGCAACCTGACGCCGGACAAGCTGCCGGCCGCCGAATCGCAGCCGCTGCTCGCCGCCTGCGACGAACACCTGCGCCGCATGGTCGAGGCGCTCGCCCCCGAATGGGTGATCGGCATCGGCGCGTGGGCGGAAAACCGCGCGGCGGAAGCGCTGGCCGGCCGCGGCGTGCGCATCGGCCGCGTGCTGCACCCCAGCCCCGCAAGTCCCGCGGCCAATCGCGGCTGGTCCGAGGCGGCCAGCCGCCAGCTCGCCGAACTGGGGATCTGGGAACGCTAGTCCCGCAGGGCGATGAGCGAAGCGCGAGGCGCTATTCCGGCGAGCCGCCGTGGCTCGCGGTTCGGAGGATGTCGCCTTGGGCCCCTCCGCCCCACCGTCCGTCCTGACTCCTCGAAAGCCCGGTAGGCGCGCCTACCGAAGCCACGGTATTCCCCTCCATACGGTAGGGTGAGCTGCAATTTTTTGTTGCATGTCGGGTTTGCCTCCCCGCACCCGGTGTGACATTTTGATAACCCGTAGCAATAAAACCCGCCCTTCATAGGGCCGCTACGACGCTCGTCGCAACGCTGTCTCACAGGTTTCTGGGGAGGGTCAGTTGGCGTCGCATCTCGGAATTCTTGCGGTCTTGCAGGCCTTGCGCGAACGTTTGTCGATTCGCATGGCAGCGCGCCTGGGCGGCAACCCGCAGGTCGAGATCCTCGGTTCGCAGTCGCTGACCGGCACGCCGCAGCCGAATACCGACACGCTCGGCCTGTACGTGCACCGCGTCTCGGTCGATCCCTTCAGCCGCAACCGTCATCTGCCCCCTCAGCCGGGCCGCCATCTGCCGCGCCCGGAGCTGCCGGTCAATCTCCACGTGATGCTGATCGCTTGGTGCACGCATACCGAGCAGGAAATCAGCTACCTCGCGACAGCGATCCAGATCATCGGCAGCGCGCTGTCGCTCGAAAGCGCCGACGTGAGCCTCGCCGACCCCGACTGGGGGCACGAAGACAGCGTGCAGGTGCTGCCCGAAGAGATGAGCACCGAGGATCTGATGCGCATCTGGGACAGCCTGCCGGGCGACTACCGGCTGTCGGCGCCCTACCTGATCAAGACGGTGCGCCTCGCGCCGGATCTCGACCGTGCCGACGGGCCGCCGGTGCGTACGTTGGTGTTCCCGATGGACGAGCGCGGCGGGACGGCGCAGTGATCGTCGAGACACTCGTGCTGCATGCCAGCGATTTCATCGAATGGCTCGACGCGAGTGGTCCGCAGAATGTCGCACGGCGCGTGGTGCCGGCGCAGACGCTCGACGTGCGCCTGTCGCTGGCGCCGTCCGATCTGCAGCTGATCCACAAATCCTCCGGCACCGCACTGTGGCGCCGGCAGCCCGAGGCGCTGCGGCAGGTGATTGCGGGTGAAGCGGCACCCGCGGACCTGCTACCGCCGGACGAGGCGCTTTTTCCGATCGCCGGCGAGGTCAGCGATCCGGCCGGGCATTTCCTGCCGCGACGCTTCTCGTTCGACGCCGGGCAGCGTACCGGTCACCGCCTGCGCCTGTTCCGCTCCGCGCTCGGCACGCGCTTCGGCAACGCCGGCGGGCTGACCGGACGCACGGAACTCGCGGACGGGACGCCGGTGGCATGGGCCGTGCTGGAGCTGCGCGTCACGCCGCCGCTCGCCGATCCCTTGGATTTCGTCGCGCAGAGCGACGCGCACGGCGAATTCCGCCTGTCGCTGGAACGCCTGCCGGCGCTGACGAAGGATGCCCCGGCCGAAACCTATCCCGCCAAGCTCAAAGTGCGCGCCGGGCCCGACGGCAGCGATCCGGACACCCTGCCGCAGGCCCAGGTGCGCGGCACCGGCGGCTCGCCGTTCAAACAAGAACTCGCGGTGGACATTGCGCCGGGGCGCATCGCCACCCTTGCCAGCCCGGGACGGGATGCTCTCGTCCTGCGCTTCCCCTGAGCCGATACGCAGCCCCGAAGGAGACCGACATGCCCGAGTACCTTGCCCCTGGCGTCTTTGTGGAGGAGACGAGTTTCCGCAACAAGTCCATCGAGGGCGTCGGCACCAGTGTCGCGGCGCTGGTGGGCCCGACCCGCAGCGGACCGCTGCGCGGGGTTCCCGAAGTGATGACGAGTTACGCCGAGTTCGAGCGCATCTTCGGCGATGCGTCGGACCTCGAGATCGGCGCGGGCGGTGCGGCGGTGCTCAATCACACGGCGCACGCGGCACGCGCCTTCTTCGACAATGGTGGCAAGCAGCTCTTCGCTGCGCGCGTGGTAGCGGGCATCAATGCCGCCGGCCCCGATGCGGATGGCCTGTGGCCGAACGCGGCACTCAAGGAGGACGCGGGCAACACGGTCAAGTTCTTCAGCCGCTTCCCCGGCAAGATGGGCGAATACACGCTGGAACTGCGCTGGCGCGACAGCGAGAACCTGCTGCGCAGCGAAACGCCGAAAACCGCGAGCGGCACCAACCTGTATTTCCTCGAGGCCACCGGCGTGGCGCTCGCGGCGAAGGTGAGCGGCGCGATCGCGAATGCCGCCTTCCCGGTGGACCTGAAGGCGATCGTGAGCCTCGATGGCGCCAATCTCGCGATCCAGGGCGCGCGCGCCGAGATCGTTTCGATGGCCGACCCGGACAATCCGGCGGACATCGCCGCCGGCCAGCTCACCGCGCTGAACCCCGCGCAGTTGCCGGCGAATGCCCGCCTGACCCGCGTTTTCGCGCGCCAGCCGGCCTCCGGCGCGCTCGCGGCGGGCACCTCGGCCGAGCTGCAGCTCGCCGAGGTGGTTGACCTGTCCGCCTACACCGGCGGCGGCGACTGGGGCGACCTGAAGGTGCTGCGCGGCACGCTCGATGCGGCCGGCGAGACCTTCACGATCACCGGCGACACGACGCTCAACCCGGGCGTCGCGGATCCGATCACGCTGCCGCTTGCGGCGCTGGCCGCGGCGCCGGGCGCGGCACGCGCGATGATCGTGCTGCGCAGCTTCGACATCGACGTGCGCAACGGCGGGCCGAACGGCGAGGTGATCTATACGTACGGCGGCCTGTCCACCGCGGCGGAGGGCGCCTCCAGCCTCGCCACCGCGCTGCCGGCAAGCCCGGCGCGGCGTGCCGAAGCCCTGAGCTCGCCGATCGCGTGCGTGCTCGGTGAGGGGGCGACCGGCGACGCCATCCAGACCGCGCTGATCACGGTGTGCGACCCCGCGGCGCTGAACCCCGGCGCGAGCTCGCTCGACGAACCGCGCTACCTGATCACGCTGACGGGCGGCAGCGACGGCGGCGAGCCGACGTCGACCGATTACGCGGGCGAAACCGACGAGATCAAGGGCAGCACCGGCCTGAAGGCGCTCGAAAGCGTCGAAGACGTGTCGATCGTGATGACGCCGGCCGCGGCGGCGTCCGACGAGGACAACCACACAGCCGTCGTGATGGAGGTGCAGAAGCATTGCCGGCGCATGCGCTACCGCATCGGCATCGTCGATGCGCGCTCCAGCCAGAGCATCGGCGAGGTGCGCCAATTCGCCGGCCAGTTCGACGATTCGCGCCTGGCGTTGTACTACCCGTGGGTCGTGATTCCCGACCCGACCGGCGCGCGACGCCAGATCGCGGTGCCGCCGGCGGGCTTCATCGCCGGGGTGTATGCGCGCACCGATGTCGACCGCGGCGTGCACAAGGCGCCGGCCAACGAGATCGTGATGGGCGCGCTGCGCTTCGAACAGCAGATCAACACCTTCCAGCAGGAGCTGCTCAACCCCAACGGCATCAACTGCCTGCGCTCCTTCGCCGGGCGCGGGCACCGCGTGTGGGGCGGACGCACGCTGTCGAGCGATCCGGAATGGAAGTACGTCAATGTGCGGCGCTACTTCCTGTACCTCGAGCGCTCGATCGAGAAGTCCACGCAGTGGGCGGTGTTCGAGCCGAACGGCGAGGCGCTGTGGGCCAACATCCGCTCGAGCGTCGAGGACTTCCTGTTCAGCGAGTGGCGCAACAGCCGGCTGCTGGGCGGCACGCCGAAGGAGGCGTACTTCGTGCGCTGCGACCGCTCGACGATGACGCAGAACGACATCGACAACGGCCGCATGGTGTGCCTGGTCGGCGTCGCGGCGCTGAAGCCCGCTGAATTCGTGATCTTCCGCATCGGCCAGAAGACCGCCGACGCCTGAACCCTGGAGAAAGAGTCATGGCCATTCTTCGCGAAACCCCGTATTCCGCGTTCAACTTCCTGGTCGATCTCGAGCCGGGCCAGGGCACCGAGGTGCAGGCCGGCTTCTCGGAAGTCTCCGGGCTGAATGCCGAAGTCACCGTCGCCGAATACCGCGCCGGCAACGACCGCAGCAACTACGTGCGCAAGGTGCCGGGCATCCACAAGGCCGGCGATGTGACGCTCAAGCGCGGCGTGATCGGCGTGCAGAACCTGTACGACTGGCTGGAGAAATGCCGCACCGGCAAGATCTCCGAGGCCAAGCGCGACATCGTCATCAAGCTGCAGTCGGAGGACCGCGCCGACACCGTGCTGAGCTGGAAGCTGCGCGGCGCGATGCCGATCAAGTGGACCGGCCCGACGCTGACCGCGAAGGGCGGTGGCGACGTGGCGATGGAAGAGCTGGTGCTGTCGGTCGAGACGATCGAGCAGGAGTAGCCCTGTGCTGCTTGCCGACAAGCGGATCGAGCTCGACCCGCGCCCCGCGCCGCGACGACTGGCGCCGGTCGAGGTGGTGATGATCGGTCACTGCCCGTCCGTCGATGGCAACGCCGAGTGGAAGCGGCTTGCGCGCGATGCGGCGGTGCTGGCGGAGATCGCGTCGCTGGGCTTCACCGCGGAAGTCACGCGGCTGCGCGCGCTCGACGATGGCACGAGCGAAGCCGCGCCCGGCGACGGCGCGTTGCAAGCGCTGTACCGCCTGCCCATCCCGATCCACTCGCTCGGCTACTTCCAGGCGCTGTTCCCGCAGGCTTTCGATACCGACGGAGACTACCGCAGCGCGCTCGCGGGCCGCGCCGCGTGGCTGCCGGCAGCGGTGCAGGACTTCTTCGCCGGTAGCGAAACCGGCTTTCGCGACACGCGCACGCTGTGGATCATCCGCGTGCCCGAATCCGAGGGCGTACGCGCGTTCCTGCCGCAGCCCGACGCGAAGCTGATCGAACCGTCGCAGCTCGGCGCCTTCGAGCGTGCGCTGCTGGTCGCGCGCGCCGGCATCATCGCGCTGCCGGATCTCGAACGCCTGCTGGTACCGCCAGCGCTGCCGGACATTCCGCGCGTTCGCCTGGAGAACCCCGACCCGGTGTTCCTGCCCTGCGGCACCGAGATCGACGATACGCACCGCGAGCGGCGGCATTCGAACGAGATGCCCGCCGCCAGCGCGTCGCTCCCCGCGCTCGACATCGTGCCGCCCATCGTGCGTGCGCTCGCGCGCCTGCGGCCCGACATGCAATGTCTGCTGGCGCTACCGTTCGACCTGCGTCCGCGTGACGAACTGCCCGCGCCGTCGCGCGAATTCCTCGACCATATCGCGCAGATCGCCGGCCACGCCGGCAGCGAGGCCGGCGGCGGCGAAGCGGTGACGCCGTACATCGAACTCGCCGAAAAGCTGCGCCACCTGCAGCTCGTGTGGCCCTACCTGCGCGGCGCCGAGCAGTCGCTGGGCTCGCCCTGCGGACTCATCGCCGGCATGCAGGCGCGCGTGGCGCAGCGGCACGGCGCGTGGCGTTCGATCGCCGGGCGGCCGCTGCCGGGCGTGTCGCTGCCGTGGCCGCCGGTGACGCAGCAGCAGGCGACCGCGTTGCGCGAGGCGCCGGGCGTCACGGTGCTGCTGCAGCGCGCGGGCACGCTGCAGGTCGACGACGAAGCCCTGTGCGCGCCCTGCCTGCCGGCCGCCGACCTGCGCCGCATGCGCGCCACAAGCCGCGCGCTGGAACACTGGCGCTCCGCCGAGGTGATGCGCTTCATGGGCTGGGTGCGACGCGAACTGCAGGCGCTCGGCGAGCAGTTGGTGTTCGATGTCGATCCACACGACCCGCGTCCCGAGCTCGCGCTGCGGTCTTTCTTCGGCCGCCTGCACGACGCCGGCGCCTTGCGCGGCGCGCGTCCCGAGGACGCTTACCGCATCCGCCAGCTGCCGGACGCGGAATCGACGATCGGCTTCGAGATCGAGATCGCGCCGGCCTACCCGATCGACCGGCTGCGCATCACCTTCCTCCACGACCGCCACGCGGGCGCGGCGGACGCGCGCATCGAGGCCATTGATGGCTGAATACGCCGACACCCCGCGCGAGTTCATCCCCTTCCGCTTCCGCGTCGCCCTCTACGACGGCACGGGCGGCGGGCTGCTGTGCCGCGGCGCCTTCAGCGAGGTCTCCGGGCTGGAGGCGACGATGGCACCGAAGGCGCTGAAGGAAGGCGGGCGCAACTGGGGCGAAGTGCAGCTCGCGGGCCCGACGACCTTCGCACCGATCATCCTCAAGCGCGGCATCACCGAACTTGCGGACCTGTGGAACTGGTTCGACATGAGCACGCGCCAGGCCAACTACGCGCTGCGCGTGAGCGGCGTGATCGAGGTCTTCCATCCCGAGAAACCCGACCAGCCGCTGCTGCGCTGGCGCATCACGAACGCGCTGCCGACCAAGTTCAAGGGACCGGATCTCTCCTCGACCGCGAGCCAGGTCGCGATCGAGGAGCTGCAGCTGGTGCATGAAGGCCTCGAACTGGAACGCGGTTAAGGAGAACGGACGATGCCCGCCATGCAGATCGCCCGCGCCAAGCTGATCCCGATGAACGGCGACCAGGTCGAGACCGACGAATCGAAGCACATCGAGGTGCAGTTCAACCCGGCGACGCTGCGCGTGACGCTGTCGAATACGCTGAAGGCCGACAACAAGGGCGGCAGCGGGGGCAGTGGCGCGGCGGCGCAGTACGTCGACAAGAGCGAATCGACGCTCGCGGTGGAACTGGTGTTCGACACCAGCATCGCCGCGCAGCTCGGCTCCGACAGCCGCGAGGACCGCGAGACGCTGGCCGCGAACACCGACGTGCGCACGCTCACGCGGCGCATCGCCGAAGGTTTCATGAAGCCGCAGGATGCCGACTCGAAACGGCCCAAGGCGCCCAAGCGCTGCCGTTTCCAGTGGGGCAGCTTCCAGTTCACCGGCATGCTGTCGAGCTACTCCGAGACGCTGGACTTCTTCGCCCCCGAAGGCATTCCGCTGCGCGCGACCCTCGCCCTGACCTTCAAGGAAGACCGCTACCAGTTCGCGATGGACCCCTCGGTGCAGGCCGCCGAACGCGCGCGCCCCGCCTTCGCCCCCGGCGGCGACGGCCAGAACGCCGCCAGCGCGAGCCAGTCGGCCGGCCAGAACCCGCGCGACTGGCGCGGCGTCGCCGATCTCAACCGCCTCGACAACCCGCGCTTCACGCCGCTGGGTGGCCTGTTGATTCCGCTCGGAGACCGCTGATGGCGATCGTGATCGACGAACTCGTCGCTGAAGTGCAGCCCGACCCGAACCCGGCGCAGACCGGCGGCGCCGAGCCGCGTCCGCCCGAAGGCAAGCCCGGCGAGACCCTGCTCGACCTGCTGAGCGTGACCCGCGAACGGGAGGCGCGTCTTGTCATCGACTAACCCGAACCTCGTCAGCGTCCGCCCGCGCCTGCGCGTCGACGGCAGTGACCGCCCCTCGCTCGGCGAGGCGGCAAGTGCGCTCTCGGTGCACCTGCCGGCCAACGGCATGGCGAGCGCGGAAGTGCGCGTGATCAACTGGCACCCCGCCGACAGCGGCGGCGGCCAGCCGGATTTCGCCTTCCAGGACCTGCGCCTGGGCAGCCGCCTTGAGATCCTGCTCGGCGAGACCGCCGACAACGCGGTGTTTTCCGGCGACATCACGGCTTTCGAGGAACGTTACGGTGACGGCGCACCGCAGCTCGTGATCCTTGCAGAGGACCCGCTGCACAAGCTCGCAAGGAGCCGCGCGAGCCGCGTATTCGAGAACAAGGGGCTCGCCGACGTGGTGCGCGACATCGCCGGCGACGCCGGCCTGCAGGCCGACGTGAACATCGACGCCGGTAGCGCGCACTGGCTGCAGCACAACGAGAGCCACCTCGCCTTCCTGCTGCGCATCCTCAGCGCGCACGACATTCCGCTGCGCATGCAGGGCGGACGGCTGCGCGCGCGCCCCGAGGAGGCCGACGCGAACCCGGTGCGCCTCGACGCCGGTACGAATGCGCAGCGTGTGCGCATCATCGCCGACCTCAACCGGCAGCCGCGCGAAGTGCTCGCCGACGGCTACAACCTCGACGCGGACAGCGCCGCGAACGGCAGCAGTTCGGCGCTCGCGCCCGCCCCCGCCGGACGCACCGCCGCCGCGACGCTCGCCGAACTGGGCTGGGACGGCCGCTCGCCGCGCCCGCATCCCTTCGCACGTTCCCAGACCGAGGCCGAATCGCTCGCAAGCGGCGCCTTCCGCCGCGATGCGCAGCGCTTCCTGCACGGCGAGATCGTGTGTACGGGCACGCCAGAGTTGAGCTGCGGGCGCGAGATCGAGCTCGGTGGCGTGTCGCCGCGGCTCGCCGGCCGTTACCGCATCGCCGACTGCTGGCATCACTTCGACAACGCGCAGGGTCTGTCGACGCGCCTGCGCGTCGCGCGACCGGACTGGAATCCCTGAGCATGTCGCGCCACAGCCCCGGTCCGCTGCAGGAGCTACACCTCGGTGTCGTGCTCGACAACGTCGATCCGACCAACCGCGGCCGCGTGAAGCTGCGCCTGCCGGCAACCGGGCTCGAAACCTGGGCGGCGGTGATGGTACCGAGCGCCGGCAGCGGCTATGGCGTGAGCCTGCTGCCGCGCCAGGGCGAACAGGTCGTCGTCGCCTTCATCAGCCCCGAACTGCCGATCGTGCTCGGCGCGGTGTGGAGCGGCGGCAGCAGCCAGCCCGCCGACGCGCGGCCGGTCGAGGAACGCTACTTCGTGCAGAGCCCGGCCGGCATCAAGGTGCTGCTCGACGACCAGGAGCCCAAGGTGAAGATCGAGACACCCGCCGGCGTGCACCTGACGATCACCGACCAGGGCGGCGGCAAGGTGACGATCGAGGAAGGCGGCGAGAAGGTCGAGATGTCGCCCGGCAGCATCAAGGTGACGACCGCCGGCGAAGTGAAGATCGAAGCCTCGCAGGTCACCGTGACCGCGGCGATGGTCAAGGTCGATGCGGCGATGAGCAAGTTTTCCGGCGTCGTGCAGTGCGACACGCTGATCAGCAATGCGGTCATATCGGCGAGCTACACGCCGGGGGCGGGGAACATATGGTGATGCTGACGAGCGCCCTGCTTGCCGAAAAGCCGCTGCGCGCGCTGCAGCCCGCCGGCACGGCCGGCGCTAAAGGCGCACACCAGCCGCGCGTCGTCGCACCGTACTTTGCCGGCGACGGCGACGGCCTGACGCTGCACCGTTACTTCGACGAGGACTTCGTCGCGCGCTTCCTCAACGATGCGCAGGTCGGCCGGCTGACCGGCACCGCGGCGCAGCCGTGGTACCGCGACGATCGCTTCGGCCGCTACAGGAACGAGCCGGCGCTGCGCCTGCCGATGCACCGCAGCTTCTATCTGGTGTGCTGCGAGGTGCAGTGCGCCGTGCCGGGCACGCCCGCTTTCGATCCGAAGAAAGTCCGCTCGGCGGGGCTGGTGGTGCGTCGCGTGCCTGCCGACGGCACGCCGCAGCGCTGGATGATCGCCGACGGCCAGCCGCTGGGCTGGCGCGACGGCGAGATCCCGGACCACGATCCGGACGAGGTGCGGCGCCTGACCGCGCGCGGCCTGCTGCCGCCACGCTTCCCCGAGCCGCCCTATTCCGGCGAGGAAGTCGCGCCGCTGCACGCGCTATTGGTGCGCCGCCGCGACGCGCGCGGGCTGGAGCGCAATCACACCTTGCTGTGGGGCTACCTGCCGCTCGGCGGCAGCGCGCGCGAGAGTGCCAGCGCGCCGTTGCCGCAGGCGAACGGCACCGAGGTGCCGGATTTCGGCCTCGAACACGCGTGGCCGCTGGGCAGCCGCGATGCGAAGGCGTGGAGCGACGCGGATGGCCTGCTGATGACCAACGGCGTCGCGACGGTCGGCCTGATCGAGTTGCTGCAGACGCTGGTCGCACAGTTCCGCGTCGAGGATGCGGCAGATAACGCCAATGAGGCCGACAACGCCGGCCTGCGCACCCTGCTCGGCCAGCTGCGCTTTCACACGCTCGAATGGCGCATCGTCGACGACAACGTGCTGCCGCAGCCGGTGCCGGTGCATGGCGAGACGGTGCTCGCGTGGCTCGAGCGCAGCGCGCCCGCGCTGGTCGAGCTGTTCGCGCGCATCGTGCGCCGCGAGGCGGTGGCCGGCACCGTCGCGCTGCCCGATGGCACGGGCGGATCGCGCGCCGACCGGCTCTTCATTTCCGAACAGCAGGCCGCCGATCTGCGCAGCCTCGTCGCGCTGCGCACCGGGCGCGCGCAGGTGCGTTTCGACGACGGCCTGCCGCTGCCGCGCTACACCCAGACCGACGGCGACCGCTTCGTCGCCGTGCCCTTCGTGCGCTGGGAGGACGACTGCGGCTGCGAGCGCGTCACGTGGGGACCGGCGAGCCGCGTGTTCCGTGTCGCCTCGCCGCTGGACCCGGACGCGCAGCGCCCGACCACCGTGGTGCTGCCGTCCCTCGACGACTTCAAGCGCGGCGCGGCGCGTGGCGTCGCGATGCTGGCGCCGAAGTCGCTTGCCGACGTGCTGCGCAAGATCGCACCGGGCATCGACATGAAGGGCGACGGCCCGGGCAACCGCTGCGGCGCGTGCTGGAGTTTCAGCTTCAGCCTGCCGGCGATCACGCTGTGCGCGATGCTGATGCTGATGGTCGTGATCAACATGCTGAACCTGTTCCTCGGCTGGCTGCCGTGGGTCTTCCTGGCGCTGCCGCGGCTGTGCCTGAAGGCCTTGAAAGGGAAATAGACGATGCTCACTCCGGAATCCCTGCTGATCAGTTTTCCGCTGCTCCCCGGCCTCGATGAGGACGGGCGCCCCGCATGGCGCCGCGGCAATGCGAGCGTGCGCGAGGTGATGCTCAACATCCTGCTGACCCGCCCCGGCGAGCGCTTGATGCGCCCGGAGTTCGGCGCCGGCATCCGCAACTTCATCCACCACCCGAACAACGAGACGACGCGCGCGCTGATCGCCGACGCGGCGCTGCGCGCGCTGACGCGCTGGGAGCCGCGCGTGACGATCGAGGAGGTGCGCGTCGTGGCCGACCGCGAACGCCTGTCCCACGTGAACCTGTCGGTACGCTACCGGCTGCTCGCCGATGGGCGGCAGGACACGCTCGAACTCGCGCTGGACCTAGGCTGAGGGAACATAAAGATGGCGCTGCCCAACCTGCCTTTCAGTCAATTTCCCGTTCCCGATCTCGACGACCGTCGCTTCGACGATCTCGTCACCGAATTGCAGGCGCGCCTCGCCCGCCACGTGCCGGAGATGGCGCCACTCGCGCCGGGCGATCCGGTGCATGCGCTGGTCGACCTGTTCGCGTGGCTCACCGAAACGATCATCTACCGCGCGAACCAGATCCCCGACCGCCAGCGCCTCGCCTTCCTGAACCTGCTGCAGATCCCGCTGCGCCCGGCACGGCCCGCCGCCGGCATCGTCAGCATCGACGCGAGCGGGCGGGCGCTGCCGCCGCTGATCGCCGCCGAGTCGCTGTTGAAGGCCGGCACGACGAGCTTCAGCACCGTCGGCGAGATCCAGCCGACGCCGCTCGCGCTGCGCGTGGTCGTCAAGCGCACGCTCGACGAGGCGGCGCTCGCCGCCGAAGGCATCAGCCTCGACCAGTTGCGCGCCCAGTACGGCGTCGAACCGGCGGCCTTCCGCCCGGTGACGCTGGTGCCCGGCCACGACGCGCTGAGCGCCGCCGGCACGCGCGACGGCGCCTTCCACCTAGCGGTCTGCCTCGCCAAGCCCGCCTTCGTCGCGCAGGCCGAGCTCGTGCGGCGCGAACTCGCGGGAATCATCCTGAATGTCGGGCTGGCGCCCCTGACCGAACTCGAAGGACTCCTCGCGACCGGCCTGCGCCCGCGCAAGCTGTCGTGGGATCTGGCGTGGTGGCCGCAGCCCGACAGCGCCCCGCAGAACGTGCAGTACCTGCCGCTCGAAGTCGTCAGCGACAGCTCGGCGGGTGGACGCCGCACCGGAGTCGCGCGCCTGCGACTGCCGCGCAATGCCGACATGCTGCGCGCGACCGCCGCGCTGGATCCGCAGTTCGCCGGCCTCGGCGACACGCCGCCCGAGGCGCCCGCGGATCTGCGGCCCGGCCAGCTGCTGTGCTGGCTGCGCCTGTCCTGCGCCGACGAGCCGACTCTGACGCTCGGCTACCTCGGCCTCAACGCCATCGACGTTAGCGGCCAGGGCATCGCGCGCGACATCGTGCTCGGCAGCGGCACCGGGCGGCCCGACCAGAGCTTCGAGCTGCCGCACGCGGATGTCGACGCGGCCAGCGTCGAGGTCGATGTCGAGCACCTGCGCCTGTTCCAGCCCTGGACGCGGGTCGCGCATTTCGCCGGCAACGGGCCGGACGACAGGGTGTTCGTCGTCGATGCCGCCAGTGGCAGCGTGCGCTTCGGCGACGGTATCCGCGGCAGGCGCCCGCCCGCCAACGCGCGCATCCGCGCCGCGTTCTACCGCCATGGCGGTGGCGCGAGCGGCAACCTGCCGCCCGACAGCATCAAGGAGATCCACGGCCGCAGCGACCGTCTCGCGCTGCGCCACGAATGGCCCACACGCGGCGGCGTCGATGGCGAAACGCTGGACGAAGCCGAGCGGCGTATCCCGGCCTTCCTCAGCCATCGTGAGCGTGCCGTCACCGCCGACGATTTCGGCGTGATCGCGCGCGACAACCCGATCAACCCGGTCGCGCGCGCCGAGGCCGTCGCCGGCTTCTTCCCCGGTGCGAGCCTGAAAGCCGTGCGGCGCGATCTTCCCGGCGTCGTCAGCGTGTTCGTGATGCCGCCCGCGCCACAGGCGCTGGGCGCGGCACCGCGGCCGAACGCGGGGCTGCTGGCCGACGTGCATGATTACCTGTCGGCGCGCTGCATGCTCGGCACCGAACTCTACGTGCTGTCGCCGCAGTTCGTGCCGGTGGCGGTCGCGGTGTCGCTCGAAGTCGTCGATCCGGCGACCGAACAGCAGGTGCATGCCGAAGTCGAGCGCGCGCTGCTGCGCTACCTGTGGGCACTGCCGCCAGGTGGGCCGCGCGGCGCCGGCTGGCCGCGCGGGCGCGCAGTCGAGATCAACGAACTGCGCACCCAGGCGGGGCGCGTCGAAGGCGTCGAGGCGGTCAACGCGCTGCGCCTCTTCTACCAGGACCAGCAACGGGATCCGCCCGCGTGGCAGGAACTCACCGAACGGCAGGCGCTGCCGCTGCTCGATTTCCAGCTGCCGGAGCTGATGGCGGTCGCGATCCGCCCGGGCGAGGACCGGCCGGCACCGCCGCGCGGCTTCGCGCCGGGCCGTCCACCTGAGGACAACGCGGCGCGCGCGGTGCCGGTGCCCGTCATCACGGATCTGTGCTGAGCACGGCGCGATGAACAGCAACGGCACCCGCTTCCTCCTGCTCGACGGCGCGTCGGACTTCCGCAACGCCAGCCGGCAATGCAGCTGGGACGTCGAGCAGCGCGCCTTCACGCTGACGCGTCAGGACGCCCCGCGCCTGCCGCAGATGCCGGCGGCGCGCGCACGCGAACTGCTCGCGGCGGCCACCCCCTTCGTGCTCGACAACCATGGCCAGATCGGGCGCCTCACCGCCGACGGCCAAGGCTTCGAATGCGCGCTCGGCTGGCCCGCCGCGACCCGCGACGAATGGCAGCCGGTGCTCGCCGCGCTCGACGACGCCGAAACCGGCGCGCCGAACCTCGAAGCCCTGGTGCTCGACCCGGTCGACGCCCCCTCCGGCCGCTTCACCGACCTCGCCTTCGGCGGCAGCGGCCTCGTCGCGCTGCCGTGGAGCGACGACGGCACGCAACACGGACTCACGGCAGTGCACCTGCGCCGCCGCTGGCAGACGCACTGCACGCTCGCCTTCGCGCCGCGCCGCGCCTGGGTCGAGGCGGCGACGGGTGCGGACCGCGTGTGGCTGCTGGGCGAAACCCGCCTCGGTCTCGCGGTCGGCGCGCCGCTGCCTCAGCCCTATGTCGGCCGCCCCGAGCGCTTCGAGCCGCTGCAGGCGAACCCCGACCCGCTGCGCCTGTTGTGGGACATCGACCTGCCGCCGCACGGCGGCCTGCTGGGTCTCGCCGGCGACGACGAACGCCTCTACGTACTGACGGAACACCCCGACAGCACCGCCGACGCCCCGCGCATGCAGGTCTTCAGCCGGCCGCTCGCCGCCGGCCCGAGCGAAGGCTTTCGCGTCCATCGTCTGCCCGACGAGCTGCCGCTCGCGACCGACATCGCCGCGCTCGGCGACGGCCGCTTCCTGTTGCTGCTGCCCTTCGACGAAGGCGCGGAGCGCGGCAAACGGCGCGACTGCCCGCTGCTCGCGCTACCGGAAGTGACCGCCGAGGAGGACGAGGGGGACGAGGACGACGCCCCTGCGGAACTCGTCGCCGAACGCTGGCCGCGCCGCTCCGAAGCCCTGCTGCCCGCCGGCATCCGCTTCGTGCGCCACCGCGACGGACACCCGCGCACGCTGACCGCGGACGGCCCGATCCGACTCTACCGCCTTGCACAGGCGCACTTCGCCTCACGCGGCACGGTGACCCTGACCGAAATCCTCGACTCGGCGATGCCCGACACGCTATGGGACCGCCTGTGCCTCGACGCCTGCATCCCGCCCGGCTGCCGCATCGACATCGCGGTGCAGGCCGGCGACGATCGCAACGACCTGCCGGACCAGTGGATCGCGCAGCCGCAGGCGGTGCTGACGGCGCAATCATCCGAGCTGCCCTTCGCGCCGGGCCGCGCGCCAACGGGCGAGGATCACGACGGCCACGCCGGCCTGTACGAGACCCTGATCCAGCGCAGCAATGGCGCGGTGCGCGAGGTGCGCGGGCGTTATCTGCGCCTGCGCATCACGATGCACGGCGACGGCCGCCACAGCCCGGCGATCTTCGCGCTGCGCATGTATTACCCGCGCTTCTCGTGGCAGACGCAGTACCTGCCCGACCACTTCCAGCAGCAGGAACGCCCGTTATCGCTCGAAGGCGCCGAGCCGATCGCCGCCAACGGCGCCGACCTGCGCGAACGCCTGCTGGCGAGCTTCGAGGGTGTACTGACGCCGCTCGAAGACCGCATCGCCGCCTCCGAAATCCTGCTCGATCCGGCGGCGACCCCATCCGCGCGCCTGCCCTGGCTCGCCAGCATGCTCGGCACGACGCTGCCGCGCCACTGGCCCGAGGCGCGCCGCCGCCGCTGGCTCGCCGCGCAAGGCGCGCTGCAGCAGACGCACGGCAGCTACCGCGGCCTGCTGCTCGCGCTCGACATCCTGACCGACGGCGCGGTCGCGCGTGGCGCGGTGATCCCGGTCGAGCATTTCCGCCTGCGCCGCACGATGGCGACGATCCTCGGCATCGACATGGACGACCGCGACCATCCGCTGACGCTCGGCACCGGCCTCTCCGGCAACAGCATCGTCGGCGACACGCTGATCCTCTCGGACGACCAGGCACGCGAATTCCTCGCGCTGTTCGCCCCGGAAGTGGCCGAGCGCACGGGCGAGACCGCCGTCGTGGACCGCTTCTTCGACGAGGCCTCGCGGCGCATGACGGTGATCCTGCACGGCCCCGCGCGCAGCCTCGCCGCGGTCGTGCGCGACGCGCTGCCGTCGCTGGTGCCGGCGACCGTGCAATGGGCGATCCGTACCAGCGAGCACCCCTTCGTGCTGGGCCTGTCGCCGCTGCTCGGCATCGACACCTGGCTTGAAACCCAGCCGCCGCCCCGACCCGTGGTGCTCGACCGCACCCGCCTCGGCCGCGGCGACCTGCTGCACAACCCGGTCGCCCTGTCGCCCGAGCACGCCGTGCCGATCGATGCGACCGTCAGTGAAGGAGAAAGGGCATGAGCGAGCCCGAGAACAACAACGGCTGCGACGCGAGCCTCGCCGGCGACGGCCGTTTCGAGGATGCGCTCAAGCGCGTCAGCTACGAGCCCGGCATGCTGCTGGGGCTCGAGGCGACGCGCGCCGAGCAGGACTACCACCGGCGCCGCGCCGCACGCCACAGCTATTGGCTGCACGGCGCGGGCACCGTCGCCGGCCTGCGCGTAAGCATCCGCGCCGAGGATCCGGGCAATGACACCGACCCGGTGCGTGTGCGCCTTGTCGTCAGCCCCGGCGTCGGCGTCGATGGCCTCGGACGCGAGATCGGCGTGCCCGAGCCCTACTGCGTCGATCTCGGCGCCTGGCTCACCGCCCAGCACGAGGACGACGACCTGTGGGGCGCGCTGATCCGCGACGGTTACGCCGAAGCCGACAACCTGCTGTGGCTGAAGGTGACGATGCGCTACCAGGACTGCCCGAGCGGCCTGCAGCCGGTACTCGCGACCGAGGTCAATGCCGGCACCGATCCGGTGCAACCCAGCCGCGTCGCCGACTGCGTGCTGTTCGAACTCGTCGCCGAGCGCCCCGAGGACATCCCCGAGGAGGAACACCTCTTCGCCGCGCACAGCCGCATCAAGGCCTACGACGAAATCGAGGCGAATCTCGGCGAACGTGAGCGCGCCCAGGTCGAAGCCGCCGCCGGTGCCGCGCGCACCCAGCTCGAACTCGGCGCGCGCCTGCTGCATTCGCTCGGCGACGACAACCAGGCGCTGGTCGCGCGCCAGGCCTTCCTCACCGACCCCGCGGTGCTCGCACGCACGCTGCTCGCGCGCGTCGCGATCCGCCTTACGCCGCCCGCGCCCGAGCCGGACCTGATCGTCAATCCGCGCCGCATCGAGGTCGACAACCTCGTGCGCCCCTTCCTCTTCAACGCCGCCGCGCTCGCCCGGCTGATCCGCGCATAAAGGGAACCGCCATGGCCAACACGATCCGCTTCACCCCGCTCCGGATTGGCACGACGAACGCCGCCGGCGAGCGCATCTCCAGCATCGACCCGCTGCTGTCGCGCACGAACTACTTCGACGGCCAGCTGCTGAAGGCGTCCGACCTCAACCGCGACCAGATCTACCTCGACGAGCGCCTGCTGGAACTCGGCCAGGTGTTCGGCGCCGGCATCGTGCGCGGGCTCGACGTCAGCCTGCAATCCGGCCACCTGCTGCAGGTCACCCCGGGCATCGCGATCGCGCCCTCGGGGCGCGTGCTGCAGCTCTCCAACGCGGCGCTGACGATCGACCTCCTCAACAGCGGCCTCATCGCGACGCTCAACGACGGCCGCTTCCGCAGCTACGCGCGCGGCCTGTACGCGCTGGCGCTGACCCACGCCGAGGTCGTCGACGGCGTCGCCGAAGCCTTCCCGAAAGATCTCGCCGCGCCGCGCCGGCCGCACGTCGCCGCCTGGGCCGAAGGCGTCGAGCTGCGCCTGATGCCGCTGCCGCTGCCCCTGCCGCGCCAGGACGAGATCGCGGTGCGCGCGACGCTTGCGCGTGAGCTCCTGTCCGGCGGCGACCGCCTCGCCCTGCCATCCGACGACGCCGTCGCGCTGGGCCTGATCGCGGTCGAGCGCGGCCGCATCCTGTGGATCGACCGGGGGCTGCTACGCCGCCCGCAGCGCGCGCTCAACACGCCCAACGCGATCCAGCAGGACCTCGCGACCCACTATCAGGAACTGATGCAGACGGTGCTCACCACGCGCCAGAGCGCGGGCCTGCGCGGTGCGTTCGCGGCGAGCCAGTACTTCCGCGTGCTGCCGCCGTGGGGGCCGCTGCCGCAGGACTCGATCGACCCCATCGGCGGGCGCCAGCAGTTCTTCCCCAAGGACTACGAGGTCAGCATCGCGCCGGTGCGCCGCAGCGAACTCGCCGCGGTGCTCGCCGATTCCGCCCACCTCGCGCCGATCGACCTCGAACGCGACGCCGACTGCGACGTGATGGTGCTGGTGCCGATGAGCGACACCGCCTTCGCCGTGCGTGCGCGCCAGCTCGAAGCGCCGGCAAGCTTCACGCCGCGCTCGCTGGGCCGGCTCGCGCGCCTCGACCGCCTCGCGCTGCGCATCCTGCCGCAGCCCCCGATCCACCGCATCGACACCGACGCCGACGTGTGGCGCGCGATCTGGGCCGACGCGAACCCGGCCGAGCTGATGTACGTGCGCCGCCCGCCGCGCACCGCGGAGACCGGCGTCAGCGCCGTCGTGCTCGCCCTCGGCATGACGCTGCCGCCCCCGGGCAGCGCGCTGCCGCCCGACGCCGCGGCACTCGAAGAGCAACTCGATGCCGCGCTCGAAGACGTGGACGCGGCCGAGGAGGCGCAGGCCGCGCTGGAGGCGGAAGTCGCGCGCCTGAAGATCCGCATCGCCGAACTCGAAAAGGCGGTCGCGGCCGGCGGCGGCGACCAGAGTCTGACCAACGCGCTGGCCGAGATCGAACGGCTCAAGCTCGCCCTCGCCGCCGCGCAGAAGGAAATCGAGGCGCTGAAGGCCGACGACCGCAATGCGGTCATCCTCGCCAACGCACTGGAAGCCTCCAGCGACCGCATCGACGAACTGAAGGCCGAGCTCGACGCCGCACGCGCCGAAATCGAACGCCTGAAGACCGCCAGCCCGGTGATCGACGCGACGCTCAAGCAGCGCTTCGACGAACTCACCGCGGCGCTCGAGGCGGAACGTGCCAAGGCCAGCGCGCTGGAACAGGAGAAGGCCACGCTGACCGCAAGGCTCAACGAGGCGCAGCTGCGCGTCACCCAGCTCGAAGCCGAACTGAAGGACGCGCTCGCGAAGCTCGAAGCGGCAAGCGGCAACGTCAGTAGCAGCGGCGCCGACCTGCTGGCCGTGCGCGAGGAACTCGCGAAGCTGAAAACCGAACTCGATGCGACGCGTGGCACGCTCGCCACGACGAATGCCGAGCTCGCCGACACGCGGACCAAGCTCGACGCGAGCGTCGCGCGTGAGACCACCGCGGTGAATTCGCTCGCCGACGCACTCAGGCGCATCGACGAACTGCAGGCCACAGGCAGCACGAGCAGCACCGAAATCACGACCTTGCGCAGCCGCGTCGGCACGCTCGAAACCCAGCTCACCAGCGCGAACACAACCATCGATCGGCTCAAGACCGAAGCCGCACAGGGCACCGATCTCGGTGCCGAACTGACGCTGGAACGCCTCGCGCGGGCCCGTGGGGCTGATGCGGCCGGCATCAAGTCCGCCACCACGGCGGACACGCTGATCGCCGGCAACGAGGCCGCGCGCATTGCCGCGGTGCAGATCGTCGGCCTCGCCGACCGCCGCCTCGACCCCGCGCTGTGGCCGAGCATGATGGCCATCGCCCGCAGGGACGTGGTCCTGTTCCAGAAGCTGCGCGACCGCTTCGTCGAGGCCGCCGGCAACATCAATCTGCCCGAGTTCTTCATGGCCGAAGGCAAGGATTTCGGCCTCACCGACAAGCACATCGATCTGTGGAGACAGGTCGCCGGCTAACCCGCCCGGGAGCGCATCATGGCCATCACGTCCTTCCTGTCGCCCAGCCTGCTCGCCGCGTTGTCGCTGCGGCCGGCGCTGACGCTGCTGCCGCGCGTGCCGGTGGAGATCCGCCTGCACGAACCCGAAAAGCGCCCCGACGACCCGCGCCGGCTCAACCTCTTCCCGGGCCGCGCGCTCGGCGAGCGCGAGTTCGAACGCCTGCAGGCCTATGTCGATGACCGCGTCGCGCCGCTGCTGGCGAGTCTCGCGCCGGGCATCGTCGAAGGCCTGCCCTGCACCTTCTTCGGCAGCGGCGCCGACACCCGCGTGCGCGTGCAGACGGGCCTCGCAGTCGGGGCGGCGGGGCAACTGATCCGCCTCTTCTATCCGCTCGACCAGGCCTGGACCGACCTCGCCGCGCAGGCCGAGCGCGACCAGGACACGCCGCTGCGCGACGGCCTCTTCCTCGTGACGCTCCGCAGCGCCGTCGAGCCGATCGACGATCCGACCGATCAGGAACCCTGCACCCGCAGCGAGCCCGACCCGCTGCGCGAACGGCGCATCGAGACCGTGTGCCTGCTGGGCCTGCAGCGCATCTCCGGCAGCCCGCGGCTGATGGCGATGCCGCAACAGCGCGCCGCGAACCGCATCGGCGCGCGCCTGTTGCGCGAATTGCCGTTCCGCACCGACAGCGGCGCCGTGCCGCTGGGCCTCGTGAAGGTCGTCGGCAAGCTGCCGGTGTGGTTCGACTCGCGCGCCGGCCGCCTGCTCGCCGAACCGGATGCCGCCGCCCACACCCTGCTCGCGCACACCGTCGCCGCCCTCGAAGCGTGGCAACGCGAGCACTCCGCGCCGCTGCCGAACGTGCCGACGCAGACGCTCGCCGAACTGCTGGGCCTCGACTACCTGCCGGCCGCCGGACCGCTGCCCGCGGCGCTCCTGCGCGACCCCGCCGGCAAGACACCAACGCTCGCTTTCCTGCCCGCCGACCTGCAGGTCGAACTCGCGCCAGTGCCCGCGAACACGATCGAAGGCGTCGTCGCCGACGAGCTCTCGCGCGGCACCGTCGACCTCATCCACGGCCTGGGCGAGCGCATCCGCCTGCTGCTCGCGATCCCGGATCTCGACTACCGCCGCGACCTCTTCGACCTGCCGCAGCGCGACACGCGGCTGGAGGACGAACTGTTCCGCCGCGCCGAGGCGGCGACGCGCGCCTACCAGGCGTGGAAGCAGCAGTGGTACGCGCTCTTCCACGGCCTCAGCGCGCAGCAGCTGCAGGCGCTGCGCGCGCCGCTATTGCGCACCACGCCGCCGTTCGACCCGGACCAGTACCGCCTCAAGCTCGTCACCGACCGGGCCCGCACCCTGCCACCGGCGCAGCCCGTCGTCCTGACCCACGTCGCCGCCGCGGTCGGCACGCCGACCCTGCCCGAACCCTACGCCAGCCACCTCGCCGAGCCGCATCCCGCCCCGGAAGATTACGACGTCGTGCCGGACACCCAGCCCGGCGACAACGGCCTTTTCCGCCAGCGCGAAGACCTGCGCGCCGACATCCGCCACCTCGAAGCCGCGCTCGACAAGAGCTTCCGCCTGCTCGACGAGGTCAATGACTTCCTCGGCCTGCAGCGCCAGCAGCTCGACGCGCTGACGGTGTCGTTCAGCGCGCTCGCGGGCGGCGTGCCCGGCGACGGCCTCGGCGCGAAGCTCGTGCGCTGGACCACCAAGGCGAACTTCGTGCCCAAAATCGCGACCACGCCGGAGACCCCGTCATGAGCGAGCTCTTCACCCGCTTTTCGCCGAACACCCTGAACTTCACCGAGGCGACGCTCGTCGACGCCACACCGACCGTCTCTGCCAACCTGGCCGGCGCGGTGCAGCTGGACACGACCATCTCCGCGGCGACGCTGGCCGCGCTCGGCTCGCTGCAGCTCGCCGGCGAACCGAGCGAACCGCTCACCGAGCCAGTGTTCAACAAGGCCCCGACTACCGGCAAGGGCATGCTGTCGCACGTCGAAGTGATCCGCGACAGTTTCATCAACGTTCAGCGGGATTTTCTCGATCTGCGCGCGAAGGCGAACTCGCGCCAGAACCAGGCGAAGTCGCTGATCGACCGCATCTGCGACTTCCTCGACGACTTCATGAAGCCGGAGGAGCTGCGCCGGCTCGGCGTGATTGACGACGACAACCAGGCGCCGGCCTTCCGCCTGCTGGTCGCCCCCGACCTGCACAACGCCGATGGCTTCCTGCTGCGCCCGAAGCTCGACCTCGCGCTGGTGCGCCCCGGCGACGACGGCCCGAACGGCACCAAGCACAATGACGAATCGGCGCTCTTTTCCGCCGGCAAGGTGGTCGCCGACGACATCCGCAAGATCGAGGCACTGCGCGGCGCGCTGACGACGCTGCGGCGCCGCCACCAACAGGCGCTCGAAGACCTGCGCAGCCGCCTCGCCGCGCTGGAAGCCGATGTCCCCGGCGAGATCCGCCAGCTCGACGTACGCGAACGCGCCCGCGTCGAGTCGCTCGACGATTACGCCGTCGCGCAGCGCCTCCTGGCCGAGCACTGGCGCGAGATCGAAGCCGCCTACGCCGAGCGCCGCCGCGTCATCGAAAGCCACCGCGGCCTGTTCTACGTGAAGGTGCGCGAAACCCCGCTCGGGCGCACCCTGCCCGAC
Organism: Aromatoleum diolicum; assembly: GCF_012910955.1. GTDB lineage: Bacteria > Pseudomonadota > Gammaproteobacteria > Burkholderiales > Rhodocyclaceae > Aromatoleum > Aromatoleum diolicum. The sequence goes on from NZ_WTVQ01000021.1 coordinate 80,739, forward strand.
CCGCTGGACCTGCGCCCGAGCAGCCCCGACGACCTCGTCCCCGGCTGCGCCAACCGCGACACCGCGCTGCCCGCCGCGCTCGCGCCCTTCATGGAGGCGGTGTTCGACATCCCCGCCGGCGACTGGGCGAACCTGCGCCCGCTCGGCCACCTGCTGCCGGGGCGCGCCATCCTCGCCGGCCTCATCGACACGCGCCGCCAGCGGCTCGCACTGCGCCTTAACCGCGCGGTGTCGGCGGACACGCCCGTCCTCACCAGCCTCGTGCAGCAGAACCACGCCCTGGTGCGCGAAGTCGCCGCGCGTCCGTTCAACGCCACCGCGCTCGGCGAGCTGCAGCGCCAAGGCGGCGCGATCCTCGCGCTCGACGACCTGCTTGCGATCCCCGCGCCGCTGCTGCGCGATCCGGCACGCGCCCTGCACCAGCGCCTCGACGCCGCCGCCGGCTGCCTGCTCGCGCGCCTGCGCAGCATCGCGCCGTCGATCCGCCTCAACTGGGCAGCCGCCGCCGAAGCCGACCGCATCGCCGTCGAGACCCCCGAACGCTGGCCCGGCATTGCAGACGCCGAGGAACGCGACTTCAACGGCGTGCGCACGCTGGTCGAACTCGTCGCGTGGTGGTTCCGCCAGCTCGACACGGATGCCTCCGGCGTCGCCCGCACCGCGATGCGCAACCTCGTGCGCGCCTGCCTGCTGCTCGCCGCCAGCGACGACCCGCAGCAACTGATCCAGGGGCGCCTGAAGACCATCCCGGGCCGCTTCCGCATCGGCGAGGCGCTGCGCCTCACGCTCAACCGCGAAGCGGCGCCGGGCACACTGCTGCAGCTCTTCGACGACAGCCAGCGCGTCATCGCGACGCTGCGGGTCGACGACCACGACGACCAGGGCACCGTCGCCTCCGTCGCAAGCATCCTCGACCCTGAAGTGGAGCGTAATCCCGCCACCGTCCTCAACACCGCGCTGCAGATCAGCGGGCTCAACCGGGGCTGAACGCGATGAACGCTGCAGCGCGTCTCGCCGCCGCGGCCGACCTGCAAGTCGGTCGCGTTGTGCTGCGCGGCAGCGCCACGGCCGTCGAGCAGGCGCGCGCCACCCTCCCCGCCGCGCTCGCCCGCATGCGCTGGCCGGCGGTCGGCGAAGACGAGATTCTGGTGCTGCGCCGCCTCGCAGTGCGCGGCGATGCCGCCGAAATACCAGCCCGCGCCGCAGTGGCCGCGGGTGAGCTCGCGCGCCACGCCGCCGACCCGTGGAGCCCCGCCGCCGACAGCGCCGACGCGGTGCGTTTCCGCAGCCAACTCGACTACCGCGCCTGTCTGATCCACGACCTCCTCGCGGGCACCGCCGCACGCCGCTGGCTGTGGCGCCACCGCGCTGCCCTCCTTGCCCGCCCGCCTGCCGACGCGCTCGCCGACCTGCTGGGCGAAGACGCCCTGGCACTGCCGGCCCTGCTCGACCGGGTCGCAGCCCGCGCCGCCCTGCCGGCGCTGTGGCGCGCGCTGGCGGCCCCTGCCGCACGCGAGCTCCTTCACGCAATTGCCGCCGCCACCGGCTGGGGGCACGCGATCGCCGTCGCGCTCGAACCGGGCGCCTCGCGCGCGACGAACGTCCCGCAAGCTGCCGGACCGACCCCGCGCGCCGCGGCCCCGCCCGCCGCGTCGGCACGGTTTTCCCTCGGCGTGCTCGCCGCCGGCCTGCCGGGTAAGCTGCCCGCGACGGACCCGCGCGTCGTGCTGCACGCGCTGCTCGCGCAGTGGTCGGCCGCCCCCGCGGCGCTCGCGCGCTCCGATGCCGGCGAGCGACTGCACGAAACCGCCCGCGAACTCGTCGGCGCCGCACCGACTGCGGCAATGACGCGTCCGACCGCGAACGCAGCGCGCGGCGCCGGACCCGATGCCCCGGCGTCAGCGACCACTCC
>NZ_WTVQ01000022.1 GCF_012910955.1 Aromatoleum diolicum
CGCTGCCACCGGAGCCCAGGTTGCCCGCCGCATTCGTGTAGAGGTTGTCGGCCACACTCACGCTGGCGGTGCCGGAGAAGCCGTCGGTCGCCGTGAAGGTGGCGGTAAAGACGAGCGGATTGGCGGTCGCCTGCAGGTTGGTGACAGTGCCGCCGACGGCGACGATGTCGCCCGCGGTGAAGCCGACCGGCGCTTCGCTGAAGGTGAAGGTCACCTGCGAGCTGCTGTCGCCGTCATTAAGTTGCTCGTCTGCGATGTTGACCGTCAGCGCCGGGTTGGCGGTATCGACCGCCACCGTGTCGCTGCCGCCCGAGCCGAGGTTACCCGCGGCATCGGTGTAGAGGTCGTTGGCCACGCTGACGCTGGCGGTGCCGGAGAAGCCGTCATCAGCGGTGAAGGTGGCAGTAAAGACCAGCGGATCGGCCGTTGCCTGCAGGTTGGTGACGGTGCCGCCGACGGCGACGATGTCGCCCAGCTCGAAGCCGACCGGTGCTTCGCTGAAGGTGAAGGTCACCTGCGAGCTGGTGTCGGTGTCGCTGAGGGCGGGATCGACGATGTTGACCGTCAGCGTCGGATTGCTGCGATCGACCGGCACCGTGTCGCTGCCACCGGAGCCCAGGTTGCCCGCCGCATTCGTGTAGAGGTTGTCGGCCACACTCACGCTGGCGGTGCCGGAGAAGCCGTCGGTCGCCGTGAAGGTGGCGGTGAAGACCAGCGGATCGGCGGTCGCCTGCAGGTTGGTGACGGTGCCGCCGACGGCGACGATGTCGCCCGCGGTGAAGCCGACCGGCGCTTCGCTGAAGGTGAAAGTGACCTGTGAGCCGCTGTCGCCGTCGTTGAGTTGTTCGTCGACGATATTGACCGTCAGCGTCGGGGCGGCGGTATCCACCGGCACGGTGTCGCTGCCGCCCGCGCCCGGATTGCCTGCGGCATCGGTGTAGAGGGCGTCGGCCACGCTGACGCTAGCGGTGCCGGCGAAGCCGTCGGCCGCGGTGAAGGTTGCCGTGAAGACCAGCGGATCGGCGGTCGCCTGCAGGTTGGTGACCGTGCCACCCACGGCGACGATGTCGTCCGCGGTGAAGCCGACCGGCGGCTCGCTGAAGGTGAAGGTCACCTGCGAGTTGGTGTCGGCGTCGTTGAGCGCAGCATCGACGATGTTGACCGTCAGCGTCGGGGCGGCGGTGTCGACCGGCACTGTGTCGCTGCCGCCGGTGCCGATGTTGCCATGGGCATCGGTGTACGTGCCGTCCGCCACGCTGACGCTGGCGGTGCCGGTGAAGCCGTCGGTGGCGGTGAAGGTCGCGGTATACACGAGCGGATCGGCGGTCGCCTGCAGATTGCTGACGGTGCCGCCGACGGCGGTGATGTCGTCCAGCGTGAAGCCGACCGGCGCTTCGCTGAAGGTGAAGGTGACCTGCGAGCTGCTGTCGGCGTCGTTGAGCTGCTCGTCGACGATATTGACCGGTAGCGTCGGGTTGGCGCGATCGATCGGCACCGTGTCGCTGTCGCCCGTGCCCAGATTACCTTGGGCATCGGTGTAGGTACCGTCCGCCACGCTCACGGTGCCCGTGCCGGTGAAGCCGTCGGTCGCCGTGAAGGTGCCCGTATAGACCCGCGGATCGTCGGTCGGCTGCAGGTTGGTCACTGTGCCACCATCCACCACGACGTCGTCCAGCGTGAAACCGACCGGAGCTTCGCTGAAGGTGAAGGTGACGGGCGAGCTATTCTCGCCGTCGTTCAGTTCTGCGATGACGATGTCGAGCGTCAGGTTCGGGTTGGCCGTATCGACCGGCACCGTGTCCACATCCCCCGTACCCGGATTGCCCTGGGCGTCCGTGTAGGTGCCATCCCCCACGCTCACAGTGCCCGTGCCGGTGAAGCCGTCGTTCGCGGTGAACGTTGCCGTATACACCAGCGGATCGGAGGTCGGCTGCAGGTTCGTCACCGTGCCGCCGGTCGCCACGACGTCGTCCAGCGTGAATCCGACCGGTGGTTCGGTGAAGGTGAAGGTCACGGGCGACGTGTTTGTGGCGTCATTCAGCTGGCCGATGACGATGTCGAGAGCCAGCGCCGGATTGCTGCGATCGACTGGCACCGTGTCGCTGCCCCCGGCGCCCACATTGCCTTGCGCATTGGTGTACGCACCGTTGGCTACGCTCACACTGCCCGTGCCCGCAAACCCGTCGGTTGCGGTGAAAGTCGCGGTATAGATGAGCGGGTTGTCGGTCGCCTGAAGGTTGGTTACCGTCCCGCCGGTTGCAACAATGTCGCTCAGTGCGAAACCGACCGGTGCTTCGCTGAAGCTGAAGGTAACCTGCGAGCTGCTGTCGCCGTCGTTCAGTTGCGCGTCGACGATATCGATCGCGAGCGTGAGGGCGGGCGCCTCCTCAATGATCGGCGCCGGTTCCTCGAGCGGCAGCACGCTTGTGCTTTCCTGCCCAAATTGGAACTCGAGCGGTTCCACGCTTTCACTGATCCGCAGCAGGCGCACGAAGCTGCTGCCTTCGCCGCCACCACCGCCGGCCAGACCGGCTGCGGGCGCTTCGAGGTCATCGAGGTTTTCGCCCTGTTCGAGGGCGCGGATCACCTGATCCACCGTGCCTTGCGTGACCTGCGCATCGTCGCGCGTCGGGCGCGTCGCCTCGGAGACTTCGGATGTCAGCTTGACCGTCTGGTTTTCCGAAATCGCCAGCGATTCGCCTTCGGACATCGCCAATTCCACCCGACCTCCTGCCGACGTGACGACAACTTCGCCTTCGTACAGGGTGTCACCCGCGTGCAGCGGGCGGAGCTTGCCTTCCGCATTGCGTGCAAATGCTTCGCCTCTCACTGCAACAACAACTGCGATCGCTTCAGCCATTTTGCCTACTCCTTTAATCGTCGGGCGGGGCTGCTAGGCGGCCACGCGAAAATCCTGTTTCACTCGGTTACAGAATATGGCCAGGCTTGTGGCAAAGACATTGTCCAAAGGTACAGTCGGGAGGCACGAAGCGTGACCGGGATCACGAACGCTGCGAAGCCGTCCCGGAGCTGGGGGATAAGCAGACTCGGCGGTGCTGTCGGAAAACGCCTATCATCGCGGGCAGCCCGATCACCCTTCGTTCGCCCGCGCTCACCGATGTCCCACGCTTCCGCCCTCGAACTCCTCGCGCCCGCGCGCAGCCTCGATTTCGGCATCGCCGCGATCGACCACGGCGCCGACGCCGTGTATATCGGTGGCCCCACGTTCGGTGCGCGGGCGGCGGCGGGCAATTCCATCGAGGACGTCGCGGCGCTGGCTCGCTATGCGCACCGCTTTTCGGCACGGGTGCTGCTGGCCCTCAACACCATCCTGCGCGACGATGAACTGGAGGGCGCGCGGCGGCTGGTGTGGCAGGCGTACGAGGCCGGCGTCGATGCGCTGATCGTGCAGGACATGGGATTGCTCGAACTGGACTTGCCGCCGATCCAGCTGCATGCGAGCACCCAGTGCGACATCCGCACGCCGCAGAAGGCGCGTTTTCTGCAGGACGTCGGTTTCTCGCAGATCGTGCTGGCGCGCGAGTTGAACGTAGCGCAGATTCGCGCGATTGCCGATGTGACCGACCGCGAGCGTTGTGCGCTCGAGTTCTTCGTCCATGGTGCGCTGTGCGTCAGCTATTCGGGCCAATGCACGATTAGCCATGCCTTTACCGGGCGCAGTGCCAACCGCGGCGAATGTGCGCAGCTGTGCCGGCTGCCGTGGTCGCTGAAGGATGCCGACGGCACGCCGGTGGCCGACCGTCGCCATCTCCTGTCACTGAAGGACAATGACCAGACCGGCAATCTCGCAACACTGATCGATGCGGGCGTCCGCTCGTTCAAGATCGAAGGGCGGCTCAAGGATCTGCCCTACGTGAAGAACGTGACCGCGCACTATCGCAACGAGCTCGACCGCATCCTCGACGCGCGGCCCGAGCTGCGGCGCGGCGCCGCGGGGCGGTCGAGCTTCAGCTTCACCCCGCGCCCGGACAAGACGTTCAACCGCGGCAGCACCGACTACTTCGTGAATGAGCGCCAGGGGGACATCGGCGCCTTCGAGTCGCCCAAGTTCGTCGGCACGCCGATTGGCCGGGTTGCGCGTGTGCAGGGCAGGTCATTCGCGGTCGAGGCCACCGAGGCGCTCGCGAATGGCGACGGCCTCGCATGGTTCGATGCCGCCGGCGTGCTGCAGGGGGCGCGGGTCAGCCGTGTCGACGGCGCCACCGTGCACCTTGTGGAGGCGCCGACCGGCCTCGTCGCCGGCGCGACGCTGTACCGTAATCTCGATCACGTCTTCGAGAAACAGCTCGCCGGGAAATCGGCCGAACGCCGCGTGCCCGTGCGCATGCGCCTCTTCGATACGCCGGATGGCCTCGCCCTCGCGGTCACCGACGAGCGCGGCGTGTCGGCTCGCGCGGAAATCGTCTGCGACAAGGCGGAAGCGCGCGACGCGGTGCGTGCCGCGGCGACGCTGCGCGAGAGCCTGTGCAAGCTCGGCAGCACGATGTTCGTCGCGGCACCCGACGATGTCGCGCTCGACACCGCTGCACCGTGGTTCGTGCCGCTCGCCCAGATCAACGCCCTGCGCCGCGCGGCCGTCGATGCCTTGCTGCAGGCGCGTGCCGCCGCGTGGCAACGGCCGGCGCGTGCGGCTGCGGTCGAGCCGCCGGCGCGCTACCCGGACACTTCGCTGAACTATCTGGGCAACGTCTTCAACGCCCGGGCGCGCGAGTTCTACCGCCGGCACGGCGTCGAACTGATCGCCGACGCCTTCGAGGCGAACCACGAGGACGGGCCGGTCTCGTTGATGATCACCAAGCACTGCCTGCGTTACAGCTTCAATCTGTGCCCCAGGCAGGTGAAGGGCATCCGGCCGGAGCCGATGACGCTGTGGCAGGATCGCGGCGAAGGTCACGACGCGGTGCGCGAGCCGCTGCTGCTGCGCTTTGACTGCAAGAAGTGCGAGATGCACGTCATCGGCCGGCGCGTGAGCGGCAAGGCGGGGAAAAGGCGGCCCGCCGGCTGAGGGGAGGCGGCCCTTCAGCGCACCAGGAAGGGCAGGTTGGCGGTCGCGGCCTTGCCCTTACGGTCGTGGATCGTGATGAACAGGCGATAGGCGCCCGGCTGCTGCGGGGCGATGAAACGCACGCTGGCCGCGTCGGCGTGCCGGATAGGTACCGCAATCCGCGCGGGAGGCGTTTCGACGCCGCTGCCTCCACGCAGATCTGTCGCTTCGGCCAGCACTTTCCACTCGGTGCGCAGGGCCGAGCCGTCGAATGCCGCGGCGTCGACGCCGGCCGAGATCTCCTGGCCCGGCGCGAATTCGTCCGCAGCGATGCCGATGCCGCGGATCAGCGGCGCCGGTTCGGTGACGGGCTTGCCCCACGCCGTGCTGAGCGCGTCGCTCATCGCCGTGAGGCTGCCATCGGCCAGCAGCAGGCCATGCCAGGTTTCGGTCTGTTCCTGCTTCCAGCCCCACAGGAAGGGAAACGCCCCGACGATCTGTGGCTGGCTGCGCAGGAAGGGGAACACGTCGCGGAAGAACGCGGCCTTCTCGCTGCTGGTCGGCTCCACCGGCGCCCCCCAGGGTTTGCGCCCGGACTGCCACTGGCCGAGCGGGCCGAGTTCGCCGATGACGACCGGTTTGGTGATGCCGGCACTGCGCAGGCGCTGCGGTAGGGTGAAAGCCGCACCCGCATAGGCGTTGATGCCCAGCAGATCGATGTTGGCACAGCACTTGGCGAGCAGCGCGAGTCGTTCCACGCCGCCATCGACGACGACCATCAGGGTCGGGTGTGCCGGGTCGATGGCCTTGATCATGCCCGCGAGCCGGTTCACCTCGCGCCACGCAGGCAAGGGATCGTCTGCGCCCGCTTCGACCTCGTTGCCCACCCCCCATGCGAGCAGCGCCGGGTGCTTGTGGTGGCGCAGGACGAAACGTCGGATGGCCTCCTCCTGCGTGCCCAGTGCGTCGGCATCGCTCGGCTGGATTCCGTGGCGCGGATAGCCGACCGACAGGCCCATGACCACTCGCAGGCCAAGGCGTTGCGCCTCGTCGAGTACCCAGACGTCGGACTCGCCATAGACGCGTACGACCCCGGCGCCGGCCGCTGCGAGTTTCTCCAGTGCCGACCGATCGCCTGCGAACGCGGCGCCCTGCCATTGTGCGTCGGCGGCCGTGGCGCTCACAGGGGCGGCGGCCAGCAACAACAGCGCTGTCAGGCGCGTCAGCAACCGGGCAAATGTTTCGCGGGCCTTCAAGCGCATCGCATTTTCCGGATGCGGGCGGTGGTGGTGGGGGTAATCCGGATGTCCATCAGGTATCTCCCGTCCCGAGGGTGATCGCTTGCCGTCAACGCCCGACCGAGGCGTGTGGTGCTACAACTCGACCTGGGTGCCCAGTTCCACCACCCGGTTGGGCGGGAGATGGAAATAGTCGGCGGCGCTGCCGGCGTTGCGGAACATCACGATGAAAAGTTTTTCGCGCCAGCGCGCCATGCCCGAACCGATGCGGTGGACGAGCGTCTCGCGCCCGAGGAAGAACGACGTGGTCATCATGTCGAAGGGCATTCCGCGATCGTCGCAAAGCGCGAGCGCGGCCGGAATGTCCGGATCGTCCATGAAGCCGTAGAGCAGCTTGACGCGGAAGAAACCGTAGTCGAGTTCCTCGATCTGCACGCGGTCTTGCTCCGGTACCCGTGAAACGTCGGCGGTTTCGACTGTCAGCAGCACCACGCGTTCATGCAGCACCTTGTTGTGCAGGATGTTGTGCAGCAGGGCACGCGGCACGCCGTCGAGCCAGGTCGTCAGGAACACCGCCGTGCCCTCGACGCGCGGCGGCGGACTGGTGAACATCGACTTGATGAACAGGTCGAGCGGGATGGTGTCGCTGCGAATACGGGTGTTGAGCAGCGTGCGGCCGCGCTTCCAGGTCATCAGCATCGAGAAGATCAGCGCGCCGATGAGCAGCGGAAACCAGCCGCCGGCGAGGATCTTCACCGTCGTCGCGGAGAAGAATGCGATATCGACGGTGAGGAATACGCCGAGGAACAGTGCCGCCTGCAACTTGCCCCAACCCCACAGCCCGCGCACCACGACAAACGCCAGCACGGTGTCGATCATCATCGTCATTGTCACGGCGAGCCCGTAGGCCGACGCCAGCGCGCTCGACGAGCGGAAACCCACCACCAGCGCGATCACCGCGCCGAGCAGCATCCAGTTGATGCCCGGCACGTAGATCTGTCCCATCTCGCGCTCCGACGTGAAGATCGTCAGCATCCGCGGGGCGTAGCCCAGTTGCATCGCCTGGCGTGTCAGCGAGAACGCGCCGGAAATCACCGCCTGGCTGGCGATGATGGTCGCCAGCGTCGCCATTCCCACCATCGGGTACACCAGTGCGTCGGGCACCAGCAGGTAGAACGGGTTGCGCACGTTGTCGGGGTGGTCGAGGATCAGCGCACCCTGGCCGAGGTAATTCAGATACAGCGCCGGGAAGACCACCGTGAACCACGCCAGCTTGATCGGCCGCCGGCCGAAGTGCCCCATGTCGGCGTATAGCGCCTCGCCGCCGGTAATCGCCAGCACCACCGCCCCCAGCCCGAGCCAGCCGAGCAGTGGGTTGTCGGCGAGAAAACTAAGTGCCCAGCGTGGATCGACTGCGCCGAGAATCTCCGGGTGGAGCGCGATGCCCATCCCGCCCAGCACCGCCAGCACCAGGAACCAGCACACCATCACCGGTCCGAAGATCGCCCCGACGCGATGGGTGCCGCTGCGCTGCATCACGAACAGGCCAACCAGCACCGCCAGCGCAATCGGCAGCACAAATGGCCGGAAGGCCGGCGTCGCCACCTCCAGGCCCTCCACGGCCGACAGCACCGAGATCGCCGGCGTGATCATGCCGTCGCCGTAGAACAGCGCGGCACCGAAGACTCCCAGTGCCGACAGCCACCAGGCCTTGCGGCCCGCCGGTACGACGCGGAGCGCGAGCGAAGTCAGCGCCATGATGCCGCCTTCGCCGCGGTTGTCGGCGCGGGTGATGAAGATCACGTACTTCACCGACACCACCAGCATCAATGCCCAGAACACCAGAGACAGTATGCCGTACACGTTTTCCGGCGTGACCGGTATCGCGTGCGGGCCGTTGAACACTTCCTTCAGCGTATACAGCGGGCTGGTGCCGATGTCGCCGTACACGACACCGATCGCCGCGACGGCCATGCCGGCGAGGCTGGCGTGCGGTGCATGGGATGCGCCGGTTTCCGGCGAGGCGTCTACACGGTCAGTGGTTTGCACGATTGCTCCGTGACGGCCGGCGCGAAATCGCGCGGGGCGCCTAGCTTACCGCACTGCAGCACGCGTCGATGATGAAAAATTCACGCTTTTAGGGCCTGTCAGGCTGCCGCCCCGCTATTACTTCCGTATTAGGTCGTGCCTTCGTCGGTCATTTCCGCAGATGGACGATAGTCGATCCCCAGTGCCGCAGCGACGCCCGGGTGGGTGATGTGGCCGGCGTAGGTGTTGAGCCCTTGCCGCAGATGCGGATCGTCGCGCATCGCCTGGCGCCACCCCTTGTTCGCGAGCGCCAGCAGATAGGGCAGGGTGGCCGCATTGAGGGCATAGGTCGACGTCCGGGCGACCGCCCCCGGCATGTTTGCGACGCAGTAATGCACGACATCATCGACGATGTAGGTCGGGTTCGCGTGCGTCGTCGGATGCGAAGTCTCGAAACAACCACCCTGATCGATCGCGACGTCTACGACCACGGCGCCGGCGAGCATGCGGCGGACCATCTCGCGGCTGACCAGCTTCGGCGCGGCCGCGCCGGGGACGAGGACGCCCCCGATCACCAGATCGGCGCCGAGCACCGCGGCCTCGATGGATTCCGCGCTCGAGTGCAGGGTGTGCAGCGGCGGGCCGAAGCGCTCGCTGAGGCGGCGCAATGCGGCGACCGAGCGATCGAGCACGGTGACCGTCGCGCCCATGCCCAGAGCGATCATTGCCGCATTGCTGCCGACCACCCCGGCGCCAAGGATCGTGACCCGCGCCGACTCCACGCCGGGCACGCCGCCGAGCAGCACGCCGCGGCCGCCGGCTCCCTTTTCGAGACAGCGTGCGCCGGCCTGCACGCTCATGCGCCCGGCAACCTCCGACATCGGCGCGAGCAGCGGCAGTCCGCCATCGGTGCCGGTCACCGTCTCGTAGGCGATCGCGGTGACGCCCGAGGCGAGCAGGTCGCGCGCCTGGTCGGGGTCGGGAGCAAGGTGCAGATAGGTGAACAGGACCTGGTCATCACGCAGACGCGCGCGTTCGACTGCCTGCGGCTCCTTGACCTTGACGATCAGTTCGGCGGCGGCGAATACCGCGTCCGCATCATCGGCGATCCGCGCGCCGGCCCGACGGTAGTCGTCGTCGCTGGCGCCGATGCCGAGCCCCGCACCCTGCTCGACGAGGACCTCGTGACCGTTGGCGACGACCTCGCGCACGCTCGCAGGCGTCAGGCCGACGCGGTATTCGTTGTTCTTGATTTCCCTGGGTACGCCGATACGCATGATGAACTCCCGTGAAGGTTTCCCGATCGTTCCCCCCACCCTCAGCATAGCGTCGCCGCGGCCGGCCGTGGCCTACAATCGGGATCCTCCCCAAGGTTCCCGACGAGTCATGAAAGTTTCCGAGATCCAGCACGATTCCGCCGCGCCGCTGATCGACGCGCTTGGCGTACACCACCGTCCGGCCGACGGGGCAGTGCGCATTGTCTCCCTGGTGCCGTCGCTGACCGAGCTGGTGTGCGATCTGGGCCTGGCCGAGCAACTGGTGGGGCGCACCGGTTTCTGCATCCATCCGCGTGCGACGCTCAAGTCCATCCCCAAGGTGGGCGGCACCAAGGATGTGAAGCTCGACGTGGTGCGCGCGCTGGCGCCGACACACCTGATCGTCAATGTCGACGAGAACCGGCGCGAGGCGGTCGAGGAGCTGGCCAGCTTCGTGCCCAACGTGATCGTCACGCATCCGTGTCGGCCGGAGGACAACTTCGAACTCTATCGGCTGTTTGGTGGCGTATTCCGCTGCGAGGATGCCGCGGCGCGGCTCGCGGCCGATCTGGCGGACGCGCTGGCCGGCGCGCATGCGGTGGCGGCGGCCCTGCCGCCGGAGCGGGTGCTGTACCTGATCTGGCGAGCGCCGTGGATGAGCATCGCGCGCGACACCTACATCTCGACGACGCTGCGTGCGGTGGGCTGGGAGACGCTGCCGGAAGATCCGGCACGGCGGTACCCGGAAATCGACTGGCGTGCGTCGTGGATCGCAGAGGTCGCGCGCGTGTTTCTGTCGAGCGAGCCCTATCGTTTCGGCGAGCAGCATATCGACGAGGTCGCGCAATTGTCCGGCCGCCCGGCAACGCTGATCGACGGCGAGATGGCGTCGTGGTACGGCAGCCGTGCCGCGGCGGGCCTGCGTTATCTCACCGCCCTGCGCCGCAGCCTCGCCGAGGATGGCATGGGTTGCGTCGCGTAGGAGCGGCGTCAGCCGCGAATGGGCGCTTGTTCGCGGCTGACGCCGCTCCTACCGGACAGGCGCTTGGGCGGGACTGGGCATCGGCAGCATGGCGACCAAAGCTTCGGGGGTCAGGATTGCGAACAGCGGCCGCACGAGGCGATGACGATTGAGTCGCAGCAGGGCCTTGTCGCGGCTGACGAGATGGGTGGCGCTGCCGTCGCGCGCGATTTCGAGGAATTTCTGGTCGTCGGGGTCACGACACACGGGTAGCGCCGCCGGGCGCGGTGCCGATAGTGGTGCCGCAATCGACACCCCGTTGTCCGCATCGGCCGCGATGACGGTGGTGCGTGCGGCATACTCCGCAAGGAGTGCCGCCTGTCGCTCCGCGGCGATGCCGAATTGCCGGTACGCGAGCACTCGGCGCAGCTCTTCGAGCGAGTCGCCGCGTGCGATCAGTGTCGGGGGTGTGTCCTCGATCAGGTGCCGCAAAGGCTGCAATGCCGGATCCTCGAAGAACCACAAGGCCATCACGGTGTTGGTGTCGAGCACCAGTCGCAGGGCAGGCAAGGCAGGCTGGTCGGTCATGGCGGGCGGGCGTCGTAAAGAACGATGGGTGAACGAAAACGAGGGGGCCGTGGCCCCCTCGCGATCATTGCGGCGTGTCAGCGGTCAGGCGGCGGCGGTGGTGGCGTCGGCGCGGATCTTGACGAACGAGCCCGGCGCGTCTTCCAGCACCTTGAGCTTGCCCTTGGCGGGATCACGCACGTCGGTCTGCTCGGGTTCGTGCGCGGTGACCCACGACTGCCAGTCGGTCCACCACGAACCCTGCTGGTGTTGCGCGCCTTCGAACCACTTGTCGGCGGTTTCGGACAGCTTGGCGGCCGGGTTCAGCCAGTAGCCGTACTTGTTGGCAACCGGCGGGTTGACGATGCCGGCGATGTGGCCGGAGCCGCCCAGCACGAAGCGCACCGGGCCGCCGAAGTTGAGCGCGCCGAGGTAGGTGCTCTTCCACGGTGCGATGTGGTCTTCCAGCGTCGAGATGAAATAGCACGGCACCTTGATCTTGCGCAGATCGATCGGCACGCCGTCGATTTCGACGCCGCCCGGCTGCACCAGACGGTTTTCCATGTACATCGCGCGCAGGTAGAAGCTGTGCATCTTCGCCGGCATGCGCGTCGAGTCGGAGTTCCAGTACAGCAGATCGAACGGGAACGGATCCTTGCCCATCAGGTAGTTGTTCACCACGAAGGACCAGATCAGGTCGTTGGCACGCATCATGTTGAAGGTGCCGGCCATCTCCGAACCTTCGAGGTAGCCGCGCTCGAACATCTTCTTCTCGAGGCTGGAAACCTGGCCTTCGTCGATGAATACGCCCAGTTCGCCCGGCTCGGAGAAATCGGTCATCGTCGTGAAGAAGGTTGCCGCGGCGATGCGCTTCTGCTTCTTGGCGGCCAGGTAGGCGAGCGTGGTGGCCAGCAGGGTGCCGCCGAGGCAGTAACCGCAGGCGTTCACTTCCTTCTCGCCGGTCTGCTTTTCGATGGCGTCGAGCGCCGCGATCACGCCTTCCAGCACGTAGGATTCGAAGGTCTTTTCAGCCTGTTTCTCGTCGGGGTTCACCCACGAGATCACGAAAACGGTGTGGCCCTGGTCCACGCACCATTTGATGTAGGAGTTCTTCTCGCGCAGGTCGAGGATGTAGAACTTGTTGATCCACGGCGGCACGATCAGCAGCGGGCGCTTGTAGGCCTTCTCGGTCGTCGGGTTGTACTGGATCAGCTGCATCATGTCGGTCTGGAACACCACCTTGCCGGGGGTGGTGCCAACGTTGCGGCCCAGCTCGAAGGCGCTGGTGTCGGTCATCTTGACGCGCAGCTGGCCGCCGCCGTCTTCCATGTCGCGCAGCAGGTTGTTGAGGCCCTTGATCAGGTTCTGGCCATTGTTCTTGACCGTTTCGCGGAACACTTCCGGGTTGGTCAGCGCGAAGTTCGACGGCGACAGCGCATCGATGTACTGGCGCGTGAAGAAGTTGACCTTCTTCTGTGTCAGCTCGTCGAGGCCTTCCACGCCGCACACGGTGTCATGCACGTGACGCGCGGTGATCAGGTAGGACTGCTTGATGAAGTCGAACAGGAAGTGCTCTTCCCACTGCTCGTCCTTGAAGCGCTTGTCGGACTTTTCCGGCGACGCGATCGGCGCGCCGTGCATGCCCATCACGCGCAGCATCGAGTGCTGCCACAGCGAGAAGTAGTCCCACACCAGGTTCATCTGCGACTGGGCGAGCTTGTACGGGTTCGCCAGCAGCTTGGCCATCATGTCCATGAACGCCTGGGCGATGCCCAGTTCGTCGCTGGGGGTGGAGACGCCCCTTTTCAGCTGGCGCTGTACGTGCTCGCTGATCAGGTGCGAGGCGCGCTGTGCGACTTCGGCGTAAGTCTTGGCGACTTCCTTGGGGTCCGGCAGTTCGGGGAATACGCTCTCGGGTGTTGGTGCAGCCATTTCTTTTTTGCTCCTGTTTTCAAACAGTTCGTTCAAATCGGGTGATGCCTTCCTGGTCCGCCACCCTGCGCGCCTCGCCGCGCGCGACGAGGTAGTTCAAGTGGGCGATTGCCTCGCCCATGGCGAACATGACCTGATGCGTGTCCAGTTCACGGGGGAACAGCGTCAATAGCAGTTCTCCCGCACTGCGGGGGCTGTGGATCACGTCCAATAGTGCGTCGCAGCGTTCGCGGTGATGCGTTTCGAGTTGCTCGATTCGCGCCCGGATGCCGCGGAATGGATGACCGTGCGATGGTAGCACGAGCGTATCGTCCGGCAAGTCCTTGATGCGCTGCAATGAATCGAGAAACCAGCCGAGCGGATCGTCGTCTGGCGTTGCAGCATAGACGCTAACATTTGTAGAGATGCGCGGCAGCAGCATGTCGCCCGAAATGAGGACCCCGAGGCGCTCGCAATACAGGCTGGCATGCTCCGGCGCGTGGCCGAAGCCGACGATCACGCGCCAGTCGTTGCGGCCGATGCGCAGCACATCCCCATCGAACAGGCGGCGGTAGGCGGACGGTAGTCCCGGCACGCCGCGCCGGTAGCCATTGCCGCGTTCGATCAGGGCGGCCTGGCGTTCGGCGTCGAGCCCATTGACGCGGAACTGCGCCACCATGTCGGCGACCGAGCTGCCCGGCAGCTGGTTCCAGATCGCGTGGCCGGCGAGGAATTCGCCCTGCGTCATGTGAATCGGGGCGCCGTTGCGCTCGGCCAGCCAGCTGGCGAGGCCGAGGTGATCCGGATGGCAGTGGGTGACGACGATGCGCGACAGCGGCCGTGCATCGCGGTCGAGGATCGCGTTCCAGTGGCCGCGCACTTCGTCGAGGCCGAAGCCGGTATCGACCACCGTGACGGCGTCGCCGTCGTCGAGCAGCCACAGGTTGATGTGGTTCAGCGCAAAGGGCAGCGGCATGCGCACCCAGCCGACGCCGGGGGCAACTTGCTGCACGGTTCCGCCTGAGGGCGTGTCGGGGAAGGGGTATTCAAGTTCGCTACGGTGACTCATCGGGCGCCTCTGTGGGATGGGGGAACAATTGCGCATTGCTCAAACCCCTGAATTCTGATTAACTTTTTCGCCCTGTCGGGGCGATTACCGGCAAAAAACAATCGGCCAGGCCGGTTTTACTGCGAGTATCGGGCAATGGCAAGCGAACAAACCTACACCATCACGGAACTCGCGCGCGAATTTGATGTGACGCCGCGGGCGATCCGTTTCTACGAGGACCAGGGGCTGCTGAAGCCCTCGCGTGCCGGCCGCTCGCGCGTCTATACCAAATCCGACCGGACGCGGCTCAAGCTTACGCTGCGTGGCAAGCGGCTCGGGCTGTCGCTGGCCGAGATCAAGGAGTTGATCGAAATGCACGGCGGTGTGCGCAATGCGGCGCCGCAACTGCTGCGTTTCCTGATCGTGCTGGCCGACCGCCGCGCGGCGCTGGAGCAGCAGCGCGAGGACATCGAGGCGGTGTTGGGCGAGATCGACATGCTGGAAAAGCAGTGCTCCGAACTGCTCGGTCACGATGCCGAGAATGCCGCGGACGAGCGGGCCGCAATCGTGCGACGGATGCGCGGCAGGACTTGATTTTTTTGGTGATTAGTTTACGTTGACGTAAACGTAACTAAAGTCGAAAGTAGCCGGCAGGAGGAGGTCTCATGGAACGTGAAGACACGATTTTCCAACCGCGCGATGCGGCCTGTGCCGGTCGCGTGCCGGGGCGTGTCAATATCCGTCGCTGCGGGATGCCTGATGCGCCGGGCGGCAGTGAGTCGCGGAAGGAGGAACTGCACCGCCGCCTGTGGCAGGATGCCGGATTGGGCGAACCCGCCCCCGGTGCCGGCGGTCGCGCGCCGGGCGGCCGGCTGCGGTCCGCGGCAACGACGAGATAACCAGCGAGTGCAGGGCGCGGCCCCGGCTCGCGACCTTGTTCCTGGGAGTGACGATGGCAGTGAAGCTTCGCGTTTTGAGTGCTGACGATACGGTCGAACTGGATCGGGTACGCCAGTTCTTTCGCAACTATGCGGCCTGGCTGGGCGTGGACCTGTGCTTCCAGGGCTTCGGCGACGAGATGGCTTCCCTGCCGGGCGCCTATTCCGCGCCGGAGGGACGACTGTTCTTCGCCGAACATGACGGCCAGCCGGCCGGTTGTGTCGGCCTGCGCCGTTTCTCCGAAGGCGTCTGCGAGATGAAGCGCTTGTACGTCGAGCCGACCTTCCGCGGCCTGGGCATCGGCCGCGAGCTGGTGCTCGCAGCGATCCGTACCGCGAAGGATCTCGGCTACCGCCGCATCATGCTCGACACGCTGCCGGCGATGCGCATCGCGGTGAAGCTCTACCGCGAGATGGGCTTCACCGAGGCGCCGGCGTATTACCCGACGCCGATCGAAGGCACGATCTTCCTGTCGCTCGACCTCGAAAACTGGTCCGAGGAAGAAGTCACGACCGAGAACCTGTTCCACCTGTTCGACTACAACCGCGCCTGGGCGCAGCAGATGCGCCAGGTCGATCCGGGTTTCTTCGAGAAACTTTCCCGGCTGCAGGCACCCGAATACCTGTGGATCGGCTGTTCCGACTCGCGCGTGCCGGCGAACCAGATCGTGGGTCTGCTGCCGGGCGAGGTTTTCGTGCACCGCAACGTCGCCAACGTCGTCGTGCATACCGACCTCAACTGTCTGTCGGTGATCCAGTTCGCCGTCGATGTACTGAAAGTCAAGCACATCATGGTGGTCGGACACTACGGCTGCGGTGGTGTGAAGGCGGCGCTGATGCGCGAGCGGGTCGGTCTGGTCGATCTATGGTTGCGCCATGTGCAGGATGTGCATGTGAAGCACCGCAAGCAGGTCAATGCGCTGCCGCCGGAACTTGCGCACGACCGCCTGTGCGAGCTCAACGCGCTCGAGCAGGTGGTCAACGTGTGCCAGACCGTCGTCGTGCAGGACGCGTGGATGCGCGGCCAGCCGCTGACGGTGCATGCGTGGATCTACGGACTCAAGGACGGGCTGGTGCGCGACCTCGGTCTCAACGTGCGTCGCCCCGAAGACCTGATGCCGCGTTATGTCGCGGCGCTGGAAGCACTGGCCTGAGAGCCGGATTGAATAATCGTTTTACAGGAGAGCATCATGAATGACCCCGTCGTTATCGTTTCCGCCGCACGCACCCCGATGGGCGGCTTCCAGGGCGATCTGTCCGGCCTGAGCGGCCCGCAGCTCGGCGCTGTCGCGATCAAGGCCGCCGTCGAGCGCGCCGGCATCAACCCCGAGCAGGTGCAGGAAGTGCTGATGGGCTGCGTGCTGCCGGCCGGTGTCGGCCAGGCCCCCGCCCGCCAGGCGGCGCTTGGCGCCGGCCTGCCGCTGTCGGCCGGTTGCACCACGGTCAGCAAGGTGTGCGGTTCCGGCATGAAGGCGACGATGCTCGCGCACGACCTGCTGATGGCCGGCACCAACGACGTGATGGTCGCGGGCGGCATGGAGTCGATGTCGAACGCGCCCTACCTGCTGCCGAAGGCCCGTGGCGGTTACCGCCTCGGCCACGGCCAGGTGCTCGATCACATGTTCCTCGACGGTCTCGAGGACAGCTACTCGAAGGAAAACAAGGGGCGCCTGATGGGCACCTTCGCCGAGGACTGCGCCGGCCACTTCGATTTCACGCGTGCCGCGCAGGACGAGTTCGCGATCGCCTCGACGACGCGCGCGCAGAACGCGATCAAGGACGGCTCGTTCGCGTGGGAAGTCGCGCCGGTGACCGTCGCCGGGCGCAAGGGCGATGTCGTCGTCGACAAGGACGAGCAGCCGCCGAAGGCGCAGATCGACAAGATCGCCGGCCTCAAGCCCGCGTTCAAGAAGGATGGCACGGTGACCGCCGCGAACTCCAGCTCGATCTCCGACGGCGCCGCGGCGTTGGTGCTGATGCGCCGTTCGACCGCCGACAAGCTGGGCCTGAAGCCGCTGGCGACGATCGTCGGCCACGCGACGCATGCGCAGGACCCGGCGTGGTTCACGACCGCTCCGGTGGGTGCGATGCAGAAGGTGCTGGCGAAGGCCGGCTGGAACGTTGGCGACGTCGACCTGTGGGAAATCAATGAAGCTTTCGCGGTCGTCACGATGGCGGCGATGAAGGAGCTGAAGCTGCCGCACGATAAGGTGAACGTGCATGGCGGCGCCTGCGCGCTGGGTCACCCGATCGGTGCGTCGGGCGCGCGCATCATCGTCACGCTGCTCGGTGCGTTGAAGCAGTATGGCAAGAAGCGTGGTGTCGCCAGCCTGTGCATCGGCGGCGGCGAAGCGACCGCGGTGGCGGTGGAGCTCATCTAAATGATCCTCACGCAAGAACAGGAAATGATCCGCGACTCCCTGCGTGCGTTTGCGCAGGAGCGTCTGGCGCCCTTCGCCGCCGAATGGGATCGCAACCACACCTTCCCGCGCGAGGCGCTACAGGAGCTGGCCGGCCTCGGCGCGCTGGGCATGGTGGTGCCGGAGCAGTGGGGCGGCGCAGGGATGGACTACATCAGTCTGGTGCTGGCGCTCGAAGAGATCGCTGCCGGCGACGGCGCGACCTCGACCATCGTCAGCGTGCAGAACTCGCTCGCCTGCGGCATCCCCAACCGCTACGGCAACGACGCGCAGAAGGAACAGTGGCTCAAGCCGCTGGCGCGCGGCGAGAAGCTCGGCTGCTTCTGCCTGACCGAGCCGCATGTCGGCTCGGACGCGTCGGCGATCCGCACGACCGCCGTCAAGGACGGTGGCGACTGGGTCATCAATGGCGTCAAGCAGTTCATCACCACCGGCCGCGAGGCCGATGTCGCGATCGTGTTCGCGGTGACCGACAAGACGGCCGGCAAGAAGGGCATCTCGTGCTTCCTGGTGCCGACGGGTTTTCCCAACTACGCGCCGGGCTACATCGTCGCCCGAGTCGAGGAGAAGATGGGCCAGAAGGCGTCCGACACTGCCCAGATACTGTTCGAAAACTGCCGCGTGCCGGCCGACGCCTTGCTCGGCACGGAAGGCGAGGGCTACAAGATCGCGCTGTCGAACCTCGAAGCCGGCCGTATCGGCATCGCCGCGCAGTGCCTCGGCATGGCGCGCGCGGCGCTCGAAGCAGCAGTCAAATACGCGCACGAGCGCGAGACTTTCGGCAAGCCGATCTTCGAGCACCAGGCGGTGAACTTCCGCCTCGCCGACATGGCGACGCAACTCGAAGCTGCGCGTCAGCTCGTCTGGCATGCCGCGAGCCTGAAGGATGCGGGGCGGCCGTGCCTGAAGGAGGCGTCGATGGCGAAGCTGTTCGCGTCCGAAATGGCCGAGAAGGTGTGCTCGGATGCGATCCAGATCCATGGTGGTTACGGCTACGTCAGCGACTTCCCGGTCGAGCGCATCTATCGTGACGTGCGCGTGTGCCAGATCTACGAGGGCGCGAGCGACATCCAGCGCCTGGTGATCGGGCGCGCGCTGGCGGCCTGATCCGCCGCGGCGTGGTTTTCCCAGGTCCTGCGGGAGTCGTCGCGGCGGGGTGTCTCCCTGCAATCCCCTCTCGATGCCCTGCGGTGTTCCGCAGGACCACTTTTATTCCGGCAAGGGGCCGCAAGAGCCTCGACGCCACCGATGCGGCCCTGCGGGTCGCGCGGCAACCGAACAAGAACCAGGCTGGAGACAAGAACATGTATGAAACCCTCGAAATCGCGCTCGAACAGGGCGTCGCGACGATCTGGATGAACCGCCCGGACGTGCATAACGCCTTCAACGCGCAGCTGATCGCCGACCTCACCGCGGCGTGTCGCCAGCTGGATGGCGACGACACGGTGCGCGTGGTCGTGCTCGCCGGGCGTGGCAAGAGTTTCTCGGCCGGTGCCGACCTCAACTGGATGAAGGCTGCGGGCGAGGCCAGCGTCGAGGAAAACCTCGGCGATGCGCGCAAGCTCGCCGGCATGCTGCACACCCTGTCGGCGATGAACAAGCCGACGATCGCACGCGTACAAGGTGCGGCCCTCGGCGGCGGCATGGGGCTCGCGTCGGCCTGCGATATCTGTGTCGCATCCGACAAGGCGGTGTTCGCGACCTCCGAGGTCAAGTTCGGCATCATCCCGTCGGCGATCAGCCCCTATGTGATCCGCGCGATCGGCGAGCGCCAGTCCTACCGTTACTTCCAGTCCGCCGAGCGCATTTCCGCCGCGCGCGCGGGCGAGATCGGCCTCGCGCACGAAGTCGTGACCGCCGACGAACTCGACGTCAAGGTTGCCGAGATTGTCGCCGCGCTGCTGCAGGGCGGTCCGAAGGCGCAGGCCGCCGCGAAGGACCTGATCCGCGCGGTCGCCAACCGGCCGGTGTCGGACGCGGTCGTCGAGGACACGGCCCGGCGTATCTCCAGTCTGCGCGCGACGCCGGAAGCCAAGGAAGGACTGGATGCCTTCCTGTCCAAGCGTCCGGCGGCGTGGGTGCCGGCCCAATAACGGCGAAGAGGGGAAGACGCGAATGAACATGCAATTGCCGCAAAGCGTCCGCATCGTCGACGTCGGCCCGCGCGACGGGCTGCAGAACGAGAAGCAGGTCGTGCCGACCGACACCAAGGTCGAACTGATCGCGCGTCTGGCCGACGCCGGCGTGACCACGATCGAGGCGACCTCCTTCGTTTCACCCAAATGGGTGCCGCAGATGGGCGACAACGCCGAAGTGATGGCGCGCATCGTCCGTCGCCCCGGCGTGGCCTACCCGGTGCTGACCCCCAATCTGAAGGGCTTCGAGGCGGCGCTCGCCGCCGGGGCGCAGGAGGTCGCGGTGTTCGGCGCCGCGTCGGAGTCGTTCAGCCAGAAGAACATCAACTGCTCGATCGCCGAGTCGCTGGAGCGTTTCCGTCCGGTCACCGAGGCCGCGCAGGCGGCGGGGGTGAAGGTGCGTGGCTATGTCTCGTGTGTCGCCGGCTGCCCTTACGAGGGCCCGATTGCACCGGAAAAGGTCGCCGAAGTCGCGGAAACCCTGATATCGATGGGGTGTTATGAAATCTCGCTCGGCGATACCATCGGCAGCGGCAATCCGGCGAACATCACGCGCATGCTGGAAGCGGTGATGAAGCGCGTGCCGGTCGAGCGCCTCGCGGGACATTACCACGACACTTACGGCATGGCCGCAGCGAACATCTACGCCTCGCTGCAGCTGGGCGTTGCGGTGTTCGACGCCTCGGTCGGCGGCTTGGGCGGTTGTCCCTATGCCGCGGGCGCGTCGGGCAATGCCGCGACCGAAGACGTCGTGTGGCTGCTGAACGGGTTGGGTATCGAGACCGGTATCGATCTCGACCGCCTGGTGGATACCGCGGTGTGGATCAGCGCGGCGCTGGGGCGCGAGCCGGCCTCGCGGGTGGCGCGGGCGGTGCTCGCCAAGCGTGCGAAGGCGGGCTGCGCGAGCTGAGCGCAGAACTCGGGCGGATTGCCGCGGACAAACTCATGACAATTCACGTGACTCCGACGACACCATGACCGTAGCCTCGCCCTGCATCAATATCTGCCGCATGAACGCCGACACCGGCCTGTGCGAGGGCTGTTTCCGCAGCCTGGACGAAATCGCCTCGTGGAGTCGCCACGGCGACGGCGAAAAGCGCCGCATTCTGGATGCGGTTGCGCAGCGCCGGGCGGCGCTCGGCGTGACATCCGACGCCGCGCCACTTGCACCGACGGAGCAGCCATGAACGAACCCTTGTGCGTCGGGGTGTGCATGATCGATTGGGATTCCGGCGTGTGTCTCGGCTGCGGGCGCACGCCGGAAGAGATCAACGGCGTGCCGGTCGCGCCGGTGGCGCCGTCGTTCCCTGAAGCACCGCCGCTGCCGGCGAACGTCGCCGAGCACGTCGGCGAAGGAACCCAATGAGCGACGCCGTCCTGCCCGACAGCATCCGCGTGCTCGAACGCGGCTGGCTGTCATCGAACAATGTCCTGCTGTTCGACGGCGCCGAAGCCGCCGTCATCGACAGCGGTTATGTGAGCCACGGCGATCAGACCGTCGCGCTGGTGCGCGAGCTGCTTGGCGGGCGGCGGCTGACGCGCTTGATCAACACCCATTCGCATTCCGACCATATCGGCGGCAACGCCACGTTGCAGCGTACCTTCGGCTGCTCGATCACGGTGCCGGCGGGCATGATCCCGACGGTGGCGGCGTGGGACGAGGATGCGCTGCTGTTGAGCACCGCCGCGCAGGCCGGCGAGCGCTTCCATGCCGACCACGGCCTGCATGCCGGCGGGAGCATCGAGATGGGCGAACTGGTGTGGCAGGCGATGGCCGCACCGGGCCATGATATGGATGCGCTGGTGTTCCACAACCCGGACCGCCGCATCCTGATTTCCGGCGATGCCTTGTGGCGCGACGGCTTCGGCATCCTGTTCGCCGAAGTGCTGGGCACCGGCGATGGCATCGGCGCGGCACGCCGCACGCTCGAAGCCATCGCCCGGTTGCCGGTCGACGTCGTCATTCCCGGACATGGTGCGCCCTTCGTCGAAGTCGACGATGCGCTGGCGCGCGCCTTCGGCCGCCTGCGTGCGTTCGAGGAGGATGGCTCGCGCATGGCACGCAATGCGATCCGCGCCTGCGTGACCTTCTCGCTGCTCGATGTGCGCAGCATCGCGCTCGACGGTCTCGCGGAACATTTGCACAGCGTGCCGCTCTACCGCGAGGCCAACGCACGCTTCCTCGGGCTGTCGCCGGAGGCGCTGGCCGACTGGCTGGTGGCCGACCTGATACGCGCCGGCGTCGCGCGTCGTTCGGGAAATCGCCTGCTCGCCGTGTGACCCGCCGCGTCAGCGCCGGCCGCGGCGCTGGTCGGGGACTAATACTTTGGCGATAATCCCCGCTCACGCGGAGTATCGGGTCATGCAGATCGTTCTGATTAGCGGGTTGTCGGGGTCGGGCAAGAGCGTCGCGCTCAAGGCGCTCGAAGACGCCGGCTATTACGCTGTCGACAACCTCCCGGCAAACCTGCTGGCGAAGCTGGTCGCCGAACTGCGCCGTGCGGGTTACGTGCGCATCGCGGTCGCTGTCGACGTGCGCTCCGGCGCGAATATCGCGGCGCTGCCGCAGAAGGTCGACGACCTGCGCAAGACCGTCGGCGACCTGCGGGTGATTTTTCTCGATGCACGCGACGATACGCTGATCGCACGCTTCTCCGAGACGCGCCGGCGGCATCCGCTGGCGACCGACGACGTATCGCTCGCCGAAGCCATCCAGAAGGAGCGCGACGCACTCGAATCGATTGCCGAAGTCGGTCATCACATCGACACCAGCGACCTGCAGGCCAACACGCTGCGCGCATGGATCAAGGACTTCATGGGCATCAGTGCCACCGAGGGCTTGACGCTGATGTTCCAGTCCTTCGGCTTCAAGTACGGCATCCCGCTCGACGCCGACCTCGTGTTCGATGTGCGCTGCCTGCCCAATCCGCACTACGATGCGCGGCTGCGACCCCATACCGGCAGGGACCAGCCGGTGATCGAATTTCTTGAAAGCCAGCCGGAGGTCGCGCGCATGTGCGAGGACATCCGCAGCTTCGTCGCCAACTGGCTGCCCAGCTATGCGCGCGACAACCGCAGCTACCTGACGGTGGCGATCGGTTGCACCGGCGGTCAGCATCGCTCGGTGTATATCGCCGAATGGCTGGGGCGGCAATTCGCCGATTCCGTGCGGGTGCTCGTGCGCCATCGCTCTGCCGCGCGCCGAGTGTTTGATCACGGCGCCGGCGCGGCCGGCAAGTGAAGGCGCGGCTGGCCGAATGGATCGCCCTGCTGCGGCCGGGCGATTATGTGATGCTGCTCGGTGCCGTCGTGGTGTGTGTCCTGTCGGCGCTTGCGCTGTGGCGCGGCGGCGCGCCCGACAAGGCGGTGGTGCGCGCCGGTGGCAAGGTATTTGCCGAAGTTCCATTGAGCCGGGCGCAAGTTGTCGAAGTCCCCGGCCCGCTCGGCGTGACCCGCATCGAAATCGAGCCCGGCCGCGCGCGCGTCGCGTCCGACCCCGGGCCGCGCCAGTATTGCGTGCGCCAGGGCTGGCTGAAGCGTTCCGGCGCGGTGGCCATCTGCGCGCCCAACCAGGTCAGCCTGAGTCTCAATGGCGGCTCCGCGGATTATGACTCCCTCAACTATTGAGATCGTGCCGACAGCCGACGACCGGCGCATCGCGCGGCTCGCCACCGCGGCGATCGTGCTGACGGTGGCAGAGGCCGCGATTCCGCTGCCTCTGCCGGGCGTCAAGCCGGGGCTCGCCAACATCGTCATCCTGATCGTGCTGATGCGCTGGGGCTGGCGCGATGCGGTGTGGGTGGCGCTGCTGCGCGTGTTTGCCGGCAGCCTGCTGCTCGGGCAACTGTTTGCGCCGGGCTTCTTCCTGAGCCTGTCCGGTTCGCTCGTCAGCCTCGCCACGCTTGGCCTGGCAATGCACCTGCCGCGGCGCTGGTTCGGGCCGGTGAGCCTGAGCATCCTCGCCGCCTTTGCCCACATCGGTGGCCAACTCATGCTGGCACGCCTGTGGCTGGTGCCGCACGATGGCGTCTTCTACCTCGTGCCGGTGTTCGCCGCCGCCGCCACGATTTTCGGGCTGATCAACGGACTCGTCGCTTCGAAGCTGCTCGCGCGCCTCACTCCCCGAAGCGCTTGATCACCCCATAAGCACTGCGGCGCTTGACTTTATAGTTCATCGGCATTAGATCTTCAGCTTCTTCATCGCATGGATATCGATATGAGCGACCGTCCCGTCAGCCGTTTTCCTGTCCCCGAACTCAAGGATCTGCCCGTCGATATCCGCGAGAAGATCCTCGCCGTGCAGGAGAAGGCGGGCTTTGTGCCCAACGTGTTTCTGACCCTGGCTCATCGGCCGGACGAATTCCGTGCCTTCTTCGCGTACCACGACGCGCTGATGGAAAAGAACGAGGGCCTCAGCAAGGCCGAGCGCGAGATGATCGTCGTCGCGACTTCCGGCGCCAACCAGTGCCTGTACTGCGTCGTCGCGCATGGCGCGATCCTGCGCATCCGGGCGAAGAATCCGCGCGTTGCCGACCAGGTCGCGACCAACTACCGCAAGGCCGAGATCAGCCCGCGGCAGCGCGCGATGCTGGACTTCGCGATGAAGGTGGCGCTCGACTCTGCCGAGGTCGGCGAAGCCGATTTCGCCGCGCTGCGCGAGCAGGGCTTCAGCGACGATGACATCTGGGACATCGGCGCGATCGCCGCCTTCTTCGCGCTGAGCAACCGTCTCGCCAACCTGACGAGCATGCGGCCGAACGACGAGTTCTACCTGATGGGGCGGATCCCCAAGGTCTGAGAGGGGCGACGGCCGAGGCGCCATCGCCCGGGCGTGGCCTCAGCGCGGCTCCGGCGCCACCAGGATGCGCCCCGCGCGACGCCGTCCGACCAAACCGCCCGGCGTGCCCTGGCCGCCGTGCGCGTGGCAGATCGCGCACGCCAGCGCGTCGGCGGCGTCCGCGCCGGGGCTGCCGTCCAGCGTCAGCAGGCGTTGCACCATGTGCTGGACCTGCTCCTTGCTGGCCTTGCCGTATCCCACCACCGCCTGCTTGACCTGCAGCGCGGTGTACTCATGTACCGGCAGATCGCACGACACCGCACCGCAAATCACCGCGCCGCGCGCCTGCCCGAGCAGCAAGGTGGACTGCGGATTGACGTTCACGAACACCTTCTCCACCGCCACCTGATCGGGTGAGTAGGTGGCGACCACCTCGCGCACGCCGTCGAGCAAGGTCTTGAGCCGGCCCGGCAGCTCGCCGTCGCGTGTCTTGATGCAGCCGCTCGCGACATAGCGCAATTGGCTGCCGAGTTTGTCGATGACCCCGAAGCCGGTGATGCGCAGGCCTGGATCCAGGCCGAGAATGCGGGTGGCGACAATGCGCGAGGCGGTGGCATCTTTCATCCGCGCATTTTACGGGGCATCGGCGACATCCGCGCAGGACACCGTGTGCGTGGCGTCCAGTAGAGACGCTGTCGCCAAACGGCGACATGACAATCGGTTTGACCGCAATCAGGGCTGCGACGATACTTCGCCCTTCCATCCATTCGTTCTATTGAAGCGGCAATCAAACACCCCGTTCGCCCTGAGCTTGTCGAAGGGCAATCGCAGGGTTTCGACAGGCTCAGCCCGAACGGTATTTCGTTGCCGGGTTAATAGCCAAGACAGATATCCGAGGAGTTCCCCAATGTTCCGACGTACCCTGCTGGGCACGGCCGTCGCGGCGCTTTTCAGCGTCAGCGCGTCGGCCGCGGATTTCAGCAACACCTATTTCTTCGGCGACAGCCTGAGCGACGCAGGCACTTTTTCCTTCTCCGGCTTCCTGCCGCCGGGCACGGGCCGCTTCACGACCAATCCTGGCCCCGTGTGGGCGGAAAACCTTGCCGCCGCACTGGGCACCCGCGCCACGCCGGCCGTTGCCGGTGGCACCAACTATGCCCAGGGCGGTGCGCGCCTGGCGCTCCAGCCCGGCGTGCCGGACACCAATCCGTTGACGGCCAATGCGCTACCGGTGCAGACGCAGATTTCTGCCTACCTTGCGCTGAGCGGCCGGGCCGACCCGGGCGCCCTGTATTCGGTGTGGACCGGGGCCAATGATCTTTTCGTCGCGATCGACCCGCTCAGGGCCGAGTCGGCCGATCCGGTCGGCTACATGATTGCGACGGCAGGACAGGCCGTCACCGGCATTGCCGGCCTGCAGAACGCCGGGGCGCGCTACATCCTCGTGCCGACCGTGCCGGATGTCGGCGCCACGCCGTTCGGCGCGTCGATCGGCCCGGCCAACGCCGCCGGCGTGACCGCTCTCGTCGGCGCCTACAACCAGGCCCTGTTCGGCGGACTCGCCGCCGCGGGCGTCGAGATCATCCCGCTCGACACCTTTTCATTGCTGCACGAAGTGGCTGCCGATCCCACTCTGTACGGCTTCGTGAACGTCACGGTCCCCGCCTGCGGCGCGACCGGATCGCTGCTGTGCACGGCGGCCGACTTCGTCGCACCCGGCGCGGATCAGACCTTCCTGTTCGCCGACGGCGTGCATCCGACGACGGCCGGACATCGCTTGATCGCGGACTACGCGATGAGCGTGCTGCGCGCGCCGGGTGCCGTGTCGCTGCTCGCCGAATCGCCGCTATACACGCGCGAAGCCCTGCTCACGACCGTGCAGGACCAGGTCGCGCTGGGTGCGTGGGCGCGTGGGCAGACCGGACGCAACGTCTGGGCGAGCCTGGGGGGTGGACGCCTGAAATACTCGTCTAGCGAGGCCGTGCCTGGGGCCAGCGGCAATCCCTACGATCTCGCCGTGGGCGTCGATTCGTGGCTGACGCCGTCGCTGAGCGTCGGTGCAGCGGTCGGTCTGGGCACGCTCGAAGCCGACTTCTCCGCGAACGCAGGGGACTACGAGCAGACCGAACAGACTGTCGCGCTGTATGCCGGCTATCGCAGCGGCCCGCTGCACGCGACCGCGGTCGGCGCTTTCGGCAGCATCGATTACGACACCCGGCGCGACGTCACCCTCGGCGCCGCGCGCCGCACGATGAAGGGCTCGACGTCGGGTACGAACCTGTCGCTGGGCGTGCAGGCGGGCTACGACTTCGGCACCGGCGCGCTGCGTCACGGTCCGCTCGTCGGGCTGCATCTGCAGCAGGTCGAAGTCGACGGCTTTACCGAGCGCAACCCCAGTTCGACGACGATGTCCTTCCGCAGCCAGGATCGCGAGTCCCTGTTGGGCAGCATCGGCTACCAGGCCCGTTACGACCTGGGCCGCTATCTGCCGTACGCGCGCGTGATGCTCAATCACGACTTCGAGAAGAACGACCGCGACGTGCGTGCCAGTCTCGCATCCCTGCCTGCCAACAGTTTCGAACTGCCGGCCTTCGCACCCGAGCGTACGTACGGCACCGCCGTATTCGGCGTGGGGGCGAAGCTCTCTCCGGCACTGAGCGGAAACCTCGCTCTCACGACGCGCTTCAATCAGGACGACGTGCGTTCGTATGCCTTGCAGGCCGGCATCAGCCTTGGGTTCTGAGGAGAACGTGCATTCCGGTCTCAATTGCCCGTAATCGAGAACCACGCGCCGCCCGGATTGGTCACAAACACGATCGGCGCGAGGCAGGGGGCCGGAAGTTGCACGGTCGCGACGATGTATGCGTCACCGCTGGTGCTCGCCGGGAAGTTGTCGGTAGAGACATTGACGGTCGATGGCGCACCCAGCGAGTCCCTGCTCTGGCAGCTGACGATGGCGCGGAAATTGGGTACCGGGTTGGTCAGCCGGCGGTCGGGCGGGACGAGCGGGTCGTCGGCGAGTACCAGACCGCGCACGCGGATCTCGAGGCGGCCGTCGGCCCGCAATACCCCTTGCGCACGTTCCAGCACCCAGGGCAATCCGCCGCCCGGCACGTTGCGAATCGGGTTGGTCGCTCCCGTGTAGGGTGCCGCGACACCCGCCATTGTGTCGAAGTCGAGCACCTTGTCGTCCGGGGTGCCGGCGAATGCCGGCGCTGCCAGCAGGCCTGCCGAAGCGAGTGCGCAAACGCGCAAGAGTCCGAAGCGGTTCATTTTTTTCTCCTGATATCGCGGCCATCCCGGTCGTCGACGGGAGGGGCCTGACTGGGGGCGCGCCTTTGCGAGTTGACGCCCGCAGGTGGTGCAGCTTGAGTCACCGACCGTTTCTTGTCAGTGGCGGAGAGCGATCCCGAACGTGGTGAGCTGCAGGCGGCTCGGAAGCGTTCGCGCTGTGACGACAAAACGTCAACGCGCCGGCCGACCGCTTTATTCCCCGCCGCGGGGAATTGTCCGTGTCGCACCTGCTAAATTCACGATTTGCTTGTGGGCAACGATCTAGCGATTCACCATGTGGCGGCGCCGCTTCAGGCGCGGTTGAGTCGTTTCCACAGGGTGGTGCGCGACATGCCGAGGCGGCGCGCGGCTTCGGCCTTGTTGCCATCGCATTCGTCGAGGATGCGCCGGATCAGTGCGTGCTCCTCGTCCGCGGTCGCGCGCGCCGTGTAGTACCGCGTCAGCGGCCGCACGCTGCCGGGCGACATCTCCGGCGGCGGCGCCAGTTCCGCGAGCAGGTGGCGCGGCAGGATCGTCGGGCCGTCGGAATTCACGACCGCATATTCGAGCGCGTTGAAGAGCTGGCGCACGTTGCCTGGCCACGCACAGGATTCCATCGCCGCGAGGGCCTCCGGCGACAGGCGCAGGTCCGGCCGCCGGTACCGTTCGGCCAGTTCGCCGAGCAATTTGCTCGCGAGCAGCGGGATGTCCTCACGGCGCTCGCGCAAGGCCGGCACATGCAGGGGCAGCACGCGCAGGCGGTAATAGAGGTCCTCGCGGAACTCGCCGCGGCCGACCATCGCCGCGAGGTCGCGGTGTGTCGCGGCGACGACCCGCACATCCACCTTGCGCGGGTGGTTCTCGCCGACGCGCACGATCTCGCGCTCCTGCAGCACGCGCAACAGGCGGGTCTGCGTCGCCGGCGAGATCTCGCCGATCTCGTCGAGCAGCAGCGTGCCGCCGTTGGCCGCCTCGAAGCGGCCGAGCCGCGCGGCGGTCGCGCCGGAGAATGATCCTTTCGCGTGCCCGAACAATTCGGACTCCTGCAGATTCTCCGGCAGCGAGGCGCAATGCACCGCGACATAGGGCCCTTTCGCACGCGTCGAATTGTCGTGCAGCGCGCGCGCAACGAGCTCCTTGCCGACGCCGCTCTCGCCGGTGATCAATACGTTGGCTTCGCTCGCCGCCACGCGCAGCACCTTCTCGTAGAAATCCTGCATCGCGCGGCTGCGGCCGGTGAGGCCGCCAAGCTGCCAGCGGTCGCGCACCTCGGCCTCGAGCTCGAGCTCGCGCGAACGGTCGCGCAGGATGATCGCGCAGTACAGGCCGGAATCGTTCGGCGGCAGCAGCATCGCCCACATGCGCAGCGGAATGTCCCGGCCATCGGCCGCTCGCAGGACGATGTCCTGGATCTTGCCGTCCTCGCCATGATCCGGAGTCAGCGAGCATTGTCCGCGTGCCTCGCATTCGCGTGCGCACTGCGTGCCGAAAAACAGTGTCGGGCACAGTTGATTGACGACTCGCACATCATCCCTGCCAATCATCCGCGCCGCCGCACTGTTGATTTCCAGCACGTGACGGTCGGCATCGAGAAACAGCACGCCTTCTTCGAGACTGTCGAGGAAGACCCGCAAGGTTGCCAGGCTCGGCATGAATATCTCCTTTCCGTTCAGACTGAACGTTTCCAATGAACGTTCAGTTGTCGGACGAAACGCATTTCAACAGCTAATTCGAGCGCGGAAAATGATGGATATCAATCTGTTACGCAATGTGGCACGACGCTGGCTATAGCAATGGCGGGGGACGGCTTGTCCCGACAACGATCGCAGGGACAGGAGGCCTCATCGTGCAAACAATCGCTTGGCAAATATCGCTCGTCCTGATGACGCTCGTGGCGTTCGGATTCGCGTTCGTCGCCATCAACTCCGGGCGGCGCGAGGAAGACTACTCGCCGCTGCAAAAAAAGGCGTACCGCCTGCGCACGCGGCTGTTCTGGGGGCTGGTGCTGGTGTTCGGGCCGGCCATGCTCTACACGCTGCTGGAGTTGCCGTACGACGCCGTGCGAAGCCGCGGCGGCGCGGGTGCGGCGCAGGTCGTTCACGCCACCGGCTACCAGTGGCGCTGGGAACTCAGCCAGGACCATGTCGCCGTCAATGAGCCGGTGGAGTTCCACGTCACCAGTGCCGACGTCAACCACGGCTTCGGCATCTACGACGCGGATCTGCATCTGGTGGCGCAGACCCAGGCCATGCCCGGCTACACGAACACGCTGCGCCATACCTTCACCAAGGCAGGGACGTACAAGGTGCTGTGCATGGAGTACTGCGGCATCGCGCACCACAACATGTTGACCGAAATCCGGGTCGGCGCTCAGTAAGGCAGGAGACGAACGTGGCGACCTACACCTACGAACATATTCCCGATCAGGGGGCAAAGGCCGGCGTGCTGGCCTACCTCGTGACCTCGGCGGCAGTCCTGCTGCTGATGATGGTCTTCGGCCTGCTGATGCGGCTCGAGCAGGCACAATGGATTTCGATCGGCGCGAACCGCTTCTACGAGCTGATGACGCTCCACGGCGCCGGCATGGTCGGCATCGCGGCGATCGCCGGCGCTTCGGTGATGTGGCACTTTCTGCGTCAGTACGTCGCGCTGTCGTCGCGCATCTTCGTCGCGAATCTGGTGCTGTTTCTGGCCGGCGTCGTGATGATCCTCGGCAGCGTGCTGCTTGGGCACTTCCACGGCGCGTGGACCTTCCTCTACCCGCTGCCCGGCAACTCGATGGGGATGTGGAGCCCGGGGGCGGCGGCGCTCTTCATGGGCGGGCTGCTCGTCATCGGCGTCGGCTTCCTGCTGCTGCATCTGGACGTCGCCCGCGCGATCATCGCCCGCTACGGCAACTTCTCCCGCGCGCTCGGCTGGCCGCAGCTCTTCGGCCACGACGACGGCAAGGCTCCGCCGCCGACGGTGGTGGCGAGTGCAATGGTTACCGTGGTCAATGTCATCGGCCTCGTCGTCGGCGCGAGCATCCTGACGATGATGCTGGTGAACCTCTACGTGCCCGGCTTCGACATCGATCCGCTGCTCGCGAAAGGGATGATCTACTTCTTCGGCCACATCTTCATCAACGCGACGATCTACATGGCGGTGATCGCGGTGTACGAGATCCTGCCGCGCTACACGCAGCGGCCGTGGAAATCGAACAAGGTGTTCCTCGCGTCCTGGACCGCCTCGACGCTGATGGTGATGTTCATCTTCCCGCACCACCTGCTGATGGACTTCGCGTTTCCCAAATGGATGCTGATCATGGGACATGTGATCGGTTACCTGAACACGGTGCCGATCCTCGTCGTCACCGGCTACGGCGCACTGATGATCGTCTACCGTTCCGGCATCCGCTGGGACATGGCGTCGAAGCTGCTGTTCCTGTCGCTGTTCGGCTGGGCGGCGGGGGCGATGCCGGCGTTCATCGACGGCACGATCACCGTCAATTACGTGATGCACAACACCCTGTGGGTGCCCGGACACTTCCATACCTACCTGCTGCTCGGCATGGTAACGATGCTGTTCGGTTTCATGTACTACCTCGGCAAGCCCGACCACGAGGCCGACGACCACTTGATCGACCGCATCGCATTCTGGCTGTTCACATCGTCGACGCTGGGCTTCACGCTGAGCTTCCTGTATTCGGGCAAGGAAAGCGTCGCACGCCGCTACGCCGCCCACCTGCCGGAATGGGTGCCGTACGACCGCATCGCGTCCGTGTTCGCGGTGCTCGTGATCGCCTCGTCGCTGGTGTTCATGCTGCGCTTCTTCGCCCGCATCGGGCTTGCGCGCCACGACTACCAGCGCGCGCCGGTCGCCCGCAGCGCGATCGCATGAGCCCCGACGCATGAACCGCCTCGCGCGCAGCGTCGCCATGACGGCGCTGGTGACCGTGCTGGGCACCGGCGTCCTCTGGTGGGGCACCGACGGGTTCAGCGCGTTCACGGCGGAAACCGCGCGTCGCGCCGACATCCTGCGCGCACCGCGTCCGCTGCCCGCAGCCGTCCTCGAAGATCAGGACGGGCGCGCGTTCAGCCTCGACGACTACCGCGGCCGGCTACTCGCGGTCGAGTTCATCTACACGCGCTGCATGACCGTCTGTCGCAGCCTCGGGATGGCGTTCAGGCAGATTCGCGATCGTGTGCCAGCCGACGCACTTGGGCGCGACATCGCCTTGCTCAGCATCAGCTTCGATCCCGCGCGCGACGATCCCGCAAGCCTTCAGGCATACGGGCGCAGCCATGGCGCGGACGGCAGGCACTGGCGGCTCGCGCGGGTCCGCGACACGATGCAATTGAACGCGCTGCTCGCTGCCTTCGGCATCGTCGTGATTCCCGACGGAGTCGGCGGATTCGAACATAACGCCGCGATCCATCTCGTCGGCCGCGAAGGCAGGCTCGTCGAGATCAGTGATCTCGATGCGCCGCTGCCGTTTGCCGAAAAGCTCGCACTCATGCGATGACCGCCGCCATGTGCCCCCGTGCTCGTGCCCGCGTCAGCCTCGGCGCTGTCGGCACGCTGTATCTGCTGCTCGCGACGCCGCCGGCCCGGGCGTGGCTCGAAGCGACGATGAGCGGCCACATGCTGGCGCAGATTCCGCTTCTCGGCGTGGTCGGCTTCCTCGCCTGTCGCCTGTTGCCGCGCCGGCGACAGGACGCGCTGCTCATCGCGCTTGGCGGCGCGATTCCATGCGTCGTGCTGGCGATCTTCGCCTCGAGCTGGTGGATGCTGCCGCGTGCGCTCGACCACGCGCTCGCGAGCCCGCTCGTCGAAGCCGCGAAGTTCGTCAGCTTGCCGGCACTTGTCGGCTTGCCGCTAGCGCTCGCCTGGAGGCGGCTCGGCACGATCGGGCGCGGTTTCGTGTGGACCAACTTTATCAGCATGCTCGCGGTGCTGGGGTGGCTCTACATCGCTGCGCCGGTCCGCGTGTGCAATAGCTACCTCGTGGATCAGCAGGCGAGCGCCGGCTGGCTGATGGTGAAGCTCGCCGTGCTCCTCTTCGCCGCGTGGCTCGGCAGTCTCTTCGTCGGCGGTCAATCCGGCACCGGCGGATCCGTGCCGGACGGTGTCGCGCCTGAAACGGCGAGGACTTGAAAGCCATGAGCCATCCATGGTTAATGCGTTAAACTTTCGTCATGGCTCCGACGCGTGTCGACGCGACGCCGGAACGTCGTGAAGGAAATCATCCACGATGTCTCGGGACGTCCGGATGGCCGTATGCCGGGGCTTGACCGGGATGGCACGAGTGATTGCCGTTTCCCAATCAAGAAAGGGGGAAAGCCATGTCGAAAAAATCGCAAGCCGCAATCTGCGCGCTCCTGTTCGCGGGCGCGGGCGTCTTCATGTCCGCGAATACGTTCGCGCAAGCCCAGTCCGGGCGGGTGGCCGCCACGTACGAGGGGAAGGAACGCGAAAATTTTTCGCGCCTCGTCGATAGCGCCAAGGTACTCAATCAGGCCCTGAAGCGGGTCAGCGAGCAGAAAAAGATCGGCAATGCAAAATTGATCGCCGAGATCGAGCAGAAGATCAGGATGGCGGAAGCCGCCGCTGCTGACGGCCGGTCGGGGGAGGCGCGGGTCATGCTCGAGGATGCCTACCTGACCAGCAAACTGGCGATCGTGGAGGTGACGAAGGGCAGCCCGGTCGCGGGGCAGTCGACCGCAGGGGCGGAAGTCATGAACGGCAAACAGCACAAGGAATACTCGGCACGCATGGAGTCGACGAAGGCCCTGCGTGACGCCCTGTCACGCATCGCTACCGAGAAAGACGACGCCAAGGCGAAGGCCGAAGTGTCGATGATCGACAAGCTGATGCGTGATGCCGATGCCAACGTTGCGCAAAACAATGCCAGGCAGGGCCGGGCAGTGCTTGATCACGCCTACCTGCGGGCGAAGGTGCAGATCGAGCGCCTGCGCGGCGGCGAGACGCTGGTGCGTACGCTGCAGTTCGACAGCAAGGACGACGAATACCACTACGAACTGGATCGCAACGACACCTTCCAGATGCTGGTGCAGTTGCTGGTGCCGGACGAGAGCGCCAGCGACCCGCGCATGAAGGGGTTCCTCGAGCGCGCCCGCGGCCTGCGTTCCGACGCCGACGGCAAGGCTGCCAAGCATGAGTTCGACGATGCCATCAAGACTCTTGAAGAGTCGACCGGGGAATACCAGAAGGCGATCCGCAACGCCGGTGTGATGATTCCGGGCTGACGCGGGCTGGCGCGCGCCAGTTGGGGTCGGCGCGCAGGTGTCGCGCGTAAACGGAAAATCGGCCCGCGGGCTTGCGCCCGCGGGCCGATTTGCTGGAGCGTCGGGTGGCTTCAGCGCATGAACTGCACGCTCAGGCCGCAGCAGGAGCGACGGCCGGCCGCACGTCCATGTGCGCATCCTGCAGGTCGAGCACCGCTTCCGGCGCGTCCGCCTCTGCCTCGGTTTCGTTGTTGAGATGGAAATGAAGCGCCTTCTCGTCCAGGTCCTTGCACCACTTCGCCACCACGACCGTTGCCACACTGTTGCCGATCAGGTTGGTCAGTGCGCGCGCTTCGGACATGAAGCGGTCGATGCCGAGGATCAGTGCAAGCCCGGCGACCGGCACCCCGCCCACCGCCGACAGCGTCGCGGCCAGCACGATGAAACCGCTGCCGGTGACGCCGGCTGCGCCCTTCGAGGTCAGCAGCAATACCGCCAGCAGCGTCAGTTGCTGGGTGAGGTCGAGCGGGGTGTTGGTCGCCTGCGCGATGAACACTGCGGCCATCGTCAGGTAGATCGACGTGCCGTCGAGGTTGAACGAATAGCCGGTCGGGATGACCAGGCCCACCGTCGACTTCTTGCAGCCGAGGTTTTCCATCTTCGCCATGAGCCTCGGCAACGCCGATTCAGACGACGAGGTGCCGAGCACGATCAGCAGCTCTTCCTTGATGTAGCGGATCAGCTTGACGACCGAGAAGCCATGGATGCGCGCAATCAGGCCCAGCACGCCGAAGATGAAGACCAGGCAGGTCGCATAGAAAGTGCCCATCAGCATGCCTAGCTGCGCCAGCGCGCCGACGCCGTGCTTGCCGATCGTGAAGGCCATCGCGCCGAACGCGCCGATCGGGGCGACCTTCATGATGTAACCGACGATGCCGAACAGCACGTGCGAGAACTTCTCGATGAAGTCGAACACCAGCGTGCCGCGGCCGCCGAAGCGGTGCAGTGCGAAGCCGAACAGCACGGAGAACAGCAGCACCTGCAGGATCTCGCCCTTCGCGAAGGCATCGACGACGGTGCTCGGGATCACATGCAGCAGGAAATCCGTGGTCGTCTGCATCTTGCCCGGATCCGTGTAGGCGGCGATTGCCTTGGTGTCCAGGCTGGCCGGATCGATGTTCATGCCCGCGCCGGGCTTCACGACGTTGACGATGACGAGGCCGACGATCAGTGCGATCGTGCTGACGACTTCGAAGTACAGCAGCGCGAGGCCGCCGGTCTTGCCGACCTTCTTCATGTCCTCCATGCCGGCGATGCCGACGACGACGGTACAGAAGATGATCGGCGCAATGATCATCTTGATCAGCTTGATGAAGCCGTCGCCCAGCGGTTTCATCGCCGCGCCGGTCTGCGGATAGAAATGCCCGAGCAGCACACCGATGACGATGGCGACGATGACCTGAAAGTACAGTGACGTGTAAAACGGTTTCTTGCCCAAATCCCTCTCCTCGGTTTTTTACTACGTGGGCGCGATTATTTCCGTGAGAGGCGTTTGTGGGCAGTGTGTACTTCCGCATTGTGGATATCACCTAATCGCCGTCCGGTTACTCGGCAGCGGTGGTGAACGGGACGCGGCGCGCCCGCGAGCGCGCCCGTTCGTCGCGGCGAGAGGCGCTATTTACGGAGTCGCCGCAGCGATCCCGCTGCGTCAGACCTTGCGTGCGAGCCACACCCCGGCGACCGCGACGACCATGCCGGCCAGCGCCAGCCCGGTGAGCGTTTCGCCGAACAGCAGCCAGGCCATCAGCGCGGTCGTTGGCGGTGTCAGGTAAAAGAGGCTGGCGACGTTGACCGCACTGCCGCCGCGGATCAGCAGGTTCAGCAGGCTGATCGCCCCCAGCGACAGCACCAGCACCAGCCACAGCAGGGCGAAGACGAACTCGCTGCTCCAGACCACTTGCATGGTTTCGGTCCGACTGGCGACGATGCCCGTGATGATCAGGGACGGAACGAACTGGATGACCGAGCCCGTGCGCAGGTCGAAGCTTGGACAAAAGCGTTTCTGGTACAGCGTGCCGCAGGTGATGCCGGCGAGGGCCGCCAGCGCCGGGGCGAGCATCCAGCCGAGGTCCGCCACCGCGCCGCCGCCGGCGCTGACCTTGTTGCTGACGACCAGCGTGACGCCGACAAAACCCAGCGCGAGGCCGGTCCACTGGCGCGGGCTGACGCGTTCGCCGAGCAACCAGCCTGCGCCAAGCGCAGTCAGCAGCGGCTGCATGCCGACCACCAGCGCGGTGACCCCCGCCGGCAGGCCGCGATGGATCGCCATGAATACGCCGCCGAGGTAGGTCGCATGCACCAGCAGGCCGGTTACTCCTATATGCGCGACATGGCGCCAGTCCTTCGGCCACGGCGCGTGCGTCGCGAAGGCGAGTGCGCTCATCAGCGTGATCACCAGCACATAGCGGGAGCTCAGGAAGGTCAGCGGCTCGGCATACGGCAGGCCGAACTTGGCGCCGATGAAGCCGGTGCTCCACAGAAGCACGAACAGCAGTGGGGCGAAGTTGATCAGGCGCGGGGGCAGGGTGGGCATGGATCGATGGTTCCGCGCAGTGCGCAGGGGCAATAGGAGAAGGTATTCGCCATATTACCGGTACAACTCCCGCCGGATGCCCCCGCCGCAGATCGGCCTGTGCCGGAAGGCCGATGCCTCGCGGACGATGCTTGTCGGGATGAATCGCGAAGTTGTTCATACTGCATATGCCGAACGAGATTGCTGCGCGCTCGCATGCGCGCTACACTCGAAAACGTCGCAATAGCGGCCGGCATGGGCGTTATCGGAAATGCCAGTTGGCAAACTGTCGGAAGAG
Organism: Aromatoleum diolicum; assembly: GCF_012910955.1. GTDB lineage: Bacteria > Pseudomonadota > Gammaproteobacteria > Burkholderiales > Rhodocyclaceae > Aromatoleum > Aromatoleum diolicum. The sequence goes on from NZ_WTVQ01000022.1 coordinate 36,655, forward strand.
CTGACCTGCTTCCCCCTCCTCCTGACAGCGCCGGGTTTTCCTGGCGCCTGACGTTGCTGCAGCCTCCCGCCAGGGAGGACGGGAGAAACGCGTGGAAGCATACAAGGTGGATGTGGCCATTGTCGGTGCCGGCGGAGCGGGGCTGCGGGCGGCGATTGCAGTTGCCGAAGCCGACCCTTCACTGAAGATCGCGCTGATCTCCAAGGTCTATCCGATGCGCAGCCACACGGTTGCCGCGGAAGGCGGTTCTGCCGGCGTCGTGCAGGCGCACGACAGTCTCGAACATCACTTTCACGACACCGTATCGGGCGGCGACTGGCTGTGCGAGCAGGATGTGGTGGACGACTTCGTCGCCCGATGCACGGGCGAAATGGTGCAGCTCGAGCACTGGGGCTGTCCCTGGAGTCGCAAGGAAGACGGCCACATCAACGTGCGGGCCTTCGGCGGCATGAAGATCGAGCGCACCTGGTTTGCCGCCGACAAGACCGGCTTCCACATGCTGCACACGTTGTTCCAGACCTCGATCAAGTATCCGTCGATCAGGCGCTTCGACGAGCATTTCTGCGTCGATCTCGTCGTCGAGGACGGCCGCGCGCAGGGCGTGGTGGCGGTGCAGATCGCGTCGCGCCAATTCACGCTGATCCAGGCCAATGCGGTCATCATTGCCACGGGGGGCGCCGGGCGCGTGTTCCGCGAGAACACCAACGGCGGCATCGTCACCGGCGACGGCATGGCGATCGCCTACCGCCACGGTGTGCCGCTGCGCGACATGGAATTTGTCCAGTATCACCCGACCTGCATGCCGGGTACCGGGCTGCTGTTCACCGAAGCCTGTCGGGGCGAGGGCGGGTTCCTGCTCAACAAGGATGGCTATCGCTACCTGCAGGATTACGGTCTCGGACCGGCCGAACCGTCGCCGCGCAACAAGGCGATGGAGCTGGGCCCGCGCGATCGTCTCAGCCAGGCCTTCTGGTACGAACAGCAGAAAGGGCGCACGATCGACGGCCCGCATGGCGCGGTCGTGCATCTCGATCTGCGCCATCTCGGCGAAGCGAAGCTGCGCGAGCGCCTGCCGCAAATCTACGAACTGGCCGAGGAGTTCCTCGGTGTCGATCCGGCGCGAGCGCCAATTCCGGTACGCCCGGCGGTGCATTACACCATGGGCGGCATTCTCGTCGACGGCCGCTGCGCCGCGCCGCTGCCGGGGCTGTATGCGGCAGGTGAATGCTCCAGCGTCGGCATTCATGGCGCCAACCGGCTTGGCTCGAACTCACTGGCCGAACTGTGCGTGTTCGGCAAGGTGGCCGGTGATGCTGCCGCGGGGTTCGCGAAGTCAGTCGCGCCCGGCAATTCGGCCGCGCTGCTGAAACAGGCCGCAGCGGTCGAGCAGCGGGCGCTGGCGATCCTGACCAACACCTCGGGTACCGAACGCATTGCCACGCTGCGCAAGGAAATGGCCGAATCCATGGAGAACGGCTGCGGCATCTATCGCCAGGGCGACACCATGCAGGCCACCTGTGACAAGCTCGGCGAACTCAGGCAGCGCTTCCGTAACGTGAATGTCGAGGACAAGTCGCGTGTGTGGAATACCGACTGGCTGCTGGCGATCGAACTCGGTTATCAGCTCGACGTGGCGGAAGCGATGGCGCATTCGGCGCTCAACCGGCGTGAGTCCCGTGGTGCGCATCAGCGTCTGGACGGCTTCGGCGAGCGCGACGACATCCAATACCTGAAACACACCCAGGCGCACTATGCCGGCGACGGCCCCCCGCGCATCGACTATGGCGATGTGAAGATCACCAGGTCAGCGCCCGCGACGCGCGCCTACGGTGCCGCCGGCGAAAAGGCGGAACAGGAACGTCAGGCCGGACGGGAAGGAAAGGTGCCCCATGGCTGATGTCGCCGAGACCCGCAAGTTCATCGAAATCGAGGTCCTGCGTTACCGTCCGGAGCAGGACAGCGAGCCCTTCCTGCAGATTTTCGAGGTTCCGTTCACCGACGACATGTCGGTGCTGCAGGGCCTGCAGTACATCAAGGACTACCTCGACGGTTCGCTCAGCTTCCGCTGGTCGTGCCGCATGGCCATCTGCGGCAGTTGCGGGATGATGATCGACGGCAAGCCCCGCCTGTCGTGCAAGACGTTCCTGCGCGACTTCCACCCCGGCCGGGTGCGCGTGGAGGCTTTGGCACATTTCCCGATCGAGCGCGATCTGGTGATCGTGATGGACGATTTCATCGACAAGCTCGAAAGCATCAAGCCGTACATCATCGCGAAAGAGCCGCGCACGCTGGAACAGGGGGAATATCTGCAAACCCCGGCCGAGCGTGACGTGTATGAACAGTTCAGCTCGTGCATCAACTGCCTGCTGTGCTATGCCGCATGCCCGCAGTACGGCCTCAATCCGGAATTCGTCGGACCCGGCATCATGGCCCTGCTGCACCGCTACAACGTCGATTCGCGCGACGGTGGTGCTGCGCAGCGCATGGACGTGGTCAATGCCGAAGAAGGTGTCTTCAATTGCACCGCCGTGGGCTATTGCTCCGAGGTGTGCCCGAAGCACGTCGATCCGGCCAATGCCGTGAATCAGAACAAGACCCTCAGTGCCAAGGACTACTTCCTGCGCTTCGTCACGCCGAAGGGAGGCGCGCGATGAATACGCCGAATCCGCGCCGCCCCTACGTGCGCCCGATGGCTGGCTGGTGGCGACGGAATCCGTTCTTTGTCGAATACATGGTGCACGAGGGCACGGCGCTCTTCGTCGCAGCCTACGCAATCGTTTTGCTGGTCGGGCTGCTGCGGCTGGCGCAGGGCGAAGCGGCGTGGAACGGCTGGCTCGACGCGCTGAAAAGTCCGCTGTCGGTCGCCTTCCACCTCATCCTGCTGGCGGCGATCGCATACCACTGCTGGACCTGGTTCCGGATCATGCCGAAAACCATGCCGCCCATCGTGGTGCGCGGAAAGCGGCTGCCGCCGGGGGCAATCACGGGTTGCGGGCTGGCGGTCGCCGCGGTCGCGAGTCTGGTGCTGCTGGGCCTGGTGTGGGGGATGACGCGATGAAGCCCGCAGGCAAGCGCTCGAACGCCCCGATCTTCTGGTCGCTGTTCGGCGCCGGCGGCATGCTCGCGGCGCTGATCGGCCCGATGCTGGTGTTCATCACCGGCATCGCCGTGCCGCTGGGGCTGGTCCTTCCCGCGGACGCGATGAGCTATCCGCGCATGCTGGCGTTTGCGCAGCACTGGATCGGCAAGGGGTTCCTGTTTGCCGTGGTGGCCTTGTTCCTGTGGCACGCGGGGCACCGCATTTATCATAGCCTGCATGATATCGGCATCCATGCAGGGATGGGCGCCAGACTGGCGTGCTACGGATTGGCCATGCTTGGCACCGTGCTGGCGGCATGGTGGCTACTGGCGATCGGGTTTTGAGATATTCCGGCGACAGGGGCGCCAGATCCGCATCCCGTACCGCCTTGATCCAGATCGATCCGTATGAGCTGTGGATCGGCTGTGTTTGATGTCATCAGGACTGCAATTACGCACAGGAGAGCAACATGAAAAAGACCACACTGCTTCTTGGCCTGGCCGTCATCGGCATCGGCGCCGCGCAGGCCGCCGATCCCGCGAAAATCAACTGGTCCAGGATTCCCGCCGTCACTGTGCCGCTCTTCTATCCCGGGCAGTCGTCCTATGAATGGCTGCGCAGTGACGCGCACAAGGGCGCCTTCAAGGAAGTCATACGCGGTGATTCCTGTACGTCCTGTCATGACGAAGAAGATGCCGAAAAGGATATGGGTGAAAAGCTGGTCAAGGCGGGCCCGCTGGAACCCCGGCCGGTCAAGGGCAAGAGTGGCCATGTCGATCTGAAGGTGCAGGCGGCCTACGACAGCAAGAACGCCTATCTGCGTTTCCAGTGGAAAACCGATAACGCCTATCCCGGCACCGAGCACCAGTACCTGCGCTTCGACGGCAAGGAATGGAAGGTTTTCGGTTTTCCGAAACTCGACAAGGTGGTCCAGGATGGGGAGCAGATGGGCATCTACGAAGACCGCATGTCCATCATGATCGACGATGGCAAAGTGGCCGGTTTTGCCAACCAGGGCTGCTGGCTGACCTGTCACGACGGCCAGCGCGATATGCCGAAGCAGTTCACCAAGGACGAAGTAGCCGGCAACGCGATGCTGCAGGCGATCAAGAAGAACGATGTGCGCAAGTTCCTGCCCGAAACCCGCACCGACCCGTCGGACTGGAAAACCGGTAAATCGGTCGAGGATCTTGCCAAGATCAAGGCCGCCGGTGGTTTCGTCGATCTGATCCAGTGGCGCGCGCACCGCAGCAACCCGGTGAAGATGACGGACGACGGTTATGTGCTCGAATTCCGCCTGAGTGATGGCGGCAAGGACATGTTCAGCAGCAATGCCGATCGTGCGACGCATCAGCCTAAATTCATGTGGGACGCAAAGAAGGTCGGTTACAAGTCCATCACGGTCGACCAGTTGCGCAAAGCTGATCATTCCCTGATCCGCGAACAGAACGCCGTCCCGTTCGATCCCAATGCCGGATGGAAGGAAGGTGACATGATTCCCGACTATGTCGTGAGTCGCGAGGACGCCAAGGGCTCGGCCGCTGACAACAATGCCATCGCGACCTGGAAGGACGGCATGTGGACGCTCGTCATGATCCGTCCGCTGGGACTGGGCAACAATGATGACAAGATGCTGAAGGCGGGTGGCGTCTACAACATCGGCTTTGCTGTCCATGACGATAACATCACCACGCGCGGCCACCATGTGTCCTTCGTCAGGACCATCGGCCTGGGCGCCAAGGCCGACATCAAGGCGGTGAAACTGCCCTGAGCCCTGAGGGTGCGGACCGAGCGGAGCGCTGGGAGGCTCCGCTCGACCCCGCAGCCAGGGATGGTGCCGATTCGTGCGCCATCCGGTGCATTTCATCGCACAGCAGGCGCCGGGCTCGTGTACTGTTAGCAAAAATCACGAAAGCCAGGATATGAACCTGAACCGATTTTCCGGCTGGACAGCCGCCGCAGCCCTGATTGCAGTCCTCCTCTCGGGCCCCGCAGGGCCGGCCCAGGCCGCACCCGCACTCGACAACGCTACCTGTCTCACCTGTCATGACGGCAGTAAGGGTGCGCTCGAGATCGCCGGTGCGGACGGCGAGCCGCGCGAACTGCACACCGTTGGCGCGGACGCCTTCGGCAAGAGTGTGCATGCGCGCATGGACTGCGTCGCGTGTCATGGCGACATCAAGGACAATGCCGAGACCGGCAATGCCCACCAGAAAGACCCGGCGCAGAAACCGGCCAGGGCAGACTGCATTTCCTGCCATCAGGACCTTTGGGAAAATGCCAAAAAGGAAAACCGGACCAGGGAAAAAGCGCGCCTTGGTGTCGTCGTAGAAAACATCGACGCGTACAAGAAGTCGTTTCATGCGCGGACGAACCAGGACGACCCGACCCGCCCCAATGCTAGCTGCGAGGACTGCCACAGCAGCCACAGTTTCAACGTCCCCGCCAAGGACAGCCCGCAGTACGCCGAATGGCGTCTGGGCATTCCGGAGACCTGCGGCAAGAGCTGCCACGAGGAATCGCTCGAAACCTTTGCCGAGTCGGTGCACGGGCGGCTGGTTCTGGAGAAGCGCGATGTGAAGGGCGCCGTGTGTTCGGACTGCCACACGAGCCACGCCATCGGCAATACCTCCGCCGCGCCGTTCAAGCTGGCCATCACCGCCGAGTGCGGCAACTGCCACGAGGAGAATTTCAAGTCCTACAAGGCCACCTATCACGGCCAGATCAACACCCTGGGTTACGCCTACACGGCGAAGTGTTACGACTGTCACGGCAGTCACGGCATCCTGGAAATCAAGGATCCGCTATCCAAGGTGCATCCTGACCAACGGATGAAGACCTGCAAGGAATGCCACAGCGGGAAAAAGGATCTGCCCGAGGCTCCTCCCGGATACGCGAGCTTCCAGCCGCATGGCCACCCCGGCGACTTCGATCGCTATCCGGAAATCTGGATCGCCAATCAGATGATGATCCAGCTTCTGGTGGGCACCTTCGCGTTCTTCTGGCTGCATACCGCGCTATGGTTCTATCGCGAGTACAAGGACCGCCAGCAACGCAAGACGCGGCCTCACGTGAAAACCGACGCACTGGCGGAACTGCCGGCAAGCCTGCATCGCAAGCACTATCGGCGCTTCAGTCTGACGTGGCGCATCGCCCATATCACCTTTGCGCTGAGCCTGATGGTCCTGACGCTGACGGGTATCCCGCTGTTCTACCCTGAGGCACCGTGGGCGGCGCCGTTGATGAAGGCGCTCGGTGGTCCGCAGATTGCCGGCCTGATCCACCGTGTTAACGCGGTGATCTTTGCCGGCGTGTTCTTCTGGCACCTCGGCTACGTCGCATTGCGCGTCGCCCGCAACTGGAAGACCTTCAAGCTGTTCGGCCCGGATTCGCTGATTCCGAACCTGCAGGACGGCAAGGACCTGGTGGCGATGGTCAAGTGGTTCTTCGGCAAGGGGCCGCGCCCGGTGTTCGACCGCTGGACCTATTGGGAAAAATTCGACTACTGGGCGCCGTTCTGGGGGGTGACGATCATCGGTGTCAGCGGGTTGATGATGTGGCTGCCTGGTCTGACCGCCTCCTACCTGCCGGGCTGGGTCTTCAACGTGGCGGCGATTTTCCATAGCGAAGAAGCCTTCCTGGCGGTCGTCTTCCTCTTCACCGTGCATTTCTTCAACAATCACTTCCGCCCCGACAAGTTCCCGGTTGAGATCGTGATGTTTACCGGCACGATGTCACTGGAGGACTTCGCGCGCGATCATACGGTGCAGTATCGCCGCCTGGTCGCGTCCGGGGAGCTGGAGAAATACCTGGTGGAAGCGCCCTCGCAACCGATGACGAAAGCGTCCCGGGTGTTCGGTTTCATCCTGATCGCAGTCGGGCTCAGCCTGCTGGCGCTGGTGGCGATCGGCTTCTTCGGCATCGGCGTGCGGTGAGTTAGTGCCGCGTCTCGGGCAAGCGCCTGGAACGCGGCATCGTCAAACGCAAAAAAACGGGGCCGGAAATTCCGGCCCCGTTTTGTCATGACGCGTCTGCGCAACGGTAGCGGTGACGCGCTACGCCGGTCGGTGCATCAGGCGGAGGTGCTTGCTGTAATGACCAGCACCGGCCGCCCTGTGCAGGGGGCCGGCGCTTTGTGTTTCCACCCGAATCATTGCACGGGTGGCATGGCGAGCTGCTTACTCGTCCATCACTGCTGACGTGTACACTTCCTGCACGTCGTCGAGCGATTCGAGCGCGTCGAGCAGTTTCTGCATCTTCAGCGCGTCATCGCCCGAGAGTTCGGTTTCGTTCTGCGGCTTCATCGACACTTCGCCGAATTCGGGCTTGAAGCCGGCCTTTTCGAGCGTTTCCTTGACCGTGGTGTACTCGTAGGGCGCGGTGATGACCTCGATCGAGCCGTCGTCGTTGGTGAGCACGTCCTCGGCGCCCGCTTCGAGCGCGGCTTCCATCAGTGCGTCCTCGCTCGTGCCGGGCGCAAACAGCATCTGGCCACAGTGCTTGAACTGGAAGGCGACGCAGCCGTCGGTGCCCATGTTGCCGCCGTATTTCGAGAACGCGTGACGCACGTCGGCAACGGTCCGCGTCTTGTTGTCGGTCAGGCAATCGACCATCACCGCCGCGCCGGCGATGCCGTAGCCTTCGTAGCGCGCTTCCTCGTAGCTCACGCCGTCGAGTTCGCCGGTGCCGCGTTTGATCGCGCGGTCGATATTCTCACCGGGCATGTTCTCGGCCTTGGCCTTGTCGACCGCCAGGCGCAGGCGCGGGTTGAAGTTAGGATCGCCCCCGCCCATGCGCGCGGCGACGGTGATCTCCTTGATCAGTTTGGTGAAAACCTTGCCCCGCTTGGCGTCTTGACGACCCTTGCGGTGCTGGATGTTGGCCCACTTTGAATGACCCGCCATAAAATCCTCGATCCTGCCGGTAAGCGATGGAAAAAACGGCGCCATTATACAGTCGAGCGCTCGTCCTGATCCGCGCCGCTCGTGCGCGGTGTCTGGTAGATTATTGTCATTATTCGGCAATCCGCGCGTCCGGCGACATGGGCGACGACCATTGCGTGAGCATGCGTGACTTCCGCTCCCCGCGCTGATCGCCGGTGATTTGCGACTGCTAAACTGACTCACGAACCTATTCTTTCGAGGCATTCCCCATGGTCGAGCCGCTGCTGATAGCAAAGAACGCCAACAAGGACATCCAGCTCCTGCCCCGTCTCGCCAACCGCCACGGGCTGATTACCGGTGCGACCGGCACCGGCAAGACGGTGACGCTGCAGAAAATGGCCGAAGCCTTCGCCGGTATCGGTGTGCCGGTGTTCATGGCCGACGTGAAGGGCGATCTGTCCGGCATCGGTGCGGCCGGCGTCGCATCGGACAAGCTGATGCAGCGCCTTGCGGCGCTGGGGATCACCGAATACACGCCGTGTGCAAATCCGGTGGTGTTCTGGGACGTGTTCGGCGAGTCCGGCCATCCGGTGCGCGCGACGATCTCGGACATGGGGCCGCTGTTGCTGTCGCGTCTGCTGAATCTCAACGACACCCAGGCCGGTGTGCTGCAACTGGTATTCAAGATCGCCGACGACAACGGAATGCTGCTGCTCGATCTCAAGGATCTGCGCGCAATGATCCAGCATGTGGGCGACAACGCGAAGACATTCACCACCGAGTACGGCAACGTCTCGGCGGCCTCGATCGGTGCGATCCAGCGCGGCCTGCTGGCGCTGGAACAGGAGGGCGGTGACCAATTTTTCGGCGAGCCGATGCTCGATCTCGCCGACCTGATGCAGACCGATGCCGACGGCCGTGGCGTCATCAACGTCCTTGCCGCGGACAAGCTGTATCACTCGCCCAAGCTGTATTCGACTTTCCTGTTGTGGATGCTGGCAGAACTGTTCGAGCAGTTGCCTGAAGTCGGCGACATGGACAAGCCCAAACTGGTGTTCTTCTTCGATGAGGCACACCTGCTGTTCAGCGACGCGCCGAAGGCGCTGGTCGAGAAGGTCGAGCAGGTGGTGCGCCTGATCCGCTCCAAGGGGGTCGGCGTGTATTTCGTGACTCAGAATCCGCTCGACGTGCCCGAAACCGTGCTCGGCCAGCTTGGCAACCGCGTGCAGCATGCGCTGCGCGCGTTCACGCCGCGCGACCAGAAGGCGGTGAAGACGGCGGCCGACACAATGCGCGCGAACCCGGCTTTCGATGCCGTGGCGGCGATCACCGAACTTGGCGTTGGCGAAGCGCTGGTGTCCTTCCTCGATGAAAAAGGCCGACCGGAAGTCGTTGAGCGCGCCTTCGTGATCGCGCCGGGCTCGCGCCTCGGGCCGCTGACGGCCGACGAACGCAACCAGGCGATCCGCAACTCGGTGGTATACGGCCATTACGAAAAGCTCCTGGACCGGGAGTCCGCCTACGAGAAGCTGCGTGCCCAGGCCGGCGCGGCAAGCGAGGCTGGGCCGCAGGCCGGCGATGCGCCCGCAGGGGGAGTGGCGGGCGGCGGCATCATGGGCGGCATGGGCGACATCCTGTTCGGTTCGACCGGACCGCGCGGTGGCCAGCGCGACGGACTGGTCGAGATCGCGGCGAAAACGGTCGCGCGCACCATCGGCAGTTCGGTGGGCCGGCAGATCGTGCGCGGCCTGCTCGGCTCGCTGCTGGGAGGGAGCAGCCGCCGGCGCTGACCAGGCATTCCCCATGGCCCTTGCGGCAAACGGCATCGGCCTGCTTTTCGCCACGCTCGGGGCCATCGGGTTCTCGTTCAAGGCGATTCTCGTCAAACTCGCCTACCAGTACGGCGTGGACGCCGAGACTTTGCTGGCGCTGCGCATGGGCCTGTCGCTGCCCTTCTTCATCGTGATGGGCGTCGTCGCCGACCGGCGGGCAAAGCATCGCCTGGGGGCGGGCGACTGGGTGTGGATGATCGGGCTCGGCTTCTCCGGCTACTACCTCGCGAGCTATCTCGACTTTCTCGGGCTGCGCTACATCACCGCGGCGCTTGAGCGATTGATCCTGTTCCTGTACCCGACGATCGTGATCCTGCTGTCGGCGTTTTTCCTCGCGAAGCCGATCGGTCGGCGCACGGTGATGGCGCTGGCGCTGTGCTACAGCGGCATCGGCCTCGCGGTCGGGCACGACCTGCGTGTCGCCGGCGAAGCACGCGATGTGCTGCTCGGCTGTGCGCTGGTGTTCGGCAGTGCGCTGTCGTATGCGCTGTATCTGATGGGCAACGGCGAAGTGGTCGGACGGCTTGGCGCGATGCGTGTGACCGCGTTCGCGACGACTGTCGCGTGCGTGCTGTGCATCGGCCAGTTTCTCGTCCTGCGGCCCGTTGCGGCGCTCGCTCTGCCGTGGCAGGTGTATGCGCTCGGGTTCGCGATGGCGGTTTTTTCGACTGTTGCGCCGGTGTGGCTGGTGTCGGAGGCGATTCGCCGTCTGGGTGCCGGGCCTGTGTCGCTGACGGGCACACTCGGGCCGGTGGTGACGATATTCCTCGGCTGGCTGCTGCTCGACGAGGCGATCGGCGCGGGGCAGCTCGGTGGCGCGGCACTGGTCATTGCCGGGGTGCTGGTGATGGCGCGGCGCGCCTGATTGCCCGGCTCGCGGCACTCGCGCCGGTCGACGGCTGTCCAATCTCGCACGATCAGCTGCGCGGGAGCCTTGTCATGACGCCACAGTCCGTCGAATCCCTGATTGCCGAGATCGAGGCCGAAGACCGGATCGATTTCGGTGACCTCGCCATCGGCGAGGACGAAGCCCGCAGCCTGATGGCGCGGCATTTCTGCGATATCGACCGCCAGCTCGCCGAGCACGGCATGAGCACTGAGGCGCGGCTGGAGGTGATGGCTGCGATCGCGGCGCACACGATGGTCGAGAATCTTGTCCTGCATCTCGGCCGCCTGCGCAGCGCCGCCGGCAAACAGGACTTTCATGCCTGGATGCGACGTCACGGCATGGTTTAGGGAGCGGTGGGGCGCGGCGCGAGCTGCTTATTGCCAGGTCCACGCGTGATTGAGTGCAATCGCCGCCGCCCAGACAAGCAGCGCGACCCCCAGCGGGGTGCTCAGCCGGCGTCCCCAGCTTACGTTCTTCTCGATCGCCATGACGGTCCCCAGCGCGAGCATCCAGCCGACGCTGCCGGTACCGACTGCGAACATCAGCAGCATCAGCGCCCAGCAGCAACCGATGCAGAACAGGCCGTGGTGCGCCCCGATCGCCAGCGACTGGACGGCCGCATTGCCGCCGCGCCAGTGCTGGATGACGAAACCGACCGGGGCGCGGCAGCGGTCGAGACAGCGATACTTGAGTTTGGAGAACTGAAAGGCGCCGGCGAGCAACAACGGCCCGGCCCCGAAAATCCAGGGATTTTCCTGCAGCCAGCGCACGTGCTCGAAGGCTTCGTGCAGCCCGAGATCGAAAAGGTGCGCCGCGATGCCGAATGCGAGCCAGACGCCGAGGTAGCTCGCGATCACCAGCGCAAGGAGGTGATGACGATCCTCCCGTCGGGCCGTCATGCGGCGGAACGCGTCGAGCAGTGGCAGGGTCGTCGGCAGCATCATCGCGGTGGTCATCAGCAGCCAGCCGGCGATATAGAGCGCAGCCTGCGTCAACACCGAGACGGATTGCGGGTCGTGCCCGAAGCCGCCCAGTTCGGCATGGTTCAGGTAGCGCCCGTAAGGCGAACGCTCCCACAGCCACAACGCAATCCACGCAAACACGAGCAGCCCGCCGAACACCACGTTGAACGTGTGACGGCGGGAGATGGGCGGCAGCGGCGCTTCCGCTGGCATTGGCATGTGCTCTGGCCTGCCGGACCCGTACCGCCGACTCGTTCCCGGCGCGGAGGCCGATTCACGCCGGGAGCGAGCGACGGTACGCCGGCGGACTCAGCCTTCGAAAACGAAACTGCCCTGGACCGAGTTGTATCCCTGCAGATCGACGTTGATGCCCAGCGCATCGGATTTTGCCCAATACCGTGGCGCGCGTCCGATATAGGCCGGCGAGCCCGGAATCGTGGAAAAGATCGTGTCGCTCATCACTGTCGGACGGCTGCCCGGTCCGCGGGCGCATTCAAGATCCGCTTCGACCTTGTCGCCGATGCGCAGCCGTCCCGACCCTTCCTGCACGTCGAACTGGATCTTGACCCGCTCGACACCGACGACCTCGCCGACCAACTGCGCCAGGTCGGCAACCGGCCCGCCGAGTTTGCCGGTGAATACCGACAACAGTGCGTCCTCCTGTGCCGGGCTGGCGCGTTCATCGACGAACGCGAGCGCGCGCCAGTTTCCTTTCAGGACGTTGCCTGGGATATGCGCGAGCATGCCGAAGGTGAGTCCCGACACATCGGTGCCGCCAACATCTCCCTTGTTGATGTGCCACGCCAGCGTGCCGTCGCAGGTGCCGCCATCCGGATCGTCACCGATCCAGCACGGGCAGATGGCCTTGCAAGTGCAGACTTCCAGCAACTGGCCTTCGAGCCGGTAAGCCATGATTGTTCTCCGTGTGTGCGTCCGTAGACCAAGGAGCGGTCGTTTGCGACGGTCGCGTCGATCGCAACGGGGTCGGCGGAAGGGCAGAGGGCCGCTCACTCTTGAGGGGCAAGTGAGAGTGCGTCTCACTTCTTCATTTATAGCCGGGGACTCGATGCAGTCAACGGTCGTCGTGGACCACGATACGAAGCGGCGCAAGGCCGTGCTCGAAGCCCTGTTCGGCAATCTGCATATGGCGACACGCTGGTCACGGTGCAGGGCACTTTCGGTGAGCTTGCTGACGGAGTGAACGGCCTGCAGGAAGCAGCACATCGCTCGACGCAATCCGCAAGCGAAAGCGCGGCCGCGATCGACCTGATTTCGCTCAACCTTGACCGCCTCGCTGCGATCACGCCCGAACTCGTCCGGCGTGATCGCAGCGAGTGCCGTCAGACCAGCTTGAGGCGCTCGCAGATCGCGGTGGTGAGCCCCGCCTGGTTCATGCTGTAGAAATGCAGGCCGGGCGCGCCGGCTGCGAGCAGGCGCTCACATAGCTCAGTGACGACATCGAGGCCGAAGGCGCGGATCGACTCCGCGTCGTCGCCAAAGGCCTCGAACTTCTTGCGCATCCAGCGCGGGATCTCGGCGCCGCAGGCATCCGAAAAACGCGCCAGTTTCGAAAAGCTCGCAATCGGCATGATGCCCGGCACAATCGGAAGATCGACCCCCATCGCGCGGACTTCGTCGACGAAATGCAGGTAGGCGTCGAAGTTGTAGAAATATTGCGTGATCGCCGAGTCGGCACCGGCGTCGGCCTTGCGCTTGAATGCGAGCAGGTCGTCGCGCGGGGTTTTCGCCTGTGGGTGCCATTCCGGGTAGGCAGCGACCTCGATACGGAAGCGGTCGCCGGATTCGCTGCGGATGAACTCCACAAGTTCGTTGGCGTAGCGGAATTCGCCCGCGTCGCCGACGCCCGACGGCAGATCGCCGCGCAGCGCGACGATGCGCTTGATGCCGGCGGCGGCGTATTCGCCGAGAATTTCGCGGATGCTGGCGCGGGTGGATCCCACACAGGACAGGTGTGGCGCGGCCTCGAAGCCGTCGGCGGCGATCTCCTTCACCGTAGCAAAGGTGCGTTCGCGGGTGGAGCCGCCGGCGCCGTAGGTGACCGAGAAGAACGCCGGATTGAGCCGCGCGAGCTTGCCGCGCGTCGCGCGCAGCTTGTCGTCGCCCTCGGACGTCTGCGGCGGAAAGAATTCGATCGAAAGTTCAGGTTTCTGCATGATGCATCCGGATGTCTGATTGCGCGTGAATGCGACGTCGCCTTCACGACGACGCGGGCTGCGCCGCGGCGCGCGCCCGGCCCGAGGGCCGGTGCGCGGCGGATTCAGCCCGGACCCTGATCAGTAGCGATAGTGCTCGGCCTTGTATGGTCCCTGCTTCGACACGCCGATGTAGGCCGCCTGTGCGTCCGTCAGTTCGGTCAACTGCGCGTTGAGCTTCTTCAACTGCAGGCGGGCGACCTTCTCGTCGAGATGCTTCGGCAAGGTATAGACGCCGACCGGGTAGTCCGCGGTGCGCGTGTACAGCTCGATCTGCGCGATCGTCTGGTTCGCGAACGAGCTCGACATCACGTAGCTCGGATGGCCGGTGGCGCAGCCGAGGTTCACCAGCCGCCCCTTCGCCAGCAGGATGATGCGCTTGCCGGGTCTGCCATCCGCGGCGGGGAAGATCACGTGATCGACCTGCGGCTTGATCTCTTCCCACTCGTAGCCCTCGATCGATGCGACGTCGATCTCGTTGTCGAAGTGGCCGATGTTGCAGACGATCGCCTGGTCCTTCATCTTCGCCATGTGATCGTGCGTGATGACGTGATAGTTGCCGGTGGCGGTGACGAAGATGTCGGCCTTGTCCGCCGCGTAGTCCATCGTCACGACGCGGTAGCCTTCCATCGCCGCCTGCAGCGCGCAGATCGGATCGACCTCGGTGACCCACACCTGCGCTGACAGCGCGCGCAGCGCCTGTGCCGAGCCCTTGCCGACATCGCCGTAACCGGCCACCAATGCGACCTTGCCGGCGATCATCACGTCGGTGGCGCGCTTGATGCCGTCGACCAGCGACTCGCGGCAGCCGTACAGGTTGTCGAACTTCGACTTGGTCACCGAATCATTGACGTTGATCGCCGGGAACTTCAGTTCGCCGCGCTCGTGCATCTGGTAGAGGCGATGCACGCCGGTCGTGGTCTCTTCGGTGACGCCCTTGATTGCCGCCAGACGCACCGAATACCAGTGCGGATTGCTCGCGAGCTTGGCCTTGATCGCGGCGAACAGGATCGTCTCCTCTTCCGAGCCGGGCTTCGCCAGCACCGCGAGGTCCTTCTCGGCGCGCGCGCCCAGATGCAGCAGCAGCGTCGCGTCGCCGCCGTCGTCGAGGATCATGTTGGAAAAGACCTGCTCGCCGCGCGCCGCCGGCCATTCGAAGATGCGATGAGTGTAGTCCCAGTATTCGGTCAGCGACTCGCCCTTCACCGCGAACACCGGGATGCCCTCCGCGGCGATTGCCGCGGCGGCGTGGTCCTGCGTCGAAAAGATGTTGCACGAGGCCCAGCGCACTTCGGCGCCGAGCGCGGTCAGCGTTTCGATCAGCACCGCGGTCTGGATCGTCATGTGCAGCGAACCGGTGATGCGCGCGCCGCGCAACGGCTGGGCTGCGGCGAATTCCTCGCGGATCGCCATCAGGCCCGGCATCTCGGTCTCGGCGATGCGGATTTCCTTGCGGCCCCAGTCGGCAAGCTTGAGGTCGGCAACAACGTAATCGGTGAATTTGTCAGCCACAGTGTTCATGTGAACTCCTGAACGTGTGGCCGGGAAGGGGTGCTGCGGGTGGGCTCACCTCGTCACCCCGTGCCCGGCACGGGTTAAGGTGAGCGCAGTTCCGGGAAGCCGAGCCTGGGACGAATGTCTCGCAGCGCTCCTCGGCAGTGCAGGATTATAGCCGCAGGCGGCGGCCGATGCAGCATGCGCCCGCCGCAGGGGCGTCTTGTCGAGAGCTTCGCAAATGTAAGTGTTTAGTTTTTGGTTGCAACATGGGGTCATCCAGTCCACAGTGCGTGCAGCGAGTTTCAAGTAGCACAGTTGTTGTCTGGTCAGTATCTGTCGTTTCTGCAGTATTCCTCCGCGCACCACCCTGCCGTCTTGACCTTCGCCCTCACCTCCAGGGCAAGTCCCTTATTTTTTAGGAAGCTCAAGACATGGCAACAGGTACCGTGAAGTGGTTCAACGATTCCAAGGGCTTCGGATTCATCACGCCGGAAAGCGGCGGCGATGATCTTTTCGCTCATTTCTCCGCGATCCAGGGGCAGGGCTTCAAGACCCTGACCGAGGGGCAGCGCGTCAGCTTCGATGTGACCGCCGGCCAGAAAGGCCAGCAGGCATCGAACATCCGCCCGGCTGAGTAAGCGCCGACTGGCGCGGCATGGCAGCGATGCCATGCCCCCGGTCCCAAGCGGAACCGGGACGCTGGATTCCATCCAGATCGCCTCTTTACCGGAAAAGCCCGGCCTGCGCCGGGCTTTTTCTCTATGTGCTTTCCCTCCGGAGATATCGTCATCGCCAAGGAAGAAGTTATCGAAATGAGCGGGATGGTGGTCGAAGTGCTACCCGACGCCCGATTCCGCGTGACCCTCGACAATGGTCACAAGCTTGTCGCCTATTCCGCCGGCAAGATGCGCAAGCACCACATCCGCATTCTGTGCGGCGACAAAGTTTCGCTGGAGCTTTCGCCCTACGATTTGAGCAAGGGACGCATCACGTTCCGTCATATCGAGGGGCGCGGACCGGTCAGCCCCCAGCAACGCCGCCGTCGCTGAGCACGGTGCGCTGACTTCCGACAAGTGCCCGGTTACGAAGTAAAACTCCAGCAGGTCGCCGTTGCCGGCGGTGCTGCTCTGGAAATACGCTCTCTGCTCGATCTGCTGCAATATGCAGACCCGCTCGGCGAGGCCGAGGCCGCGGGAATCTCCCCGGCCTGCTGGCCGCTGTTTGGCCAGGTCTGGCCGTCGGCGCAAAAACTGGCCGACCTGATGCAAGTCTGGGAACTCGGTTCGCGCCGTGTGCTCGAGATCGGCTGTGGTCTTGGGCTGGCGAGCATCGTGATCCATCGCCGTTGTGGCGATGTGACCGCCAGCGATTGCCATCCCCTGGCCGAGGCGTTCCTGAAAGCCAATTTCAGGCTCAATCAGCTATCGGATCTGAAATACTTGACCGGTAACTGGGAGCGCGAGAATCCTGCGTTGGGTGAGTTCGACCTGATCATCGGCAGTGACGTCCTGTACGAACGCGCCCACCCCGACCAGTTGTCCGCCTTCCTTCACCTGCATGCGACGCCCGTGGCCGAAGTCCTCATCGTCGATCCCAATCGCGGCAACCGCAGCGCCTTCAGCCGCTGCATGGCCGACCTGGGTTTCGCGCTGACCGAAACGGTGATCGATACGCCATTGCAGGATGGAAGTCCCTACCGGGGACGTTTGCTCCACTACCAGCGGCACTGAGCGCCCTTTTCGATCGGCGTGGCGCTGCGCCAATTGTCTGCGTCGTGATCGGACGATTCTTGTCCGGGAATAATTGACGATCATCCCGTGTTTAGGTTGGAATCGACCAGACGCTCGAAAGGCGGGGTCGTATTCGTGACGCGCAGTCATTTCGAGTGCGCGTCGATCGGTCTTCATTTCCCAAGACGAGGATTATCATGAATAAACACGCCCTCTTTCTGGCCGGAGCACTCGTCGCCGCCGTTCCCGGCTTCGCGGTAGAACCCGCGCCGAACGGCATCACGCTGCCGGAAGGCTATCGCCAGTGGAAGGTGCTCTCGGT
Source organism: Aromatoleum diolicum (assembly GCF_012910955.1). GTDB lineage: Bacteria > Pseudomonadota > Gammaproteobacteria > Burkholderiales > Rhodocyclaceae > Aromatoleum > Aromatoleum diolicum. The sequence continues at coordinate 54,062 of NZ_WTVQ01000022.1, forward strand.
GCATCACCGATCCGACAACAATACCTTGCGCGCCGTTCTCGGCAATGATGTCGCGCAAAAGGCGGCGCGCGACGGCAAGACCAATCCTTGGCCGGATGGCGTCGTTCTCGGCAAGCTGGTGTGGAAGGCGGTCAAGCACGACCGCTGGGAAACCGCGGTCGAGCCGGGTGCCTTCATTCATGCGGAATTCATGATCAAGGATGCCGCGAAATATGCTTCGACCGGCGGCTGGGGTTACGCCAGATGGCTCGGCAAGGAGCAGAAGCCGTACGGTGCCGACGCGAATTTCGTGCAGGAGTGTTTGAACTGCCATATCCCGGTGAAAGATCGGGATTACGTGTTCACGCATCCGGTCCAGCTGCCCGGAGACCCGGAACGATGAGGGTGTGGCTTTCGAGCGTCCGCCGCGGCGGGATCAACTGCCGTGCAGTGCCTCGATGAGACCGAAGAGGCGGCGATAGAAGTCGGGGTCGGAGATCGTCTCCTCGCCGACCTTGATCAGCGCTTCCTTGTCCGACGCCCACGGCAGCGAAATCGAACCCACGCCCGCGACGCTGACGCCGGTGCTGCTTGCGGCTGATTTCAGCTCATAGCGCGTCTGCAGTGCGTTCGCGTACACGGCCGTGCCGACATTGCTCGGCAGGCACACCAGAGTGATGTTGAGCGTCATGCCATAGTCGGGTTTCGGCAGGAAGAACTTCTCGCCGCGGATGTTGTTCGGCCTGCTGCTATCGACCTGGTAGCCCTGGCTCAGCAAGGCGCGCTTGCCGATCTCGCAGGCCGCCGCCGGTTCGCGCGTGCTCCACGTGACGAAGGGGGATTCGGCGTCGAAATTCTCGCTGCGATAGGCGGGCGGCGGCGCCGAGGCGCAGCCGGCGAGAAGCAGTCCCGACAGCGCAAGGAATGGGACGCGACGCGCGAGATGGAGCATGGGAGGGTGTCCGGAAAGCTGTTGCCGACGCCGCCGATGCTGGAACGTCCCGTGGGTGGCTGGCCGATTCAGGGCGGCGGGCATCAGTATACTGATTGCCGCCCTGAACGGCGGGGCTGTTACAGTCCGGCGTCGGCGCGCAGCGCAGCGGCCTTGTCGGTCGATTCCCAGGTGAATTCCGGCTCATCACGGCCGAAATGGCCATAGGCCGCGGTCTTGCCGTAGATCGGGCGCAGCAGGTTGAGTTCCTGGATGATCGCCTTGGGGCGCAGGTCGAAGTGCTTGCCGATCAGTTCGACGATCTTCTCGTCGCTGACCTTGCCGGTGCCGAACGTGTCGACCATCATCGAGACCGGCCTGGCGACGCCGATCGCATAGGCGACCTGCACTTCGCAGCGCTCGGCCAGCCCCGCCGCGACGATATTCTTCGCGACCCAGCGGCCAGCGTACGCGGCCGAGCGGTCCACCTTCGACGGATCCTTGCCGGAAAACGCGCCGCCGCCGTGGTGTGCCGCGCCGCCGTATGTGTCGACGATGATCTTGCGACCGGTCAGGCCGCAATCGCCGTGCGGGCCGCCGATGACGAAGCGACCGGTCGGGTTGATCAGGTAGCGCACTTCGCCTTGCATCAGCTCCTTCGGCAGCACCGGCTTGACGATTTCCTCGATGACCATTTCGGTGATCTGCGCGTGCGACACGTCCGGGCTGTGCTGCGTCGACACGACGACGGTGTCGATCGCGACCGGTTTGCCGTCGACGTATTTGACCGTCAGCTGGCTCTTCGCGTCGGGGCGCAGCCAGTTCAGGCGGCCGTCCTTCCGCAGTTCGGCCTGGCGCTGCATGATGCGGTGCGCGTAGTAGATCGGCAGCGGCATCAGCGACGGCGTTTCGTTGCACGCGTAGCCGAACATCAGGCCCTGGTCGCCGGCGCCCTGGTCGAGGTCGATGCCTTCGCCTTCGTTTACACCCTGTGCAATGTCGGGCGACTGGCGGTTGATCGCGGTAAGGATCGCACACGACTTGTAGTCGAAGCCGATCGCGGAGTCGTCGTAGCCGATGCGGCGGATGACGTCCTGCGCGATTTCCTTGTAGTTCGGATGTGCGGTGGTGGTGATTTCACCGGAGATCACGACGAGGCCGGTCGATACCAGCGTTTCGCAGGCGACGCGCGCATGCGGGTCGTCGGCGAGGATCGCGTCGAGCACGCCATCGGAGACCTGGTCCGCAACCTTGTCGGGATGGCCTTCGGAGACCGATTCCGAGGTGAAGAGGAATTCCTTGCCCATGTACTGCTCCTGAAAACAAAAATCCCCAAAGCTTTTCCGGCGTTGCCGGCTCCGGGGATTTCGTCGAGCAGGCGACGCTTTAGCAGTATTTGTTTGCCACGACCGGTTAGGTGCGTTCGCGGCGCCGCCCTGCAAGTTGTCGTATTAACTCGGCGGCTAAGCGATAATTATAGTCCTTGTATTCAGTCGGTCAAATACGCGGGTGTTTTGCCCCTGCCCATACCGTTCTTCATGTGACCTTGATCGTCGATTTTCTCTTCCGCGTCCTGTCCCGGCTGCCACTCGCTTGGCTGCACCGGCTGGGCGGCTGGGCCGGCTGGCTGGCCTGGCGCTTCTCGCCGTCCTATGCGCGCCGGCTGGACGAAAACCTCGCGCGTGCCGTCGGCCGTTCGGACCTGGCCTTGCGCGATGCGGCCATCGCCGAGGCCGGGCGCCAGGCACTGGAGCTGCCTTTCGTGTGGCTGCGGCCACAGGACGAGGTGCTCTCCCGCATCGTACGCGTGGAAGGGCGCGAGCTGATCGAGCAGGCACGCGCGGAGGGCGCCAGTGTGCTGTTGTTGACGCCGCACCTGGGGTGTTTCGAAATGTGCGCGCAGTATTGTTCGACCCATGCACCGATCACCGTGCTCTACCGGCCGCCGCGCAAAGCGGCGCTGCAGCCGCAGATGGAAGCCGGGCGCGCGCGCGGCGACATCCGTGTGGCGCCGGCCGACGTGTCGGGTGTGCGGCGGCTGGTGAAGGCGCTGCGTAGCGGCGAGATGGTCGGCATGTTGCCGGACCAGGCACCGGGGCAGGGCGAAGGCGTGTGGGCGCCGTTCTTCGGCCGGCCGGCGTGGACGATGACGCTGGCGGCGCGCTTGTCGGAAGTGAAGAGCGTCAAGGTCATTATGGTATGGACCGAGCGCCTGCCGCGTGGCGCGGGTTACGTGCTGCGCCTGTCGGCACCGGTCGAGCCGATTGAAGGCACGCTGGAGGAGCGCTGTGTGGCGATCAACCGCGAGATCGAGCGCCTCATCCTCGCCTGCCCGGCCCAATACCTGTGGGGCTACAACCGCTACAAGCGCCCCGCTGGCGTGGCCGCGCCGCCGGATGACGCGCAATGCTGAGACGCATCCCGAGCCAGCTTGCCGTCGCGCTGTTCTGGCTGCTGCACTGGCTGCCGTTGCCGCTGCAGGCGGTCATCGGCGAGAGCGTCGGCGAGCTCCTGTACCGGTTCGCGAGCCGGCGCAGGCATATCGTGATGGTCAACCTGCGCCTGTGCTTGCCCGAGCTGGACGTCACCGAGCGCCAGCGCATCGCGCGCGCGCATTTTCGTGCGCTCGGGCGCAGCATTCTCGAGCGCGGCCTGTTGTGGTGGGCGAGTGCCGAGCGGCTCAAGCGCATGATCCGGCTGGAGGGCGCCGAGCGTCTGCGTGCGCTGCTCGACGACGGGCGGCCGGTGATGCTGCTGGCGCCGCATTTCCTCGGCCTCGACATGGGGGGCGCGCGCATCGCGATGGAATTCAACTGTGTCAGCATCTACGCGCGACAGAAGAACGCGGTGTTCGACCACTGGCTGTTCCATGGCCGCAGCCGTTTCGGTGATCAGCAACTGCTGTCGCGGCAGGATGGCGTGCGCGGGACGGTCAAGGCAATGAAGGCCGGGCGTCCGTTCTACTATTTGCCGGATATGGATTACGGGCGCGAGGACTCGATCTTCGTTCCCTTCTTCGGCGTGCCGGCGGCCACGATCACCGGTCTGTCGCGGCTATCGCGCCTCACGCGCGCCGCGGTGGTGCCATGCGTCACGCGCATGCTGCCCGGTGGGGGCGGCTACGTCGTCGAGCTGGGCGAAGCGTGGGCGGACTTCCCGACGGCAGACGTCGAAGCGGACACGACACGCATGAATCGCTGGATCGAGTCGGTGGTGCGCACGATGCCCGAACAGTATTACTGGGTGCATCGTCGCTTCAAGACCCGTCCGCCGGGCGAGGCCCGGCCGTACTGAGCCGGTCCGGGCGGGTGTCGCTGGACTCCCCCCGGTGGCTGCGCGAAAATCCCCGGATTCGCCTTGCGCGGATTCACTTGATCACCTGTGAGCAGAAGATTCGCCATGCGCCTGCGCTTTGCCAAAATGCACGGACTCGGTAACGATTTTGTCGTCATCGATGCCATCCGTCAGCACGTCGAACTCACGCCCGAGCGTGTGCGCTTCCTCGCCGACCGCCATTTCGGTGTCGGTTGCGACCAGCTGCTGGTGGTCGAGCCGGCGACGCAGCCGGACGTCGATTTCCGCTACCGCATCTTCAACGCCGACGGTGGCGAGGTCGAGCAGTGCGGCAACGGTGCACGCTGCTTCGTGCGCTTCGTGCACGAGCAGAGGCTCACCGCGAAACGCGAGATTCGCGTCGAGACGCGCTCGGGCGTGATCGCGCCGCGGCTTGAGGAAAATGGCCTCGTGACCGTCGACATGGGGGTTCCGGTGCTGGAGTCGGCGCGCGTGCCCTTTGTGTCGGACTCGGACGCGGTCGTTCAGCTGCTCGATGTCGGTGGCACGAGCGTCGCAATCAGCGCAGTGTCGATGGGCAACCCGCACGCGGTGCAGGTGGTGGCCGACGTCAATGGCGCGCCGGTGGCCAGTCAGGGGCCGCTGATCGAGCACCATGAGCGCTTCCCGGCGCGCGTGAATGCCGGCTTCATGCAGGTGCTCGACGCGCATCGCATTCGCCTGCGTGTGTTCGAGCGTGGCGCGGGCGAAACCTTGGCCTGCGGCACCGGCGCCTGCGCGGCGGTGGTCGCAGGTATCCGGCGCGAGCTGCTGAGTTCGCCGGTGCGCGTGGAAACCCGCGGTGGCGAGCTCGAAATCGTCTGGGCGGGCGTGGGTCAGCCGGTGCTCATGACCGGTCCGGCGGTGACTGTTTTTGAAGGCGAGATCGAACTCGCATGATTGAGCCGGGCGCGGTGTCATCGCCGACATGCACTGGATGCACCTGCCCGATTGCAGCCGAACACGATGGGGCGCGACCGCGCCCGACAGGAGTTGTAGCGCCATGAATGCTGCTGATGTCGCACGCTATCTCAAGGAACATCCGGATTTTCTCGCCGACCATGGCGATCTGTTCACCCAGCTGACCGTGCCGCATCCGCACGGCGGGCAGGCGATCTCGCTGGCGGAGCGGCAATTGCACGCGCTGCGAGACAAAATCCGCCTGCTCGAAAGCAAGCTCGCGGAGCTGATCCGCTTCGGCGAGGAAAACGACGAGATCGGCGAGAAGGTGCACCGGCTGACTCTCGCGCTGCTCGAAGCCGAGGACTACGAGAGCCTGCGCTATGTGCTGTTCGAGAACATGCGCGACGACTTTTCCGTGCCGAACGTCGCGCTGCGCGTGTGGAACAGCGTGTTGACCCGCGACGGCGACGATTTTGTGCCAGTGAGCGAGGCAGTGCGCTTTTTCGCCGGCGACCTGCGTCATCCCTACTGCGGTGCGCCGGTGAATCTCGAGGTGCTCGAATGGTTCGGCGGTGCCGCGCCGCATGTCCGTTCGGTGGCGCTTGTGCCGCTGCGCCGCGACGCCCAGGTGTTCGGCCTGCTGGCGCTCGGCAGCGAGGAGGCCGAGCGCTTCTATCCCGAGATGGGCACCCTCTATCTGTCGCGCATCGGCGACCTGGTGGCCTCGGCGTTGCGTCGCCAGCTCGGCTGATCATGACGGACGGCGGCGCTCAGTCCGGCATCCCGGCCGCAGTGGCGCCCGAGTGGCTCGACGCCTATCTCGATTACCTCGCGACCCAGCGCCGCGCCGCGCCGTTGACGCTGGAAAATTACCGGCGCGATCTCGAACGCCTGCATCTGCTGTGCGCGGGCCGAGCGCCGCAGGATCTCGCCGGCCATGACATCCGCCATTTCGTCGCACGCCTGCATGGGCAGGGGCTGGGCGGGCGTTCGATTGCGCGCGTGCTGTCGGCGTGGCGCGGGCTGTTCCGCTGGTTCATTCGGCAGCGCGGCCTGTTGTCCGTGAATCCCGCCGAAGGTGTGCGGCCGCCGAAAACTCCACAGCGTCTGCCGAAGGCCTTGTCGCCGGATCAGGCGCAGGCGATGCTCGATGCGGAGCCCGAGGACGCGCTTGAAGTGCGTGATCGGGCGATGTTCGAACTCCTGTATTCGTCCGGCCTGCGCCTGGCCGAGTTGGCGTCGCTCGACGTCGGCGGGGGACTGGATCTGACCGAGTGCATGGTCACGGTGTGCGGCAAGCGCGGCAAGACGAGGACGGTGCCGGTCGGCACGCAGGCGACCGCGGCCTTGCGCGCGTGGCTCGCACAGCGCGAGACGTTCGTTCCCGCGAGTAATGTCGCGGGCGAGCCTGCGCTGTTCGTCACCCGCAGTGGCGGACGCATGAGTTCCGGGGCAATCCGCTCGCGCCTGGAACGCTGGGCCAGGACGCGCGGTCTCGGCGTGCATGTCCATCCGCACATGCTGCGGCACAGCTTCGCCAGCCATCTGCTGCAATCGAGCGGTGACCTGCGCGCGGTGCAGGAGCTGCTCGGTCACGCCAGCATCCGCAGCACGCAGGTGTATACGCATCTTGACTTTCAGCACCTGGCCAAGGTTTATGACGCCGCCCATCCGCGGGCAAAGAGGCGCTAAACGAGCACCGTTTCGGTGCGCAGTTGTGACTTTCTGCTCATTCTGGGCAGCCCATTTCCGGAATGCCACGACCGTCTGCGCTATGCTCGCTGCAACAAGTCGTGAAATCTTTTGAAACATCGGATCAATCGAGTCTGCCTAATGTCCGTCGTTGCGGACAGCGGGAGCAAGGCAGTCATGCCACGCCATAACAAATCCATACAGAGCTCGGGTGCCGGCGATGGTGCCAACAACGGGGTTGATGCGTCCGGTGACGGTTGCACCGCCGCGCTGCGTGCCGCCGCCGTGATGCTTGCGCGTTATCAGATCTACAGCCTGCGACGTTTGTTCGAGGAATTCGAGCGCGACATTCTCTTGCCCCTCCTGCTTGGCGAGATCGCGCTGCACAACATCGGCGCGCTCGAGAACAGCGGGGAGTCGGTATTCAGCGGCGATGCCGAGCAGATCGCTTACACCTTGCGCCCCTGCAACGCCTACTCGATCGCCGCGGCGACCGGGCTGCCGCGCGAAACGGTGCGGCGCAAGATCGTGCGTCTGGTGGAGCTGGGCTGGATCACCCGGCAGGAAAATGGCCACCTCTATCTGACTCCGCGGGCGATCGAACATTTCGGCAAGCTGCTGGGTTCGCGGGATCTACCCGAACTGCTCGACGCCGCCGAGCGCATCCGCCGCCGCATCGCGCGCTGAACCGCGCTGGCGATGAGCGGCGCGTGGTGTACACTCTCGCGCCTGACTCCTTGATGCGGTGCGCCCCCGATGTCCAAGCTCGTTCTGAATCCCGGCAAGGAGCGTTCGCTCCTGCGCCGCCATCCCTGGGTGTTTGCCGGTTCGGTGGCCCGCCTCGATGGACGCGCCAGGCCCGGCGACACCGTCGACGTCGTTGCCGATGACGGCCGCGTGCTGGGGCGGGCAGCGTGGTCGCCGGAATCCCAGATTCGTGCGCGCATGTGGTCCTTCGCACCGGACACGGTGATCGACCATGCCTTCTTCAAGCGCCGTGTCGCCGAGTCGGTGGCACGGCGCGCGACGCATCCGCTGCTCGCCAATGAGAGCGGCCTGCGCCTGATCCATGGCGAATCGGACGGTCTGCCGGGCGTGATAGCCGACCGCTTCGGCGATGTCGTCGTGGTACAGCTGACCGGCGCCGGCGCGGAAAAATGGCGCGACGCGATCGTCGCCGGACTGGTGCAGGCGACCGGCTGCACGGCGGTGTATGAGCGTTCGGATTCCGATGTGCGCAGCCTCGAAGGTCTGGGGCCGAAGACCGGCTGCGTGTATGGCGAACTGCCCGAGGGCGCGCTGACCATCGTCGAGAACGGCGTGCGCATGGAGGTCGATGTCGTTGCCGGGCACAAGACCGGCTTCTATCTCGACCAGCGCGACAACCGCCGTCTTACCGGTCTGCTGTCGGCCGGCCGCAGCGTGCTCAACTGCTTCTGCTACACCGGCGGCTTCTCGCTGCAGGCGCTCGCCGGCGGGGCGACTTCGGTGCTGTCGATCGATTCCTCGGGGCCGGCGCTCGACGGCGCGCGGCGCAACATGACGCTCAACCCGCAGCTCGACGCAGGGCGTGCCGAATGGATGCAGGCCGACGTGTTCGAGGCGCTGCGGGCGCTGAAGAGCGAAGGGCGGCGCTTCGACCTGATCGTGCTGGATCCGCCCAAGTTCGCGCCGTCTGCCGCGCACGCCGACCGTGCTGCGCGGGCCTACAAGGACATCAACCTGTTCGGTTTCCGCCTGCTCAACCCCGGCGGCATCCTGATGACGTATTCGTGTTCCGGCGGCGTCGGCCTGGAACTGTTCCAGAAGATCGTCGCCGGCGCGGCGAGCGATGCCGGTGTGGATGCGCGCATCCTGCATCGCCTGTCGGCATCGGCGGACCATCCGATCGGGCTGGCGGTGCCGGAAGGCGAATACCTGAAGGGGCTCACCGTTCAGGTTGGCTGATCATCCTTCTGGCCGGGCGTGCGCCAGTCCGGGTTGGGACCGCGCTCGCCGAGCGTGAAGGCGGCGCTGACGAAGCCCAGCGCGAGCAGGATCAGCAGGAAATAATGGACCTGCCAGCGCTGCGATGCCGTGCCGACCGGGCCGCGCGCAGCCTGGCGTATCGCCATCACGCCGATACCGGCGATGGTCAGCAGGCCTGCACCGAGTAACTGCGAGGACAAGCCGCCGAGAAACACCCCCTGTGACGGATCGAAACGGTCGGGCCAGAAGAACGACGGGCCCTGCAACAGGTAGGCGCCGCCGAACACGCACAGCACGATCGTAAACGCGATTAAGGTGCGCATCGCGGTCGATCAGGGCGCGGAGAACATGTCTCCGTCCGCGCGGCCGGGGCGTGCGAGGCCGAAGTGCTGCCAGATCGATGCGGTGGCGATGCGGCCGCGCGGCGTGCGCTGCAGGTAGCCCTGCTGGATCAGATAGGGTTCGAGCACGTCTTCGATGGTATCGGCCGATTCGCCGATTGCCGCCGCGAGGTTGTCGAGGCCGACCGGGCCGCCGGCGAATTTCTCGAGCATCGCACCGAGCAGTTTGCGGTCCATCAGGTCGAGGCCGAGGTGGTCGACGTCGAGCATGCGCAGCGCCGCATCGGCGACGGCGGCGGTGATGTCGCCGCCGGCCTTCACCTGCGCATAGTCGCGCACGCGGCGCAGCAGGCGATTGGCGATGCGCGGCGTGCCGCGCGAGCGCCGCGCGATCTCGAAGGCGCCGGCGTCATCGATCGCGACGTCGAGCAGGCGCGCCGAGCGCCCGACAATGTAGGCGAGCTCCTGCGGCGTATAGAACTCCAGCCGCGCGACAATGCCGAAGCGGTCGCGCAGCGGATTGGTCAGCATGCCGGCGCGCGTCGTCGCTCCGACCAGCGTGAAGGGTGGCAGGTCGAGCTTCACCGAGCGCGCCGCCGGGCCTTCGCCGATCATGATGTCGATCTGGAAGTCCTCGAGCGCCGGGTAGAGGATTTCCTCGACGACCGGCGACAGACGGTGGATCTCGTCGATGAACAGCACGTCGTGCGGTTCGAGGTTGGTCAGCAACGCCGCGAGGTCGCCGGCGCGCTCCAGCACCGGGCCGGAAGTCGAACGCAGGTTCACGCCCATCTCGGCGGCGACGATGTGCGCAAGCGTGGTCTTGCCCAGCCCCGGCGGGCCGAACAGCAGCACGTGGTCGAGTGATTCGCTGCGCATCCGCGCGGCCTCGATGAAGATTTCCAGCTGTTCGCGGATCTTCGCCTGACCCACGTACTCGGCGAGACGCTTTGGGCGCAGCGCGCGCTCGACCGCGTCTTCGTGGCGGTCGGCGGGCTGGGCGGAAATCAGGCGGGGCGCCTGGAGCTTGTCGGTTTCGATCATGGCGAGAGTTTAGCCCCGGCAGGGGGCGAGTGCGTCATGCCTTCGACAGGCTCTTCAGCGCCTGGCGGATGCCGTCGGAAACGCCGGCGTCTTCCGGCACCGCCTTCATCGCCGACAGCGCTTCCTTCTCGTTGTAGCCGAGTGCGAGCAGTGCGTTGAGGATGTCGCTGCGGTTGTCCTGCGGCAGTGCAACCGTTCCCGCCGCGAATGTCGCGCCGAGGCTCGGCAGTGCCTTGCCGAGCTTGTCGCGCAATTCGAGCAGCAGACGTTCGGCGGTCTTCTTGCCGATGCCCGGAATCTTCACGAGACGCCCCGCCTCCTGCAACGCCACGGCCTGTGCGAGATCGGTCACCGACAGACCGGACAGCACCGCCAGGGCGGTACGCGCGCCGATGCCCGAGACCTTGAGCAACTGCCGGAAGGCGGCGCGCTCGTCGGCGCTGGCGAAGCCGTAGAGGAAATGCCCGTCCTCGCGCACCGCGAGATGTGTGAACAGCGACACGCCCTGGCCGGTCGCCGGCAGGCCGTAGAAGGTGCTCATCGGCACGTCGATTTCGTAGCCGACGCCGTGCACGTCGACGACGATCTGGGGCGGGTTCTTTTCCAGCAGGATGCCGGCAATGCGTCCGATCATGGGAATGCGTCCGAAGTTCGATGCTTGTGGAGCTGCGAGTGGGGTTGCGACGGCGCGACCAATGCTATCCGCGTGCGCCAAAGGCCAGCGTCGCCGCGAGCAACAGCCCGTGCAGGTTCGCCGCGGCGATCGTCAGCTTGATCGCGGATGCGAGTTCAGCCGGTTCGTTGGCATGTTCGCGCAACTGGCGGGCGGCGTGAAACGACAGCACCAGCGTCAGCGCCGCGGCCGCGCAGGCCTGCGGCAGGTTGTAGCGTCCGACCTGCAGCACCAGCCAGCCGTAGGCGAACAGCGCGATTGCGAAATAGCCCCATTTCGCGGTGTCGGCGCCGAGCCGCACCACCAGCGTGCGCTTGCCGGCGGCCTCGTCGCCAGCGCGGTCCGGAAACTGGTTGATGAACAGCAGGTTCGCGACCAGCAGCGCGAACGACAGTCCGGCCGCGAACGGCGTCCATGCAAACGCGCCGCGCTGCACGTAGTCGGCACCGATCACCACCAGCAGCCAGCCGCCGGCGACCGCGAATTCGCCCAGCCCGCGGCTCGCGAGCTGCAGCGGCGGGGCCGAATAGGCCCACGCGAGCAGCAGGCCCGCCAGCCCGATGGCGAGCAGTCCTGCACCCGAGCCGAGCGTCAGCCACAGGCCGGCCGGAATCACGAGCGCGAACAGCGCGTAGGCGAACAGCGCGGTCTGGCGCGTCGTCAGCACGCCGTTCTGAATGAAGCGGCTGCCGCCGGTGAACGGGTAGATGCGTTGCGTGTTCGCGTCATCGGCCCCGCTCAGCGCATCGTGGTAGTCGTTGAACACGTTTGCACCCGCATGCGCGAGCAGTGCGAACAGCACGGTGGCGAAGGCCCGCAGGCCATCCAGCGCGAACCCGTCGGCATGTGCCGCGGCGAGTCCGATCAGGCTCCCGGCCAATGTGACGGTGAGGAAGGCCGGGCGGGTTGCGGCGAAGTAGCGTAGTGGCGTGTTCGCGTAGCGTTGCGCAGTCGGCTCGGCGCTCGGGGCTGGTACGGGCGCGCTCACAGCAGCACGATGTCGAACTGTTCCTGCGAATAGCTCGCTTCCGGGTGCAGCGAGATCTGCTTGTCGATGAAGTCCGACAGCATCGCGAGCGACTGGGATTCCTCGTCGAGGAACAGGTCGATGACGTTGGGGGCGGCGAGTACGCGGAATTCGCGCGCGTTGAACTGGCGCGCCTCACGCAGCAGTTCGCGCAGGATCTCGTAGCATACGGTGCGCGCCGTCTTCACCTCGCCGCGTCCGCCGCAGGTCGGGCAGGGCTCGCACAGCAGGTGGGCGAGCGACTCGCGCGTGCGCTTGCGGGTCATCTCGACAAGGCCCAGCGCAGTGAAGCCATTGACTGTCATCTTGGTGTGGTCGCGGGCGAGCGCCTTGCGGAATTCGTCGAGCACCATGTCGCGGTGCTCGGGGTTTTCCATGTCGATGAAATCGATGATGATGATGCCGCCGAGGTTCCTCAGGCGCAGTTGGCGCGCGATGGTCTGCGCGGCTTCGAGGTTGGTCTTGAAGATCGTGTCGTCGAAGTTGCGCGCGCCGACGAAGCCGCCGGTGTTGACGTCGACGGTGGTCATCGCCTCTGTCTGGTCGATGATCAGGTAGCCGCCGGACTTAAGGCTGACCCGCCGCGCCAGCGCCTTCTGAATCTCTTCTTCGATGTTGTGCAGATCGAACAGCGGCCGAACGCCACCGTAGTGCTCCAGCAAGGGCAGCACCTTGGGGCTGTATTCGCCAGCGAAGGTGGTGAGCTTCTGGAAGTTCTCGCGCGAGTCGATGACGATGCGCGCGGTGTCGTCGTCGACCAGGTCGCGCAGCACGCGCTGACCGAGGCTCAGGTCTTCATACAGCACGCTTGGCGGGAAGCGCCCGGTGGCGCTGTTGCGGATCTCGCCCCACAGCTTGCGCAGGTAGGCGATGTCGGCACTGAGTTCCTCGTCCGATGCGGATTCGGCCATCGTGCGGACGATGAACCCGCCGGCCTCGTCCTCGGGGACGAGACGGGTGAGACGCTCACGCAGCGCTTCGCGCTCGGATTCGTCCTCGATGCGCTGGGAAATGCCAATGTGCTTTTCCTGCGGCAGATATACGAGCAGCCGTCCGGCGATGCTGACCTGCGTCGACAGCCGTGCGCCCTTGGTACCGATCGGGTCCTTCAGCACCTGGACGGTGAGGTTCTGGCCCTCGACGAGAATGCGCTCGATCGGGCGGCCGGTATCGCCGTTGTGGCGGTCGCTCCAGATGTCCGCGACATGCAGGAAGGCAGTGCGCTCGAGCCCGATGTCGATGAACGCGGACTGCATGCCGGGCAGCACCCGCACCACCTTGCCGAGGTAGATGTTGCCGACGATGCCGCGGCTGGCGGTGCGCTCGACGTGCAGTTCCTGCACGACACCTTGTTCGACGATGGCGACCCGCGTTTCCTGCGGGGTGAAGTTGATGAGAAATTCGATGCTCATGGGAACAGCCGGTAATGGGGAATGCGCAATCGCAGATGCGGATCAGCGATTGCGCATTGCCCATCGTGCGCGGCGCACGCGGGCAGCGGCTAATGGCTAGAGAGGATAGCCGAAGGTGTCGAGCAGTTGGGCGGTTTCGAACAGCGGCAGGCCCATGATCCCGGTGTAACTGCCGCGGATTTCCTCGATGAAAATTGCCGCATGCCCCTGGATGCCGTAGGCGCCGGCCTTGTCCATCGGTTCGCCCGAGGCGACGTAGTGGCGGATTTCCGCATCGCTCAACGCGCGAAAGCGCACTTCACTGATGCTGCTGCGGCTGCGCGTGCGCGTACCTTCGCTCATCGCCACCGCGGTCAGCACCCTGTGCGTGCGGCCGGACAGGCGTCGCAGGATCGCCGCGGCATCGTCGGCATCGCTTGGCTTGCCAATGATCTGGCCGTCCAGTTCGAGGGTGGTGTCGGCGGCCAGCACCGGGCGATGCGGCAAGGTCCGCCACTGCAAGCGGCGGAAGCCCGCCGCGGCTTTGGTCAGCGCGACGCGTTCGACGTAGCGCTCCACGTCCTCGCCCTCCAGAGGCGTTTCGTCGACGTCCGCATCGTCGCCGCGTTCGCCGCCGCGGAACACCAGCAAGTCGAAATGAACGCCGATCTGGCGCAACAGTTCACGCCGGCGCGGGCTGCGGGAGGCAAGATAGATGCGGGCTTGCAGACTGGTCATGGGACTCGCGTGCTTGAAGGGCAAAATGGGGAGTTTCGGTCGAGTGTCCGAATTCTACGCCAGCTTGTGATGCCGATCGCCCTGTCACGCGCGCACATGGGTGTCAGTGCGGTGGCGCGGGTCGATGGCGACTGAAATAAGTTGATACAATGTATGGTTATTATGCACCCGAATTCGTGCCGACAATCCTGCGGGCGTACCGGCCCGGATAGAAGCGGCAACCTTGTTCAGGGGGACTCCGATACGCCCCCGAATCATCATGGAGAAGCCTGTAATGCGCATGTCGTTTTTGGTACTGGCCCTGTCGGGCGCCATCCTGTCCTTCCCCGCCGCGGTGTCGGCAGCCGATTACATCACTGATGCAGCGGCCATCGTCAAGGCGGCGAACTGGGATGCGATGGAAACCGTGACCGTCGAGCTCGATGAACACAGCTTTGCGCCGCAGGACCTCAAGCTGAAGGCCGGCCAGCCGTACAAGCTGGTGATCAAGAACGTCGGCGAGAAGGATCACTATTACACCGCGTCCGAATTCTTCAAGTCGGTGGCGTGGCGCAAGGTGCAGACGCCGAAACCCCACGGTGGCGAGATCAAGGCGCCGTATTTCAGCGCGGTCGAGGCTTACAAGGACGGTGGTTCGGTCGAATTGTTCTTCGTCACGGTGAACAAGGGGCAGTTCGAGGTGGTGTGCACGATCGAGGATCACAAGGATCAGGGCATGCACGGCACGATCACCGTCGAGTAAGCATTCCGATTCCCCGGCCCGAGAGACGTGCGCATGCTGAAACTGATTCCTCCGCTATTGCTGCTGGCACCGCTGGCGGTGTTGGCGCAGGCCCCCCTTTCCGTGCCGGTATCGAATCTGGCATCCGCGCCGAAGGTGGATGGCGAACTGGCGGAATGGGGCGGCGACGGCTGGGTGAAAGTGCCGGTCAAGCCCGCACTGGAGCGTGAGGAGCGCGCCAAGTACGGGCTGGACCCGGCCGGGGAGCGCAATACGACCGGAAGCCTGACGGTCGAGATGAAGGCTGGGGTCGCTGGCGGGCGCTTGTATATCGCCGTCCGTTACCCGGACGACGCTGCCGACACGCAGCACAAGGAGTGGGGCTGGCGCGGTGAAAAATATCAGCGCGAAAACCAGCTCGAAGACATGTTCGCCGTGCGCTTCCATCTCGCGGGCGACTTCGACCGCACGATGTTGTCGACGAAGGACTACAAGGTCGACGTATGGCTTTGGTCGGCGGCGCGGACCAATCCCGCTGGCGTCGCCGAAGACATGACGCACCATGTCACGACGAAGGTGCAGGAGTCCGCGGCGGAGTACCAGATCAAGGACGGTCCGGTGGTGTTTATCTCGAAGCGTCGCGATGAGGGTAGCGCGCCCTACGAGATGCTGCCGCGCCCGAAGGAGAACAAGGGCGACAAACTGCCCTCGTTTGCGCTCGGCAAGGCCGCTGGCAGTGCTGCCGATGTGGCTGCGAAGGGCGTGTGGAAGGCCGGTCGCTGGCATCTGGAGTTCAGCCGGGCGCTGAGCACCGGCAACGCCGACGATGCGCCGTTCAAGCCGGGCGACAGGATCACCGGCCAGATTGCCGTGTTCAACAAGGCAGCGGCCGAGCACAAGAGTGTGTCGGAGCCGTTGCTGTTCGATTTTGCCGCGGTCAAGTAATCACCGCGCGCGACTGTGAATTGCTCCAACCTTACTGCGATATGACCGATTCCCGCCATTGTGCTGCTTCAATCTGGCGTGCCTTGACGCTTGCCGCGCTGGTTTGCTTCGCGCCGGCCGCGTTCGCCGCCGACGAGGATTCCGATGGTATTCACCTACATCCGGCACTGGTCGGTATCGACTGGTCCGCCGCGATCGAAGTCGAGATCGCGTTGCAGGACCATCATTACGAACCGGAGCAGATCAGCCTCAAGCGCGGACAGCCCTACCGGCTGGTGCTCAAGAATGTCGGAGCGGTTGCCCACGACATGGTCGGGGGGTCGCTGCTCAATGAATCGGTGATTGCGCTGAGAATGGTCAATTCGGCTGCCGGACGTGTGCTCGCCGACTACGTGAACTCGGTGTATGTGCGCTCGAAAAACAGCATCGAGCTGTGGCTGGTGCCGCTGAAGGAGGGCGAGTATTCGTTCTACTGCAGCCTGCCTGGCCACCGCGACGACGGCATGGAAGGGGTGGTGCATATCATGCCGTAGACCGGCGCTGCACGCCGCTGCGGAAAACGGTCGATCCGGCGGCGCTCGATGCGCGCCGTGCGGCGCTTCCGCCGCAGCTGGCGCGAGGCGGCTTCATTCGCGGTGGTAGGGATGGTTCTTCTGCACGGTCCAGGCGCGGTATAGCGCCTCGGCGAGCAGCGGGCGGACCAATGCATGCGGCAGGGTCAGGCTGGACAGGCGCACGCGCTCGTGTGCGCTCGCCTTGAGCGGCGACGCGAGGCCGTCGGGACCTCCGACGATGAGCGCGACATCCGCGCCGTCCGCCTGCCAGGCTTCGAGGCGGCGGGCGAGCTCCAGCGTCGTCAGGTCCGCACCGCGCTCATCCAGGATCACGCGGCGGCAGCGCAGCGGCAGAGCAGCCTCGATGCGCGTCGCCTCGGCGGCCATCATGGCTTCAACGGTCTTGCCGGTGGTGCGCGGTTCGGCTTTAACTTCAATGAGCTGCAGCGGCAGCTCGCGCGGCATGCGGCGGGCGAATTCGTCGAATCCGGCCTCGACCCACGCCGGCATGCGGGTGCCGACGGCAAGGACCAGCAGTTTCATGCGCGCGCGATGTGCCGCGATACCTGCTGGCAGGGACGCGCGCCGCGACGTTCGCGGGCCGGGCTCATTCCGCGGCGGCGCCCGCAGCGGCCCGGCCGCGCCGTGCCGAGCTGCCGGCCCAAAGTTCTTCGAGGTTGTAGTAACTGCGAATCGCCGGCTGCATGATGTGCACGACGATGTCGCCGAGGTCCACCAGCACCCACTCGCCGCTTTCCTCGCCTTCGACGCTGAGTACGTGGGCTCCGGCCTCGCGCACCTTTTCCTGCACGTTGCGCGCCAGCGCCCGTGTCTGGCGGTTGGAGTCGCCGGTGGCGATGACGATCCGGTCGAACAGCGAAGTGAGCTTCGAGGTGTTGAGCACGTCGATGTCTTTCGCCTTGATGTCTTCCAGGGCTGCGACGACGATTTTTTCGAGTTTGCGGGTGTCCATCAGGTTCTGCGGTAGAGGTGGTGCAGCCCAATATAGTCGAGAACCGAATCGGGCAGCAAATAGCGGGCACTGTGCCCGCCGTGGATGAGGTCGCGGATCAGCGATGCGGAGATCGCCAGCGGTGTCATGTCGAAGGGCACCACGCGTCCTGCCGGCGCACTGCGCAGCGCGGCGGGATCGGCGTCGATGCGTCCTGCACAGGCGGCGTCGAGTTCCGGCGACAGTGCGCCGGGCCAGCGCCGCTCGTGGGGGGCATAGCCGGGACGGTTGGCGACGGCGATGTGGGCGAAGTCGAAAAGCTCGCGCCAGCGGTGCCAGGTCGGTAATCCGTTAAACGCGTCGGCGCCCAGGATCAGCACCAGCGGGCGGTCCGCGCCATGCAGTACGCGCAGGCGTTCAAGCGTGAGGACGGTGTAGCTCTTGCCCTGCGCGAACACTTCGCCGTCATCGACGGCGAGGCCTGCATTGCCCGCAGTGGCCAGTCTGACCATCGCCAGCCGGACATCGGCAGGCGACTGCGGGGCCTGGCGGTGTGGCGGCTGGCCCGCCGGAATGAACGCGACCTGCTCCAGTCGCAGCGCCTCGCGTGCTTCCTCGGCGAGGCGCAGGTGGCCGAAGTGGATCGGATCGAAGGTGCCGCCGAGCAGGCCCAGCGGGCCGGCTTCATGCCTGTGCCGACTCATCCTCAGGCTCGCCGAAAATGTCGCATGCGTTGGCGTAAAAACTGCCGAAAATCATCGGAATCAGCAGCAGCGGCAGCGGGACGGACAGCAGTGTCGCGAGCGTCGGCGACGCCATTCCGATGATGCCCAGTACCACGCCGGGCAGGACCGCGCCGAACAGCGCCAGTCCGATCGAAAAGGCGAGGAAGGGGCGCCAGTTGCGCAGGCAGGCGAAAAAACTGAAAAACAGCGCCTTGGGGGCGGGGATATTCCACCAGCCTGCCAGCAGTGGTGCAAACCAGTAGGCCATCATTACCGGTGTCGACAGGGTGACGGCAAGCAGCAGGGCCACGCTGAAACCGGCGCTGGTGGCGATTTCGGGATCGAGTTTGCCGCCATTGGTCATCACCTGCAGCAGGGCACCACCATCGGCGAGCGCGGTCAGCAGCAGCACCAGCAGACTGCCGGCGAGATAAGCCGCACCAATCATGAGCAATGCCGGAAGATTCTGCTGAAAGCCGGAAAACAGGACGTCGGGACCGGCCTTGCGGCCCTTGGCGATGGCCTGGCAGGTGTTGAGCACGCCCAGCGACAGCACCGGCATCAGCAGCGAAGCGAGGACTTGCCCGATGAACGGCACGACGCTGACCAGCAGCAGCATCAGCAGGTAGCCGAACGACGCGAAGGTGAGTAGGGCCGGGTTGCGTCGCCACAGTTGCAGACCTTCCTTGAGCCAGGCAAAGCCGCGGTGGAGTGGCAGTTGTCGTGCTTGCATGCGCGTCATGCCTCGCGGCCGGGTTCGGAGTTCTGTTGTACCAGGGCGGGCAGGGCCGGGCGTCGCACAAAGGTGTCCTGCCAGGCTGCGTGCATGGCGCCCGCCAGCACCGGCACCCATACCAGCATGCCGAGCCCCGCCGGCAACATCGCGATCCAGGTCAGCACGTACAGGATGAAGCCGAGCACGATGAAGCTGGTGAGGTTCGACAGGCAGGCGTGCGCCGAGAGCTTCATCGCGTCGAGCGGCGACACGTCCTGCAGCATCACCAGCGCCGGTGCGAACCACAGCGCCATCAACAGCAGCACCCACAACACGGTGAATACCGCCACGGCGAGCATGACGCCACCTGCCGCCAGTCCCACTCCGGCGAAGGCGCCGACGAGCATGCCGGTGAGCGCGGCACTGCTGCCGACGGCGGCGGCAATGAGTGCGGCGAGCAAGGCGCCCAGCAGGTGAAATCCGCCGATCATCAGCAGATTGCCGGCATGCCGGCGCACGCCGTCGAACAGATGGTCGATGCGCAGGCTTTCACCCTGGTCCAGTGCGCGGGCGCCCGAGAGCATGCCGGCGACGAGCACCGGTAGCGCCAGTGGCGCCAGTGCCCAGCCGAGCAAGGGCACGACACCGAGGGCACTGAGGACGACGATCAGGATCAGGGTCTGGACGATCCACGTGCCGGGGCTGGCCGTGAAGGTCTTCCACCCGGCCGTGAGCCATTGCAGCGTGTGTGCCGGGGTGACGTGGCCGGGCTGGGGCAGGGGATGGCGTCGCCGCGGCGCGGTCGAGGCGGAGGGGTTGGGTTCGGTCATCGTTCAGAGCGGCAGGGGATGGGTGGCCGCGATGCGCAGGCGGAGAATGTCGCGGTACTCGGCGGGCGATTTGACGTGGACCATTTCGCCGGCCTTCGGCAGGTGGAAATCTTCGGCGCGCGACAGCCAGAAACGCAGTGCCGCGGCACGCAGCATCGCGGCCCAGTCGGCGCGTTCGGCGTCGGTGAAGGGGCGTTCGGCATGATACGCGCAGAGGAACGCTTCGGCGCGCTGTGGATCGAGTTCGCCTGACGGCGTCGCGCACCAGTCATTGAACGTGACGGCGACGTCGAACAGCAGCGCGTCCTGGCCGGCGAAATAGAAATCGATGACGCCGCCGATGTAGTCGCCATCCCACAGCACGTTGTCGCGGAACAGGTCGGCGTGGATGACGCCGCAGGGTAGTTGTGCGTAGTTGGCAGCCGCCTGGAACGCGAGTTCCGCATCGAGCAGTGCCTGCTCGTCGGCCGCCAGGAAGGGGCGCACACGGGCGGCGGTGACGGTGCGCCATGCCGCGCCGCGCGGGTTGTCCTGCTTGCGTCCGTAGGACAGGCCGGCAAGGTGCAGCCCGGCGAGCATCGCACCGACGCGCTCGCAGTGGCGCTCGCTTGGGGCCATTTCGGAGTGGCCCGACAGGCGCATGACGAGGGCCGCGGGGCGCTGGTTGAGCGTGCCGAGATATTCGTTGTCGCGATCGGCGATGGGGGCCGGCACCGGCAGGCCGTGGCGCGCCAGATGCGCCATCAGGTGCAGGTAGAAGGGCAGTTCGGCGCGCGGAATGGCTTCAAACAGGGTCAGCACGTAGCGGCCGAGCGTCGTCGTGACGAAGAAATTGCTGTTCTGTACGCCCGCGGAGATGCCCTGCAAGTCGACCAGCCGGCCGATGGCATAGCGGCCGAGCCAGCGGGCGAGCGTCTCGGGGGCAACCGCGGTAAAAACGGACATGTCGGGGTGTGCGTAAGCGGTGTCAGTAGCCGGAGGTCGTGCGCATTACCAGGACTTGATGACCCACATCGGCACCGCCAGCGTCGGCATCACATCCTGGCGCGTCATCACGCCCTTGCCCTCGTGGTCGATGAGGTAATAGGGTACGCCGTGCGGCGGCGTGACCTTGATCATGTAGAGACGCCCGCCGATGCGGTACTCCTGAACGGTGTCCTGGCCGCGCTTGAGAATCGTCACTTGCGGTTCCTGCGCCGGGTCGCTCGCGCCGGCGGGCATCGGTGGCGGTTCCGGGATCGGTTCGAGTTTCGGGGTTTGCTGGGCGGCAACCGGAGTTGCGATGGCCATCAGCAGCACAATCAGCTTGCGACGCATGGTGCTCTCCTTGGATGGCGCGGATTCTAGCAGGGACCCGCGCTGCTCGCCTGTCATCACAGGTTGAGCAGCAGTTCGTGTTCTTCGGGCAGCGGCAGGAAACCACGGTTCTCGTAATGCTTGAAGATGGCTTCGACGACGTCTTCGGGCTCGTCGAGCACCTGGATCAGGTTGAGGTCTTCGGGGTTGATCATGCTTTCGGCGACGAGGCGGTCCTTGAACCAGTCGACCAGCCCTTTCCAGAATGGGGCATGTACCAGGATGACCGGAATGTTGCGGCTCTTGCCGGTCTGGATCAGCGTCATCGCTTCGAGCAGTTCGTCGAGCGTGCCGAAGCCGCCGGGCATCACGACATAGGCCGAGGCGAAGCGCACGAACATGAACTTGCGTGCAAAAAAGTGCTGGAAGGTCTGCGAGATGTCCTGATACGGGTTGGCGCTTTGCTCCATTGGCAGCTGGATGTTGAGCCCGATAGACGGACTCTTGCCGAAGTACGCGCCCTTGTTGGCCGCCTCCATGATGCCGGGCCCGCCGCCGGAGATCACCGCGAAGCCTGCATCAGACAGCAGCCGGCTGATGCGTTCGGCGAGCATGTAGTACATGTGATCGGGCGGGATGCGCGCGCTGCCGAAGATCGACACCGCCGGACGGATCGCGTTGAGCCGTTCGGTCGCCTCGACGAACTCTGCCATAATTCCAAAGATTCGCCACGATTCGCGCGCATTGAACCGCGGCGCGTTGCTGCTCGGGGCGCTGTGGGGGATTTTGTCTTTCGCGGTCATGTTGTTCTCATCTTTTCGTTCTTCCGGCGTGCGCGCCGGTATTCATTTGAGTCCGGTGCGTGCGCCCGGTTTCCCCCAAGGATATTCCTCTGATGCCCGTCCTGTTGCTTGTTGATGGCTCCAGCTATCTGTACCGCGCATTTCACGCGCTGCCGGATCTGCGCAATTCGAAGGGCGAGCCGACCGGGGCGATACGGGGAGTGTTATCGATGCTACGTCGGCTGGAAGCCGACTACAAGGCAGAATTCCGCGCCTGCGTGTTCGATGCCAGGGGCAAGACCTTTCGCGACGACTGGTACCCGGACTACAAGGCGAACCGCCCGTCGATGCCCGAGGACTTGCGGGCGCAGGTCGAGCCGCTGCATGCGGCGGTAAAGGCCGAAGGCTGGCCCTTGCTGGCGGTCGACGGGGTCGAGGCCGACGACGTCATCGGCACGCTGACCCGCCAGGCGCTGGAGCGCGGCTGGGAGGTGGTGATCTCGACCGGCGACAAGGACCTGACGCAGCTGGTGCGCCCCGGTGTGCGCTGGGTCAATACGATGAGCGAGGAAGTGCTCGACGACGCCGGCGTCGCCGCGAAGTTCGGCGTGCCGCCGGAACGCATCGTCGATTACCTGGCGCTGGTCGGCGACACCGTCGACAACGTGCCGGGCGTCGAGAAGTGCGGGCCGAAGACCGCGGTGAAATGGCTTGCCGAGTACGGCACGCTCGACAATCTCGTCGCCAATGCCGACAAGGTCGGCGGCAAGGTCGGCGAGAACCTGCGCAAGCATCTCGACTTCCTGCCGCTGGGCAAGAGGCTCGTCACCGTCGCGACCGACGTGGCGCTGCCGGTCGGACTCGACGAGCTGCCGGCGCGCGACGACGACAAGGCGGCGCTGCGGGCGCTGTATGAACGTTTCGAATTCCGCGGCTGGTTGCAGGCGCTCGACGGCGCGACGGCCGAAGCCGCGGCCGCTGTGCCGCGTGCAGGCGACGCGGCGCCCGTGGGCGAGGATCCTCCCGCGGCACCGGGCGCACACCGCGGCGGCTACGTCGCCATCCTCGGCTGGGCCACGTTCGACGCATGGCTGGCGAAGCTCGACGCGGCCGCGCTCGTCGCCTTCGACACCGAAACCACCAGCCTGGACCCGCTGGCGGCGCAATTGGTCGGCATGTCCTTCGCGATCGTCGAGGGCGAGGCGGCCTATCTGCCGCTCGCGCACCGCGGCCCCGACGCCCCGGCGCAGCTGCCGCTCGCCGAGGTGCTCGCGCGGCTCAAGCCCTGGCTGGAGTCCGGCGCCCACGCCAAGCTCGGCCAGAACCTCAAGTACGACGCCCATGTGCTCGCCAATCATGGCATCCGCCTCGGTGGCATCGCGCACGACACGCTGCTGCAGTCCTACGTGCTGGAAAGCGACAAGTCGCACGACATGGATTCGCTGGCGAAGCGCCATCTGGGCCTGACGACGATTCCCTACACGGAGGTCTGCGGCAAGGGCGCCAAGCAGATCGGTTTCGACGAGGTCGCCGTCGATCGCGCCACCGAATATGCGGCCGAGGATGCCGACGTCACGCTGCGCCTGCACCACAACCTGTGGCCGCAACTGGAGGCGGCGCCGGCGCTCGCGGCGCTGTACCGTGACATCGAACTGCCGGCGATGCAGGTGCTGTTCGACATGGAACGCACCGGCGTGCTGATCGATGCCTTCCTGCTCGCACAGCAGAGCGAGGAGCTGGGCCGCCGCCTGATGACGCTTGAGCGCGAGGCGCACGCGCTCGCCGGTCAGCCGTTCAACCTGGGCTCGCCCAAGCAGCTCGGCGAGATCCTGTTCGGCAAGCTCGGTCTGCCGGTGGTCAAGAAAACCGCCACCGGCCAGCCCTCGACCGACGAGGAAGTGCTGGTCCAGCTCGCCGACGACTACCCGCTGCCGAAGCTGCTGCTCGAGCACCGCAGCTTCGCCAAGCTCAAGAGCACCTATGCCGACAAGCTGCCGCGCATGGTGAACCCGAAGACCGGGCGCGTGCATACCAGCTTCTCGCAGGCGGTCGCGGTCACCGGCCGGCTCGCGAGTTCCGACCCCAATCTGCAGAACATCCCGATCCGGACTGCCGAAGGGCGCCGCATCCGCGCCGCGTTCATCGCGCCGCGCGATCACGTGATCGTCTCCGCCGACTACTCGCAGATCGAACTGCGCATCATGGCCCACCTGTCGGGCGACGCGCGGCTGCGCCAGTCCTTCGCCGAGGGCGAGGACGTGCACCGCGCGACCGCCGCGGAGATTTTCGGCGTCGCGCCCGCGGAAGTGACGAGCGAACAGCGCCGCTATGCCAAGGTGATCAACTTCGGCTTGATCTACGGCATGAGCGCGCACGGTCTGGCGAAGAACCTCGGCCTCGAGCGCGCAGCCGCGGCGGCCTATATCGACCGCTATTTCGCCCGCTATCCCGGCGTCGCCGCATACATGGAGCGCGTCAAGGGCGAGGCGAAGGATCGCGGCTACGTCGAAACCGTGTTCGGCCGCCGCCTTTATCTGCCGGAGATCCGTGCGAGCCAGGCCGGTCGCCGCCAGGCCGCCGAGCGCGCCGCGATCAACGCGCCGATGCAGGGCACGGCCGCGGACCTGATCAAGAAGGCGATGATCGCCGTGCATGGGTGGCTGGCGGAATCGCGGCTGAAGTCGCGCCTGATCCTCCAGGTACATGACGAACTGGTGCTGGAAGTGCCGCGCGACGAACTCGAACGCGTGCGCGCCGAGTTGCCGGCGCAGATGTGCGGCGTGGCCGATCTGGCGGTGCCCTTGCTGGTGGAGGTTGGCGCGGGAGAGAACTGGGACGAGGCACACTGAAGATGCCAAGGGCGTGGCGGATGCCCCGTGTCGAGAACGGTTACGGAGCATTCGCGCGAAGCCGATGATTTTGGCATCGTGCCGTGGGCGGCGGACTTGTTGCATCAGCCCGCGGCGTGCGCTTGTCCGTGGATACCATCGGGATGACCGATAGAATGCCGCCCTTTCGTCATTGATTCTCGACCCGCCGCTGCATGCGGGCTACGCATGAACCACCCTAACCCCCACCTCGCCTATCGTGCCGACATCGACGGACTGCGTGCCGTCGCCGTGCTGTCCGTCGTGGTCTTTCACGCTTTCCCGGCGGCGCTTCCCGGCGGGTTTGCCGGCGTCGATATCTTTTTCGTCATTTCCGGCTACCTGATCTCGTCGATCATCATCAAGGCTCTCGGTCGTGGCGAGTTCAGCTTCGCGGATTTCTACGCCCGGCGCATTCGGCGCATCTTTCCGGCCTTGCTGCTGGTCGTGTTGTTTAGCCTGGTGCTTGGATGGTCCGTCCTGCTGCCGCACGAATACGCGCAACTTGGAAAACATTCGATCGCAGGCCTGGGTTTTGTCGCGAATTTCGTTTTCTGGCAGGAGGCCGGCTATTTCGATACCGAGGCCGAGCTCAAGCCGCTGCTGCACCTCTGGTCGCTGGGAATCGAAGAGCAGTTCTACATCGTCTGGCCGGCGCTGGCCTTGCTTGTCTGGAAACTGCGCGGGCGGCTCGGACTCCTGCTGTTTGCGCTCGCCGCGGCGTCGCTGGTGGCAAGCGTCATGCTGTCCGGCGAGTTCCCCGGCGCGAGCTATTTCCTGCCGCCGACCCGCGTGTGGGAACTGCTCTTCGGCGCCATGCTGGCGTGGCGCCTGCAACGGTACGGCGCGATATTCCCGGCCGATGCGGTGTGGGCGCCGAGTGTCGCGTCCGTGCTGGGGCTGGCGTTGATCGCGCTCGGTCTGGTCGTGATCGACAAGAGCCGGCAATTTCCCGGTGCGTGGGCGCTGCTGCCGGTCTGTGGCGCGGTGCTGCTCATTGCGGCGGGGCCGCGGGCGTTGCTGAATCGGACGCTGCTTGCAAGCCGCGCCATGGTGGCGGTGGGACTGATCAGTTTTCCGCTATATCTGTGGCACTGGCCGCTATTGTCGTTTGCCCGCATCGCCATGGGCGACCGGGTCACGACGAAGCTGTTGGTGGGGGTGCTGGCGCTGGCGGTGTTGGCGTCGTGGCTGACTTTTCGCCTGGTGGAGACGCCGGTGCGTCGCCGCGGCGGGCGCTGGACGATTGCGATTCTATTGGCGCTGAGCGTGATCGTGATCGGGGTGTCGACGAACATCCTGGTGCGCGGCGGGCTTGCGTTTCGTCTCGAGGATGCACAGGCGAAGAGGGAGGCAGGTTCGCTGGAATGGCGCGATGAGCTGCGCGGAGGCGGTGACTGCGCCGGGTTCCTGCCGGGCGGCATGCCCGGGAAGTGCCTGATCGCCAATCCGGAGGCCCGGCCGACGGCGATGATTCTCGGCGACAGCCATGCCAATCATTATTACTGGGGTCTGAGT
>NZ_WTVQ01000023.1 GCF_012910955.1 Aromatoleum diolicum
ATTCCGCAGGGCGGTGTTCGCGGCTGAAGCCGCTCCTACGAGAAGCTCCGCAAACAAAGGTCAATTTTTTATGTTTTTGGGGAAGCGAGTATGAAACTCGAGGACAGCACCTTTATTGTGACCGGCGGCGCGTCGGGGCTGGGCGAAGCGACCGTGCGGGCGTTCCACGACGCGGGCGCAAACGTCGTCATCGCAGATCTGAACACCGCGGCCGGCGAGAAGCTCGCCGACGAACTCGGTGCGCGGGCGGCTTTCCATCGCACCGACGTAGCAGCCGAGGCTGACGCACGTGGCTGTGTCGAGCTCGCGCTGACACGTTTCGGCGCGCTCAACGGCCTGGTCAATTGTGCCGGTATCGGCACCGCCGCAAAGGTGCTCGGCAAGGACGGCCCGCAGCCGCTCGACGGTTTCAGCCGCATCGTGAGCGTGAATCTGATCGGCACCTTCAACATGATCCGCATCGCATCCGACGCGATGTCGAAGGGCGAAGCGAACGCCGGCGGCGAGCGCGGAGTCATCATCAATACCGCATCCGTCGCCGCCTACGACGGTCAGATCGGGCAGGCCGGCTATGCGGCGTCGAAGGGCGGCATCGTGTCGATGACGCTGCCGATCGCGCGCGAACTTGCCCGCTTCGGCATCCGCGTCGTCACCATCGCGCCGGGCTTGTTCCTGACGCCGATGATGCAGACGCTGCCGCCCGACGTGCAGAAATCGCTCGGCGAAGCGGTGCCGTTCCCGCCGCGCCTTGGCGAGCCAGCCGAATTCGCGCAACTCGCGCGCCAGATCGCCGAGAACGCGATGCTCAACGGCGAGACGATCCGCCTCGACGGCGCGGTCCGCCTCGCACCCCGCTAAATCCCAGTCATCCAACCCGGGCTGCGACCCGGTCGGAGTCACCGACCATGATCGACTACGCCGCGCCGCTGCGCGACATGCACTTCATCCTGGGCGAACTCGCCGGGCAGGACGCCATTTCCGCATTGCCCGGATTCGAGGAAGCGAGCCCGGACGTCGTCGAGGCGATTCTCGACGAGGCCGGCAAGTTCGCCGCTGGCGTGCTCGCGCCGATCAACGTGGCAGGCGACCTGCAGGGCTGCCGGCTCGAGGCGGATGGGCGCGTCATCACCCCGGAAGGCTGGAAGGCAGCGTGGGACCAGTATGTAGAAGCCGGCTGGATCGGCCTGTCGCTGGCACCGGAATTTGGCGGGCAGGGCCTGCCGAAGCTCGTCTCGACGCCGGTGTGGGAGATGTGGTTCTCAACCAACATGGCGTTCACGATGCTGCCGCAGTTGAACGTCAGCCAGGCCGAGGCACTGCAAATCGCGGCGAGCGACGAGCTGAAGCAGACCTGGCTGCACAAGGTCGTCAGCGGCGAGTGGGGCAGCACGATGAACCTCACCGAACCGCAGGCGGGTTCGGACCTCGCGGCGACGCGCGCCCGCGCCGAACCGGCGGCGGACGGCAGCTACCGCGTGTTCGGCCAGAAGATTTTCATCTCCTACGGCGAACATGAGCTGACGAGCAACATCGTCCATCTGGTGCTCGCGCGCCTGCCGGACGCACCGGCCGGCGTGAAGGGCTTGTCGCTGTTTCTCGTGCCGAAGTACCTGCTCGATGCCGAAGGCAATCCGGGCGCGAAGAACGATGTGCGCTGCATCTCGATCGAGCACAAAATGGGTATCCACGGCAGCCCGACGTGCACGATGAGCTATGGCGATGCGGGCGGCGCAATCGGCTGGCTGGTCGGCGAGCCGAACCGCGGCCTCGAGACCATGTTCATCATGATGAACGAGGCGCGCTTCGGCGTCGGCGTGCAGGGCGCGGGACTCGCGGAGCGTGCGTACCAGTTCGCGCTCGGCTATGCGCGCGACCGGGTGCAGGGCCGCGATGCGATCACCGGCGAGGCGGGCAAGCCGATCCTCCACCATCCGGACGTGAAACGCATGCTGATGTCGATGCGCGCCCGCGTGATGGCCATGCGCGCGCTGCTCTACACTGCCGCGGGCTGGTTCGACTTTGCGCATCATCACCCCGACGCGGTGGTTGCTGGCAGAGCCCGGCGCTATGTCGACCTGCTGATGCCGGTCGCGAAGGGCTGGTGCACCGAGGTCGGCCAGCAGCTATGCAGCGACGCGATCCAGGTCTTCGGCGGCATGGGGTTCGTCGAGGAAACCGGCATCGCGCAGTTCGCCCGCGACGCCCGCATCATCACGATCTACGAGGGCACGACCGGCATCCAGGCGAACGATCTGGTGGGACGCAAGATCCTGCGTGAAGGGGGTGAAACGCTGTTCGAGCTGATCACCGAGCTGCGCGCGACGGTCGCGGAACTGCGTGCCGATCCGACACTCGGCGCGATCGCCGACGGGCTCGCAGAGAACATCGCCGCGCTCAACGGGACCACGCACTGGTTGCTCGCGAAAGGCAAGGACCAACTCGCCGAAGTGCTCGCCGGCGCGGTGCCCTTCCTGCATTTGCTCGGCACCGTCTGCGGCAGCTGGCAGATGGCGCGTCTCGCGCTCGCGGCGCGGCGCAAAGTGGCTGCGGGCGAAGGCGATGCCAGCTACAACGCGAGTCTGGTCGAACTCGCGCGCTTCTACATGGGAACGTTTGCCCCGCAGGCTGCCGCACACGCAGCCACGGTTCGCGATGCGGGGGAAGCCTTGCTCGCATTCGATCCCGCGGCCTTTTGATCGGCGATGACCGGCACGGAGTTCTGAACCGGGTGTCGCGGATGCACCCGGACACGATCCGCATCCTGCCGGCCGGCGCCGGGGAGCTGCTGCGCAGCCGCATCGAGGATGCCTTCCGCTGTCAGGAGGTATTGCGGCGCAAGTGACGCGGCAGTCCCCGCCGCGTGGTCTATCGTGAGCATTGGGGCACGAAAAGCACGCAAAGCACCGGGAGAGGGGACGCCGATGAGCTACAGCGCGAATATCTTCGTCAGCTACAGCCACGACGATGAAAGCTGGTGCGACGCGGTCGCAAAGCACCTGCGCAGCCTGCACGACCCGCTGGACGTCACGGTGTGGGTGGACCGTCATCGAATTCGGGCCGGTTCCGCATGGCTGCCGGAGATCGAAGGCGCGCTGGCGAGCGCGGACCTCGCGATCCTGTTGATCAGCCCGGCATTCCTGAGTTCGGACTTCATCCGCAAGACGGAACTTCCGAAACTGCTCGCACGGCGCGAGAAGGGGCTTCCGGTCATCCCGATCCTGGTGATGCCTTGTAGCTGGAAGGCAATCGGATGGCTGCAGTCGCACGAGCTTCGCCCACGGGGCGATCATGCACTTGCCGAAATCGGCAGTGTGAAGTCGGCTGCGGTCAATCGCCAACTCGGCGACCTGATGGACGAGATCGCCGGAATGCTCAGGGAACAGGCAGAACGTGAGGCGCCCACGGATGGGCAGGCGGCGGCCCTTGCCGCGCCGAACCCCGCACAGCGCGACAAGCACGCGGAGCTCGCCGGCGCCCTGCTGGCCGTGACGCTGCTGGAAGAAGTAGTCGCAGATCAGCGCGCAGCGTTCGCTGCGCACATCGTCCAGATGCTTGCAAAGTTCTGCGGACTCGCGGGGGAAGCGCTGTTCAACGCGCTGCGACTCTTTATCGAGTATCAATTGCTGCGCTCCGATGCACCGACCTCCGCGCAAGCGCTGCAAAGTACGCTGGACAGTCTCGAAGACAGCGACACCGCACGCCGCCTTGCAGCCGAACTCAAGCGCGGTGCGAAGACCGGCGATTTCGCCAGCAGTCTCATCGATGTCAATTCCCTGTTCTTCATGCTCGCGCGCGAACGCGAGTCGTTGTGGGAGCGCTATTTCGACGAACTGCAAGCCTTCGGGTGCGACCCGCTGGCGACGCTGTGCCGTATCCGCGTGAAGCTCGGCTTCGTCGCGCCGCAGTTTCTCGTCGCCGGGCTGCTGTCGCATTTCGAGGATGACTGGCGCCCCGTGCTCAACGCCTACCAGCACTCGATCCCGAGTCCGAGATACCGCTCCGGTGCTTTCGAGAGCCTGCAGGCTTCGCAGTGGAATTGCTGGCTCGTTTGGGGACCGAGCATCCCGATCTGCCGCTGCGCGCAGTGGCAGGGCAAGTTCGCGTATCAGTACGGCTACGGCGACGAGAACAATTCGCTGCCGCTCGTCGAACTGGAGGCCGATACCGCCGGCCGGCCGCTCACGCTCGATCCGGTGGTTACCGATCTCGCTGCCGAAGGGCGTAGCGCAAAACTGATGCAGATCACCGGCCGGCTGCGCTGGGGGCCGCAGTTCCTGGGGCAGCAGGATGAAGCCGACACCGGCGAGGGCAGTTGGGACGATAGCGAGGTGCTCGACCTCGTTGACGATCTCGACCGCGACGATGTCGAGGACGACCGGCAGGCGCGCAAGTATCCGATGGCGTCGGCACAAGCGAGTCTGTGGTGCGGCGAAGGCCCCGGCCATGCGCACCATTCGGATGGCCTCGTGCTGCAACTGGAACACGTCGACCGCGAAGTGGACGAGGCGCGCGTCTACTTCTCCGCCTACCTGTGGATGATGTTCCTCGTCACCGTCGCCGCGCCCGACGAATCGGATCCCGATGTCGGTCCGCAACTGCTGCGGCGCAAGCACTATCCGCCTTGGCCCGAGGAACCGGCTCAACGCATCCGGGTACGCGACGCACGTCTGTGGGAAGAGTTGCTGCCGGTGTTCGTCCACGCCAACATCGCCGATCCCGCCGCGCTGCATTTCCAGCGCCGCACATTGGTCGCGAACGCTGTCCAGATGCTGCGCCAGTTGTGGGAACGCCGTGCCGAGTGCTTCGACGCCGACGACGTCGCGATGGGCATCCGCTTCCATCTGGTGTGCAGCTCCGATTACTCCGGCTGCGACTGCGAAGTGCGCTATCCGTCCGCCGAGCCTTTGCCCGCATTGCTGCAACGGCAGCTTGCGAGCGAAGAAGACCGCGACTTTGCCGCCGCGATCCTCGTCCCCGACAGCCAGGACAACCCGGCGGGCCGCCCCTGGGGACTTGCCGGCTACTATTCCTCGTGTCACCTGCCGGAACTGGTCGCCGACTACTTCAGCTACATCGACGAGATCCAGCAGCAGAAGGCGAAGCGCTGAGATGAAGGGCAACACCGACGCGTCCTCTCCGGATGGACGGGATGCTCAAGCGATGCACCCCGGCGACGCGCCTTTTCGTCGCGTCCGCGAGACGTCCCGGAATCGGAAGAGGGCGGAACCCGATCCTGGCCTGCGATTCCATGAGGCCGACAATTCCCCCGCAAGCCTCCAGGCACTCGCCCGCTTCTATCGCGAGCGCTACGTCGTCGAATTTCCCGACCCGGATGAGCGCGAATCGCTCGCGAACATGCAGCGCTACCTCGCATTGAAGGAGCGGGGCTGGTACGGACCCAACAACTATCACATCGTCATCGCAGAGATCGACGGGAAAGCGGTCGGCGGCGCGGTTTTCGACTACCTCGCCGAGGTTGACGCCGGCGTCATCGAATTCCTGTTTGTCGATGCTGTTCACCGGCGCGCGGGCCTCGGCCATGCGCTGCTCGACGAGTCGATCCGCATCCTGCGCGCCGATGCCCGTGGCCGCCGCGGCCGGCCGCTCAAGGCCCTCGTCGCCGAGATGAACGACCCGTATCGCCGGCCGGCCACGCCCGACAACATGGACCCCTTCCGCCGCGCCGCAGTTTGGGGAAAATGGGGCTTCCACGCACTCGGCTTTCCCTACGTCCAGCCGGCGCTGTCGGCCGGACAGGACGCGGTCGACGGCCTGCTGCTGATCGCGCGGCTGTTCGGACGGGTGCCGAAAACCGGTGTTTCGGCCGCGTGGGTCGAGCGCGTCGTCGCGGAATACCTGCGCTGGGCGATGCGTATCGAAACGCCGGCCGACAACCCGGACTACGGCGCGATGGCGTCCTTCCTGCGTGAGCGCCGGCGCATTCCGTTTTACCCGCTGCAGCACTACGTCGGCCACGACCCGCAACGCGAGTTCGAGATAAGGGAAATCGACGGGCAGGGTGATCGCGCGGCGCCGGCAGGCGGCGGCCAAGCCTTCCAGGCGGCCATCGCCCTTGCCCGCGTCGCGATCCCGATGCCCGGACGCGTCGCCGCGCCGGATCAATTCGCCTCGGCGCTCGCCGCGGCCCGAGCCGGTGGACCGCCCTATCACCTGTGGGCCCTGCGCGCACCCGGAGCGGATGTGATGGACGGCATGGCGAGCTTCTTCACCCTGCATTTCGCAGGTTTCGGTGGCTACCTCGTGCTCACGGGGGCATTGCGCGGTCGCGGCCTGTTGCCGTTGGTGCTCGCACGGATCGAGGCGCAGATGATGCGCGACGACACGCAAGCCGAGGGCTGGTTCATCGAATGCGGCGAAGAGTCGGCGAGGCTCTTCCTGCACGCGGGTTTTGCCGAAGTGCCGCTCGACTATCGTCCGCCACCGGTCGGCGATCAGGCGACGCAGCAGCAGCCCGAGCGCCTGCACCTGCTGTACAAGCCCTTCGGCATGCTACGTCCCGCCTGCCACCTTCGCGGCAATTTCATCCTGCATGCGCTGGAAGAGATCCTGCGCGAAGTGTACGGCGTCGCTGCGCCGCCGCGTCACGACTGCTACCGACTCGCACGCGACACACTTGTCGCGACGGTGGACGGCGTGGTGGTCCTGCGTGGCGCGCAG
This sequence comes from Aromatoleum diolicum, assembly GCF_012910955.1. GTDB lineage: Bacteria > Pseudomonadota > Gammaproteobacteria > Burkholderiales > Rhodocyclaceae > Aromatoleum > Aromatoleum diolicum. The sequence goes on from NZ_WTVQ01000023.1 coordinate 6,679, forward strand.
GGCGGGAAACGTTACTCCTGACAGCGACATGCGCATGGTGAGCCACCCTCGCCATCGCTCACGTAGAATGTCGTCCCCAGGCCCAACGCGAACTACACGGCGGCCACGGAATGATGGGGCCGTCTCCGGACGGCCGCGGGAGCAGCCCTCAGCGGGGTCGCCGGACCCGGCAGCGTTCCCTTGGCCCGCCGGCCACCATGCCAGACACTTCCCTGCGCGTCCTGTCGGTGATCCCGCCGATGACGCAACTGAACACCCCGTACCCCTCGACGGCCTACCTGACCGGCTTCCTGCGTTCGCGCGGCGTCGATGCGGTGCAGGAAGACCTCGCCCTGGCCCTGGTGCTGCGCCTGTTTTCCCGCGAAGGTCTGGCAGAGGTTCGCAAGTGCATCGAGACAACGCCCGAACGCAAGCGCACGCCGCTCGTAAAGGCTTTCCTGGAACACTTCGACCACTATCGCCGGACGATCGGCCCGGCGGTGGCTTTCCTGCAAGGTCGCGATCCGACGATCGCGCACCGCATCTGCGGGCGCACTTTCCTTCCCGAAGGGCCGCGTTTCCAGTCCCTCGACGTCTACATCGACCCCGAAGGCGGCGATCCACTGGCCTGGGCCTTCGGCGCGCTGGGGCTGGAAGATCGCGCGCGGCACCTCGCGACCCTGTATCTCAATGACGTCGCCGACGTGCTGCGCGAGGCGGTCGATCCGCGCTTCGAGTTCGTGCGCTACGCCGAATCGCTGGCGCAGAGTCAGGCGACCTTCGATCCGCTCGCCACGGCGCTCGCAGCGCCGCTCAACCTCGTCGACAGCACCCTGCGTGAGCTGACGCTGGAAGCGATCGAGCGCCACTCCCCGCAACTCGTGCTGCTGTCGGTGCCATTCCCTGGCGCGGTGTATGGCGCGTTTCGCATCGCCCAGGCAATCAAGGCACACGACCCGGCCATCGTCACCGTCCTCGGCGGCGGATTCGTGAATACCGAATTGCGCGAACTCGCCGAACCACGCGTGTTCGACTACTTCGACTATGTCACCCTTGACGACGGCGAACGCCCCCTGCTGGCATTGCTGGATCACCTGGGGGGAGGGCGGCGGTCCCGCCAACGTCTCGTGCGTACCTTCGTGCGCGAAGCGGACACCGGACAGGTGCGCTACCTCAACATCGGCGAGGCCGACATCGCCTTCGCCGAAGTCGGCACGCCCACGTGGGACGGCCTGCCGCTGGACCGCTACCTGTCGGTCCTCGACATGCTCAACCCGATGCACCGCCTGTGGTCGGACGGGCGCTGGAACAAGCTCACGGTGGCGCACGGCTGCTACTGGAAGAAGTGCAGCTTCTGCGACGTCAGTCTCGACTACATCTCGCGCTACGACGGCGCCAGCGCCGCGACGCTGGTCGACCGCATTGACAGCATCGTCAAGGAAACCGGCCAGACCGGCTTCCATTTCGTCGACGAAGCCGCGCCGCCGAAGGCCTTGAAAGCACTGGCGCAGGAGCTGCTCGAACGCGATCGTGCGATCTCGTGGTGGGGCAACATCCGCTTCGAGAAATCCTTCACCCCGGACCTCTGCCGCCTGCTCGCCGAGAGCGGCTGCATTGCCATTTCCGGCGGGCTGGAAGTCGCCTCCGACCGCCTGCTGACGCTGATGAAGAAGGGCGTCTCGGTCGATCAGGTGGCGCGCGTCACCCATGCCTTCACCGAGGCCGGCATCCTCGTCCATGCTTACCTGATGTACGGTTTCCCGACCCAGACCGTGCAGGACACCGTCGACGCGCTCGAATACGTGCGGCAACTCTTCGAGGCCGGCTGCATTCAGTCCGGCTTCTTCCACCGCTTCGCCTGCACCGTGCACTCGCCGGTCGGTCAGCACCCCGAAGAATATGGCGTCACACTTGCACCGCTGCCACCGGGCGCGTTTGCGAAAAACGATGTCCGCTTCATCGACCCGACGGGCACCGACCACGACACCCTGGGGGTCGCCCTCAACAAGGCGCTCTACAACTACATGCACGGCATCGGCCTCGAAGAGGACGTGCGCAACTGGTTCTCCGACCGCGTTCCGCGTTCCCGCGTGCCGCGCAATTTCATCGCCCGGGCGCTGCGCTAGAGAAGTCAGACAAAATGGCTTGAGTTGAGGCGGCGCGATGCCCGGACGACCGGGGAGCGCTTAGCGCGTCCTGCCGATCGTAGCCCGCACCCGCGGCTGGCGTGGCGGACGAAACGGTGCTATCCCACCGTCGTTTCCAGTACAGTGGCAAGCTGGCAGACGACACAAGGCTCCGACAATGATGACGACGACTCGCGCGCAGCGCGAAGAACCTGTGCATGCGCCGCACGCCCCGCTCACCGACTACTACGGGGCGGAAGCCGACCGACAGGGCTTCGTGCGGGGAATCTTCGACCGCACGGCCGGCGACTATGACCGCGTCGAGCGTCTGCTCGCGTTCGGCAGCGGCGCGTGGTATCGCCACGAGGCCCTGTTGCGCGCCGGACTCGCACCCGGCATGCGGGTTCTCGACGTCGGCATTGGCACCGGTATGGTGGCGCGCGAGGCGGTGCAGATCGTCGGCGACGCGACGGCAGTCATCGGGGTCGATCCGAGCCCCGGCATGATGGCCAATGCGCACCTGCCGCCCGGCGTGCAGCTACTCGAAGGGCGCGCCGAGGCGCTTCCGGTCGCCGATGCCAGCGTGGATTTCGTCAGCATGGGTTACGCATTGCGCCACATCAGCGATCTGTCGGCCGCATTCGGCGAGTTTCGCCGCGTCCTCAAGCCGGGCGGACGCATCTGCCTGCTTGAGATCACTCGCCCCGAAGGGCGGGTCGGGTGTGCCGTGCTCAAGTTCTACATGCGCGGGCTGGTGCCGGTGCTGGCGCGTATGGCCGGGGCGAGCCGCGAGACGGCCAAGCTGTGGCGCTACTACTGGGACACCATCGAGGCGTGCGAGCCCCCCCACCGGGTGCTGGCAACCCTGGAGGCGGCCGGTTTCGCCGGCGTGCGCCGCCACATCGAGGCCAAGCCGCTGGGGATTTTCTCGGAATACCAGGGCTTCAATCCGTAGCGCGCAGCCATCCTCGTGCCCATGCAGACGATCATCTCCGTATCGAACCTTTCGAAAACCTACGCCTCCGGCTTCCAGGCGTTGAAGGGCATCAATCTCGACATTCGCCATGGCGAGATTTTCGCGCTGCTTGGCCCGAACGGCGCCGGCAAGACGACGCTGATCAGCACCATCTGCGGCATCGTCAATCCGACCGAAGGGCAGATCCTCGTCGGCGGCCACGACATCGTCCGCGACTACCGCGCAGCGCGCTCAATGATCGGACTCGTGCCACAGGAACTGACGACCGATGCGTTCGAGACCGTTTGGGCCACCGTGTCCTTCAGCCGCGGACTCTTCGGCAAGCCGCCGAACCCGGACCATATCGAAAAGGTCCTGCGCGACCTGTCGCTGTGGAACAAGAAGGACAACAAGATCATCACGCTGTCGGGAGGCATGAAGCGGCGACTCCTGATCGCCAAGGCGCTGTCGCACGAGCCGCAGATCCTGTTCCTCGACGAGCCGACCGCCGGGGTGGACGTCAATCTGCGGCGCGAAATGTGGGAACTGGTGCGTGCACTGCGCGCAACCGGCGTGACCGTCATCCTCACCACCCACTACATCGAGGAGGCCGAGGAGATGGCCGACCGGGTCGGGGTGATCAGCAAGGGCGAGATCATGCTGGTCGAGGACAAGGCCGAGCTGATGCGCAAGCTCGGCCGCAAACAGCTGACGCTGCAACTGGAGCACGCACTGGCACACATTCCGGCCGGACTTGCCGCCTATCATCTGGACCTGTCGGCCGATGGCTGTGAGCTCACCTATACCTACGATTCGCAGGGTGAGCGCGCCAGCATGGTGGCGCTGCTCGGCGACCTTGACGACGCGGGCATCGCGTTCAAGGACCTGCACACGACACAGAGCTCACTCGAAGACATCTTCGTCAGCCTGGTGAGGGACGGACAATGAACATCCATGCAATCCGCGCGATTTACGCCTTCGAGATGGCGCGCACGAGGCGGACACTGCTGCAGAGCATCGTCTCGCCGGTGCTTTCGACCTCGCTGTATTTCGTCGTCTTCGGCGCCGCGATCGGCTCGCGCATTCCCGAGATCGGCGGCATCAGCTACGGCGCCTTCATCGTGCCGGGCCTGGTGATGCTGTCGCTGCTCACGCAAAGCATCTCCAACGCGTCGTTCGGCATCTACTTTCCGAAGTTCTCCGGCACCATCTACGAGCTGCTGTCGGCGCCGGTGTCCTATGTCGAAGTTGTCGTCAGTTACGTCGGGGCCGCCGCGACGAAGTCGATCATCCTCGGCCTGATCATCCTCGCCACCGCCGGCCTGTTCGTGCCGTTGCAGATTGTCCATCCGTTCTGGATGCTGCTGTTCCTCGTCCTCACCGCGGTCACCTTCAGCCTGCTCGGATTCATCATCGGCATCTGGGCCGACAACTTCGAAAAACTGCAACTCGTCCCGCTGCTGATCATCACGCCGCTGACCTTCCTCGGTGGCAGTTTCTACTCGATAGACATGCTGCCGCCGTTCTGGCAGACCGTCACGCTGTTCAACCCCGTCGTGTATCTGATCAGCGGCTTCCGCTGGAGCTTCTACGGCATCGCCGACGTCAGCGTCGGCCTCAGCCTCGCGATGACAACGGCCTTCCTCGCGGTCTCCCTGGCCGTCGTCGCGTGGATCTTCAAGACCGGTTATCGACTGAAAAATTGATTCCGCACAATGGGATATGCTACCGGCGCGCACCCGAAAACAGGTCTGTGCAGCGCAGCCGATCGGGTGCATAATTTTCCATCAAATGCTTCCAGTGGCCGGTCGGCGGTGGGCGCAGTCAGCTCCCGGGCCTGATCGGGAATTCTCTGCCAGAAGAGGAGGACTTCAGATGCAAACACCGTCGACTGATTACATCGGGACAGGCCGTTTGGATTGCGAGTTCATCCCGCCTTTCGACCTGCCAGAGGCGGACCGGATACCCTGGGAACGGCAGTTGAGCGCCGCGCGGGCGTGGCAGGAAGCCGGCGGCAACGGCGATGGCTCGCGCGGGGGCAGGGGTGTCACGGCGGCAATGCCGACCCTCGAAAGTGCCAGCCAGCTGACCATGGGAACAGTCACCAGCATGAACACGCTGTTGGTATCGCTTATGGAACGGCTGCTGGAGCTTCAGACGGAGGTGGCGAACGTCGCGCTTGCCGAGATGTCGTTGCGCCACGCGTCGCCGTTCGAGGCGGCGGACGGCGTCAGCATTCGTTCGCCACTCCATGCCGACAACGCCCGGTTGATTGAACAGCTTGCAAATTCTTGCGCGGAACTCATGGCCGCTGCACAAATCGACATGAGTGCGGCCACCGGTATCATCCTGCCGGGGGCCCGAACGGGCAGGACTCAGCCCGCCGCAGACCAGCCGTGGCTACTTGCCGACCGGCGCAAACGGGCGCAGGTGATCGAGTTCCCGGACCGCCGGGCAGCCGCGTGACCCACGACGGCGGGCGTGGGTGTCGCTCCTCAGTCGCCGCAGGGACCAGCTGCCTGCGGCGCGGCGATGTCGCGCACCGTCGCGTCGATGAGCTTGCGCGCAATACTGATCCGGTGCGGCAGACGCGGTAACCGGTCGATCGCGAACCAGTCCGCGGCTTCGATTTCGCCCGGCTGCGGTGTGATCTCGCCGCTGACATAATCGGCCACGAACGCGATCATCAGCGAATGCGGGAACGGCCAGGGCTGGCTGCCGAAGTAGCGCAGATTGGTGATCTCTATGCCGACCTCCTCGCGGACCTCGCGCGCCAGCGTCTGCTCGAGCGTCTCGCCGGGCTCGACGAAACCCGCCAGCGCGCTGTACATGCCTTCCGGAAAATGCGGCGAGCGCGCGAGCAGAAGCTCGTTTCCCCGCCGAATCAAGGCCATCACGGCAGGGGATAAGCGCGGATAGTGGATCAGTCCGCACCCCGGGCAGACGCGCGAGCGCTCGCTCGCGTGCAATTCGGTGGCCGAACCGCAGCGGCCGCAATAGCGGTGCGTGCTGTCCCACAACAGGATCTGGATCGCCCGCCCTGCGAGCGCGAAGCTCGTCTCGTCAATGCGTCCGAAGAGGCCCCGCAGGTTTTGCCATTCGATCGACGCCACTGCCGGCGCGTCCGCAGGCAACTCGGCCGTGAAGCAATGCTGCTCGCCAAGCTGGCCGAGATAATGGTGCTGCGGCAGCACGAGTCCAAGCTGCAAGAGTTCGAGACGGCTCGGGACTCGAGCATCGATACCGTCGGAGATGACGAGGAGGGCGTTCGCGCGGAAAACGAACCACAAATCGCTGTCACTGACCCGATCGGGTCCGATGATGCCTGGTGAGAACATGAGTGTGCGTGTGAGGATCTTCTGTATGACTTTACATCATGCGTTTCGCCGGGGCTTTGCGCAACATGCGGAAGATCAGCGCCGCCAATGCTGGTCTCGGATCCGCAGGCGCATTGAGTCTTGCGGGATTCATGTTGTGGCCTGATTATTTGAGAACCCGCATTTGTCACGCGCAAATCTTGAGGCCGGGCAGTCATTACGCTAGTCTGGGCATGCATGGCTTGCTTTTCGATAACAGCACGGAGCGTTTGACGACATGAGTGCCTGGAGTTGTCCTCACGATCTGGACGGGATTTGTCAGCGTGTGCATGGCGCAGTGTGCGCGCCCGGCATGCGTGGTTGCGTGCTCGAGGGCAAGGTGCGGTTTGCACGTGACGAGATGAACGTGCCGCGCAAGCCGGTTAAGGCAGCGGCGCCCACGCCAGATGGAAAGCGTCCGCAAGCCCCCAGGCGGCGGCTGCCGTTCTGAAGCCACGAGCGGCAAGCGTCGGGTATTTGAAACCGGTTTTTTGCGAGTAACCCATGTCCGGCAATACGACAGGAAAGCTTTACTGCGTCACCTCGTTTGGTGAATCGCACGGACCGGCGATCGGTTGCGTGGTCGATGGATGCCCGCCTGGCCTGCAGATTTCGACCGAAGACATCCAGAAGGAACTCGATCGCAGAAAGCCTGGCACTTCACGCCATGTGACGCAGCGGCGCGAGCCGGACGAAGTCGAGATCCTGTCCGGCGTGTTCGAAGGGGTCACGACCGGTACGCCGATTGCGCTACTGATCCGCAACCAGGATCAACGCTCGCGTGACTACGGCAACATCGCCGAGACCTTCCGGCCGGGGCATGCGGATTACGCCTACTGGCAGAAATACGGGATTCGCGATCACCGCGGCGGCGGTCGCTCATCAGCACGCGAAACGGCGGTACGCGTTGCGGCCGGCGCCATTGCGCGCAAGTGGCTGCGCGAGCGTTTCGGGGTTGTCATTCGCGGCTACATGGCCCAACTGGGGCCGATCGAGATTCCATTCGTGAGCTGGGACGCGGTGCACGGCAATCCTTTCTTTGCACCAAACGCGGAAATCGTGCCGCAGCTCGAGGATTTCATGGACGAGCTGCGCAAGGCCGGGGACTCGATTGGCGCACGCATCAACGTTGTCGCGACGGGTGTTCCGGTCGGCTGGGGCGAGCCGGTTTATGATCGGCTCGACGCCGACATCGCCTACGCGATGATGGGCATCAACGCGGTGAAGGCCGTCGAGATCGGCGCCGGTTTCGCAAGCGTCACGCAGCGCGGCACCGAGCATTCCGACGAAATGACGCCGGAAGGCTTCCTGACGAACAACGCCGGTGGCACGCTCGGGGGCATATCGACCGGTCAGGACATCATGGTCAGCATGGCGGTCAAACCGACTTCGAGCATTCGTCTCGATCGTCGTTCGATCGACAAGCAGGGAAAGCCGGTGATCGTGAATACGCAGGGGCGCCACGACCCCTGCGTCGGCATCCGCGCTACGCCGATCGCCGAGGCGATGCTGGCACTGGTGTTGATGGACCACGCGCTGCGCCATCGCGCGCAATGCGGTGAGGTAAGGACCTCGACACCGATCCTTGCCGGGCTCAGCCCTGATGGGCACCAACATCCGCCATCACCACGCGGGGAGTAAGGGGCGCAAGTGGCAGTGTCCGCGACAGCGGTGAGATGCTGCACTCGGGCACCCGTCGCGTTCTGTAAGCGCCATAATTGGTATTATGTAAACTGCAGGCCGCAGGCGCCCCGGCCACAGGCCGATCGGAAAACTGCACGCAGCAAAGCTTCACCCTCGAACTATTAGCCGGCGTGGCCTTGGCAGTAGTCCCGCGTGAGCGGCGTCGCCGATGCGGATCTTGCCGCTCACAGTGCAGTGCCCCTCGCGCCTGATGCTCACCTATTTTGGCCGTGCACGTTACGCAGCGAGACGCGCACAGACCTTTTGCAGCAGCGCCCGTACTTCCCCGCCGATGGCAGTCACTTCCGCTTTGTCGACGAGCATCAACACCGCCTCGGGATCCATGAACGCCACCGTAATGGTTCCATCGGCTTCTTCGCGCACCACCACATTGCACGGCAGCAGCAAGCCGATGTCAGGATCAGCCTCGATTGCGCGATGGGCGAGCCGCGGATTGCATGCGCCGAGGATGCGATACGGCCGTCGTTCGATGTCGAGCTTGGCTTTCAACGTGGCCTTGACATCGATATCGGTGAGCACGCCGAACCCCTCCTCTTTCAGGGCCTCGGTGACTTTCGCGATGGCGCTGTCGAACGGCAGCTTTAACTGAGTGCTGAATCCGTACATGGACTGACTCCTTTCAGGTGGCGCTGCGATTGCATTTTGCTTGCCGGCGGAAAAACCACACTGCGGTTTCGCGGCGGCGCTTGCGCCGTCGCCAGTCGCCCCCGTCAATGCCGGACATGAGCTTGGGCGTGATTGAGGCAATGATCCGTTCACTTCTTCCTGTTCATGACGACCCATGCCACGAGGCCGACAACGACGACAAGCAGGATCGGCAACAATATCCCGCCGTATCCCCCCATCCAGCCGGCGCCATAACCGCTCATCATGCCGGAGCCGTAGCCGCCTTGCGCCTGGGCGCTTGCTGCCAGGATCGTTCCGCCCGTCAATGCGGCGGCGCTCAAGGTCTTGCGAAGGTTGATGCGTTGCATGGCTGAACTCCATCCGGGACTGAATAAATTCATATGTCCGTTACGGGCTACAAAGCTCGCCGGCGGAGTCCGCACGACCCATGGCGAGAACATCTTCTATACATGCCGACTTGCTCGGCGTCGGTGCGCTACCAAACGAAGTGCGCTGATGGCCTGCAGCGGTTCACTTCGCCGCGAGCGCGTTATCGACGATGCTTTGCGCCTCGTGCAGGAGTGATTGCAGGTGCGACTTGTCCTTGAAGCTTTCCGCGTAGATCTTGTAAATGTCCTCGGTACCGGAGGGACGTGCGGCGAACCAGCCGTTGGCGGAAGTCACCTTGATGCCGCCGACCGCTGCGTGGTTGCCCGGCGCATGATCGAGCACGCTTTCGATCTTCTCGCCGGCCAGTTCGGTGCTGCATACCTGCTGCGGCGACAGCTTCGCCAGGCGGGTCTTCTGCTCGGCGGTGGCGGGCGCCTCGATGCGATCGGCCACCGGCTCACCCAGTTCGCGCACCAGCTCGCGATAGCGCTCACCGGGATCGCGGCCGGTGCGCGCGGCGATTTCCGCCGCCAGCAAGGCCGGCACGATGCCGTCCTTGTCGGTCGTCCACACCGCGCCGTCCCGACGCAGGAATGACGCGCCGGCGCTTTCCTCGCCGCCGAAGCCCAGTGAGCCGTCGAACAGGCCGTCGACAAACCACTTGAAGCCGACCGGCACCTCGAAGAGCTTGCGTCCCAGCCGCTTTGCCACCCGGTCGATCAGCGCGGTGCTGACCACGGTCTTGCCGACCGCAGCGTCGCCGGCCCACTGCGGCCGATGCCGGAACAGATAGTCGATCAACACCGAAAGGTAGTGATTCGGCGGCAACAACCCGGCACCGCGGGTAACGATGCCGTGGCGGTCGTGGTCGGTGTCGCAGGCGAACGCGATGTCATAGCGGTCCTTGAGATCGATCAGCCGCCGCATCGCAAAGGACGAGGACGGGTCCATGCGGATCTTGCCGTCCCAGTCCGCGGTCATGAAGGCGAAGGTCGGGTCGACGTCCTCGCCGAGCACGGTCAGGTCGAGTTGGTAGCGCTCGGCAATCGGCGCCCAGTAGTGCACCCCGGCGCCGCCGAGCGGATCGACGCCCATGCGGATGCCCGCGCCACGGATCGTGTCGAAGTCGACCATCTTGCCGAGATCGCCGACGTAGGCGTTCAGGAAATCGTGCGGGTGCGTGCTGGCGGCGCGACGCGCCTGCGCGTACGGCATCCGCCGCACCGCCTTGAGGCGACTGGCGAGCAGCGCATTGGCGCGCTCCTGGACCCAGCCGGTGACATCGGTATCGGCCGGCCCGCCGTTCGGCGGGTTGTACTTGAAGCCGCCGCTGTCGGGAGGATTGTGCGAGGGCGTGATGACGATGCCGTCGGCCAGCCTCCCCCTGCGGCCGCGGTTGTGGACCAGGATCGCGTGGGAGACCGCCGGCGTCGGGGTGAATTCGCCACCGGTCGCGATCATCGTTTCGACACCGTTGCCGGCCAGCACCTCCAGCGTGCTTTCGAACGCCGGCTGCGACAGCGCATGGGTATCGATACCGAGGTACAGCGGGCCGTCGATGCCCTTGCTTTGGCGGTACTCGCAGATCGCCTGGCTGATCGCCAGCACATGCCATTCGTTGAAGCTGCGCTCGAAGGAGATGCCGCGGTGTCCGGAGGTGCCAAATGCGACGCGCTGCACGGGGATCGCGGGGTCGGGGCGCAGATCGACATAGGCGGCGAGCAGCTTCGGCACATCGACCAGCAGCTCCGTCGGGGCCGGTTTGCCGGCCAATGGACTGATCGTCATGGATCGGACGGAGTCAGCACGGCGCCGTCTCCTCGGGCTTTGGATCGTGCCAGCCCTCGTCGCTGACCACGATGTCCGCGGCCGCCGACGGACCCCAGCTACCCGGTTCATAATCCCGCACCGGCGCGGCATCGGCGAGTGCCGGTTCGATCACCCGCCACGCCGCTTCGACGCTGTCGCCATCCGCGAACAGCGCTGGCTCGCCGCGCAGCGCATCGCGCAGCAGACGCTCGTAAGGCAATGTTTCGCTGCGTGGCTCGTGGCGGGCGATCAGTTCCACCGGCTCGCCGCGCATTTCCTCGCCGTGCTGCTTGACGCGCGCGCCCGCCGAGATCGTCACCTCGGGACTCAAGCGGAAGCGGAAATAGTTCGAGGTGGCCGGGCTGATCTCGTCGAAAATCGCCAGCGGCGGACACTTCAGGTCCACCTTGACTTCGGTGGTGGTGATGGGCAGGCGCTTGCCGGCGCGGATGTAGAACGGCACGCCGCTCCAGCGCCAGGTGTCGATGTGCATACACAGCGCAGCAAAGGTCTCGACCTGGGAATCCGCCGCCACGCCCTGCTCGTCGCGATAGCCGCGGAACTGGCCGCGCACCACGCAAGCCGGGTCGAGCGGCCGCATCGCGCGGAACAGTCGCAGCTTCTCGGTACGCACGGACTGCGGATCGCGCCCGGCCGGTGCATCCATCGCCAGCAGCGCGATCACCTGCAGCATGTGGTTCTGCACCACGTCGCGGAGCGTGCCGACCTCCTCGAAGAACGCGCCGCGTCCCTGCACGCCGAAGTCCTCGGCCATGGTGATCTGCACGCTGTCGACGTAGTTGCGGTTCCATACCGGTTCGAGGAAGGCGTTGGCGAAGCGGAAGTACAGCAGGTTCTGCACCGCCTCCTTGCCGAGGTAGTGATCGATCCGGAACACCGCCGTTTCGGGGAACACTTCATGCAGCGTGCGGTTGAGCGCCTGCGCGGACGCGAGGTCGCGACCGAACGGCTTCTCGACGATGATGCGGGCGTCGTCGGCGCAGCCCGAGTGCGCCAGCCCGTGCACCACGGTGCCGAACATGCCCGGCGGAATCGCCATGTAGTGCAGCGGCCGGGTGGCGGTGCCGAGGGCTTGTTTCAGGCGCTGGTAGGTCGCCGGATCGGCGTAGTCGCCCTCGACGTACTGCAGTTGCGCCGACAGTTTGGCGAACGCGTCGGCATCGATGCCGCCATTGTGCTCCAGGCTGTCGCGCGCACGTTCACGCAGCTTGTCCAGCGTCCCGGCGGCGCGCGCCATGCCGATGATCGGCATGTCGAGGTCGCCGGCGCGGATCAAGGCCTGCAGCGCCGGGAAGATCTTCTTGTACGCCAGGTCGCCGGTGGCACCGAAGAAAACGAAGGCGTCGGATACGGTTGTGGTCATGAGTGATCGCCATGTTCGCGGGCAGCATCCGATGCGCGGAGAACGCAGACCGCGTTCCCCCGCGGCTCCGCACGCAATCGCGCACAAGATCGGCAGCAATTCTCCGCGGCGTAGCCCGGACGGTCTGTTCGTCACCGCACATACGGCAGAACGCTCTCGCTGTAGCTTTTGTCCATGTCCCGGGTGGCCAGGACCATGAAGCGGCGACGAACCGCCATCCACCGGCCCGCAAACGCACCACAAGCGTCGAGCAATCGGTTCGGATGAGGAGATAGCCATGCAAATCGGAATGATCGGGCTCGGAAGAATGGGCGCCAACATGGTGCGGCGGCTGCTCCATGGAGGCCATCAGTGCGTGGTCTTCAACAGGTCGCCCGAAGCGGTGAAGGCGTTGTCCGGGGAAGGTGCCGTTGGCGCGTCCTCGCTCGCGGACCTGGTAAAGAAGCTGGAGCGGCCGCGGGCGATCTGGATGATGCTTCCGGGGGCGTCCGTGGAACCGCTCATCGCCGGCCTCGTGCCGCATCTCGGGCCCGGCGACATCCTCATCGACGGCGGCAACTCTTACTACGTGGACGACATCCGGATTGCCAGGGAACTCGCGGCGAGGAAGATCGACTACATCGATTGCGGGACCAGCGGCGGCGTGATGGGCCTGGAGCGTGGCTATTGTCTGATGATCGGCGGCCCGGAGCGGGCGGTGCAGCGACTGGAGCCGGTGTTCGCGACGCTGGCGCCGGGCGCGGGTGACATCCCGCTCACCCCGGGGCGCAAGAAGCCCGGCGGCACTGCCGAGCTGGGCTATCTGCACTGCGGGCCGAGCGGCGCCGGCCACTTCGTCAAGATGGTGCACAATGGCATCGAGTACGGCCTGATGGCCGCTTATGCCGAGGGCATCGACATCCTTGCCCGCGCGAACGTGGGCAAGCGCGAACAGTCCCACGACGCCGAGACGACGCCGCTGCGCAACCCGGAAGAATTCCAGTTTGATCTCGATCTGCGCGATATCGCCGAACTGTGGCGTCGCGGCAGCGTGATCTCGTCGTGGCTGCTGGATTTGACCGCGGTCGCCCTGACCCGGGATCCGACGCTGGCGAAGTTCGACGGCCGGGTATCGGATTCCGGCGAGGGACGCTGGACGATCAAGGCGGCCATCGACGAAGGGGTGCCGGTGCCCGTGCTCAGCACCGCGCTCTATTCGCGATTCAGCTCGCGCGGCGAGGCACAGTTTGCCGACAAGCTGCTGTCCGCGATGCGCTTCGAGTTCGGGGGGCACATCGAGAAACCGGACGGAAAATAATGACGGGCGAACGACGCGCTCGTTCCCCTGCACCGACGCCGGAGCCCGTTATGGAGGACCACGCGAACCCGTGCCGGCGCCAGCGCATGAGCCGCGAGCCACTCATCGGCGGGCAGACGCTCGACGAGCTTCAGCATGCTGCGTTCGGTTACTTCCTGCAGGCGGTCAATCCGGCCAACGGACTGATCGTCGACACTTCGCGCGACAACTCGCCGGTCAGCATCGCAGTGGTCGGCTTTGCGCTGTCGTCGTATCCGGTGGCGATCGAACGCGGCTGGATGGATCGCGCCGATGCGGTCCGGCGCAGTCTGGCCGCGCTGCGTTTCTTCCGCGACAGCGATCAGAGCGGCAGCCCCACGGCAACCGGCTATCGGGGTTTCTACTATCACTTTCTCGACCGCGAAAGCGGCGCACGCGTGTGGCGCTCGGAACTGTCGATGGTCGATACCGCGCTGCTGATCGCCGGCGCGCTGACCGCGGGGCGGTATTTCACCGCGGACAGCGTCGACGAAACCGAGTTGCGCGAGCTCGTCGAGACGCTCTACCTGCGCATCGACTGGCGATGGGCGCAGGGCGGGGCCAGAACGGTCAGGATGGGCTGGAAACCGGAATGCGGATTCCTGCACTACGGCTGGGAAGGCTTTAACGAGGCCATCGTGATGTACGTGCTCGCGCTGGGCTCGCCGACGCACCCGATCGAGGGTGGCTGCGAGTGCTTCGATGCCTGGACCGCGACCTATCAGTGGGAAAATCTGTACGGCTACGATTTTCTGTACGCGGGGCCGCTGTTCGTGCACCAGTTCTCGCACGCCTGGATCGATTTTCGCGGTATCCGGGATCGCTTCATGCGCGAGAAGCGTTGTGACTATTTCGAGAACAGCCGGCGCGCGATCGAAGTGCAGCGCGAGTACGCGCGGCGCAACCCGCTCGGCTTCGCCGGCTATGACGAAAACTGCTGGGGGCTGACCGCCTGCGATGGCCCGAGCCATCCGCAGCCGACGCTGGACCCCGCGCGGCGCCCCCTGTTCGGCTACGCCGCGCGGGGTGCGCCGCACGGGCCCGATGACGGCACCCTCGCCGGCTGGGCGGCACTGGCGTCGCTGCCGTTCGCGCCCGAGATCGCCCTGAGCGCCGCGCGCACCATGCTCGAGCGCTATCCGGAAATGCTGCCCGCGCAGCAGTACGCGAGCAGCTTCAACCCGTCCCTCGCCAGCGCCGAGCATGGCGCCTGGGTGTCGGCCGGCCACTTCGGACTCGACCAGGGCATCGTGGTGATGATGATCGAGAACTATCGCAGCGAACTGATCTGGCGCCTGATGCGGAGCTGTCCCTATGTCCGCACCGGCTTGCGGCGCGCCGGATTCCGCGGCGGTTGGCTGGCGCAGCGCCCTGCATCCACGGATCAAGCGAGATGAAACGGCCCGACGCGCCCTGCCCGACCGCGCCGGCGGATGCGATTGAGCACGAGCGGCTGGAAAATGTACGTCCGGCCGCATGGCGCAATCCGCAACCCGCAAACTGCTACGGCCTCGTCATCGTCGGCGGCGGCACGGCGGGATTGGTGGCGGCGCACGCCGCTGCGGCACTGGGCGCCAGGGTCGCGCTGATCGAACGCAATCTGCTCGGCGGCGACTGTCTGAACGTCGGCTGCGTGCCGTCGAAAGCGATCCTCCGTACGGCGCGCCTGTACGCCGAGATGCGCGATGCCGGGCAGTATGGCGCGCGGACCCCGGCCGATGTCCGTGTCGACTTTGCCGCCGCGATGGCGCGCATGCGCGGGATTCGCGCCCGCATCAGCCGCGCCGACTCGGTGCGCCGGCTGAGCGCCGCCGGCGTGGATGTGTTCTTCGGCCAGGCACGCTTCACCGGAATGGACGCGCTGTCGGCCGATGGCGCGACGCTGCGCTTCAAGAAGGCCATGATCGCCACCGGCTCGCGGCCGGACACGCCGTCGATTCCGGGCCTCGTCGAGGCCGGCTTTCTGACCAACGAGAATGTCTTCGACCTGACCGGGCTGCCGCGCCGCCTGTTGGTGATCGGCGGTGGCCCGCTCGGTTGCGAACTCGCGCAGGCGTTCTGCCGCTTCGGCGCGCAGGTCACCATCGCCCAGCACTGGCCGCTGTTCCTGCCCAGAGAGGAACGCGATGCCGCGCAGCTCCTCGCGGATGCGTTCGCCCGTGATGGCATCGAGGTGCGCCTCAATACCCGCGCCGTCGCCGTGCGCGTCGAAGGCGGGCAGAAGTTCGTCGATCTGGTCAGTGACGACTACCACAGCACGGTGGCGGTCGATGCCATCCTCACCGGCACCGGCCGCGTGCCGAATGTCGACGATCTGAATCTCGAGGGCGCGGGCGTCGACTACGACAAGGCAGACGGCATCCGGGTCGATGATTTCCTGCGCACCAGCAACCGGCGCATCTATGCCGCCGGCGATGCCTGTCTGGCGCACAAGTTCACGCACACCGCCGACGCGTCGGCGCGCATCGTGGTCCGCAACGCGCTGTTCCACGGTCGCCAGCGCATGAGCGCGTTGACCATTCCGTGGTGCACCTACACCGATCCGGCAATCGCTCATGTCGGCCTGTACGTGAGCGAAGCCAACCGGCGGAACATCCCGGTGAAGACCTTCACCATCCCGATGCACGAGGTCGATCGCGCGATCGCCGACGGCGAGGAGACCGGCTTCGTCAAGATCCACGTCAAGGAGCGGACCGACCGGATTCTCGGCGCGACGATCGTCGCCCGCCATGCCGGAGACATGATCAACGAGATCACCCTGGCGATGGTCGCGGGGATCGGCCTGCGTACCCTGGCCCGCGTCATCCACGCCTATCCGACCCAGGGCGAAGCGATCAGGAAGGCGGCAGACGCCTACAAGCGCACGCGCCTGACGCCGACGATCCGGTCGCTGCTTCGGCGCTGGCTTCAGTGGTGACCAACAACCAGGCGACGCGGGGCAGGCAGAAGGCGGATCGGTTCAAGCGCGTCGCCTTCTGCCAGAACCCTGCCGATGCGGGCCGTCGTCGCATAGCCCAGCGCCCGCAGCGCGGCGACGCAGGCCTCGGCGTTTTCGGCCGGCACGCTGGCGAGCAGTCCGCCGGCGGTCTGCGGGTCGAACAGCAGCGGATACGCCGGGTGTTGCAGCGCCTCGGACTGATTGCGCAGCGCCCGGCGCAGGCGCACGTTGGCCGGCTGCAGCGAGCTGAGGATGCCCGCCGCGGCGGTCTCGGCGGCGCCGTCGAGCAGCGGCAAGGCGTTCAGATCGATCTCGGCATCGACGCCCGAGGGCCGCGTCATCTCGACCAGGTGCCCGAGCAGGCCGAAGCCCGTGAGGTCGGTGCACGCGGTGGCACCGTGCGCGACCAGACAGGGCACCGCGGCGCGGTTGGAAACCTGCATCGAGGCGAGCGCCGCGTCGATCCACCGCCCGCGCGCCGCCAGCCGGGCGTGCGCCGCGAACAGCGTGCCGGTGCCGATCGGCTTGGTGAGGATCAGCGCGTCGCCGGGGCGCATGCCGCCCTTGCGCAGGACGCCGTCGAGGCGCTCGTCGATCAGCCCGTTGATCGCGAAGCCCAGCGCCAGCTCGCGGCCCTCGCCGGTATGGCCGCCGACCAGCGCGCAGCCGGCCTCGTTCAAGACCTCGACGGCACCGGCCATCATCTGGAACAAGGTGTCCTCGATCTTGCTTTCCAGCCCCGGCGGCACCGTCGCGATCGCGGTCGCCGACTGGGCTTCGCCGCCCATCGCGAAAATGTCGCCGAGGGCGTGGTTCGCGGCGATGCGGCCGAACACCCAGGGGTCGTCGATGAAGGCGCGAAAAAAATCGACGCTGTGCACCAGCGCATAGCCCGGCGGCACATGCAGCACCGCCGCGTCGTCGGGGGCGTGCAGGCCGATCAACACGTCGTCGCGCTCGATCGGATGGACGTCGGCCAGCGCGCGCGCGAGTACCGTCGCGCCGACCTTGGCGCCGCAACCGCCGCAGCGCATCGCGATCGCGGAGATCGCCTGCGTTTGCTCGGACTCGTCGAGCGGAATCGGGCTGGCGGACGATGCCCCGGCGGCTCCCTTCATCTGCGGGAACTCGCTGAAGCGGCGCATGAAGCGGCGGTCGATCCAGTCCTTCCACCGCCATACCCAGTCGCCGCGCGCGAAAATCCAGCCACGCGAGGCGACCGCATGCCGGTCGCCAGTGCTGATCAGCGCCAGCCAGCGTCGTTGCGGCCGATAAGGCCGCAGCGGCTGGCGCAGCACGGTTCGCCGCAGATTCTCCGCCAGCGGTTTGCCCATGCGCACCGCGAACACGCCGGCCTTCTCCAGCGGCCACCCGTTCATCGCCGCGCAGTCGCCGGCGGCGAAGATCAGCGCATCGGTTTCGGTCTGCAGCGTGTCGCGCACGCGGATGAAACCGTCACCGTCGAGCGTCAGTCCCGTGTCGCGCAGCCACGGCGCGCCCCCCGCCTGCGTCACCCAGACGATCTCGTCGGCGTCGAACACCTCGCCATCGCGCACCTGTAGCCGCCCGGCCGCGACCTCGGTCACTTCCGCGTTGCAGTGAACGGCGACGCCGCGTTCGGCGAGCACCCGCGCGAAGGCGCCGCGCACTGCGGCGTTGTGGGTCGGCAGGATGGTCGCGCCGGCCGAAAACAGGTGAAAGCGCAGCTCGTCCGGGTCGCGCCCGAGCGCCGCCAATTCGCCGCGCAGGCGGTACTGCATCGCCAGCGTCAGCTCGACCCCGCCGGCGCCGGCACCGACCACTGCGATCGTGGTCGGTCCGGCGTGGCGGCGCACCCGTTCGAGCAGCGCCAGCCAGCGTTCGTTGAAGCGGCGGATCGGTTTGACCGGCACCGCGTATTCGGCGGCCCCCCTGACGCGCGACAGTTGCGGCGTCGAGCCGATGTTGATCGACAGCACGTCGTAGGGCACCGGCGGGCGCGTGCGGCACAGCACCTTGCGCGCGCCGCGGTCGATGCCGGTCACCTCGTCGCGGAAGTAGCGCGCGCCGGCGAATTCGGCGAGCCGCCGCAGGTCGATATGCGCCTCGTCGAAGCCGTAGTGCCCCGCGATGTAGCCCGGCAGCATTCCCGAGTAAGGCGTGTCGGTGTCGGTGCAGATCACCGTCAGCCGCAGGCCGGGCAGCGGGTGCATCGCGAACATGCGCAGCACGCCGACGTGGCTGTGGCCGCCGCCGATCAGGACGATGTCGCGCACGATCGCCGTGGCCGCTACCTGCATTCAGCTTTCACCCCTATTTTGTGTCAGCAATTCGCCGACCAGCGCGGCGCGCTCGCGTTTCGGTACGAACAGCGGCGCACGCTGCCGACACTGTACCGCGCCACGGCATAGTCGGCACCGAGCATGCCGACGTTGCCGCCGACGCCGATGCCGGTCGATTTCGTGCGATGGTGTAAGTTATTCACGCCGGTGGACGACCAAGCGATACGTGGCGTTCGCGTCAGTTCCAAAACACCCGGGGCACAATAATGAAAACCAGCCGCCTGATCCTCCTGACCACGCTCGTCCTCGCGACTGCGCTGTTCTTCGTGTTCGATCTCGACCGGTACTTCAGTCTCGACTTCTTCAAAACACAACAGGCCGCCATCGAAGCGTGGCGGGACGCGCGGCCGGTTGCGGCGGCGCTCGGCTTCTTCGCGGTGTACGTCGCCGTCACGGGTCTGTCGCTGCCCGGCGCCGCGGTCATGACGCTCGCAGCGGGCGCGATCTTCGGGCTGGGATGGGGCACCCTGATCGTCTCCTTCGCGTCCACGATCGGCGCGACGCTGGCCTTCCTCGCCTCGCGCCTCGTGCTGCGCGACACCGTGCAGGCGCGCTTCGGCGACCGCCTGCGCGCGATCAACGAAGGCGTCGCCAAGGACGGCGGCTTCTACCTCTTCACGCTGCGCCTGGTGCCGGTTTTTCCGTTCTTCGTCATCAACCTCGTGATGGGGCTCACGCCGATCCGCACCTGGACCTTCTACTGGGTGAGTCAGCTCGGCATGTTTGCCGGCACCGTCGTGTATGTGAACGCCGGCACCCAGCTCGCGCAGATCGACTCGCTGTCGGGCATCCTGTCGCCGGGCCTGCTCGCCTCCTTCGCACTGCTCGGCGTGTTCCCGCTGATCGCGAAGAAGCTTGTCGAGGTGGTGAAGGCGCGGAAGATCTACGCCCGCTGGCACAAGCCGGCCCGCTTCGACCGCAATCTGGTGGTCATCGGTGCCGGCGCCGCGGGACTCGTGAGCAGCTACATCGCCGCCGCGGTAAAGGCGAAAGTCACCCTGGTCGAAAAACACAAGATGGGCGGCGACTGCCTGAATACCGGCTGTGTGCCGTCGAAGGCGCTGATCCGCTCGGCGAAGCTGCTGTCGCACATGCGGCGCTCGCAGGAATTCGGCATTCGCTCCGCCCGCGCGGAGTTCGACTTCGCCGACGTGATGGAACGCGTGCATGCGATCATCAAGACCGTCGAGCCGCACGATTCGATCGAGCGCTACACCGGGCTTGGCGTCGAGGTGATCGAGGGCCGGGCGAAGATCGTCTCGCCCTGGGAAGTGGAGATCGCACGTAACGACGGCGGGCACGAGACGCTCTCGACGCGCAGCATCATCATCGCGGCCGGCGCCCGCCCCCACGTGCCGCCCATTCCCGGCATCGAGGACGTCGGCTACTACAGCTCGGACACGATCTGGACCCTGCGCGCCCTGCCCCGCCGCCTGCTCGTGCTCGGTGGCGGCCCGATCGGTTCCGAACTGACGCAGACCTTTGCCCGTTTCGGCGCCGCGGTGACCCTGATCGTGAAGGGCGAGCGGATCATGCCGCGCGAGGATGCGGAGGTCTCCGAGATGGTGATGGCACGCTTCCGCGCCGAAGGCATCGACCTGCGCACCGGCCACGAAACCCGGCGTTTCGTCGTCGAGAATGGCGAGAAGATCCTGATTGCCGGACACCAGGGGCAGGAAGTGCGCATCCCCTTCGACGTGCTGCTGGTCGCCGTCGGGCGCGCCGCGCAATTGAAGGGCTACGGGCTGGAGGCGTTGGGCGTTCCGACGGGGCGCACGATCGAGGTCAACGAATACCTGCAGACGAGCTTTCCCAATATCTACGCCGCAGGCGATGTCGCCGGCCCGTATCAATTCACCCACACCGCCGCCCATCAGGCCTGGTATGCGTCGGTCAATGCGCTGTTCGCACCGTTCAAGAAATTCCGTGCCGACTATTCGGCCATCCCTTGGGCGACCTTCGTCGACCCGGAGGTCGCGCGTGTGGGCCTCAACGAGCAGGAAGCCCGGGCGCACAACATCCCGTTCGAACTCACCCGCTTCGACATCGCGGATCTCGACCGCGCCATCGCCGACGGCGAGGCACACGGCTTCGTCAAGGTGCTCACCGTACCCGGCAAGGACAAGATCCTCGGCGTCACGATCGTCGGCGAGCACGCCGGCGACCTGATCGCCGAATACGTGATGGCGATGCGCCACGGGCTGGGGCTCAACAAGATCCTCGGCACCATCCACATCTACCCGACGCTCGCGGAAGCGAACAAGTACGCGGCCGGTGAATGGAAACGCGCCCATGCGCCGCAGAAACTGCTCGAGTGGGTCGGGCGCTTTCACGGCTGGCGCCGCGGCCGTCCGGATTCGGCTACCCGTGCGGAACGCCGCAGCGGGGACTTTCGGAACAGACCGTCATCCTCCCGGAATTGAGCGCATGGCACTGAGAAAAACCAACTCCTTGCCACCGACCTGCTGCTGACGGCGCATACCTCGCGCATGTGCTCAAGCACTCGGGAAGCCGCACGGTTTCCACACGCCGTTTGACGACGCGAGCAATCCGTCGAGCCCTCCCGGTCGAGCCCGGCCAGACACCTGCGGTGGTCCGGACTTGGTGGATAGAGTACGCTTCTCGACGTTTTCCTTGACGGGACAAGGTTCGCGTCTTCATTTACTCAGGAACGAGAGTCGAAAACATGGAAATTGAAGTCATCGACGCGCAGATTTCACCGATCGGACGCATGGAAGTGCTTTCCAGAGCCGAGGCCGCCAGACTGTCCGACCACGGTCATGGTGGATTGCGCGAGACTTTTCGCAACTGCTCGCTGGCCGTGCTCAACTGCGGCAATCAACTCGACGACGGCAAGGAACTGCTGGAGCGCTACCCGTCATTCGACGTCGAAATCATCCAGCGCTCGCGCGGCATCAAACTCGACATCAAGGGGGCGCCGGCCAGCGCATTCGTTGACGGCAAGATGATCCGGGGCATACAGGAGCATCTTTTCTCGGTCCTGCGCGACGTCGTGTATGCGAGCAATGAAATCAACGGCTATTCCGGGCTCCATTCGACGAAATTCGACCTCGGGAGTTCTGACGGCGTTACCGATGCGGTGTTCCACATCCTGCGCAATGCGGGAATCATCGATCCGGTCTCCCAGCCGAATGTGGTGGTCTGCTGGGGTGGGCATTCGATCAGCCGCGAGGAATACGACTATACGAAGCTGGTTGGTTACCAGCTGGGTCTGCGCGGGCTGGACATCTGCACCGGATGCGGGCCGGGGGCGATGAAGGGGCCCATGAAGGGCGCGACCATCAGCCATGCCAAGCAACGCATCAACAATGCGCGCTATCTGGGCTTCACCGAACCGGGCATCATCGCCGCGGAATCGCCCAATCCGATCGTCAACGACCTGGTGATCTTCCCCGACGTCGAGAAGCGCCTCGAAGCCTTCGTCCGCGCCGGCCACGGCTTCGTCGTGTTTCCGGGCGGCGTCGGCACCGCGGAGGAGATCCTCTATGTTCTGGGCATTCTGCTCCATCCGGAAAACACCGAGCTTCCGTTTCCGCTGGTGTTCACCGGGCCGAAGAGCACCGAAGATTACTTCCGCCGCATCGACAGCTTTATCGGCGAAACGCTCGGCGCCGAGGCGCAGAGTCGCTACAAGATCATCATCGACGATCCAGTGGCCGTAGCACGGGAAATGCACGCCGGCATCGGAGACGTCCGCGCCTATCGCAAGGAAACCCGCGATGCCTACTATTTCAACTGGCAACTCCGGATCGAGCATGAGTTCCAGCAGCCCTTCCGTCCGACCCATGAAAACATGGGCAAGCTCACGCTGCACAAGCAACAGCCACGGCACCTGCTGGCGGCGAACTTGCGGCGAGCCTTTTCGGGGGTGGTGGCGGGCAATGTCAAGAACGACGGCATCCGGGAGATCGAGAAGAACGGTTTGTTCGAACTCCACGGCGACCCGGCGATCATGGGGCCGATGGATTTCCTGCTGACCTCGTTTGTCACGCAGGGGCGCATGAAGCTGGGGGGCAGGAAATACAATCCCTGCTACCGCATCGTTGGCGAGGCAAGCGTGGCCAGCACGATCGCCTGAAATCCGCACCGATCCTCACTGCGGGCGGTCGCCCGCGCCCTGAAACTGATGAATTTCGTGCCCGACAAGCAGCCCTACCTCAAGCACTTTCTCCAGTTGGATGGTTTGGGAATCCGCGACCTGTGCGTCCATGGCGAGGATCTGCTGATCCTGGCGGGGCCGACGATGGAACTCGATGGCCCCGTGAAGCTTTTCAGCTGGCGTGGTGGCGGCAAGGAATAAAACCCGGCAATTGCCGGGGCCCTTTTGCCTTCAATTTTCCCGCATCAGATGCCGATTTTGCCGCCGTCGTCCCGCGTTACCACGATCGTCGCCGAGCGCGGACGCGACAAGCCGCCATCGGGCCAGTGGCTGCCGAAGGTGCCCGTCGCGAAATCAGGCCGCGTGTCTTCGCCCGGATGCTGGATGTTGATGAACAGCGCCGTACCGTCCGGGGTTTCCGCGACGCCGGTAATCTCGCATTCCTTCGGGCCGACGAGGAAACGGCGCAGGTTCTCCTCGCCAAGCTGCTTGCCGACATACGTGCCGACCGCTCGCGTCGTGACCTCGTCCGTACTGACCACGGTGCGCGCTGCGCCGTCACCGACTGCCCCCGGGACCGCCGCGAGCAGCATGCAGTTCGTGACATCGGTGTACGCGCCGTCGTCCGTCTCGATCCACAGCACGCCGGTAGCCTGGCTGAACCACAACCCGTCCGGGCTGGAGAAATCGTTCGCGTCGGTAAGGCCGGAAATATTGACGTTCGCCGCATCGGCCGTCGCACGCGCGCCAAACAGGAAGACGTCCCACTTGAAGGACGTCGCGCCCGCGTCCTCGCCCGCTTCGGCGAAACGGATGATGTGGCCGTTCGGGTTGCCCAACTGGTTCTGGCCGGTAGTCTTGCGGTCGTTGTAGAAGCGCGGGTTGGCGGCATCGAGTTTGCCGATCGGGCGGCTCGCGGCGTTGGTGTTGGTCAGCGCCATATACACCTCGCCATTCTTCGGATTGACCGCACCCCATTCCGGACGGTCCATCTTCGTCGCGCCGGCGGCATCGGCGGCGAGACGGGCGTGCAGCACGACGTCCGCGTCATCGGCGAACGGATACGCCGCATTGGCCGGGGTGATGTTGCCAACCCCGAAGCGCAACTCGATCCACTGACCGCTGCCATCGGCATCGAACCGGGCAACATAGAGTTTGCCGTCGTCCAGGTACTTGTCGCCCGCAGCGAGGCCGTCGTTGGCGTCCGCCGGGTTCCACGGCTGATTCGATACGTATTTGTAGATGTACTCGTTGCGCGAATCGCAGCCCATGTACCACACCAGCGGCGCGCCGGTCCGAACCGGCCCGAGCCATGCCCCTTCATGCGCGAAGCGGCCGAGCGCCGTGCGCTTCTTCGGCGTCGCATGGGGATCGAACGGATCGATTTCCACGACCCAGCCATAGGTGTTCGGGGCGTTGCGATAGTCATCGCTGCCGTCGGGCGAGCTCCCCAGCTTCATCGCGTTCCAGCGGCCGTAGAGATTATCCGGCGTGTCAGGCGTGACCGTCGCCCACAGCTCGCGTCCGTTGCCGGCCACGCCATAGCGCGCCAGCGCGATGAGCTCCTTTGCGCTGCGTTTCGGGTTGTCGATCGCCGTGATGCGGCGGAAATAACCCGCCCAGTTTTCCTCACAGGTGAGATAGGTACCCCACGGCGTCGCGCCGCTGGCGCAGTTGTTGACGGTGCCGCGCGTCCTGCGGCCATCCGGCGAGTATTTCGTGACCATGTACGGCGTCCTCGCTGCCGGCCCCGACAGGTCCATCTCGGTCAGCGTGTGGATGCGGCGATTGAAGCGCGAGCTCCGATCGTAGGTCCATTCGCCACCGGCTCTGACCGTCTCGATGATGCCCACCCCATGAGCGTAGAACTCGCGCAGCACTTCGTCGGCTGCCGTGCGCACGCCATTGACGATGCTCGGGCCGTTCGGGTGCAGATACGCGGGTGTGATCGCTTCGTGGTTCAGGCACAGCAGACCGCGCTCCGACTCGTTCTTGTGGTGTTTGCCGTTCGGGCCGAGGCCGAAGTAATGCATGCCGTCATGGTGATCACCGCCGCGAAACGCGTAGCTTGCGGGGGCGTCCTGGCCGTTGTTCATGTATTCGGCAATACCCGTGGCGATCGGATCACCCAAGCGGTACAGCACGCTGTAGCGATAGCCTTCGGGCAACGCGACGACATCGGCAAGGCTCTTCGCAACCGGGGAAAATCCCAGCTTGGCGGCGTGCTGCGGGGATACCGGGGTTCCCTGTCGGGCGAGACCCGCCCACGCCGACGGGGAGGCTGCGCCACCGAGCACCGCGAGCGCGGCGGCGCCGATGCCGCCGCCCAGCAACTGTCGGCGCGACAGGCGTGTTTGCAGGACGCTGTCGAAGCTGGCGTTCTCCGATATGTTGGTCGAGTCGTCGGAGCTGTTGACGAGGGGCGAGCGGTAATCGGTCATGGGCGAGTCCTCTGCGGAGTTTCTTCTGGTTAAGACGCCGGGGTACCTTAGTCCCCTACTGTTAAGGCCTCATGACCGGCAGAGCCTGCTACAAGCGTAATCGGCCAGCTGCTATCCTGCTTGCCGCCGCAGCCTGCGTATGCATCTGATGCGGGTGTGCGGATCGGACTAAACTCACTGACCGAGTCGGCGTCGCCGCTGACGAGGGGCGCCGGACATGCGTCCCGCCAACGCCACGAGCACAGACATCAAGGCATGACCAAGACTTCTTCAAGAAACGCGCTGGCCACGCCGCGGTTCCACCCATCCGGCTTCACGCCCACCGCCGAACAATGCGAGATCCAGACCAACAGCGCACGGTACGTCATCGCGATGGCCAATGCCGGAGCGGCAAAGACCACCACCCTGGCGCTGCGCATTGCGGAGTCGATCCGGCGCGGCGTTTCTCCCGATCACATCGTCGCGCTGAGTTTTTCCAGCGAAGCTGCGTGCGTTCTGAAGGAACGTCTCGTCGAAGTCGGCCTGGAAGACAAGCTGGCACGCCGGGTCATGTGTTCGACCTTCGACGAATTCTGCCGCCAGGTGTTGCGTGAGCACGAAGGCTACGACACGCCCTATCTGCCCACCTTCGAGGAGGTCGCACCGCATGTGCGCAAGGCAGTGGCCGAGGTCCAGCGTCTCAACGCCGAACGGCACACCCCGCGCGAGCTCTGGCTGCCCGAACACAATGCCCAGATCGCCGACTTCCTGAAGGCTACTCGCCAGTTGAAGGCGCAGCGGGTTCTGCCCGAACTGGACGAGGACGAAACGGTCGCCTCGCGCGCCGAAGCGCTCGATGTGCCGGAAGGCCTGTTCGTCCTCTATCAGCACATGGAAAAGTCCCGCGCTGGCGATGGCGACGGGTGTGCGTGGCGCACCGTGCTCGATGCGACCTTCGATCTTGCCGTGCTGCTGGCGCAGGGCGAGTTGCCGGCTCGCCTCTCCGCTTACCGGGTGGTGATCGTCGACGAGTTGCAGGACATGAACCCCGCCTCCCTTGCCTGTCTGGAACACCTCATCGAGCATGGCCGGGCGTGGTTCACCGGCGCGGGCGACTTCGATCAGGTCATCCACCGCTGGGCCGGCGCCGACGCGAGTTTCGTTCGCACCCGCTTGGGGTCGGGTTGGCCCGGGTTAAGACGCCTGCCGCTCACCACGACCTTTCGCCACGGGCCGGCCATGGCCCTGGCGACAAGCTTTTTAAAGGACAAGCCCGTGGTGTCCGGAAGGAGCCATGACGCCCTGCTGCGACTGCAACGCTACACCGACCCCCGTGACGAAGCGACAAAACTCGTCGCCGGCCTGCTCGACTGGCAGCGGCGTCGCAAGCGGCTCGATGCCTGTGCCATCATTTTGCGTGCCCCACACCAGTCCATCGCGATCGAGAACGCCCTGCTCGAGGCCGGCATAGGCTGGCGGGTGGACGGGCTGGAGAGCTATCTGCTGCGGAGCGAAATTCTGATGCTGCGCGGGGTCATCGCCTTTGCGCTGGAAGACTACGAATCGATTCCCGGCGTCGACAAGCGCTTCCAGGTATTGCAGGCGCTTGAATTGTGGCAGGAGCTGTCATGGGGCACCCGCCGCCTGGACGACCTCAAGACCGCCGCTGCCCAGCCCGATCTGTTCGACGCCTTTCTCAAAGGGCGGCTGCTGCGGCCGCAAACCCGGGCCGATAAGGCCGCCGCCGAACTCTCGGGCGAGGCGGAAATGCAGGAGGCCCATCGGCAGCTGGACCTGATTGCCAGACTGCGCCGTGAAGGGCGCCACGACGAAGCCAATGCCGTGCTCCGCCAACAACATGACGATGCGCAAACCATCGACGAATCGCCCGCGCAACGGCAGGCGCGGATGCGGCTGGAAAAGGCCCTGACGGAACTGCGCGCGGCTCCGCCCGACGAACCCGCCCATCTGGCCCTCCTCCGCGCCGCCACCATTCTCGACCTGAAGGGGGTGGCGCACCGCTTGTTCATCGACCCGAATACGGCCGTTGCGGTGGCGAAATCGGTCGGTGGCTTTATCGATGCGGCACGCCGGATCAACCAGCCCTTGCGCGAGTTTGCACAATGGCTGCGCCAGGCAGAGGAGAAGTCGGCCGAACTCCGCAAACGCAAGACGGTGCTGCTGTGCACGGTCGAAGCCGCGAAGGGTCATGAGTTCGACGCGGTCATGTTGCCGGGGCTGGAGGATGGCAATTTTCCGCTGGCCGGCTGGGACCGTACCGAAGAGAGCAACCGCTTCTATGTTGCCATCACCCGGGTGCGCGACGAACTCACCCTGTTCGTTCCCGAGGCGAGCGCAAGCGTCAGCCCGTTCGTGACCGCAATGCACATCGACAAGGCGATCGTGCGCGGTCGCAGCCAGCTGGATGCCCTGCTCACCGGGCACGAGCCGGCCGGATTTTAGCGCCGGCCTGGATCAGCGCCCCGTTCTTGACGATGCCCCAAACCGACCGTGGCGCATCGCTTACCAGTGTACCGGTTTTGCAACCATCAGGTAGAAAACCACCGCCATCGAAATGAAGGCAGGGTATCCCAGACGCTCCCACCAGCCGGCGTAGCGCCAGAAGGTTTCGGGGAGCTCCTGCGCCGTCGCGGCTGCCTCGGCAGCCATTCCCGCCATGCGGATCTGCAACCACACAACAGGCAACCAGCAAAGTCCGGCCAGTCCATACAGACATAGCGACAAGACCAGCCACGGCGAGGACAACGGCCAGCCCGCGAGGTAAATCATCGTTACCCCTGAGAGGGGTTGCACGATGGCGGCCGGCGTCGTGAACCACCAGTCTGCCCGCACCACCAGTCGACATACCACTGCAATGCCGGCAACCGACCCCACGCGATTTGCAAAGAACAGGTAGAAGGCGGACCCGAATCCGGTGCCGACCAGCAGCACCGACGAAATGATGTGCAGGGTCTTGAGAGTGAGATAGGCGCTCATGACAGATGCTCCTCGTTCCAAAGGACAATCAGCAAGGCGAGTACGGCCATGTTTTTGGTGACCGGACCGAAGGGATGGATCAGCTGTTCCGGCAGGCAGAGGGCGACAAGCGCCGTATAGCCAAGTACCAGGAGGATCTGGATACCCCACAGTCGACGACCGGCTCCCGCAAGGCAGGCAACGCCCATCGCAATATCCAGCGCCGACGCCGCGTAAAGGGTCACCAAGGCGGGGTCGCCCCGCAGGCCGACCGGCTCGAGCAGCCCGAGGCTGTCTTCGACCGGATAGAGGAACGCACTTGCCACTCCGGTGGCGATCCAGATCAACGCCAGCACCCAGCGAAAGAACGGATTGCGCCAGTGCGCCAACGCCGCTGCGCGCATCCCGGCTATGCCGGTCGGCGACGTCGCCCCGGGAAAACGGATCAACGGGCGTCCCAGCACTGAGGTGACGCGGGTCGGGTCGCCCACGTTGCCCCGCTGCAGCATGGACCAGGTGTCGGCCGTGAGCCACGACCCACGAAGCCGGCTGCCGATCCGTGCCGCAAGGCGCATCACGCTTGCAGGTATCGAAAGCTGAACCGGAGCCGGAAGATCCATTTGTGCGCGATAGGCGAGGAGCATCGAGCTGAGCGAGCATCGATCCGGTCCGGGCGCATCGACACACCGCCCCGGTGCGGCGTCGGAATGGACGGCCCACGAGACCAATGCGGCAAGATCGTCGATGTGAAGCGGTTGGACGGTCTGCCGTCCCTCGCCCGGCAGGGGCAGGAGCGGCAAACTTGCCCACATGCGAAAGGCGCGCGCCGAACGCCCTGCCTCGCCATACACGAGACCCGGGCGCAGAATTACCCACTGCAAAGGCAAGGTCTTGAGTGCTTCGTCGGCCATCCGTTTGCTGGCGAAGTAGGCTTCCGGTCCGGTATCGGCGCCCAGGGCCGATATCTGGATCACTCTCCGCACGCCGGCCTGCGCGCATCCCCGAAAAAGCGCAACGGGAGCCTGACAGTGAAGCGTGTCGAACTGCGCCGCATCGGATTCGACAAGAATGCCGACCGCGTTGATGACCACGTCAATATCGATGAGTCGCGATGCCCATGCGGATGGGTCGGTGTCGCGCTCGTAGTCGATGAGCATCTCCGTAGGCGGGTTCGATGCCTGCGCCTGGCGGACACCGCGAACGACGCAATGTCCTGCCCGGATCAATTGATCGCAGATGGCCGCCCCGATGAAACCTGATGCGCCACACACCAGAATCTTCATGATGTCACTCGCTTGCTGAGCGGGCTGCGAATTTGTCATTGAATAGTCATTCATTGCGTGCTCTTTTTAACTGTTATTTCTGTAAAAACAGAAATTGTTGCTCCGAAAAAACGGGCCTGTTCGCCCGTGCGGATTCAACCGGCTTCAGTACCTACTTCTTGCGTACAAACTGGCTGAGCTTGGCGCCGACCCCGAGGGTCTTCATCAGGGTATCGGGCTTGAGCCGCATCATTTCATCGACCCAGGCCGTCATGACTTCCATGAACGCCAGGGTCTCGCGTATGCGCTGTTCCGTGCCGGTATCCTCGCCCGGCAACTGGTCGCTTGAAAGACATTCCCGCAGCACGCCGACGGTCGGATCAATTTCACGCTGCCGGCGGCCTTCGACGATCACCTTGAACAATTCCCAGATGTCGGTCGAGGTTTCAAAGTGGTCCCGCCGGTCGCCCATCAGATGCACGACTCGCACCAATCGCCAGGCTTGCAGTTCCTTGAGGCTGTTGCTCACGTTGGACCGCGCTACCCCCAAGGTCTCGGCGATCTCTTCGGCGTCGAACGGTCGGCCGGCCAGATACAGCAAGGCATGTATTTGAGCGACGGTTCGATTGACGCCCCAGCGGGAGCCCATCTCTCCCCAGTGGAGAATGAAGCGTTCGGCGATCGGTTTGAGTTCCATGGACTCAATGATAGTACGCCATGAATTTCTGTCAAGACAGAAATGACAGAATTCTTGAGCCCGTATGCCGGAAGAATCGTTGCGGGGATCCATCAACGGAATGATCGAATCCGGAATTCCTCGACGCTGGTAAAGGGCGGGTCCGGCCGACGAGCGCCCTGACAGCTTGATGACCGCTCCGGCAATAGTGGCCCTTCCCTGCAGACGACGCGCTGGCGGCTGCCCGACGCGTCGCTCGCGCTTCTCCGGCTTTGTGCGTAAGCGCACAGATTCGAGGCAGAATCAGGTACAAGCTTGGAACGGATCAAACTCGCGCAAGGAGCAGGCGTGGACGATTACCGCAAGGCCTTCGTGATCGTCGTGACGGCCCTCTTCGCCCTCGCGCTGTACTGGATGCTGGCGCCCTTCTGGGGCGCGCTTGCATGGGGCATCTGTCTCGCTTTCCTGTTGGCACCGGTGCATCGCTGGCTGACGCGCAAGCTTAAAGGACGCGTTGACCTGTCCGCTGGAATCATCACCCTGCTTGTGCCCGCCGTGCTCGCCGGCCCGCTGGTAAGCCTTGGCGTGGCATTCGCGAATCAGGTCACCGATCTGATTACCCGTCTGCAGGAGGAGGAGCTGCGCTTCGATACCCGACTGCTTGCGCAGCTGGAGCAGTATCCCTTTATCGGCGGGCTTGTCGAATGGCTGCGCGACAACCTCACCGCCACGACGGAACAGCTCCAAGGCTGGTTGGCCAACGGCGCCCAGATGCTGCTGCGGTCAGTGGCGGCAACAGGCGGAAATTTTGTGCTCAGTGCCTTGGGTACGGTCGTCCATTTTTTCATAATGCTGTTCTTGCTCTTCTTCCTGCTGCGCGACGGTCCGAAGCTGCTCGGCCGCGTCGTGCGCCTCGTCCCGATGGAATCGCAGCGCAAGGGAGAGTTGCTGCGGCTGATTGGCAGCACCACCCGCGCCGTGGTCTATGGGACCGGTTTGACCGCGCTCGCGCAAGGCGCCCTCGTGGGGATCGGATTCGCCATGGCAGGGCTGCCGTCCGCTGTTGTATTCGGGGTGCTGGCGGCACTTGTGGCACTTTTGCCAGTGGGCGGTGCGGCGCTCGTCTGGCTGCCGGGAGTCCTTGTCCTGGCTGCCAATTCCGACTGGGGCTGGGCGACCTTCTTGTTGATCTGGGGCATCGGCGTATCGGTCTCGGACAACCTGCTGCGGCCATTGCTGATCTCGAGTCAGGTGCCGGTGTCGATGCTTGCGGTATTCATCGGGGTAATCGGCGGTGTCGCCGCCTTCGGCATCATCGGTGTCATCATCGGGCCCGTGCTGCTGACAGTCCTCGCGGCGCTCCTGGGCTTCCTCGACGAGACGTTGTCGCACCAGCCCTGATCTACTTGCGCGCCGCACTCGCAGTGAGTGTCGTCCCCGCAGGACGATATGAAAAAAGCCCTGCTGGCATCACCAGCAGGGCTTCTTCACGTCCAATCCCGAGTAATCGGGACCGGATTTACTTCATCAGCTTTTGAAACGGTGCCATCGCGGAGTTGCTGGCGCCGGTTGCGAGCGCGGTGAATGCTTCGCCCTGCGCCTTCATCAGGTTGAACAGCGCGGTGTTGGCGTCAACGTTGAACTTGACGACTTCTTCCGGCGTCTTGAGGTTCTTGGCCTTTTCGGCTTCAGCCTTGAAGAAGGCCATCAGCTGCTCGCCCGATTTTTTCTGCAGTTCAATCGTCTTGCCGATGACTTCGGCTTGCATCGCCATAAGGGCTTGGACGGCTTCGATCGGCTTCTGGAAATCAAAATTCGTATTCATGGTGTTCCCCCGGTTGTTTTATGCTGCACTGCAACATTCCTGCAGTCTATACCTTTAATCGCGCGTGTCAATAAAGATTGTCGGGCGACGTCACTACCGCTTGCGCAACGGATCGAGCAGCCCCGAGAAGCCGTTATGGTCCAGTTCGTGCATCAGGGCCAATAGCCGGCCGATTTCCCCGGACGGAAATCCCTCGCGCGCGAACCAGTTGAGGTAGTGACCGGGCAAGTCGGCGATGAGGCGGCCTTTGTACTTGCCGTAAGGCATCACGCGGGTAAGCAGCAACTCCAGGTCTTGTGGATTCATCGCGGGGCCGGAGCAAGGTGGCGAGCGCGCGCGACTTTGGCACGGCATCCTGCCCGTCGCGCGTCTCGCGTGGGTGAGCTGGCTGGCGGCGGCATGGGATAAGGCATCCTTGCAGATATCTTGGCGATCATCCGCTGGCGGCTAGACCCAGCCCTGCCCTTTGCATTCCTGCTTGATGTAGCCATACAGAATCGGCGCTGCGACGACGCCGGGTACGCCGAAAAGGGCCTCGCCCACCAGCATCGCGATGAGCAATTCCCAGGCGGTGGCGCCCACTTCGTTTCCGATGATGCGTGCGTTGAGGAAGTATTCGACCTTGTGAATGACCACCAGGAATGTCAGGGAAGCCAGGCTGACCCAGAAGGACACGCTGAGACTCACGAGAACGATGACCGAATTGGAAATCAGGTTGCCGACGACCGGCAACAGCCCGCACAGGAAGGTGACGCCGACAAGCGTCTTTGCATAAGGCAGATGGATGCCGAGCAGCGGGAGCACACCCAGCAGGTAACACGCGGTGAACAGGGTATTGAGCGTCGAAATCTTGGCCTGGGCCGTCACGATCCGCGAAAACGTCGTCTGCAAGAGCGTGAAACGCGCCCACAAGGCGTTTGCCAGTGGCTGGCCGGTTCCGCGTTTGTCAAAGCGCGTAATGGCGAGCATGGAACCGACGACGGCGCACACCAGCATCTCTGCCACAACCTTGACCCCATGCAGGCCGGCGGTGGACAGCGATGCGGCATGTTCTTTCAGCTGGCGTGCGGCGGATGCCTGAAGCTCGCCGATGTTTTCGGGCAACCACTGGTCCGCCCAGTCGGGCAGGTGGCTCTTGAGCTGGGCGAGCGTTTCGGAGAGTTTGAACACCACCTGTTGCAACTCGGCGCCGGTGGAGAAATGCAGCGCCCCCATCAGCGCAATACTCACCAGCGAAACGATCACCGTGGCGACCAGCGCAAGCGCCATGAAATGCGCCCGGCCATGCCCGAAGCGGGTCTGAATCGGTTGCGCCACCCGGCGGGTCAGCAGGAATACCAGACTGCCGAACAGGACCGGGGCGATGAGCCCCTGCGCGAGAATCAGCCAGCACATGCCGGCGACGACCACCAGGCTGGCATAGAAAAAAACGGGATTGGGCATAGGGGATCAGGACGTGCTTTCAGGCTGCATCTGCAAGGCCTCGGGTGACGAGGGTGCGAGTGGGTGACGGGAATCCCGGGCGAGCAGGATCATCGCGGTAAATTCGGTAAGCGATCGACGGGTCCATGCCGCCGGGCGACGGCGGCCGCTTGTCCGCTCACACCCAGCGGTTCCAGCCCATCCTCAGTAGCGCGGCGTTGGTTGCGATGCGGTCGAACCGTTCCGGATCGAAATCCGCGCCCGCCCATTGCAGCCAGTCCTTCGCCTCTTCCGATCCCGGCCGTTTTGTTATGGCTTCGACGAATTCCGCGTATTGGTCCGTACCGCCCACGTCCTCTGGCGGACATGCCCGCTCGCCCGCGGCCACATACGCATACCCCTTCGGTTCGCTCTCGTCGCCGGATACTGCTTCAACGATAACGCGGTGGCTCCAGCTGTCGCCGAAATCGTAGCGATACAGGAAATGGTCTGCGGCCTTTACGAGTTTCGAAAGCCGGGTTCGCCGCTCGTCGCTGACGGGCCGGGACAGGTCGTCCTCGGGATGGGGGTCGGCGAAAACCTTGCCGCCAATTTCGAATTCATGACGATGAGCATTCGCCCAACCCATCGCCGCCTGGATGTAGTGGTGGAGCTTGCTCAGGCTGATGTTCCCATCGACCAGCAATCGCCGCCAGACGAGCGGTTCAATGCCTTCGAGTTCGATGCGGAGGGTGTAGGTCGGGACGGTTTGTTTTTCTGTCATGGTAGGCCGAGACCACGGAAGGTAGACGTCCTATTCTAGCGGGGTCGCGCGGCAGGGCTCATCAAAGATGAGTGCGGCGCTGCATGGAAACTACGCGCTTCTCCCCTCGCCCGCCTCCTCGAAGGTCCGACCATCACGGATGTGGTAGAGCCTTTGGAAGGTCGGAATGATTTTCTCGTCGTGCGTGACGACGATGATGGCGGTCTGGTACTGGCCGGCCATGCGATTGAGAATCCGGATGACGTTCAGTGCGCGCTCGCTGTCCAGCGGCGCGGTCGGCTCATCCGCGAGGATCACCGGCGGGCGATTGACCAGCGCGCGGGCAATGGCGACGCGCTGCTGTTCGCCGCCCGATAGCTCCGACGGCGATGCCTTCGCGCGGTGGCCGACGTCGAGCGCTTCGAGCAGTTCCATGGCCTGCCTGCGCGCTTCGTGGTTGGGCTTGCCCGCGAGCATTGGCAGCAGCGCGACATTATCGGTGACGTCGAGAAAGGGGATCAGGTAAGGCGCCTGGAAGACGAAGCCGATGCTGTCGCGGCGCAGCGCGCGCAAGTCGCGGATTTTCCAGCGTTCGTCGAAGATCGTTTGCCCTGCGAGTGCCATGCGGCCTGCGCTCGGCTCGATCACGGCGCCGAGGCATTTCAGCAAGGTGCTCTTGCCCGAGCCGCTGGGGCCGATCAACCCCACCACTTCGCCCGGATGGATGATCATGTCGACACCCTTGAGTGCGTCGACCGCGGCCTCGCCTTCGCCGTAGCGCTTGCGCAAGCCTGCGACTTCGATGGCCGGGGTCGCCATGTCAGCCTCCGATGGCCGTTGCCGGGTCGACTTTCAGCGCAGCGCGGATCGCGACAAGGCTTGCGAGGGCGCACACGAGCATCACCGCGACAAGGCCGCGAATCGCGTCGCCGGGCAGCAGCAACACGTATTTCGGGAAGTACGGCGCCCACAGCGTCGCCACCGTCTTGCCGATGACGAAGCCGATCAGGCCCAGGCCGAGGGATTCCTGCAGGATCATGCCGGCGATCGTGCGGTTGCGCGTGCCGATGAGCTTGAGCACCGCCAGTTCGCGGATCTTGCCGAGGGTCATCGTGTAGATGATGAAGGACACGATGGCCGCGCTGACGATCGCGAGGATCACAAGGAAGGTGCCGATCTGCCGCGCGGAGGTCTCGATCAGCTTCGACACGAGAATTTCTTCCATCTGCACGCGGGTGAAGGCCTCCAGGTGCTTCCAGCGGCGGATGCCTTCGGCGACCTGTTCGGAATCCCACCCTGATGCGACGCGGACCAGCACCGCGTTGGCGCTGCGGCTGGTCGTCTGCGAGGCCTGGATGGCGTCCAGCAGGCCCGGCACGCCGGGGCGGTTCAGCGCGGGATTCGCCGCCGTGCGGGCGCGTTCATTGACGATCGCATCGTTGTCCTTGAGGAACTGCGCCTCCTGGGCGTCCTTCAGCGGCAGGAAGACCATGGGGTCGCCGCTCGACGAGACCATGCGTCGCGTCAGGCCGACCACGGTGTGGTCCTGGCGCCGGATGCGGATGCGCTCACCGAGACGGAAGCCGGTCCTCGCATCGGCGACGACTTCATAATGATTGCGCGCGATGTGGCGGCCAGCGCTGAGGAAAGGCGGCTCGCCCGGTTGCCCCGGTTCGAATCCGACCGCCATCACGCGCACGTCGCGCTCGTCGTGCCGGATCTGCATGTTCAGGTATGTCACGTTCGCCGCGTCCGCGACGCCGGGCAGCCCCAGCACGGAGCGATACACGTCATCGCGCAGGCTGGACGGCTCCGCATAGGGGCCGAGCGTTTCCTGCTGGACGACCCAGATGTCGGCGCCGCTGTTGCGCAGCAATACCTGCGCATCGTCCACCATGCCGCGGTAGATCCCCGCCATCGACAGCGTGACGCCGATCAGCAGGCCCAGGCCGACGCCGGTGAAGACGTATTTCGACCACGAATGCAGGATGTCCCGCCCGGCAAGGCTGATCATCGCTGCTTGCCATCAAGCGATTCGACGACCTTGATCGAGTCTTCCGCGCGCAGCTCGCGTTCGCTGTGCACGACGATGCGCTCGCCTTCGCGCAGGCCGGCGAGCACGACGACGCGTCCGTCGAGCGCGGTTTCCCCGAGTTGGACGGGGACGAAGCGGATCGTGCCGTCCTCGACTCGCCACACGCCGCTCGCATCCCCCTGACGATGCAGGGCCGCATTCGGTACGGCGAGGACGCCTTCACTGCGGGTTGTGGCGATGGTGACTTCGGCGAGTTCGCCGAGCGAGAAATCCCCGGGCAGGTGATCGAACCCGACCTGAACGATGCGTTCTTCGGTCACCGCGTCGCTGTTGAATTCGATCCGTGCAACCTTGCCCGGCACGGGTGTGCCGGGTCGCGAGCGCAGGACCACGAGTGCCTCCTGCCCGTTACGGATGGCCCCCGCCCGGCCCTGGTCGATGCGCGTCCGGATGCGCACGCTGGTCGGGTCGACCATCCGCAGCACGCTCTGGCCGGCGACCAGCGTGGTGCCGGGCTCCGCGTCGCGTGCGGTGACGACGCCGGCCACCGGTGCATGCAGGCGCACGTTCGCGCGCAGCTTTTCAACGGCGGCACGCTCGGCGCCCAGCCGTTCGAGGTCGAGCCGGGCCGCCTCGAGCTGTGCGCGTGCAGCGCTCGACACGGCCAGCGCCGACTGCGATTCCTGCTGTTTGCTTTCGACCGCCGCATCGCTGAAGAAGGCTTGTTCGCCGAGCGAGGCGTAGCGCCTGGCATTGCGTGCGGCGAGATCCTGACGAACCTCGGCGTCGCGAAGCTGTGCGCGGGCCACGTCGACGGCATGGCGCGCCCGCGCGATCGCCGCCTGCGATGCCGCCACGCGTTCATCGAGATCGACAGGATCCATCTCGGCGAGCAGTTGCCCGGCCTTGACCGAATCGCCGACGTCGACAAGAACGCGTTGCACGCGGCTGGCTATCGTCGGTCCGATCGCATAGCTGCGTTCAGCCTCGACAACACCGACACCGAACACGGAGTTTTCCAGGACCGCCGACACCACCGTAGCCGTTGTGACCCGGACCGGCGCGAGCGGTCCACTGCGCAGCATGAGGAAAATGAAGCCCCCCAGCATCAGCAGGCCAAGGGCGATCAGGATCAGCGCACGCGGCTTCGGGGTGTTCATGCTGTTCCCCCGCGAAGGCCGGACAGATACACCGCGAAGACGCCTTCCGCGGCGCGCTGCATGTCCTGCAGGTTGCCCGCGAGCATCGACTGCATGACCAGACCCTGGATCGCGCCGATGAACAGCGTCGCAGCGTGCTCCTCGTTCAGGTCACGGGCGATCGCCTTGCGGACCTTGGCGTATTTCAGTATCTGCAAAAGCGTGCCGCGGTAGCTGCCGAGCAGGCCACGGATCCGGCGTTTGACGGGGCTGTCGCCGGGATGCTGCAGCTCGTTGAAGATCAGCCGGGGGGCACCCGGATGCGTCGCCGCAAAGTCGACGTGCGCGCGGAACATCGCGGCCAATTGCTGCAGTGGGTCGTCGCTGGTCAGCGATGCGGCTTCGATGGCGCCGAGCAGGGTTTCCTCGATCCACTCGGCGACCGCCAGCCAGATCGCTTCCTTCGTCGGAAAGTGGCGAAACAGCGCGCCCTGCGTCAAACCCATCGTCGCCGCGATGCGCGCCGTCGTGATGTCGGCGGGGCTGCTGTCACCTGCGAGCGCAAGCACAACCTGGACGATTTCGGATTGCCGCGCCTCGGACGAGCGGCGGGGGCGGACGGCTTCCATCGGAGATTTGCCAATAGTAAGTAAACACTTACTATCTTAGTATAAGTTTTTCGCTATATACAGCGCGATCTCGATTTGCCTCTCCCGATATTCTCGCAGGTCTGTCCGGCCGGACTATCGGGACCGCGTCGCGGTCGCCAGCGACACCGCCTTGCCGCCGGTATCGCCGAGCACCCTCGCCTGCCACGCGATCACCGCGCTGACAGCAGCGAGCGTCAGCAGCACCCAGTCGAGCGACACGATGTTTGCGATGCGGCCCAGCAGCAGCGGGCCAAGCAGTCCGCCGAGCGCGCCGAGGCCCGAGACCAGCGCCAATGCCTCGCCGCCCATGCGGCCGGTAACAGAGAAGATGACCGGTGCTGCCGCGGCGAGACCGACACCGGTGGCGGCGAAGGCGAGCAAGGCGATCGGCAGCGTGTGCATCCAGGCGGCCAGCGCGAGCGACACGGCGCATGCAATTGCGCCCGCGCGGACGAGAGGCATCGCGCCGTGGCGCGTGACGAGTCCGTCCGAAAACAGCCGGCCGCAGGCCATTGCGCCGGCGAACAGCGCCAGACCGATGCCCGACAGGCTTTCGTTGGCCTGCAGACTCTGGTTCAGGTAGACCGATGCCCAACCCATGACCCCGCTTTCGAGCACCGTGCACCAGCAGAACAGCAAGCCCAATCCGAGCCAGGATTCCGGTGCGTGGTGGACGGCTGGCGGCGCTTCTGCCGCGGGCGTCTCCGCGTGCAGCGTCGCTGCGGCCGAGCGGTGGAGCAGCGCCGCGACCAGACCGACGGCCGCCATGTGCAGCGGCAGGCTCACGCCGAGCGCCGCGAGCACGCTGCTGATGAAGGCCGAAAGCACGCTGCCCATGAAAAAGGTCGCATGCAGGCGGCCCATGACGCGCTTGCCTTGGCGCAGCTCCCACTGCGCAGCCTGGTGATTGTTCGCGACGCCGACGCCGTTGTAGATCATGCCTTGGGCGAACAGTCCGACGAGCAGCCCCGCGAGGCCCGGCAGCCACGGGATCGCGGCGAGCACGATGCCGCCGATCGTGCCAAAGCGATGCAGCATCACGCGACTGCCCCAGCGCCGGAGCAGCCAGCGGTTCAGTGGATACGCGAGCACGCCGCCGAGGCCGGCGGAGAATAGCGCCCAGCCCCACTCTGCGTTGTCGAGTCCCCAGCGGTGGTAGAACTCCGGCTGGCGCGTCATCAGCACGCTGCCGACCGCGCCCAGCGCGGCAAAGCCGGTCACCAGCGCCCACAGGGGGCCGGCAAGGAATTTCAGCATGACTTACTCGTAGGGGTGGTGGATATTCGGGATCAGGTGGTTCGGGGAATCAGCTCTCGCGGTGGCGCGGGTGCCGCGGCAGATCGAAGCGGGCGATGAAGGCGCGCACGACACCATTGGTCCAGCCGAAGCCGTCCTGCACCGGGTACTCGCCGCCGCCTGCGTCGAGCGTCATGTCGCAGACGTTGTACTTTTCCAGCAGCTTGCCGGTGCGGCAGTAAGCGCGGTCGGCGAGATCGACGAAACGCGTCGCGACTTCGCGCGCGAGTGCGTCGTGGCCATAGTCGAGCAGGCCCTGCACCGTCACCCATTGCAAAGGTGCCCAGCCGTTCGGCGAATCCCACTGCTCGTGCGAGTCGGTGAGCGTGGTCACGACGCCGCCCGGCCGCAGAAAGCGATCCCCGATGTGCTGTGCGACGCGGCGCGCCTGCGCTTCGTCGGCGAGGCCGCAATACAGAGGAAACGCCCCGGCGAGCGACCAGCACCCGGTCTGGTGTCCGTCGCGCCACGAGTAGTCGAAGAACCAGCCCTGCTCTTCGTTCCAGCAGTATTTCAGGATCGCCGCGCGGCGTCGCTCGGCTGCGTGCCGGTATTCGGCGGCGCGTGCCTCGTCCAGCTGCGCGAGCCATTCGCCGAGCAGCCGTTCGATGCGGTACAGCAGACAGTTCAGGTCGACCGGAATCAGCTCGCTCGTGCGGATGCTCTCCAGCCGGCCGTCCTCGCCACACCAGCGGCTGCTGAAGTCCCAGCCCGACTCCGCGCCGGCGCGGATGTTGCGGTAGAGCTCGTCCTGGCGCGCCGGGGCGACGCGCGCGAAAAGCTCGACGTCCTCGGCGAAGGACTCCTCGCGCGGCACGTTGCGATCGTCCCAATAGCGGTTCAGCAGCGCACCGTCGGCGAGGCGGACGGTGCGGTGGTCGGGAATCGCGCGGCCGGTGTGCGGCGTCGGCGTGTTTGCCATCCAGTAGCTGTACTCGCGTTCCAGTTGCGGCAGGAAGGGCCGGATCGCGGCGAAGCCCTGTTCGCGTTCGAGAAGCTGCAGCATGAAGGCGAACATCGGCGGCTGCGAACGGCTCAGGAAGTAGCTGCGGTTGCCGTTCGGGATATGGCCGTGGCGCTCGATCAGCCACGCGAAATTGCGCACCATGCCGTCGACGAGATCGGTGCGGCCTGACGCGACCAGGCCCTGCATCGTGAAATAGCTGTCCCAGTAGTAGATCTCGCGGAAACGCCCGCCCGGCACGACATAGGGATCCGGCAAGGGAATCAGCGAGCCCTGCGGCGCGTCGATGGGATCGGCGTCGCGCGTGAGCACCGTCCACATGCGGTCGATGTGCGAAGCGAGATCGTCGGCCTGTGCAGCGACCGGCGCCGGGGCGCTCTGATCGCCCTGCCCCGGCAACGCGAAATGCGCGCGCACGAAGTCGTCGAGCAGCGCGTTGAAGCGTTCGCGGATCAGCTCGGGCGACGCGAGCGGAACGCTGTCCGGAAAAGTCTTCGAATCGTCGAACAGGCGCGCAAGCTGTACCGCCTGGAACAATGCGCCGGCGGTCTGGTGTCCGGTTTCGGTCACGTCAGGTCCTTGTGCCGGGCAACGGGCTGCCCTGGCGCGCCTTGGCAAGGCGGCGCCCGGAACGTCCCGCGACCCGGAAAGAGGTTTGTTTGCGCCGCTCAGTGCAGCGCGTTGGTGCGCATCGGCTCGGCGAACGTGATCGGCGGCGCGTCGATGCCCGGCGTCCGGCTCGCCCCGTTGCCGGTGGCATGCCGCGCGAAGGCATTGCCCGATTCGTCGAACAGGTGGCAATGCTCCGGCGGCAGGACATAGCCGACCGTTTCGCCCGCCGCGATATCGGAGCGGCGCGAATTGCGCACGACCCACGGATCACCGAGCTTGCCGCTGTCGAGGTAGTGATAGGTCTCGTTGCCCATGTGCTCGACGAACAGCACGTCGGCGAGATAAGGCGCGTCGGCAACCGTGCCCCACTCGATATGCTCGGGGCGGATCCCCAGCTTCACCTTGGTCCCCTCGGCACTCGCCGGCGTGCCGATCGGCACCGTCAGCGGCTTGCCGTTCCACAGCTGCAGGATCGTTTCGGTCTGGCCCGCGTGCATGAGGGTTGCCGGCATCAGGTTCATCTTCGGCGAACCGATGAACTGCGCGACGAACTCGTTCGCCGGATGGTCGTACAGCTCCAGCGGTGTGCCGACCTGCTCGACGTTGCCGCGGTTGAGCACGACAATGCGCTGCGCCAGCGTCATCGCCTCGACCTGGTCGTGGGTGACGTAGATGATTGTCGAGCGCAGGCGACGATGCAGCGCAGCGATCTCCATGCGCATCTGCACGCGCAGCGCGGCATCGAGGTTGGACAGCGGCTCGTCGAAGAGGAACAGCTTGGGCTCGCGCGCGATGGCGCGGCCGATCGCGACGCGCTGGCGCTGGCCGCCGGAGAGGTCCTTCGGGCGGCGCTTCAGCAGCGGTTCGAGCTGCAGGATGCGCGCGCTCGCCTCCACGCGGCGCGCGATCTCGTCCTTCGGCAGCTTCGCGAGCTGCAGGCCGAAGGCCATGTTTTCGTACACGCTCATGTGCGGGTACAGCGCGTACGACTGGAACACCATGCCGATGCCGCGCTCGGACGGCGTGTCGTCATTCACGCGGGTGCCGTCGATGTACATGTTGCCGCCGGAGATGTCGTCCAGGCCTGCGATCATGCGCAGCAGCGTCGACTTGCCGCAGCCGGACGGGCCGACGATGACGACGAATTCGCCGCTATTCACCTGCAGGTCGATCGCCTTGATGACCTGCGCGGCGTCGCCGTAGCGCTTGTTCAGTTTCTCGAGAGTCAGTTGAGCCATGATCGTGATTCCTTGTCGGGGGGCGGGCCGTTGGGGCGCGCCGGGTTCTATTCGTGATTAGCCTTTGACGGCGCCGGCGGTGAGCCCGCTGACGATGCGCTTCTGGAAGATCAGCACCAGCACGATGATCGGGATCGTCACGACCACCGACGCGGCCATGATGTGCCCCCACGGCAGTTCGTACTGCGAGGCGCCCTGCAGCATGCCGATCGCGACCGGCACGGTGCGGTTCTCGTTGGAGATGATGAAGGTCAGCGCGAACATGAACTCGTTCCACGCACCGATGAAGGCGAGCAGCCCGGTCGTCACCAGCGACGGCCCCATGATGGGCGCGAACACCTTGGTGATGATCACCCACAGGCTCGCGCCATCGACGATCGCGGCCTCCTCCAGCTCCACCGGCAGTGAGCGCATGAAGGTCGTCAGCACCCACACCGTGAAGGGCAGCGAGAAGGTCGTGTAGGACAGGATCAGCGAGCCGATCGAGTCGTACAGGCCGAGGAAGCGCACCAGCTCGAACATCCCCGACAGCACCGCAACCTGCGGGAACATCGACACGCACAGGATCGTGAAGAGGATGTACTTGCGGCCGCGGAAGCGCACCCGTGCCAGCGCGAAGGCCGCGGTGATCGACACCATCAGGCAGATCCCCACCGTCACCGTCGCGACGAGGAAGGAGTTCAACAGGCTGCGTCCGACCCCGTTCTCGCCCAGCGCATTGACGTAGTTCTCCCAGTGGAAGGTGGTCGGCAGGTAGTTCGTCAGGAACAGATCCTGCCCTGTGCGCAGCGAGGTCAGGATCGCGTTGTAGAACGGGAACACGCAGATCACGCTGACGATCAGGGCCGCCAGGTAGATCCAGAATTTCGCGCCCAGCTCTCTCTGTTGGCGTGTGAGTTTCATTGCCCGGCCTCCTTGCCTTCGTGGCTGAAGCGGTTGATCCACAGGAAGCATGCGGCGATGCCTGCAACCATCATGAACACCAGCACCGACGCGGCCGAACCGACCCCCATCTCCTGGAAGGACACCATCTGTTCGCGGGCGTAGCCCGAGATCGAGATCGTCGCCTCGCTGTTCGAAGTCAGCACGTAGATCAGGTCGAACACGCGCAGCGCATCCATCACGCGGAAGATCAGCGCGACGATCATCGCCGGCATGATCAGCGGCAGCGTGATGCGGCGGAAACGCTGCCACGCGGTCGCGCCATCCACACGCGCCGCCTCGTAGAGGTCGGACGGGATCATCTGCAGCGCGGCGAGCAGCATCAGCGCCATGAAGGGCACCGTTTTCCACACATCGGCGATCACCACCGCCCACATCGACAGCGTCGGTTCGGCGATCCACGCGAGCGGCGTCTCGATCAGGCCGACGCGCAGCAGCAGGTCGTTGATCACGCCGTACTGGTCGTGGAACATCCAGCCCCACATCTTCGCCGTCACGATCGTCGGGATCGCCCACGGCACGAGGATCGCCGCACGCACGAGACCCTGCCCGCGAAACTTCTCGTTCATCAGCAACGCGAGCAGCATGCCGAAGAACAGTTCCAGCGACACCGAGCAGGCCGTGAACCACAGCGTGTTGCCGACCGCCTGCCACCACAGCGGGTCGGCGAGGACGCCGAAGCGCTCGCCGTCGGCGAAGTCGAGATAGTTCGCCAGCCCGACGAAGTTGTACTCCTCGGGGGTATCCATCGCGGCGTCGGTAAAGCTGTAGAACAGCGTGCGCAGCAGCGGCCAACCGGCGACGGCGAACAGCAGGATCAGCGCGGGGGCGACCAGCAGCCAGGCGGCACGGGCGCGCCGTTGCTGCAGGCTGCGCTTGCGGCCCGTGGCTTTCGCCGGGGCCGCCTGCGCGGGCGCCGGGGGCGCGACTGCAGCCGATGGCAGCAGGCTCTCGGAATTGTGACTCATTGATTTTTCCTCCAAAGGTTCGACGGGCATCCGCGAGGCGCGCGCCTTTCGTTGGTTATAGGTTCGAAAGGCGCGACAGGCGATTGCGTACGCCGATCGGCGGGGCCGGACCTTCGCTCGGCCCCGCCGGCATTACGGATGCCGATACGTCGACTCCCTGCTTACTTCCATTCCCTGCCCTTGATGCGCTTGAGCTTGTCCTCGAGGTCGGCCACCGCCTGCTCGCCGGTCGCGCGGCCGCTCAGCACGTCGTAGCCGGCGTTGAACATCGCCTTCGACACCTTCGGGAACTGCGAACGCGTAGCGGTCGAGGGACGCGGCACGGCATTCGCGAACACGTCCTTGAACTCCGCGAGGTACGGCGCCTTGGCCTGCACTTCGGCATCCTGGTAGGTATCGATGCGCGCGGGCGGAATGCCCAGCAGCATGAAGGCGCGTTTCTGCGTATCGGCTTCCGAGAGGATGCGCACCAGCTTCACCGCCGCATCCGGGTTCTTCGAGTACGCGCTCACGCCCCACTGCCAGCCGCCGAGCGTCGCGGCATGCAGGCCGTCCTCGCCGCCCTTCGGGATCGGCAGCACGCCGACCTTGCCCTTGACCGGGCTGGTCGCGTCCTGCGTCAGCAGGTAGGCGTAGGGCCAGTTGCGCATGAAGAGCGCGTCGCCGTTCTGGAACACCGCGCGCGACTCCTCTTCCTGGTAACCCATCACGCCCTTCGGCGCGATCGTGCCGACCCAGCTCGCGGCGGTGTTCAGAGCCTTCGCCGCCTTCGGGTTGTTGATCGTCACGTTGCCGGCGGCGTCGACGAAAGTGCCGCCGTT
Source organism: Aromatoleum diolicum (assembly GCF_012910955.1). GTDB lineage: Bacteria > Pseudomonadota > Gammaproteobacteria > Burkholderiales > Rhodocyclaceae > Aromatoleum > Aromatoleum diolicum. The sequence continues at coordinate 51,670 of NZ_WTVQ01000023.1, forward strand.
GTAGGACGCAACCCACTCCATCACGTCGCAGGAGAGGCCCTCGTAGGCCTTGCCCTGGAACACGAAGCCCCAGAAGTTCTTCTGCCCCGCGTCGCGCTCGGCCTTCTGGATCTTCGTCGCGATGCGGGTCAGGTCTTCCCAGGTCTTGGGCGGCTGCTCCTTGTACTTTTCCAGCAGGTCCTTGCGGTAGTACATCATCCCGGCATCGACCTGTCCCGGCACGGCCTTGATCCGGCCGTTGACGATGTTGTTCTTCCAGTTGTTGGGGAAGAAGGCCGGCTCCAGGTCCTTCACCTTGTCGGTCAGGTCGAGCATGTGCTTGTCCAGCAGGCCGACCCAGATCACGTCGATCGACAATACGTCGACCGCGTTGCCGTCCTTGGCGGCGAAGATCTGCTGAAACAGCGCAAGTTTCTCGTCGGATGCGGCGGGCATTTCGACGAACGCGAGCTTGTGCGGCGTTTCCTGTTCGAAACGCTGCTTGATGTGCTCGCAGAAGGGCTTCATCGCCCCCGAGATGTTGCACGCCATCTTGAGCGTGTCGGCATGCGCGGCGGGAAGTGCCGCGAACAACAGGGCGCCAAGCGCGGCGGGTAGCAGTTTCTTCATGGTGGTGTCTCCTCCGTAATCTTGAGTTTCGGTAGTGTGTGTTCGGTGCCGGCTCAGCTCACGCGATAGACGCGGGCTTCAAAGGGGCGCAGCGTCAGCCGGCGGGTGTCTTCGTGCGGCGCGACCGGGTAATTCGCGAGCAGCAGGTCTTCGTGGCGCAGCGCGAAACCGTGGTGCTCGCAGCGCGCTTCCCTGCCGGTCAGGTTGGCCATCACGACGATCTGCTCGCTGCCCAGCGTGCGCGTGTAGGCGTAGATCTGCGGATCGCTCTCCAGCAGCAGCGCATAGCGGCCGTGCACCAGCGCCGGTTCGGCCTTGCGCAGCGCGATCAGCCGGCGGTAGTAATTCAGGATCGAATCGGGGTCGCCTTCCTGCTGCGCGACGTTGATCGCCGGGTAGTTCGGATTCACCTTCAGCCACGGTGTCCCGCCGGTGAAACCGGCGTTGGCCGTGGCGTCCCACTGCATCGGCGTGCGCGAGTTGTCGCGCGAGGTGACCGCCAGCCCGGCGATGATGTCGGAGGCCGGCACGCCCTGCGCCCGCTGCAGCGCGTATTCGTTCTTCGCGAACACGTCGTTGAAGTCCTCGATGCCGTCGAAGCGGGTGTTGGTCATCCCGATCTCCTGGCCCTGATAGATGAAGGGCGTGCCCTCCATCAGGAAATACATTGTCGCGAGCGCGGTCGCGCTCTCGCGCCAGTAGTGCTCGACATCGCCCCACTTCGACACGATGCGCGGGATGTCGTGGTTCTCGAGGAACAGCGCGTTCCAGCCGACCTGATGCAGCGTGCCCTGCCAGCGCGAGAAGACCTTCTTCAGCGCGACGACGTCCAGCGCCGCCTTCGGGTCCTGCGCCCACAGGTGCAGGTGCTCGAACTGGAAGATCATGTTGAGGCGGTTGCGGTCGGTGCCGACCCAATCGCGCGCCTGATCGGCGGACACGCCATTGGCCTCGCCCACCGTCATGATGTCGTAGTCGGCGAAGCTGTTCTGGCACAGGTCGTCCATGTAGTCGAGCACGCCGTCGACGTTCATGTGCATGTCCAGGCAGGACACATGGTCGAGCCCTTGCGGGTTCGGCATGTCGGGTAGCCCGGCCACCTTCTTCATGTGGCTCACGGCGTCGAGGCGGAAACCGTCGATGCCCTTGTCCAGCCACCAGCGCACCATGTCGTTGATCGCGGTGCGCACCTCCGGGTTCTCCCAGTTCAGGTCGGGCTGGCGCGTCGAGAAGAGGTGCAGGAAATACTGGCCCGTGGTCTCGTCGTATTTCCATGCCGAGCCCTTGAAGATACTTTCCCAGTTGTTCGGCTCACGGCCACCCTTGCCGTCGCGCCACACATACCAGTCGCGTTTGGGGTTGTCCTTCGACGAGCGCGATTCGATGAACCACGGATGCTCGTCGCTGGTGTGATTGACCACCAGGTCGAGAATCAGGCGCATGCCGCGGGCGTGCACCTCCTCCAGCAAGCGGTCGAAGTCGGCCATCGTGCCGAACTCGTCCATGATTGCCTGGTAGTCGGCGATGTCGTAGCCGTTGTCGTCATTGGGCGACTTGTACATCGGGCAGATCCAGATCACGTCGATGCCGAGCGACTTGAGATAGTCGAGGCGTGCGGTGATGCCATTGAGGTCGCCGATGCCGTCGCCGTTGGAGTCCATAAAGCTGCGCGGGTAGATCTGGTAGGCGACCGCCTCCTTCCACCACTGCGTTTTCACCGTCTTCTTGCCTTGTTCTGTCATTTTGGGGATTCCTCTCGTCAGGCCGCCCGCGCGTCGAGCGCGATGGCGAAGGATTCGTAGGGCTGCAGCACGAGGTCGTTGCCCAGTTCGCTGCAGGGGGTGTAGTTGCTCACCAGGCATTTGCCCGGGATACCGCGCAGGCCGGCCGGCAGTTCCAGCTCGACCGGCTGCGCAGTGAAGTTGTTGATCACCACGATGCGCTCGTCGCCGAGGCGGCGTTCGTAGGCGAACACCTGCGGATGCGCCTCGAAGAGCGGTCGGTAGTCGCCATGTACGATCGCCGGGTGCGCCTTGCGCAGCGCGATCAGCCGGCGGTAGTGATGGAAAATCGAGTCCCGATCGGCGAGCGCCGCGGCGGCGTTGATCTCGCAGTAGTTGGGATTCACCTTCAGCCACGGCTGTCCGCTTGAGAAACCGGCGTTGTCGCTCGCGTCCCACTGCATCGGCGTACGCGCGTTGTCGCGGCCGTTGGCGTAGATGCCTTCCATCATCGCCGCGTGCGACACGCCCGCTGCGGTGCGCTCGCGGTACAGATTCAGCGATTCGATGTCCCGGTAGTCGTCGATCGACTCGAAACGCACGTTGGTCATGCCGATTTCCTCGCCCTGATAGACGTAGGGCGTGCCCCTCAGGAAATGCAGCGCGGTCGCGAGCATCTTCGCCGACTCGACGCGGTAGCGCCCCGGGTCGCCGTACTTCGACACCGCACGCGGCAGGTCATGGTTGCACCAGAACAGCGAGTTCCAGCCAGTGTCGGCAAGCGCGGTCTGCCATTTTGTGATCACCTTCTTGAACTCGCGCAGGTCGAAGGCACGCGGCTTCCACTTCCCCTCGACGGGGTCGTGCGTGATCGTGATGTGCTCGAACTGGAACACCATCGACAACTCGTGGCGCAGCGGGTCGGAGTAGAGCTTCGCGATCTCGGGCGTCGCGCTCCACGCCTCGCCCACCGTCAGCACGTCGCGGTCGCCAAAGGTCGCGGCGTTCATCTCGCGCAACAGCGGATGCAGCCGCGGCGCGTTGGTCGTGATGCCGGCATCGACGTCCTTGCCGATCAGGTCGATCACGTCCATGCGGAAGCCGCCGATGCCGCGATCCAGCCACCAGTTCATCATGCGATGCACTTCCTGCTGGACCTTGGTATTCGCCCAGTTCAGATCCGGCTGGCGCTTCGAGAACAGGTGAAAGTAGGACTCGCCGGTCGCCGCGTCGAATTCCCAGGCGCTGCCGCCGAAGTAGGAGCGCTGCGTATCCGGCGCCGAGCCGTCAGCCTGCGGCGCACGCCAGATGTAGTAGTCGCGGTACGGGTTGTCCTCCGACTTCTTCGCCTCGACGAACCACGGATGCTCGTCGGAAGTGTGATTGACCACCAGGTCCATCACGATGCGGATGTCGCGCCGTGCGGCTTCGGCGATCAGCGTGTCCATCTCGGCGAGCGTGCCGAACTCCGGCGCGATGTCGCAGTAGTCGGAGATGTCGTAGCCGTTGTCGTCCATCGGCGAGCGGAACACCGGCGACAGCCAGATTACGTTGATGCCCAGCGTCTGCAGGTAATCGAGCTTGCCGATGATGCCCGCGAGGTCGCCGATGCCGTCGCCGTTGGCGTCGCAGAAGCTGCGCGGGTAGATCTGATACACGACGGCGTCGTGCCACCACTTCGTTTCCAAGATCAGGCTCCTCGCTTGTTGCCGGCGTGCCGCTCCGCGCCCGAAGGCATCGCGGAAGGCATCGAAAATCCGCTGTTGATGAAGTTTTCTGATGAACTTATAAAATCTTCCAAAGCGGTTTGGATCGTAATCCGAAGCGCTTTGGATGTAAACTGTTTTTCGAGCGCACGATGCAATTTCCAGAACTCGTTAGACTTCGGTCATCAAGCGGGCCGGTCGGGACCGGCCCATCAGTGCCTGAAACAGGCAGAGGGAATGCGGATGAAGGTCAATCTGAAGATGCTGTCCGAGACGCTCGGACTGTCGCAAACCACCGTGAGCCGGGCGCTCAACGGTTACTCGGATGTCAGCGAAGCCACACGCGGGCGGGTTGTCGAGGCCGCGAAGAAGCTCGGCTACCAGCCCAACCCGCAGGCGCGCCAGCTCGCCACGGGCCGGGCCGACGCGGTCGGCATCGTGTATCCGTTTGGCGCGAGCGACATCGGTGACATCCGTTTCGGCGAAGTGGTGTCGGGGATGACCGAAGGGCTCGCGGAACACAAGCTCGACCTGCTGATCCATTCGTCGCGGCCGGATGTCGAACTCGACACCTATCGCCGCCTGATCGACGGTCGCCGTGTCGATGCGCTGGTCGTCGCGCGCACCCGCGTCGATGATCCGCGCATCCGCTTCCTGCAGGAACGCAACTTCCCCTTCGTCGCCTACGGGCGGACGCACAGCCGCACGCCCTACGCGTGGTTCGACTTCGATAACGAGGCCGGCGGCAAGCTCGCGGTCGAGCGCCTGGTCGCACTGGGCCATCGCCGCATCGCCCTCATCCATGCCCCGCTGGAGCTCAACTTCGCCATGCAGCGCTATCGTGGCTTCGTCATCGCCTTGCGTGCAGCCGGCATCGAACCCGATCCCGAGCTGATCCTCGAAGCATCGCTCGATCGCATCGGCGGCTATCAGGCTGTCGGCAAATTGCTGGCGCTGAAGGAGCCGCCAACCGCGCTGCTGGTCGACAACAATGTCGCCGGGGTCGGTGCGTTGCGCGCCCTCGGCGACAGCGGCTGGAAGCCCGGCAAGGGCATGTCGCTGATCGTCTATGACGGCATTCCCACCGAAATCCCGCTGACCTACAAGGTGACGGGCGTGATCCAGCCGACCGGCGAATCGTCCGGCCGCGCAATCGCGGATCTCGTCGTCGGCGTCCTCGCCGGCAAGCCGCTGCCCGAACTGCACAAGCTCGGCGAACCCTGCATCGCCCTGGGCGACACCGACGGCCCGCCTCCGGCCGCCGCACGCCGCAGCCGGGGGAAGGCCATCGGTCAGGAATCCCCCGCCGGGTAAGCCCCGGACTGCGCCGGGGAGCCCCTTGGCAGGATAGCGCTGGCTGCGCACCTTGGCCACGCCGCGAAGCAGATCGGGGTCAGGCCAGCGGGCTCAGAACCACACTTCCATCTGCGCACCCACCAGCCACTTGCTGTCGCCGGTGAATTTGGTGCTACCGAAACCCTCGTTCGCGCCGCCGTCGTAGGTAAAGCCGTTCAGATCCTTGTCCCAGCCCATCCACGTGGCGAACAGGCGCAATTCGGGACGCGCGAAGAAACCCCCACCGGTGTCGAGCTTGAAGGTCGGCGAGACGGTCAGCTTGTAGAAATTGCCCTTCGCCTGCGTGAAGGTGCTGTCTAGGTCCATGTACTGGAAGCTGCCTTCGTACTGCATCGCGAAGTTCTTGTTGATGGCGTTGGTGAAGCGCAGGTTGGCGGACGCCCACTTGTACTCGTCGCCCTTGTTGAAGCGATCCTTGCTGACTTCCGCCATCAGCGCCGGCGAGACTTTCCAGTTGGGCGCGAGATCGGTCACGCCGAAGCTCATCACGCGCAAGGCCTGAGCGTCTTCCAGCAGATTGCCGACCGCGCCGAGCCGCTTGACCTCAGCCCCCAGGCCCCGCCCTGCCAGCACGCCGGTCTTCGAGAAGCCATCGGCAAACCCGTAGAAACTCGGTGCATGGTAGGCGAACAGGCCGTGCAAGCCGCTGGTCGCACGGTCGCTGCCGTTCACGTCGTTGTTCTTCGCATGCATGCCGTTCAGCATGAACTGCCAGTTGCCGACGTAGTTGTTCATTGTGAAGACGTAGCTCTTGATGCCTTCGTCGTCCTCATTGAGGAAGTCGCGACCGTACACCGACACGTTGGTTTTCCAGTCCGGCGTCACCTGGGCATCGTAGACCCCCGCGCCGGTGCCGGAGAGGAAGACGAAATCGCTATCGAAGAAGTGGATGTCGAAGTTCTTCTTGTCGAAGCGCTTGCCCGCCCAGATCGTCGCATTCTCCAGCGCAGTGCCCTTGAAGGTCGGCAGATTGCCCATTTCGGCATAGGCCCAGCGAACGTTGATGCCGTTCTCGCCACCGGTCCAGTCGTTATTGCTGTTGACGCCGTCGGCGAGCATGAATCCGAAGGTCGCCCAGCTGCCGTCTTCCGAGCGGAAGTTCTTCAGCATCTTCGCCTCGGCGTAGGTATCGGTCTCCAGGCCCAGACGGCCCACCGCACCACCCAGATTGCCCGCCGGCGTGATGTAGGGGCCCACGCCCTTGACGGTGAACATGTCGCTGTTCGACACCGTGCCCGAGCGCGCGTAACCGTGGAACTCGAAGGACGATGCGGTTTCCGCAGCGCCTTTGGTAAGCGGCGCCGGCACCTCGCTCGCGGCCTTGGCGGCGGAAGCGGTGGTGTCCGCCTTGCGGGCGACCTCATTGGCCTGCTGCGCCATGGACGTCACCGCACGCAACTGCTCTTCCAGTTTGGCGATACGCGCTTCCAGCTCTTCAACCCGCTGCGACTTGCCATCCTCCGCGGCAGTCGCGCTGCCGCAGAACGCGAGGGCAATACCGATAGCGATTGCGGTGCGCTTGGTCATCATTTTGTTTGTCTCCTCTACCGTTAATGATTGCTGCACTGCCGCCCGTGGCGCCTCTGTGAGCACTCGCGAAGGGCAGAAAAATCCGAGGTAAGCCGTTCCTCTGCGATCGATCCAGGCACCGGCTCCGCGGCGGCCGAAGCCAACACCCGAAGCGCTTTTGCTGGTCACTGACCCGAGTTGCTGCGAAGTGTAGTAATGCTACGAAACAAAGGCAAATTTTTTTGTAGTTTTGGAACAGGCGCACGTGTAATTTTCAATGCAAATGAAATTGCTTTGAGACGTAAGCGTCCGCGGTGTAAGCAAAACATTGCTGCATAAAGGAATTTTCAGAGCACGTCGCCAGAACCGTTCACGCCGTATTGTCTTGTGTATTTTCTTTGCGCCGCATTGCTTTTTGTGTAGTGTTATTCCAAACTTTCAACCGAAAGCGCTTTGGAGCGCAGACTCTACACGAGGTCTCTCATGGCTACTACCCGCACCCTCGATCTGGTCATTTTTGGCGGCACCGGCGACCTGGCAATGCGCAAGCTTTTGCCGGCGCTCTATCACTTGCATTGCGACGGGCTGCTGTCGCCGCAGGCGCGCATCATCGGCACCGCCCGCGACGCGCTCGATGACGAGGGCTACCGGAGCCTTGCCCGCCAACAGGCGGAGCGCTTCCTGGGCCGCGATTTCAGGGGCGAGGACTGGCAGACTTTCGCCGCCCGCCTCGCCTATGCGCCGGTCGATGCGCTCCAGGGCGACAGCTTCGCGGCGCTCGCCGAGCAACTGGCGGCACGCCCCGACGGGCAGCGCGTGTTCTATCTATCGACCGCCCCGGGGCTTTTCTCCGCCATCAGCCGCCATCTGGAAGCCGCGGGCCTCATCGGCAGCGACAGCCGCGTGGTGCTGGAAAAGCCCCTTGGGCACGATCTCGCCTCGTCGCGCCAGATCAACGACGAGGTCGGTCAGTATTTCGGCGAAGAGCAGATCTACCGCATCGATCACTACCTGGGTAAGGAGCCGGTGCAGAACCTCCTCGCGCTGCGCTTCGGCAACGCGCTGTTCGAACCGCTGTGGCGGCGCGAATGGGTGCGCGACGTGCAGATCACCGTTGCCGAACAGGTCGGTGTCGAGGCGCGCGGGGACTTTTACGACCGCGTCGGCGCGATGCGCGACATGGTGCAGAACCACCTGCTGCAACTGTTGTGCATCGTCGCGATGGAGCCGCCCGCGTCGATCAACCCGGACGCGGTACGCGACGAAAAGCTCAAGATCCTGCGCGCGCTGCGCCCTTTCACCGCCGGCGACGTTGCCACGCGTTCGGTGCGCGGCCAGTACCGCGCCGGTGCCAGCGGCGGCCAGCCGGTGGCGGGCTATCTGGAAGAATCCGGCATCGCCGCCGACAGCCGCACCGAAACCTTCGTCGCGCTGAAGGCCGAGATCAACACCTGGCGCTGGGCCGGCGTGCCCTTCTTCCTGCGCACCGGCAAGCGCATGCAGGACAAGGTCGCCGAGATCGTCATCAACTTCCGCTCCGTGCCGCATTCGATCTTCGGCATCCCGGCCTCGCCCCTCCACGCCAATCGCATGGTGATTCGCATGCAGCCGGAAGAGACCGTGGACCTGCACCTACTCGCCAAACAGCCCGGCGACGTGATGCAGTTGCAGCCGGTGCGCCTCAACCTGGATTTCGCCGAGGCCTTCCGCAGCCGCCGCCTCGAAGCCTATGAACGCTTGCTGATGGACGTGATGCGCGGCAATCTGACACTGTTCGTGCGGCGCGACGAACAGGAAGCCGCGTGGCGCTGGGTCGAACCCATCCTCGCCGGCTGGGATGCCACGGGCGAACGACCCAAGCCCTACACCGCCGGCACTTGGGGCCCGGCCGCGTCGAGCGCGTTGCTGTCGCGCGACGGCCTGTCCTGGCACGAGGAAATCTGACGGCTCCGCCCGATCGGCGCATTCCGTTTGCACTGAATTGATCTAAGGAATACGGATGTTCTCAGGATCCCCCGACACCTTTCCGCGCCTCGTCGGCGACATCGGCGGCACCAATGCGCGCTTCGCGCTGATCACGGCGCCGGGGCGGGAAATCGCGGCGATGCGCACCCTGCCCTGCGCCGACTTCGCCGGTCCCGCCGAAGCGATCGAACATTACCTTGCGGAAAATGCGCTCCCGCGCCCGCGCTGGTGCGCCTTCGGCATCGCGAACCCGGTCGACGGCGACTTCGTCAAGATGACCAATCATGACTGGGCGTTTTCGATCAACGCCCTGCGCGAGCGGCTGGGGCTCGAACACCTGCAGGTCATCAATGACTTCACCGCGCTCGCGATGTCTCTCCCGGCGCTGGCGGAAGCGGATGTCGTTCAGATCGGCGGCGGCGAACCGGTCGCGCAACGCGCAATCGGCCTGCTCGGCGCCGGCACCGGACTTGGTGTTTCGGGCCTCATCCCTTGCGGCGGCGACTACGTGCCCCTCGACGGCGAAGGTGGTCACGTCACGCTCGCCGCAAGCAATTCGCACGAGGCCGCGCTGATCGCGTGGCTCGCGACCCGTTACCCCCACGTGTCCGCCGAGCGCGTGCTGTCCGGCCCCGGCCTGGTGGCCCTGTATGAAGCCGAAGCCGCCGTGGCAGGCCACACCGCGGAGCCGCTGAGCGCCGCGGAAATCAGCCGCCGCGCCTTGGCGCGCAGTTCGCTGCTGTGCGTGGCCACCGTCGATACCTTCTGCGCCCTGCTCGGCACCATCGCCGCGAACCTCGCGCTGGTGCTCGGCGCGCGTGGCGGCATCTACATTGGCGGCGGCATCGTGCCGAAGCTGGGCGCGTTCTTCGCCCGCTCAGGCTTTCGCGAGCGTTTCGAGCACAAAGGGCGTTTCAGCGAATATCTGGCGTCGATCCCGACCTACGTGATCCACGCGCCCTACCCCGGCTTGCTGGGCGCGGCGCGGGTGCTCGAGCGTGCTGCCGGGCGATCGTGACCGCCGCGCAAGCTCCAGGTCCGGGGCTTGCGCGGCGGCCGTGACGTCCCGCAAGCCTGCTACTTCTCCGCAAAACAGTAGAACAAGCCATCGCCTCCGGTTCCGCGCAACGCCGTCTGGTTGCAGCCGTCGCGGGTCATGTGAGCGGAGTTCCAAGACGTCGCCCAGCTGTGCGATACGGGCCCGGCACGGTCGTGATGCCCGGTCATCGCAGCGCCCTCATCACCGTTTTTCGTCCAGTTGCCGCACGTCATGTCCGCGAACGGCGGGCTGGGCGGAAACGCCGTCCCGTCGGGGCGAGAGCCGGTGAGAATGTCGTGCCGGTTGGGTTTCTCCGTGCGCCCATTGACCATCGCGCCTTTCTCGTCGAGCGCCGATTCCTTGGTCAAATTGGCATTGGGCGAGTGGAGTTCCTCGACGTTGTTGGCGATCAGCACCCCCTTGGCGTTGAACCAGGGGCCGCTGCCGATCCGGTCGCGCGCATGAACCGCATTGGCGTCGCCAAGCGCCGCCGCCTGGGTGCTCAGGTAGGCGCGCCAGGTCCGTTTGCCGGCACCGGCCGCGGCGGCCAGCGACTGGCAATGCCGATCCGCGCCATCGAGGCCGCCGAGATTGGCCCCATCGCCCGTTCCGACGCTGGTGATAAAGAACGACATGTCGGCGCCGACCGCGGTCGTTGTCGCTGCGCCCCACAAGAAGAACGAACTGGCCAGAACCGTCAAGGTCTTCGTCGCGCTGTGCATGGAACGCTCCTTCTTCGAGTTGTTGGACTCATTTAGATGGAATGCACGCGGATGAGTTCTCGGCTCCGGGCACTGCGGGCGCGCGGCGCGGGCCCGCCCGTGGTGCAGATGCGGATTAAGCCGCGACCGACTCCAGCGTCGGATAGTCGATGTAGCCGACCGGGCCGGGCGCGTAGAAGGTCTGCGGGTTCGGCGTGTTGAGCGGTGCATTGCGCTTCAGGCGCTGCACCAGGTCCGGGTTGGCGATGAACATGCGGCCGAAGGACACCGCGTCCGCCCTGCCCGACTCGACCGCCGCGATGGCCATTGCGCCGTCATAGCCGTTGTTGGCGATGTAGGTACCCTTGAACGTCCTGCGCGCCCAGGCATAGTCGAAGCCCGGCAGCTCGCGCGAGCCGCCGGTCGCGCCTTCGACGAAGTGGATGAAGGCGATGCCGCGCTTGTTCAGCTCTTCCACCAGATAGCCGAACACCGCCTGCGGGTCGTTGTCCGACAGGTCGTTGGCAGGGGTGACCGGGGACAGGCGAATGCCGACGCGGCCGGCACCGACTTCGGCAATCACGGCATCCACGACTTCGAGCGCGAAACGGGCGCGGTTTTCCACCGATCCGCCATAGCTGTCGGTGCGCTTGTTCGCCCCGTCGCGCAGGAACTGGTCGATCAGGTAGCCGTTGGCGCCGTGGATTTCGACGCCGTCGAAGCCGGCGCGGATCGCATTCGCCGCGCCATGACGGAATTCATCCACCACGCTGGCGATGTCTTCGACGCTCAACGCACGCGGCTGCGGAACGTCGACCTTGCCATTGCGCGTATAGGCGATGGTCCTGGGCTGGATGGCCGACGGTGCAACCGGATGGGCGCCGCCCGTGAGATCGGGGTGGGTGATCCGGCCGACGTGCCAGATCTGCGCGACGATCTTCGACCCCGCCTCATGCACCGCCTTCACGATCGGTTTCCAGCCTTCGACCTGCGCGTCCGAATAGATCCCCGGTGTGGCCATGTAGCCCTTGCCCGCCGGCGACACCTGCGTGCCTTCGCTGATGATCAGGCCTGCATTGCTGCGTTGCCGGTAGTACTCGATGTTCATTGCGCTGCCCGGAATGTCGCCAGCCGCCTCATCGGCGCGGCTGCGCGTCAGCGGCGCCATGACGACGCGGTTGGCGACTTCGATGGCACCGATGCGCGCGGGCTGGAAGAGTTTGCGGTGATCGATTTCGGCGCCGTTGCTGACGGCATGCGGGAGGGGAGCGTTCATGGTGTCGGGTTCCGTTGGTAACTGGGAGTTGAAAGACTTGCATCAGACGGCTGATCGGGCTGGTGCAATTATGTCCATGCCTGGAATCGCTGAGTAGTCCGTTGCAGTGATAGCATCTATTCTCCGCAGGAATACTATGGAGCAACGATGGACCGCATGCGCCTCATGGAAACCTTCGTGCGGGTCGTGGAAACCGGAAATTTTTCCGCCGTCGCGCGCGAGGCGCGCACCACCCAGTCCGCCGTCAGCAAACAGGTACAGGCGCTCGAAGCCCTGCTCGGGGTGCGATTGCTCGTGCGCTCGTCGCGCAGCCATTCGCTCACCGAAGCCGGCCAGTTGTATTACGAACGCTGCCGACAAGTTCTCGACACGCTCGAGGAAGCGCGCATCGAAGTGCATCGCGCCGAGCACGAAATCGGCGGCGTCCTGCGCGTCGCCGCCCCTGTCGCCTTCGGCCGCCTGCACATCGTGCCGCGCCTGCAGGCCTTCTACGACCGCTACCCCAAGATCAAGGTCAACCTGCAGCTCGACGACGGCTTCGTCGACCTGGTCGCGGCCGGCATCGACGTCACCTTCCGCGTCGGCGAACTGAAGGACAGCCGCCTGATCGCCCGCCGCATCGGAACCGCCCACCGCGCCACCCTCGCCTCACCGGCCTACCTCGAAAAGCACGGCGAACCACAGCATCCCGACGAACTGCTGCAGCACAACTGCCTCGTCTATACCGGCCTCGCGAACATCAACGAGTGGATCTATCTCGACGCCGCTGACAAACTGCACATGGTCCGCGTCGACGGCAACTTCCAGTCCAACAGCTCGGAAGCGATCCGGCAGGCGGTCTGCGAAGGGCTCGGCATCAGCTATTCGCCCGTCTGGACCGTCGGCGACGACCTCCGCGTCGGCCGCGTCAAATCCATCCTCACCCGCTTCCGCCCGCCTCCCCTGCCCCTGAACGTCGTCTTCCAGCCTGCCCGCCGGCCCTCACTGAAGATCAACAGCTTCGTAAATTACTTTTCGGATGCGTTCAGCCGGGATCCGGATATTGCGCAGATGCTGACGGCGAACGCGTGATGCGCAGGGGGATCGGAGCATGCACGCGTGGCGGGGGCAAAACCACTACGCGAACGCCAAACCATCACTCTTTCGCGTAGGCGCCGACACCGACGAGATAGCGTCCCACCCGTTTGACGTAAGAAGTCTTCATCGCCGTCTTTTGGGTGACCGGATTCCGCCAGAGATAGTCGACCTCTGCAATATCCTCGTCCTTGCTCCGGCGCATCATTTCCTGGACGAACAATTTACCGTCAGGGTCGCGCAGATCCCTGGAATATTTCCCGATCAGCCGCGGCTGTGCCCCGTGGGCATACATGTTCATGTCGTCCACACCGATGACGAAGACGTAGAGATCGTCCTGGACGAAACCTCCGTTGAGATCGTTGAAACTGCGTATCGCAGCCTGCTGGTCCTGGTTGATTTCATGCACAGCCCGCCAAAGCATTGCCTTGGCCTGTTCCGCCGATGCGTACGGGACGTAGTAGCCGACGGCAATGATGCTGTCGCCTACGGACTGGTAATAGACCACTTTCTGCTCCGCCTTGCCATGCTGGCGGTTAAGCCAGCGGTATTTCACGGTGCCCGATCCGTTGGCTTTCGCTCCGTCCAGTATTTCGCGGACGAATGGCTTGCCTTCGGGATCCTTCAGATCGCTGATATTCCTGCCCACCAGGTTAATCGACGGCCCCCCGCTCGCCTTCATGACGCCATCCGAACCCAGCACATAGACGTACAGGTCCCCGGTGACGAATTCGCCGGCACGACTGAACGCGGCCAATGCGGCTTCACCGTCCGTGCGGTAACGTGCGGCGGCGCGATCAAGGAGCGCCCTCGCCGCGGCGCTGTCGGCGGCCTCGGCTGCGGCGATCGACTCGGCGGCGCCGGCTGACGCGGTGGCGATCGCCGCGCCTGAAAAGATGATGCAAGCGGCGATTTGCGAAAATGTCGATCTCATTCTGGCTGTCTCCCTAAAAACCAGGGGTAATGGTAGCAAGGAGTGTGGCCAGCGGGTTCGTACCCGTGATGAGCCCGTTCTCCCGAGACAATCAATCCATTCAGTTCCGGTTCAGGCATGGGGGCGTAGCGTGCTGGCATGAACTGACCGCCAGGAGAAAATCCGATGCGCCCGAATGCCTTCGCACCTGCTGTTGCCATCGTAATTGCGCTCGTCACCGTGACCATGCCGGCAGGTGCCGCGGCGCTGCGGGACCCGCTCGCCAACGAGCTCACTCGTCAGGAAGGGGGAGACCTGCGCTGGCGGGTCGAACCTGCCGTGCGTCACGGCATCGACGACATCCGTCTGGCTATCGATTCGCGCATCGCCGCGCGCGGAGACTCCGGTCTGACGCGTGAGACGTTTGGCGAACTGGGCGTCGCCATCGACGACCGCGTCACCCGGCTGGTCTCGTGCTGCATCAAGCCGGGACCCGCCGGCCGCCACCTGCACATGCTGCTCGCCGAAATGGTCGATGGCACGGATCTGATGAAGCGCGCCACGACCGTCGACGGCCGGCGCCTGGGCTTGCTCAAGGTGATCCAGGCCCTGAACCTTTACGGGACGCTTTTCATCCATCCGGACTGGCGTGCGCTGGATGAGTCGATCGATGTATCCGCGCGCTGAGTGACACTTGCGGGCCGCTGCACGGAGGGTTCGTGCACGGGGTCAATGTGGGCCGATGTCGGCCGGTGTGCGGAACGAATCCGGTACATTCTTCGATCATCATTTGGCTCGGGGCCGGTCTAAGAAATCAATCGAGCACGGCCCCTTTCAGAACGTGCGAACCCACACCGTCACTTCAACGCGAATTGCACTTTCTTCTCCTGCCGCCTATGGGTAAACGAGGTGGGCACACGCCGGCCTCCTCACCCCGGAGGGGCCTTGCCACCATTAAGGAGAAGCACCATGCAGATTCCACGCCTCCACTCTGTTGCCAGGCAAATCCGGAAGCAGCTCTCCGCCATCTGCCTGGCGGCGGCCTGCGCAGCCTTGCCGGTCGCCGCCCAGGCTGGTCCGTTTTCCGACATGTACGTCTTCGGCGACAGCCTGTCGGATACCGGCAACCTTCAAGCCATGACCACCCACTTGTTCGCCCTGCAATTGTTCCCGTTTCCCTACCCGACGAATCCCGGGACGCCGTATTACCAAGGGCGATTCTCCGACGGTCCGCTCTGGGTGGAGGATTTAGCGGGACAGATGGGCCTGCCATCGAGCAGCGTGGCGCCCTCGGGCTTCTCACTCGGCGCCGCGTTTGGCGGTTTCTTCGTGACGGCCGCGGGTGGCAACAACTTCGCCGTCGCCGGCGCGCGGACTTCGACCTTGGGGTTCTTCGAACCCCTCGGCCTGCCCATTCCCGCCGGAGTCCAGACCCAGGTCGATGTGTTCCTGGGGCTGAACGGGGGGAACGCCCCCGACGGCGGGACACTTTACGTGGTGCTCGCGGGCGGCAACAACATCCGCGATGCAGCGTATCTTCTGCCGAACAAGTTCTTGCGCGACGCCGCGATCGCCAACGCTGCAGCAAGCTACGCCCAAGCCGTTGGGAGGCTGGCCGATGCAGGGGCAAGGACCATCCTGGTGGGCAACGTACTGGACATGGGCAAGATTCCTGAAGCGATCCAGTTCGGCAAGAGTGGCGAAGCCACCGCCGCATCGCATGTCTTCAACGCCACCCTGACGCCGCTGCTGAGCCGGCTCGAAGCGGATAAGGGCATCCGGGTGATTCGGCTCGACGTGTATAAGCTCTTCCAGGCGGTACACAAAGACGCGACCCTGCATGATGGCCGCGACTTCGGCTTGACCAACGCCACCGTGCCCTGCTTTGCCGGATTTGCCGGTTCGCCCGGTGCCGACTGCAGCGTTTCGATGTTCGCCGACGACATCCATCCCACCACTGCGGCCCACCGCATCCTCGCGCGCGCGGCGGCGGCCTGCCGCGACGGGAATGGCGCTTTCCTTGCTCAGCCGACCGCAAGCGACGGGACCAGCCACGACTTCAGCCGCTACTGCCTGACCCGACAGTCCCCCTGAGCCGGCACTCTTCCTCCGGCGCCCTACGGCGGCGCCATCCCGGGGCCTCCCCGCACTTGCCGCGGTGGCTCGCCCCGCGGTCGCGGTCCTGATTTGGTGCAATCAGCTCGCAGAGGCGCAAACGCCTATACCATATGAAAATTCACGTTGTCATATGGAGAGTGTATGTTTGAAGATCTCGAATACGTGGGTTTCTGGCCTCGCCTCGGAGCGTCGGTCATCGACAGCATGCTCCTATTGGTCGTCCTGATTCCGATAATGTTGATCTTCGGTGATTCGCACAACAGCTTCGCGCTACCGCCCGCCGTCGATGCGCTTGTCTCGTACATTCTGCCGGCGTTAGCAGTGATCTGGTTCTGGTCCGCGAAACGAGCCACGCCAGGCAAGATGGCGATCAAGGCACAGATTCTTGACGCCAAAACGGGCGAAGCCCCGACGACGATGCAACTAGTGATCCGTTACGTCGGCTACTTCGTCTCGGCACTCCCGTTGTGTCTCGGTTACATCTGGGTTGTCTTCGATGACCGCCGGCAAGGGTGGCACGACAAGATGGCCGGAACGGTCGTAGTGCGGCCCGTCCGGCACGGACCTGTTGCGGTTTCGTTTCAGCGCACCGAGCGAGCCGAGCCGCGGTGAACGACCGCATTATCCAAAAATCAATTCGAGCACGACCCCTTTAGCTCATTAGATTCCGGTATTGAGACTGTTTTCCCTATCATCCGAGACCTTTGCACCGCCAATCATCACCTTACTGATCCCAAAACGCCCATCTGCAACAACGTCAATTCCGTATGGTGTCTTAATTCTGCCATACAAGCACGCAACTGATCTAAACGTCTTGGCAACAAGCATCGAGGCAAGGATATGGGGTTTTGGCCCCATAGGAAGGATGTTTATATGGTGTCTATCGACATAAGGCCACGTAAGTTCAACCAACCCTCGGTAGGCGCCCGACAGGCTTAGAAGTGGCAACTCGATAACCGCAGAAGAGCGCCGCGTTAAGCATTCGTTGCTATCACGGCTTACAAGAACATACCTGTCATAGGACGCGGGACTCGCAAGGAAACAAAACACCTTGTCGGGTTGCAACCGCTCTAGCGCGCCTAAACCGGCCACTGGAGAAAATCCAAGCCCAAGGATAGCGACAGAACTGCTTCGAGAGGCAGACAGTCCCTCCATTCCCATTAGTGGTGCAATGCTCTCCAAAACGATCTCCTCGAGTGCCCTCCTATAGTTTTCAGGATAGACTCCCGCGGAGTATACAAAATCGATCTCAATCTCCCCACCCGAACTGACGAGTTCGCACGCCAGTGAAAGAGCATATCCGTACCACTCTCGATACATTGATGAGTAGTCAATTAGCAATTTCGCCTTTTGACCTCTCGAGAAACACTCGGATACGCTTTCAAATATCACATTGCAAAGTATTTGTACGAAGTTTGAGCCGGCAATAACGGGATCGGAGCCGGTTTTTGCTCGGAAAATATCATCGTTTATTCGTCGAGATTCCTTGATGACCTCATCTTCAAAGCCAAGGACGAGGCACTTCTTGATACGCGAAAAATCAAGCGCTTCCGCGCATTGACTGCAGCGCTGCTCATACCCGGAAGCGAAAATTGCGAGATCATAGTTAGTGGAAACTATGTCCTCTAAAATTTGATCCTTGACGAAAATTTCCGGAAAGAAGGGTTTCATGTGTTACAGCAGATCCATCTGATATGAACAGTGCAGTTCAGGTGCCATCTTTCCTTTCTTCAACGCGGCAAGTAGAGGAACCGGTTTTCCCTTGCGAGGCAAAAGACCGTATTTTGGCGCCAACCGAAATGCCATATCGAACTCGCTACTTCCTCGTTCTGGAAGTGAATCTGGCTGAGTGAATGACGCCTTTGGAAACATTAGTCCTAGGCCTACTGCGTGCCTAATTAACTCCCACAATTCATCGGTTACGTCGTTAGGCGTCTTAATTGCGTAATAATAATCTGTAGTGAGCTGTTGATCGTAGAACCTAGAATGAAAGTACTCCATAAGGTTCTTAATGAAGGCATGAAGTTCCCCTCCGATTCCTTCTTCGGTGGCGGCATTCTGAAGAATGTCACCAGAAAAACTAATCGCGCATTGTGACTGAATGGTCTGATTCACTAGACGTTTTGCGTCAAGGACGTTATCAGCACCCCGTCGGAGGGTCAGTTCGTTGAACAGCCGAATTAGCTGACGCGGATTGGCATCGCTACACAACGCGAATAACTTTGGTCCGCTGTATAACTGATGCTTCTTGTGCCCTCCACTGCGGTCTGCATAATCTCGGAGAAGGAGCATTCCATGCATCTTCCTGGAAATTTGATCCTTAAACGCTTTTGGAGATAGTCGTTGGGCTCGCTCGATTGTCGCTCGATTACCGAATTTCTTGAGCAAGAGCATCATCGAGGAGTCTTGTTGCCAACTTGATGGCTTTTCATCGAAAAGCGGCGACTCATTTCCCAGTAATTTTGTCAAGCTAAATTCTTCTGCCCGACTCTCCTCTACGAACGCTACTTTTCTCGACAAAACGTCGTTGGCCCAATCAGTCCAGCCTCGCCGATCCGTGCGCCGAATGCTCGGATCGTTATCTAGATAGACGTAGTCGAAGTCGTTGCCCGCGGTTATGGGTTGCGACGTTCGTGTTCTAAGCGTGTGATGGAAGTACGGCATCGTCGATAGCTTAAATGCTAAAGTACTCTTCCCTCTGAGAAATGTGTTAATTAGCTCATGGTGGCTTTCGTCGAGAAACTCGAGTTCATCCAGAGCGAGCGCCCAAATCGCATCATCAGGAAAATCAATTACCCGCTTCAGAATTTGTATGCCGCGATTAATGGGGCCAAATAGCTCGGAGTCAAACACTCCGCCCGTTGGCTTTTCAGGACCACAGCGTATTGGGGTAGTTGCGGATAGCGCGTTTACCTGAGCTTCCCATTCAACATCCTCAAGGACAGTCCTCAATCCCCGAAGGTTGTCGACGGCTCTTCCGTTGGGCACCCAGGATTGGCGCAACATATCCGCGATATCTCTTTCCTTAAAAATTCGTTCCTGAGTCGGGCAATATGACCTGAGACAGCTTTCCACTGTACTGATGAAACCTGCGCAGCACGACAGGTTTAATCGCCACTGGAATGAACGCAAGCTGTCATCTAGTGAATACCACGGCTTGTTCTTTAGAGTTCCAATCCAGTCGGCGCGCATAGGAACAAAAGTTCCAATAAACTTTCGTCCGGCAACAAGTGCGGAGATCGTTGGATCATCAAACCGGCTGAAATGATCGTGCGCGAGCATCTTCAAAACAGCAGTCTTTCCCGATCCGCGGGCGCCCAAAACAACGTGATTCTTGCCGTTCACTAAGCGCCAGAAAGAGTCCGACGGAACGAATGTGCGGACGACCTCTTCGATCGATTGCGTTCGTGCGTTGTTGACCTCAAAGAGATTCCTGAGGCTACTCTCGTTCATACGATACTTCCTCTGCGAAAGTACGCCGAAAAATGCGGTTCATCAACCCAAGTGACGTCAAGATTCTCCGACCTGGCGATGTCTTCGATGGCCTTTCGCGCCGTCTCCGTGGATACATAGCGTAATTGCTTACTTTCGGGGACTTGATCCAGACAGAAAATCTGCCCAGAAGCCGACATCGCTCTAATTGGCTGTTGCAGTACAGCAACAAGTTCGCGCCAGTTAAGCGGCCCCCCAAAACCAATCAGATGATCTACTACTGTGTAGACCTTTTTGTTCTCTGTCCACCCAAGCGGATGCACATAGGCCCAGTTTCGCAATTCACCGAAAATTCTGCCCGTTTCACCCGAACGCCCTTCAATGGTGAGAAGATGAAACTGGTTTTGAACTCCCCCTCCGTACCCGTTCAAACTCGCGCAAAAGCTGCCTGCACCGAGCACCAATATCGGGTGGTCCGATGCAACGAGTTCTGTTTGAAATCTCGGATAGTGTTTGTGACCGTGAAGTACAATATCAAATTCGAGTTGCCGCACTACTTCAAGCAACCGATCCCCATTTTGGCAAGTCGAAAAGTCTCTCGCTTCATCTCCCAGGTTGCCGTGCGGGATCAGATGATGATGGAGGATAAGGCATCGGATCTCTTCCTCTTCGCTGCGAGGAGGAACATTTTCACGCAACCATTCGATGGTTTCGTGTCGAATGAAGCCGTGGTGATTTTCTTCCGCAGGGCGGTCATGGGCAGCCGAATTCACCGCTGCGAACAATGCCCCTCCATGTCGCCAGTAGCCCGCATAAGGAAGATCGAAGAGTTGCCCGGTGAATGAGCTTGCGGAACCGCTTCGAGTGCGCTTGATGAACAGATTTTCGGTTGCAGTGATTGGGTCATAGCGTTGGCGCCACCTGAGGTCTTGGGTAGCTCCCCCAGCTGTGCTGCCGGCAAGATTTAGAACTGCCCAGTCGACGTCATGGTTTCCCGGCACGTACATGACTTTGTCATCTGTGACGTTGAGGATGTTCGCAACCCTCGACATGACGGTTGACGCATGGATAAATTCGTCCGGCTGCGCCTTGCATGAAAGGTCTCCCGCGATCACGAGATAGTCTGCCGTGATCTTCTTCGCCTGCACAAACTTCTCAAATTGAAGGATGAATTTTTCATCCCTCGCGCTGATACCGTTGACTCCCGGCGGCAGGAGGTCTTGGCTTCGAGCCAGGGGCCCGATGTGGATGTCGCTGATTACAGCGATATGGCTCGTTGTCATCGCTTGGCTAGACTATATTTGTTGCGATCATCTCGCTTTCGATTCTCCTGTGCTGCGCGAACCCCGCGACGTTTCTCCTAACGCGAATCTGCTTTATGTTCCAAGAGCGACTAATCTCTCGGGCCTCATCGCAGTCTTCGTAGCTGAGAACGAAATGTCCGCCGCGCACATGGATTAGATTTAGGGCACTTTCTAGTCTGACAAGGTCATCTTCGCAAAATGTTTTCGGCCCATATTGGTTCGTGCGGCGGCGTCCTTCGACCCAGTACGGCGGGTCCAAATAGACAAAATCGCCGGCCTTAACCTGCTCAATTGTGCCAAGAAAGTCTGAGCACACTAGTTCTACTGATTCCAGTCGTTTGGAAGTGGAGATTAATTCTTCCAAAGATGGTAGTTTTCCAGAGCGATCACCACCAAAAGGGACGTTAAAACGTCCCAATCGATTAGTGCGGTATAGACCATTAAAACAGTAGCGTGTCAGGTAGATAAATCTTGCCGCACGTTGAATCGCCGTTAGTTCTTCTGGAATTTTTGCGCGCAGTTGGTAGAAAAATTCTGGACCGTAACTATATGAGGACAGCTCTTCGTGAATAGCTTGAGGGTATGACCGAACTTGCAGAAAGCACTCAACCAGCTCAGCATTAATATCCCCTAGTAGGCCCGCTCTTGGGTTTAAGTGAAAGAACAAACACGCTGACCCCATAAATGGTTCAACGTACCTTTCAAACGATTGATTCCAGTATTCTTGGAGGACCGGGATGAGCTTACGCTTGCTCCCTGCCCAACGAAGGAATGGGCGAGCGGGAGCATCCTTCATAGGTTCGGCCTCAATCGGGGATGCCTTTGTGTCGTGGCTGGGGGCCAACTGTTAATCCTAGAAATTTGTCGTTAAGTCCATCATGAACGAGCGCGTCTCATTCACGTAGGGTAAATGACGCGGAGTTTAGTCGATTCTGGCAATTTCCGCCGCAGAGCAAGTCGTGGGGGGCGTGCGGTCGCCTCTAAGTTACGTAGGGTAGATCACGCCCCATCGCGGCCAAGCCGCTGTTGCTGCGCCCAGCCCTGCGAATCGCGACGGTTCGGGCGCACACCCAAACCCGCTCTCCCCGCCACTCCCCACTCCTGCTTTCGCAGAAATTTCCCTTGACAACCCGCAGCCCGTGACATTAAATAAACCAAGTTGATTTATTAATAAGCACCGCCAATGAGCGGGGTGGAAGGAGACAAGCATGGCAACTGTTCCCATTGGGCGCGGCCGCAACTCCGTACGGCTGCGCCGCTACAACGAACGCCTGCTGCTGCAGGTGCTGCGCCGTTCCGGGGAGGCCTCGAAGGCCGACCTCGCGCGCAGCACCCACCTCACCAGCACCGCCATCGGCAGCATCATCCAGTCCCTCGAGGAGAGCGGCCTGATCGTCTACACCGGTCGCCGCACCGAGGGGCAGCGCGGCCAGCCGGCGACGCTGATCGACCTGAACCCGAAAGGCGCGTTCGGTATCGGTGTGCGACTCGACCGCGACACGATCGAGACGGCGCTGCTCGACTTCGGCGGTCAGATCCTCGCGCGCCGGGTGCATGACCGCATCCTGCCCTCCCCCGACGAGACGCTGAAGCTGGTGCTCGACGACATCGAGGAAGTGCTCAAGGTCCTCACCGCCGAGGAGCGTGAGCGGCTCGCCGGCATCGGCGTCGCCCAGCCGTTCAACCTGGGTGCGTGGCTGAAGGAACTGGATCTCGCCAACCCGGACTTCCGTGCGTGGGACGACGTCGATTTCGCGTTCGAACTCGGCGAGGCGACCGGGCTGCCGGTGTTCAGCGAGAACGACGGCAACGCGGCGGCGATCGCGGAGCTGTTCTACGGCTGCGGGCGCGAGTTCGACGACTTCATCTACCTGTTCATGGGGCCGGTAATCGGCTGCGGCGTGGCGCTCAATGGCGACTGCCTGCGCGGCGTGACCGGCAACGCTGGCGACATCGCGGTGATGCCGGTGCCACCGAGCCGCCTGCCGTCGGCGCAGGCGCCCACCGGAAAGTGGGACCTGCTGCTGTCGCGGGCGTCGCTCAATGCGCTGGCACGCCATCTACGGTATTGCGGCGCTGACGTGACAAGCCACGCGGATCTCGAGCGTCACATCCGCGCCCACCATCCGGCCGTCGAGGAATGGGTCGAGGACTGCATCGACGCGCTGGCCCCGGCCGTGCGCGCCGCGCTGTGCATGCTGGACGTGCCGCTGGTGGTGTTCGACGCCGATGTCGATGGCGGGCTGATCGACCTGCTGCAGCGCCGCCTTGCGCAGGCGCTGTCCGACAACGCGCCCGAGGCGCGGGGTGCGCCGGACCTAATGCGCGGCTCCTTCGGCTCCGATGCCGGTGCGGTGGGCGCTGCGAGCCTGCCGATGTTCTTCAGCTTCTCTCCGCGCGCCGAGATCCTCGGCAGCGTGACCCGTTCGATGGAGGAAATGCGCGATGCCGACTGACCTCGCTACTGACAACACTCGCCGCCCCGTGCTCGAGATGCGCGGCATCTCCAAGACCTTCCCCGGGGTGCGGGCGCTGCGCGACGTGTCGCTGACGCTCTACCCCGGCGAGGTGCATTCGCTGATGGGCGAGAACGGCGCCGGCAAGTCGACGCTGATGAAGATCCTCTCCGGCGCCTACCAGGCGGATGCCGGCGGCGAAATCCGCATCGACGGCCAGGCGGTGGTGATCGACGGGCCGCTGTCGGCGAAGGCGCTGGGCGTCGCGGTGATCTATCAGGAGCTGACGCTGTGCGCGAGCCTGAGCGTTGCCGAGAACATCTATCTCGGACGCGAGTTGAGTCGCGGCGGTCGTATCGACCGGCAGGCGATGGAAGCCGCCTGTGCCGGCATCCTGGAAAGGCTCGGTGCGTCCTTCGGGCCGCGCACCGTCGTCAGCGACCTGTCGATCGCGGAGCGCCAGTTGGTCGAAATCGCCCGTGCGATCCATGCCGACGCGCGCATTCTGGTGATGGACGAGCCGACGACGCCGCTGTCGTCGCGGGAGACCGATCGCCTGTTCGAACTGATCCGCCAGTTGCGCGCCGACGGCCTCGCCATTGTGTATGTGAGCCACCGCATGGCGGAAATCTACGAGCTGTCGGACCGCGTGTCGGTGCTGCGCGACGGCAGCTACGTCGGCACGCTGGATCGCGCCGACCTGTCGGCCGAGTCGCTGGTGCAGATGATGGTGGGACGCGATCTGTCGGGTTTCTACAAGAAGGATCACGGCGCCTACGAACCGGGCCAGGTCGTGATGGCGGTACGCGACATGCGCGACGGCAAGCGCGTGCGCGGCTGCGGTTTCGACCTGCATGCCGGCGAGGTGCTGGGCATTGCGGGACTGGTGGGCGCGGGCCGCACCGAACTCGCGCGCCTGATCTTCGGCGCCGACGAGCGCACCGGCGGCGAGCTGGTCGTCGATGGCGTGCCGGTGCGGCTACGCACCCCGCTGGATGCGATCCGCGCGGGTGTCGTGTATCTGACCGAAGACCGCAAGGGGCGCGGCCTCTTCCTCGACATGAGCGTGCGCGACAACATCAACGTCTGTGCCTGCTCGGACGACGCCCGCACCGGCGGCGTGCTGAACCTGGCGAAGGCGCGTGACCGGGCCGCCGCGGCGATCCGCGATCTGGCGATCCGCGTGCCGAACTCGCGCGTGAATGTCGGTGCGCTCTCGGGCGGCAACCAGCAGAAGGTGCTGCTGTCGCGCCTGCTGGAGATCAAGCCGCGCGTGCTGATCCTCGACGAGCCGACGCGCGGCGTCGATATCGGCGCGAAGTCGGAGATCTACCGGATCATCAACGACCTCGCGAAGCGCGGCGTCGGCGTGATCGTGATCTCGAGCGAACTGCCCGAGATCGTCGGCACCGCCGACCGCGTGCTGGTGATGCGCGAAGGCGAACTGGTCGGCGAACTCGGCGGCCATTCGGGCGCCCCGATCACGCAGGAAGCGATCATCGAACTGGCCACCGGCGCCAACCCCCAGACCCTGCCGCGGGCCGCCTGAACGGCGCGCCCCCACACAAGAGCAGGAGAAACCCCATGGAGAAGACAATGAGCAACGCCCCCGCC